>DIFI01000017.1:246246-246492 GCA_002419055.1 Peptococcaceae bacterium UBA5752
CATCGTCATACTGGCTATTCATGTAATCGTCGTATTGCCCCACAGACTCAATGTACCTATTCATCACCGCTTCCCCAAGGGGAAGGCTGTCAAGTACACCTGCCATCACCGCGCCGCCCGTGCTGCTCTTGTTTTCCAGCAGCATCGCCAGTGCCTCGCGGTCGTTCGCCGCATAGGCGTTACCGTATTTACTCTTCAATATATCTATCGCAGCTTTGGCTTCGGCTTTTTCCGCCTTGCTCAGCT
>DIFI01000015.1 GCA_002419055.1 Peptococcaceae bacterium UBA5752
TACAATTATGAGCGGCCCCAGTATGGGTTAAACAAACTGACTCCGATTGAATATCGGAGTCAGTTAAAGGTCTGTTTTTAAGTTGTCCGTTTTCCTTGACACACTACAATAAGGGTATTTTTTTATTATCTAACAAATATTAAGCCTATCAATAGCAAAATAAAATAAACAGCCGGTTGATGTAAAACATAGAAGACTAACGCATGCCGGCCGGCAAATAATAGTGGACGCTCTGCCATATTTACACTTGTCCGGCCAAACAGGCTGCGCTTTTTATGATAGATCCAAGGGCCTAATACTGTACCAACCAAAAAATATCCAACCCACGGCAACAGCGGAAAATAATCGGCAGAGTAAAAGTATTGGTTATGCGGGCCAATAAAAGCCAATAGGTTATTATTTACAGTTGGCGGATTAATAGTAAAGATAATGCCAAGAACAATAAACAATATGCCGTTGGTCAATAACCATTTTTTTTCATAGCGGCTCAGTAGCCAATATAGAAGAATAGCTGCGGCTAACATATGGAGAATACCGAAACGAATGATAAATTGATTACCTTGTCCAAGCACACGGTCAATGCCCCAAGTCACAATAGATAGCAAAGCCGCTACCGCCGCCAGCTTCAAGCCACGCTTAAAATTTGAACGGCTAAAAGAACAGCTGATACCGCACAAAATTATAAAGCCCAAGACAACTGCATACCACACTATTCCACGCAAGTCCCAAGCAAAATAGCTGAATCGTGCAAAATTACATAAAGAATATAATATACTGTTGCCACCATCTGTAAACCAAACGCTGCGAAATACAAAAGCCAAATCAAACATCATATGATCAAATATCATTAAAAAAACGCACAAGCCTCTGAGAAAATCAACCTCCCAGATTCTTGTGCTATATATTTGGGTATCTTTTGTTTTTTCATTCATCGCAATGCCCTATCAATCTATCAGACCATTTGCATTCTGCGACCTACTTTTGATACTTGCCCAGCTCCTCCGGACACCTTTTAGAACGTCTATATTCGCCAAGAAAACCGAAGCCCAACATATCCGGTCCGCTATTGATGGCTATTGCCGAACCAACATTAAAAACTCCAAACGGTTTCCTGCCAAATTGAGCCGTCAATAATTTTTCCAACTTTTCGCTAATCCCCTGATAGGTTCCTGCCAAAATACCATAAACCGACCCTTCTCTAATCCGATGCGCGGCCAAAGAAGAAAAGGTTTTCAGTACTGCGTTATCTCCATGTACTTTTTTAATTACATTGAAGGCACCGTCAATGATACTTAATATTGGTCTGATACTGATCAATTCGCCCACTAATGCTCTACCGGCGCTAATTCGCCCTGATTGTTTTATATATTTAAAAGAAAATGCTGTAAAATAACACTCAAAGCTGTTAAACCAATCATCCAGAAAAAATAATATATCATTTACAGTTGCACCATTACGATGCATCCGAGCCGATTCCATGACCGGAATACCATAAGCTATTGAAAAACTTTTGGAATCGATAACCCGAATATCATAATCTTTTAATGCCTCAGGATGCCGGTCGTAAAATATCTCCCTGGCCTCTACAGCTCGTTCATATGTTGATGATGCAGTCGAAGCCAATGAAACCAGCATTAACAAATCATAGCCTTTTTGATAATAACGCTCAAAAACCTGCAGATAGTTACTAGTTGGAATTTGCGCCGTTGTCGGTATCGATTTGGCTTTTTCCATCAATTTATAAAACTCTCGCGGAGTAAAATCCACGTTCTCTTTATAAATAACACCGTCAATCTCAATTGAAAAAGGTATAATATCTATATCCAGTTCCTGTGCAAGCTCTGGCGGTATATCTGATGCTGAGTCGGTTACAAATTTAATTTTACCCATAAGCTTCTCCCCTATTTTTATGAGTACTACTCTAATATATCTATATTCAATGTCTTTAAAAACGACAACGAATCCGGCCAGGATTTTCTATACGATAGCCACCTAATTCTAACAGGCGTTTTTTGAAAGATTGATCGGATAATACTCTTATCATCTTTTGCACTGTCTGCAATTCTAAAGATTCAGCGGAGATTAAAAAATCATATTGTTCTTCACATACTGGTATAAAATCTAAATCGTATATTTTGGCGGCGGAATAAATGCCCATGCCAGCATCAGCAGTTTGGCCAGCTATCTGTGCTGCCACGCCGGTGTGAGTAAATTCTTCCCGTTGATAACCACGCAAATCGTCAACCGCAATTCCCTGTTGTTTCATCAAATAATCGGTAAGGATACGGGTACCGGCCCCTTTTTGGCGGTTTACAAAATCAAGTTTGAGTCTCGCCACATCACTTAGATCATGGATCCGGTGGGGATTGCCCTTAGAAACCATTAAACCTTGCTGGCGGTAGACACATTCAACCAAAATTACTCTGCCGCCCGGAAACTGTTTTTGTACATACGGAATATTATATTGACCGCTTGCTTCATCAAGCAGATGAGTACCGCATAAATGAGCTTCACCGCGTTTAACCGCCATCAAGCCGCCCATACTACCGACATGGGAAGAAGCAATACCGGCGTTTCTGTCAGCCTCTACCAAAAGATTAGCTAATTCATCTATCAACGGATCGTGACTGCCGGTAATAACGATTGTTCGCTCGATATCTGATAATGGTCGCAGCAAAGATACTTTAACACTCTCGCCGGCCTCATAACCTTCACAATTCTGCGGTACATCGATAATGCCATCAGCTTTAACAAAGGAACTGACCACGCCAGCACCTCTATTTAGCGGTGTCGCAACCATTTTACCGTTTACATAACCCAGCCGCGTACGTATGAACTCTCTGTATTTTAGAGAAGTGGTCAGTCGTTTACCTAAAACCGCGTCTACTGTTTCAACAACATCATCCCGCCGGTGGAAATAAGTTTCTAACAAGGGTTTTACTATTTGATCTAAAATAATTATTCCCGACACGGGGTAACCGGGAACGCCAATCAGCGGCACTGTTTTGGCTTTTCCTAATACTGCCGGTTTACCGGGTTTGATCGCCAAACCATGATAAAGCAATTCGCCAACTGTAGCAATCGCTTGTGAACTATAGTCCTCGCGTCCTGCGGAGGAACCGGCATTAAGCAACACTATATCGCACTCATCTGCAGCTTGACGAACACTGTTAGTTATCAAATCAAGCTTATCTTTTACTATCGGATATACTTTTGCCTCTGCACTCCACTCTTTTAACATTGCAGAAAAAATCGATGAATTAAACTCGATAATATCACCAGATCCTGGATTTGTACAAGGAGAAATAATTTCATCACCGGTAGGAATAATACCAACAATAGGTTTTTTAATAACTTCTATTTCCATGACACCGCCTGCTAACATGGCACCGATAGCCGAAGGTGTAACGGTAGCATAAGCTGGTAATATCATGTCACCGGCACAAATGTCTTCGCCAATTTGCCGGATATGCTGCCATGGTGCAGCAGCGGTAAAAAGCTTGACCCCATCTTCGACGCACACTACATCTTCAACCATTACCACCGCATCGCACCCCGACGTAAGAGGATCACCGGTATCTACTACCCAATATTGGTCATCATCTAAAATCACCGGCGTTGTTTCTGTAGCGCCGAAAGTAATTGCGGCATCAAGAGCTATACCATCCATAGCGGCTGCATTATAATGGGGAGCGCAAATATTCGCATAAACCGCACCATAAAGGATTCGTCCGCAGGCCTGGGCTACCGCAACCAGTTCCTTTTGGGCAACGAATCCGGAATTAACCAAATTAGTAATATAATCACCAATAGCCTGGTCCAAGGGTAGATTACTTAAATACTTATAATCCATATCGTCACCTACATTGTTAAAATAAAAACACTTTAACTTCATCACCGGCAGCACGGCCTTCACAATTCCGCGGAATACAAACATAGCCGTTAGCCTTAGTTAAGGTAGTAATTAAACCTGATTTTCCCCGAACCGGCTGGGCAGTCCAAACCCCGTTTTGCCTGCTTAAATAGACCGCTACATATTCTTCACGGCCATGGTTTGAGGGTACTGCTTCGCTTAAATGCGCCATAACTCCATACGACGGCGCAGTATAACCCATCATCGTACCAATTAAAGGAACAGCAAAAATACTAAAAATAAAATACGACGAAACAGGGTGCCCAGGTAAGCCAAATACCGGTTTACCGCCAACAGAAGCCAATATAGTCGGCTTACCTGGTTTAATCGCAATTCCATGTAACAATAGTTGAGAATCTTCAAGCGCCTCAATTACTTTAAGTGTAGCATCTCGATAACCGACGGAGCTACCGCCGGAAATCAACAGCATATCACAGTCGGTAATTGCCTCTTGTACGACAGCGAGCAGAGTATCAAAATTATCTTTAACTATGTCATAACAAACAGCATTGCCTCCGGCGGCTTCAATACCACCGGCCAAAGCAAAACTATTGCTGTCTCTGATCTGAGAAAAAACAGGTGCTTTTTCTATTGTTATTAATTCGTCACCTGTTGAAATAATCCCTACTCTTGGGCGACGAAAAACCGGGACCATCGCAGAACCAATCGCGGCCAATGCTCCCATTGCCGTAGCTGTAAGCTTAGTCCCTGCCGCATATAATTCCCTGCCCGGGTAAGAGTCATCACCCTTAAATATAATATTAAGACCGGGCGCGGCCGGTTTGTTTATATAGATACAGCCGTCTTGAAAATCCTCGGCATATTCCAACATCACCATGGCATCTGCGCCGGCCGGTAGTTCGCCGCCTGTTGGCACATAAGCACATTCGCCGACAGCAACGGTTAAGCCCACAGCCTTTCCCATCTCAACTTCGCCAACAAAACGCAGCATTGCCGGAGTACTTAGAGAGCATCCAAAGGTGTCGGCAGCTTTTACCGCATAACCATCAACTGTTGAACGGTTAAACCCAGGTATATATTCCTGCGCTACCTGCGGTTTTGCCAAGACCCTTCCCCATGCATCTGCTAACGGTATTTCTTCGATGTCGGTGCGTATATTGGCAAATGCATCAACTATCAGTTTCTGCGTTTCCTCTGGTGTCTTGACTGTTAGCAACTACATGTCCTCCCTTTTATCAATTGACGTTTATTATATCATAACCAAACTACATATGCAATGCAGGTATAATTAACTTTTGACACGAATAACTGATGAAAAAATCTAAGATTTAGGGATATGCCTATGAAACTGATGTTAGTCGCCATCAACAGCCAATATATTCACAGTAATCCTGCGCTTTATTATCTTAAGCAAGCGTTAAAAGATTCACAGTTGCAATTGGAGTTATGTGAATACTCTATTAACATGCCCATTTCCGATGTGCTTAACGATATCTATCGCCACCAGCCGGAAATCATCAGCTTATCGACTTATATCTGGAATATAGAATATACGATCAAACTAATTAAAGATATTGCCTTATTATTGCCTGATTGTAAAATAATACTCGGCGGCCCGGAAGCCTCAGCACGGGCAACTATATTAATGGCACAGTTGCCACAGCTCTATGCCATAATTGTCGGCGAAGGAGAAAACACTTGGCCCCAATTAGCGTCAGATTTGATCAATAGAAAACACGCGCAACTTGAAGGTATAATGTTCCGTCAACAAGAGAATTTTAAGCCAACACCGCGTGTTGATTTTGCTGCCCAGCCGTTTGCCTATGGCGAAGATGATCTTAAGTCCCTGGCAGCCGAGAAAAAAATAATATATTACGAAAGCAGTCGCGGATGTCCTTACGGCTGCGTATTCTGTGCGTCCGCCACCGAACCATTGCGGGAAAGACCTCTTAACAAAGTATTGCCGGAACTGCAAATACTATCTCAATACGGTGGGCAAATTAAATTCGTTGACCGCACGTTTAATGCTTCTACCGAGCGCACTGTCAAAATCATCTCTGCTTTATTAGAATTATACCGGCCTGGATTGAGTTGGCATTTCGAAATATCGCCCTATGCCTTAACGCCGGAGATCATATCTTTACTGGTCCAGGCTCCTCTTGATTACTTTCGACTTGAGGCCGGAGTACAATCGTTAAACAGTAATGTATTGACGGCTATACATCGTAGTGGCAACTGGAATAAAGCTAAAGAAGCATTAATGCAAATAATTGCTGCCGATAATATTCATCTTCACCTTGATTTAATCGCCGGACTTCCACAAGAGACGCCGAGTAGCTTTGCCAAAGCCTTTGAGGAGATACACCAAATGTCCCCTAACTATTTACAACTGGGATTTCTGAAAGTTTTGCCTGGCTCAATACTCTCTTCAACCGCCGATCAGCAAGGTATCATCTACTCCACTTCCCCTCCCTACAAGGTACTAGCCACTCCTACGATGCCCGCCTCATATCTGTTTCGGCTGAATCAGGCAGAACAGGTGCTTAATGCTTTCTATAACAACGGCCATTTTCGGCAAACGCTCCATTATGCAGCCAAGCTCTGGCAGGGAGGTACTCTGAAATTTTATTTGGATCTGGCTGATGCCAAACTAAAGGTTACAGTAGGTAGCCTTGCTCTGCCCCGTAAGGCAGAATTATTAGCACAACTGCTATTACCTGTTGATAAACGATTATTTTTTGATCTGCTGCGGCTGGATTGGCTGGCTTATGGAGATGGACAGCCATTACCCGCTGTTTTAAAGCATCCGCAAGATAAAAATAATTGTTTTTTCTTTGTTCATAATTGGCGAATATCACCGGGAAAACCGGCAAAGGCTGTGGCCCAAGATTGTTATTTATGTTTTAATGTACAAAAAAAATCCGGTATTAGCGAATTATGTCAAATTAGCACTTGTAATTAAATATATTATAAGTTATTATAGCAATGGTTAAAAGCCAGTAATTTAATAGTAGGAGGCTTCCTTTATGTCAGATAAAGCATTACCCGCGATCGACTTTTCGGTTATTAATTTTAATGATCCCGACAACAAGTATTTGATACCGATTAATGTCTCTAATCGTCATCTGCATGTAACACAAGAAGATTTGGAAAAACTATTCGGTGAAGGTCATAAGTTGACTTCGATTAAAGACTTAACTCAGCCCGGTCAATATGCCTGTGATGAGACGGTCAATATCGTCGGTCCCAAAGGCATACTGGAAAAAGTTCGTATTCTTGGGCCTTGCCGTAAACAGACCCAGATCGAATTAGCGCAAACAGATGCCCGTAAATTGGGTATCAAGGCACCTTTACGTAACTCCGGTAACGTTGAAGGATCGCCCGGTTGCGTACTTGTAGGTCCTAAAGGTTATGTATTGCTTAAGGAAGGCGTAATTCTTGCTGCTACTCACATTCATATGCATACCGGCGATGGTGAAAGACTCGACATTGCCGATCAAGAGTTTGTAGATGTATATACGCCTGGGAAAAAACATGTTGTTTTCTGTGATATTATGGTCCGTGTCCATCCTCAATTCGCATTAGACATGCACGTTGATACCGATGAAGCCAATGCTGCGCTGATATCCGGTGGTCAAAAAGTGTTGATTGTAAAAAAGACTAAATAGCAAATACAAAAGATGGACAGGCTATTAGCCTGTCCATCTTTTTAAATTTAATCGTGTAGATGCTCTCTGCTTCGCCAAAAAAGGCTGATGGCCCATAAACCGGCTAACCCTACAATTGCATAAATAAGTCTGCTCAAGGCAGCTAACTGACCGCCAAAAATGGCGGCTATTAAATCATAACGGAAAAATCCAATCAAACCCCAGTTAACTGCACCTATAATAATTAAGATTACTATTAATTTATCAAAACCGTTCCATCTTCGCACTTTAGTTCCACCTCCTTTAATGGTCTTTTATACTCTATTGAAAGCGGGAGTTATCATTAAAATACCCGAATTGGTAATATATTATTCAATTGTCAACATTGTGCTCTTCTTGTTGATGCTGATCGATAAAATTAAAGCTAAAAAAAAGAGCCGCCGCATTGCCGAAAAAACGCTTCTGCTTTGGGGTGTCATCGGCGGCGCTATCGGCGGACTGCTTGGCAGTAAAATATTTCATCATAAAACCCAAAAAAGATATTTTGCTTTGATATTTACTATTAGCATAATTGCTCATATAATATTACTTATTTATATATTTTATTTTTGAGGTTTTTATGAAGGTTTTTGCTATTTCCGATTTACATTTATCATTTTTGGTACCGCCGAATAATAATTGGGAAAACGTATCTGTCTCAAAACCGATGGACATTTTTGGTGCGGCTTGGCAGGATAGTTATAAACGTCTTTATCAAAACTGGATCGCTTCGGTAACGTCTGATGACTTTGTTTTAGTAGCAGGAGATATCTCCTGGGCTATGACTTTGACAGAAGCTGCTGCCGATTTCGCATTTCTTGGCTCTCTGCCGGGACAAATTATTATGATTAAAGGCAATCATGATTATTGGTGGCAAAGCATTAGTCGCGTCCGCCAAAGCTTACCATCTAATTGTAAAGCTATGCAAAATGACAGCATTGTCGTAGGTAGCCGTGTTATTTGTGGCACCCGCGGCTGGATATTGCCGGAAAGCAACACTTTTACTGCTCATGACAACCAAATTTATGCCCGTGAGTTGTT
This sequence comes from Peptococcaceae bacterium UBA5752, assembly GCA_002419055.1. Lineage (GTDB taxonomy): Bacteria > Bacillota > Dehalobacteriia > UBA4068 > UBA4068 > UBA4068. The sequence continues at coordinate 8,602 of DIFI01000015.1, forward strand.
AAGATTACGACTATCCCTCGAAAGCGGCAAAAAGAGCGGACTTGAACCGGTTGTGATGACCCATTTTCCACCATTGGCTACAAATACCCAAGACAGTGAGTTTTGCCGAATCATGCATGAATTTGGCGTCTCTCTATGTATTTACGGTCATACCCATAACGCTGCTGTCTCAATCGGTTTTGAAGGAGAATATCAGGGAATTAGCTTGCTAAACACAACTATTGACTATCTCAAATGTCAACCATTATTACTATGGGAAGAATGAAATTTTATAACAAAAAAGCGTCTAAAAGAGGATATATAATCAAAAAAGCGAAGTATTGAAGGATAGCAGTAAGGAGGTCTATTTATGAGATTAGTTACAGCCGAAGAAATGCGGCAGGCAGATACTGCCGCTATTAATGATTATGGTATCCCCAGCGCAATATTGATGGAAAACGCTGGGCTTGCGGTAGTAAACGAGGTTCGTAATTTGCTGAGTACACTTGACGGCAAAAAAGCTGTAATATTTTGCGGTGGTGGCAACAATGGCGGAGATGGGCTTGTTGTAGCCCGTCATTTACATAACGCCGGCTGCGAAGTACGTCTGTATTTCCTTGCTGATCCGGATATCTTCCGCGGTGATGCCTTGTTAAATTGGCAAATATTAAAAAACATGGGCGTCAATGGTTACTGGCTTACCGAAGGAAGCCGTCTTAATATTGCGCGTATGGCCTTATGGAGTTCCGATATTGTTATAGATGCAATTTTCGGCACCGGTCTGCGCGATGAAATCAGCGGTACAGTATTGTCGGTAATCAACATCATTAACGAAAGTCGTACACCTGTAATAGCTTGCGATATTCCTTCAGGATTATCTTCTGTGACCGGTATGCCTTTAGGCGCAGCCGTTGAAGCTGCCAGTACCGTTACATTTGGTTTTTGCAAATTAGGTTTGATTATGCCCGAAGCAAAGCCCTATGTCGGAAAATTAATTGTCGCCGACATTTCACTTCCGTCACAAGTCGAGGAAAATCTCGGCAGCCGTCGAGAGCTACTTGATGCTGAGTTTTGCCAACGCTGGCTAACAATCCGCAACCGCAAAAGCCATAAAGGAGATTTTGGTCATGTATTGGAAATTGCCGGTTCACCTAATTTACCCGGGGCTGCTATATTATCTGCTACCGGCGTTATGAAAACCGGCGCTGGTCTTTTAACAGCAGCTATTCCCTCTTCCTGCCGTACAGCCTTCACATCTCGGCTGCCGGAGTCAATGTTAATGTCGTTGCCCGAAAACAGCAACGGCTTATTGTCAGCAACCGCAACTGAAGACATCACCCAGTTTGATGCTGACTGTTATTTAATCGGCCCAGGTATGGGACGCAACGAAGACACTATAACATTACTCCGCAGTTTATTAAAGAATCTTAATAAGCCCACCGTTCTGGATGCCGACGGACTCTTTGCCGTCTGCGGCAGTCTTCATCTGCTTAAAAGTTTCAAAGCACCTTTAGTTATTACTCCACATCCCGGTGAGATGGCTAATTTGCTGGGCATAAGCGCAGCCGAAGTACAAGAAGACAGAATTGATACTGCCTGCAAATTTGCAGCAGAATATAATGTTATAGTTGTATTAAAAGGAGCCGGAACCGTGATCGCAACACCGGAAGGTAGATTGTTTATTAATAACACCGGCAACCCCGGTATGGCTACCGCAGGCAGCGGTGATGTATTATCCGGTATGATTGCTTCCTTGTTGGCTCAAGGCCTGCCGCCGGCAGCGGCCGCCGCTTGCGCTGTCTGGCTACATGGACGTGCCGGCGATATCGCCGCGACAGCCAGCTCAGAAGCCGGAATTACTGCCAGCGATATTGCAGCAAACATTCCCTTGGCTTATGCCGAAGTAATTTAATTATTCACTTATAGGAGAATCCCATGGAAGGATTTTATCATCACGCTTGGGCGGAAATAGATTTGGCCGCAATTAGAAACAATATCAGTTGTATCCGCAAGTTAATCGGTGAAAAAGTTGCCATCATGGCAATCGTTAAAGACAATGCCTACGGACATGGCGCACTGCCGGTTACAGCCGCAGTATTGGAAGCCGGTGCCAACCGTCTTGGTGTAACCACTATAGAAGAAGCTATCGAGCTGCGCCAAGCGGGTATCATTGCACCGATTATGACACTCGGCTATATCCCACGCGACCAATTTGCCGAAACTTTACAATATAACATTATTCAAACTATTGTCGATTTTCAAAGCGCACAAGCTCTCTCTGTATTTGCCGAAAATAAAGGCCGGAGAGCAACAATACATATTAAAATCGATAGCGGCATGGGAAGAATAGGCTTCTTGCCTACTCAAAAAACAATCGATGAGATCAAACAGATATTTGATTTGCCTTCATTATACGTAGAAGGTATCTTCAGCCATTTTGCAATGGCTGATGCTGCCGATAAAAGCTATGCCGATAGTCAATTTAAGATTTTTAATGATTTTTTGGCCCAATGCGCAGCTAACGATATTCATTTTTCTATTCGCCATATGGCTAACAGCGCCGCTACCATAGACTTACCTCAAAGCCGTTATGATATGGTACGTCCGGGAATGATTATTCATGGCAATTATCCGTCAGTGCATGTCAGCCATCTTCTATCGCTGTGCCCTGCATTAACTCTCAAAACTAATATTTGGCAGATTCGTCATCTGCCGGCCGGCAGCTGTATCGGTTATGGTTGTCACTGGCAGGCCAATAAAGACAGCATCATTGCTACCATGCCGATCGGTTATGCAGACGGGTTACCGCGATTGCTGGCTAACAACGCTTCGATACTGGTAGCCGGAAAACGCGCGCCACTGGTCGGATGTGTTTGTATGGACCACATCATGGCCGATATCAGCCATATTCCTGAAGCCAGAACCGGCGAAGAAGCAGTTTTGATCGGCAAACAAGGAGATCAGCAAATAACGCTGGAAGAAGTAGGAGCTCATGCCCAAACGATCAGCTATGAAATCTGCACCAGACTCAGTAACCGTTTGCCGCGAATTTATTTAAACCAATAATTTCCGTAAAATCTTTCCGCTATCTTAATAACAAATAAATAGTTATAATAGAACTACCAACAGTTATCAGCCAAGAGGGGTTAGCGGAGGTGGACTATGAAAAATCTTGAAAACATTCAAGCCATGATAGACGGCTACGAGCAAATGGCGGCAATAAACCTCCAGATTGCCGAAGAATTCGCAGCTTGCGAAGATGAGGCAACACAAATAATTGAACAACTATTGTCAACAAAAAATGACGCCTAAAGGCGTCATTTTTATATGTAACAATACTATTTTTCCGTTTCACGAGCATCTAAATAGCGTTCCAATTTTCGTTTCACCCGCTGCAAAGCATTATCTATTGATTTGACATGCCTGTCCAAATCTATAGCGATTTCCTGGTAGCTTTTGCCTTCAAGATAGAACATTAATACTTTCCATTCCAATGAGCTTAATATCTCGCCCATTTTCATTTCTATATCATCGAACTCTTCCTGGCTGATAATCAGTTCTTCTGGGTCGGTAATCCGGGAACCGGAAATTACATCTAACAGCGTACGGTCGGATTCTTCGTCGTAAATTGGTTTGTTCAGTGAAACATAAGAATTAAGTGGAATATGTTTTTGCCTGGTTGCGGTTTTGATGGCCGTAATAATCTGACGAGTAATACAAAGCTCTGCAAATGCTCTGAATGATGATAGTTTGTCCGGTCGAAAATCGCGAATTGCCTTATAAAGGCCAATCATACCTTCTTGAATAATATCTTCTTTATCTGCACCTATTAAAAAATAAGAACGAGCTTTAGCTCTAACAAAATTTTTATATTTATTTATCAAATACTCCTGTGCCGGTATATTACATTCTCGAGCTAATTCAACTACACTTTCATCTGACATTAACGAAAAAGTTATTTCGCAATCTTGTTGCGGACGAGCATTCATTCTCTCACCTCTTCTCATCACTACATCGTTATTATACCTGATTAACAACAAATAAGTCAATATTATTTACGACGGGCACGAGCAACTTCATACAATATAATGGCTGCCGCCGCTGATACATTAAGAGAAGTAACAGCACCATGAACTGGAATAGCAGTCAAAAAATCGCATTTTTCTCTCATCAATCGGGAAATACCTTTACCTTCACTTCCAAAAACTACCGCTAGAGGACCGGTAAAATCACAATCCCAATAGGTGTTGCCTTGCATATCAGCACCAGCAATCCATAGCCCCTCTGATTTTAATTGATCAACAGTCTGTACCAAATTTGCCACCCGCGCTACCGGCATATAAGCAAAAGCGCCGGCAGAGGTACGCGCTGCCGTATCATTCATCTGAGCTGCCCGGCGCTTTGGAATGACCACGCCGTGAGCGCCAACACAGAGAGCCGTACGAATAATAGCTCCCAAATTATGAGGATCCTCAATATCATCAAGTATTACCAAAAGGGGTGGTTCACCTTTTGCCTCTGCCAAAGCAATCATTTCTTCGACTTCCACATAAGCTGCCGGAGCCAGTTCACAGGCAATGCCCCGGTTATCGTCACCGGCAACCTGGGCTAATCGTGACCGTGATACACGCAGATAAGGTACACCGCGTTTATCACATAATCCAACAATCAGAGTATCAAAAGAATGCATAACATTATCGGCAAGATAAACCTTGTTTATGCTGCAATCAGATTTCAAGGCCTCAATTACATTATTTCGGCCGCTGATTATATTAGCTCGATGAGGCTCATCCGACGGTTGCAAAGAACGCTGTGCATGGTATATTCCCGGGAAATGGTCTTTACCCCAATCATTACCCTTATCTAAAACATTGGAAACACCCGGAGCAGGTTTACGCTTAATAATTTGACCTTTTTTGTCAACTTTTTTCATTTTTGCTCTCCCCATTGAAATATGATCTGGCGACTACCTGAACTTTATCCGGCCGACAGCTCATAGAACCTTCAAAGCAGATGCCTTGTGTTAAACAAGTAGGGCCGGCATTCGCAAACATCATTGGCGCCACTTGGCGCACTTGTTGTAACATCATCCAGGCCAGTTCACGAATTTCTCTCTGCGCTCGCTTGCAGCAGCGTTGTTGGAAAAAATTAAGTAAAGCTCGAGCATTCATTGTAACGACTAAATTAGTTTCGGTAGCATTGGGCAATAAATAACGTGCGTCCTCAGCAGGGATACCGGCGGCTACCAATTCATTGTATGCTTGCTTTATTTGATCCATCAAACGTATAAATTCCGCCTCTTGTTGTGGCCGCTCGGCAATAGACTGAGGGATTACATAGGAAAATCCGCTTTCTTTGACATAGCGTTGTGATTTTTGACTGTAAGACGCAATCCGGTGACGGACTAATTGATGAGATAATGCCCTACTCACTCCGTCAATGGCAAAAGTAAAAGATGCATGTTCAAAAGGAGAAAAATGGCCAAGGCTGATCAGCTTACCAATGAATTCTTCGGCTTTGCCTTCGCTGAAACCCTCTATAATTGCAGCGCCACTTTGTGAAGAATAGCAAAGACGCGCCGCTGCTGCTACTACCTTTTCCGGCTCCGGGGTATAGCAAAGCAGTTTCACCTCCATGATATTGTCCCCTTTTTTTCATCAAATAATAACACTAGTATTTCATCTACACGTTTTAAATCGTCTCGTAAATATAAATAACCAATCAGAGCTTCAATGCCGGTAGCTCGTCGATAAGTGCCAACAGAAACATTATGCGGTTGACGACCGCTTTTGGCATTGCGGCCCCGTCTGCAGATATCAAGCTCTTCTTCACTTAAAATATCTTCGAGTTCCGCCCACAGCCGTGATTGCCGTTCGGCACAAACAAGGTTGATTGCTTCTTTGTGCAAATCATCAACCTTCCTCAAACCACGCTCAAGTAAACATCGGCGTACTGCCAGCTCATATACAGCATCGCCAATATAAGCCAACGCTGTAACAGGTATGTCCCTTATTTGTTGCTCATCAAACTCCAATATTTCTACCTGCTTTCGGTTAAATCTTTTTCCAGCGCGCCCCTTGTGGCGTATCTTCAATAACAATTCCTACCTCTTTAAGCTTGTCTCTGATTGCGTCGGCTGTAGACCAATCTTTAGCGGCGCGCGCTTTATTACGAATATCAACAATCAATTGCAACAGCTCTTCTTCTATACCGCTTTGTTGCTTTTGCCATGGCAAAACCATGCCTAATACCGCGTCGAAATCTTTAAACAACTGCATAGCGGCCTCAACATCAACTTTGACAGGTTCCGCTGCTAGATAACTGTTAAGTTCATGGCAAAAATCAAAGATCACCGAGATTGCCAAGGCAGTATTAAAATCATCATCCATTGCGGCAATAAACTTTTCTTTGGCCCCGGCAATGGTTGATGCAAACTTCGCTTGACTGTCAGTTGCCCTTTTTGCGGCATCTGCAAGCAAATACCAACTGTTGCGAATCCGATCTAAACTCTTTGCTGCAATTTCCAGTTTATCATCGGCAAAATCGATGGGACTGCGATAATGAGTGTTGAGCAAATAAAAACGCACCACATCTCCGGGGAATTTGGCTAAAATATCGCGCAAGAGAAAGAAATTACCAAGGCTCTTGCTCATCTTTTCCTGATTTATAGTAATAAAGCCATTATGCAGCCAAAATCTAGCAAAATCGCCGCCGTTGGCTGCTTTGCTTTGAGCTATTTCATTTTCGTGATGGGGAAAAATCAAATCGGCGCCGCCGCCGTGAATATCAAAGCTGGTCCCTAAATATTTGCAGCTCATTGCCGAACATTCGATGTGCCAGCCTGGACGGCCCATGCCCCAGGGGCTTTGCCAAGCCGGTTCACCCGGTTTGGCCGCTTTCCAAAGAGCAAAATCAAGCGGATCACGTTTGCTTTCACCGGGCAGCACCCGTGCGCCGGACTGCATATCCTCAATGTCGCGGCCGGATAATTCGCCGTAAGACGGCAGGGAACGCACATCAAAATAGACATCGCCGTCAGCTTCATAAGCATGTCCATTGGCAATAATCTGCTTTACCATTGTAATAATGTCTTCAATATGAGTGGTAACTTTGGGATTAACATCAGCATCCAAGACATTGAGTGCATGAACATCTTGATAATAAGCATCAATATATTTTTCAGCCACCTGCTGAGCGGTTAAGCCTTCTTGGTGGCTGCGTTGGATAATCTTATCGTCGACATCAGTAAAATTCTGCACATAAGTTACATCCAAGCCTCTCCAAAGCAGATAGCGGCGGATTGTATCAAAGACGACCAGCGGACGGGCGTTACCCAAATGAATATAATTATAAGTTGTCGGCCCGCAACAATAGATCCCTGCTTTGCCCTTTTGGAAGGGTATAAACTCCTCTTTTTGCTTGCTGCGCGTATTATACAAGCGAATGGGCATTGGCAGCTCCTCTTTTCTGTAGTATTGATTTTATTATAGCATTTACTATACAAGCATAGCAAGTATTGATGTTTATAGTTTGAAAGAATCTGGCATACTTATTATTAGTATGTTTTCTTTAAGGAGAATTAATATGGAATCATTATCGCTGTTTGATATTGCCGGACCGATTATGATCGGGCCATCAAGTTCTCATACGGCCGGTGCGGTACGATTGGGCAAAATCGCGGCTAACCTTGTCAGTGGGACTATCAAAGAAGTAAAGATATATCTCCATGGCTCCTTTGCAGCTACATATCGGGGCCATGGTACCGATAAAGCACTGCTGGCGGGCATATTAGGTTTTAATCCGTCTGATGAACAAATCAAAGACTCGCCGGCTATTGCCCAAAAAAGGGGTCTGCATTATTCAATCATCACCACCGACCTCGGAAATGTTCATCCTAACAGTGTCAAATTTGAAATCACATTGACTAATGGTCAATGCCACAGTGTCTGCGGCTCATCGCTCGGCGGCGGCAGGATAATGATAACTGCCATTGATGATATGGAAATAAACTTTTCGGGCGACAAACCAATTATTATCGCCCATTACCATGATACTCTTGGCATCATCTCAACTATCAGCGCCCTGCTCTACGAAAGAGAAATTAATATTGGCAATATGCAGGTCAGACGCTGCCGCGAAGACCAAACCGCTTATCTTTATATGGAAACCGACAGTCTTTGTGATCAACAACTAGAACAACAGATCGCCGCCCTCGGCGGTATGTATTATGCCCGCATTGTCAACCCGTTTGACTACGCCTAAGGGATGAAAGGATATAGAATGGACTATAAAGATGTTATTAAATACTGTAATAATAATAAAATAAACATTGGTCAGTATGCCCTCCAAATAGAGGTTAAACGAGGCGATTTTACTGCAGAACAAATAACCGACAAATTTATAAAAATGCTCAATGTTATGAAGCAATCATCCAGCTCGGCTGCCGACAAGCCACTTTATTCGGTCAGCAAAATCAGTGGCGGCAACGCTTACAAATATAACCAATATCAACAAAAAGGAGGTTCTCTACTGGGTAAACTGGCCGCTAATGCAGTTACTAAAGCATTATCCACAGCCGAAACAAACGCTGCGATGGGTAAAATAGTAGCCTGCCCTACTGCCGGTTCCAGCGGTATAGTTCCGGCGGCAATATTGGCTTGCGGTGAAACATTCGATCTTAAGCAAGACCTATTAATAGAAGCACTAATGGCCTCCAGTTTGATTGGCAAGATAATTGCTGAAACAGCTTCTATCTCCGGCGCTGAAGGCGGATGCCAGGCGGAATCCGGCTCTGCAGCAGCAATGGCGGCCGCAGCAATCTGCCAGCTGCGAGACGGCAGTCCGGAAGTTTGTTTTTATGCGGCGGCTATCGCTATTAAAAACTCGTTGGGACTGGTATGCGATCCGGTAGGCGGTTATGTAGAAATACCCTGTGTCAAAAGGAATGTCGGTGGTGTCATCAACGCTTTGGCGGCTGCTGATATGGCATTAGCCGGTATTATAAGTTATATTCCATTTGATGAAACAGTTACCGCCATGAGTAATATTGGCAAAATGCTTCCCTCTGCTCTTAAAGAAACCTCCGGTGGCGGATTGGCGGCGACCAAAACCGCCGCGGCCCTCAGCGGTAAAATATTTAACTGAAATAAACAAAAGCGCCGGTACCCCGGCGCTTTGTTAGTTATTTGCTTATTTTTTCAAGTATCAGATTATTGTAGTGCTTACAGTTAATGTATAATCCAATTCAGTTGTACCGTCCTCAGCTGTAACTGTTATATGAAATACATTATCACCGTTGGTTAAGGTATACGACTGGGAGGTTGCGCCGCTGGCAACAGCATTACCATCTATTTTTATCGTCGATTTACTGCCAGCGTTAGCGGTAGGCCTAATGGTAATGGAGGTTTCATTTCCGACATTAGCCGATAATGACAATCCGCTTCCGGAAGCCGTATATGTTCCGCTGGAAACAATCGCCTGTACAGAAGAAAGCGTAGCGTCATGTGATGTTTCATCGGTTTTAAATTCGATATTCAACGCAGGATAGGTAACACCATTATAGACCATCGTCGCATGAACAACATATGTCGTTCCTTCATCAAGATCGGATATAGTAACACTATGAGTTGTTGAAGAACTGTTAGGAGTAAATCCGGTAAGTACCGGCGTCAAAGTTGTATCATCTCCTTTTACCTGATAAGCAATATTCAGTTCGCCAACGACATTATATGTTGCCGTAATGGTAGCAGAATCTTTATCGACACTGCCAGACAAAATTGTCAGTGACGGCGTTGAAGTCGTAAAGGTCGTTGTTGAAGTTGCCGATGTTTTACTGCTGCTAGTGACATAAGCTGACACGGTATAAGTGGTAGCGGGAGAAAGCCCCGTAAATGTATAAGATGCCGCAGTATTAGCCGCCAATGTCAAAGTTTGAGTCGTAGCCGTGCCGCCGCTGGGCGTTAATGTAATAGTAGCCGTACCTGCAGTATCGGATTGCAGATTCAATTTGGCTGTGGTAGCGGTAACATTACTGACCGAAAACGTTGTCAGCTGCGGCAACCCGCTGCCAGTGGTAAAATAAGAAGTGAATTTCTCGTTTTTATCACCATCGCTGTTGTAGACGCTGCCTGCCAACACGATCACGTAATATTTAGTACCCGTAGCCAAATCAGAGGATGGCGTAATCGTAATTGTCTTACTGCTGATCGTGGCGGTAAAACCGATTTCGGTACCGCTGGTACTGCCTTTGCGAAGCTCAATTACGCTACTCTTAATATATGACGAAGTCAGAGAGTCTCCATCATCGTTTTTATATACGGATTGATCAAATACGATTTTGACGGTTGTACCTACGGCAATACCGGTACTGGCATTACTGGGCGTAACAGTTGATACAAACGTATCGTCTCCCTCAGTAGTGAAGTATGTTGTCTTCTTGTCGTTTGAATCTCCGTCACTGTTATAGACGCCATCAGCCAATACTATCACATAATACTTGGTACTTTCATCCAGATCATCCGACGGCGTAATAGTGATAGTTTTGTTGTTGCTGATTGAAGCACTAAAATCTATTTTTGTACCCGTGGTGCTGCCCTTACGCAATTCAACAACACTGCTCTTAATGTATGACGAGGTTAGAGCGGTTTTATCATCGTCTTTATATACTGATTCGCTAAATACAAGTTTAATAGTAGTACCAACATCGATATTGGTACTGCTGTTGCTAGGCGTAATGGTAGGCATCAGCGTTCCCGTCGTTTCGGTGGTAAAATATGAAGTGAATTTATCATTCTTATCACCATCGCTATTGTAGATACTGTCAGCTAAAACTATCACATAATATTTGGTATCATCATCCAAATCATCCGACGGTGTAATTGTGATAGTCTTGTTGCTGCTGATCGAAGCGCTAAAGCCGACTTCCGTACCGGTGGCGCTGCCTTTCCGCAACTCAATTACGTCGCTTTTAATGTAAGACGATGTCAATGAGGTTTTGCTCTTATCTTTATATACCGCCTCATCAAATACTATTTTAATGGCCGTATTTACATCAATATCCGTAGCGCCTTTTTTCGGCGTTACGCTGGAAACAAAGGTTCCTTCCGTATCGACGCCCTCAGTAGTGAAATATGAAGTGTTTTTATCATTTTTATCACCGTCACTGTTGTAAACGCTGCCAGCTAAAACTATTACATAATATTTGGTATCTTCGTCCAAATCATTCGACGGTGTAATTGTGATAGTCTTGTTGCTGCTGATCGAAGCGCTAAAGCCAACTTCCGTACCGGTGGCGCTGCCCTTACGCAGCTCAATTACGTCGCTTTTAATATAAGATGATGTCAATGAGGTTTTGCTCTTATCTTTATATACAGCTTCACTAAAAACAAGTTTAATGGTTGTACCAACATCAATATTGGTACTGCCGTTGCTAGGCGTAATGGTAGGTATCAGCGTGCCTGTCGTGGAACTGCCGCTGCCCAAGATGGTTTTAGGCGCTGTTTCGTAAGTAATACCTGAAACATTTTGATATGCGGTACTAATAACGCCGGTGCCGGTAAAAGCGGCCTTGCCGTTGATATTGGCGGTACCAATAGTAACGCCGGAAGCCAAATATATTGATGAACTGGCCGCTGCTGAGGCAATATTTAAGGTAGTGATACTGCCGCCCTGCAAAGTCAACGTCAACTTGGAATTAACATTCATTTTATTAATAGTACCGCCGCTGCCTTTTACTACTGCGCTGGAGTTGACATCAACCGTATCAAAACTACCAATCAACTGTACGGTACCTGAGGACAAAGAACTGCCGCTTAATAATACATTCTCAAAACCTTCCCCGGTCAATCCACTTTCCTGCAGTTTTGCGCCGTTATTCACGGTAGTATTAGTAGCATAGGCGGAGCCGGTCATTAAAAACCGAACATCACCTTCGGATTTGGCAAGTATCAGATTGTTAATGCCGGTGTTATTAGCGGTTACCGTGTTTTCGCCGCCGCCATTTACGGTCATAGTACCGAGAACCCGACAGTTATTAAAAGTAGCACTGCCATCACCGACTGCAGAAGAAATGGTAAGATTGTTTGCGTAAATAGTATTCGCGGTAGTTGTGTCGGCAGTTGAGATAGTGCTATTGCTTTTGACTATCTTTTCATTATTTACAATACTATAAATAATTTTCGCCGCCTCGGCTCTCGTAAGACTGCCAGTCGGACGATAATAGTTATTGGCATCCCCAGTCATATATCCTTTGGCGTAAACCTTATTAACAGCACTGAGCGCCCATGAAGCAATTGACGATTTGTCGCCGGTAGCAATAGTTTTGCTCACTGTTGGATTTGTGATGATCCTGGCAATGATCACCGCGGCTTCCTGTCGGACAATATTATTGTCAGCACGGAAGGTACTATCTTCATATCCGGTAATATAGCCAGCCGATACAGCTTTGCGCACATCGCTATAATACCATGACGATGAAGAAACATCGCTGAAGCTGATAGTGGTAGTATTGCTGATACCGATTGCTAAATTGATCATTTTAGCAAATTCGGCACGGGTCACGGCCTTATCGGGTTTAAATGTACCGTCGCTATATCCGCCGATATATCCGGCGCTGACGCCGGCATTAATATAGCTTTCCGCCCAGTGTCCTTTGGTATCGGAAAATGTAGTAGTGGCACCGGCAGGCACTGCTAAAACAGTAAGCAGCATAGAAACAACTAGGACAAAAACAAAAAATTTACAGAAACGTGTTGTTTTCATCGGCTTCCCCTCTCTTTGGTTGTTTAAAAGTAATTTTTGAAAAATCGATACTCTATCCTTATTGATATCCTAACATAACAATAATTGGAAAACAATCTTTTTGCACTATAGTAGAAAGATATAATTAATATCTATTAAGTTCCAATATTTAGGAAATAATATTTTTTATTTTCCGCTTGCATTTTAATTTTTAGAAAGTTATAATAAGGGCAGAGAAGGTCAGAAGGTCAATATTTATCAGAGGAGCAATTGGCAATGATTATATTAGCAGATCAAATAGAGGCATATATCAAAAGTTTACTTGCAACATCGCAGACAGGTATTCTCGAACTCAAACGCAACGATTTGGCCGAGACGTTCATGTGTGTGCCATCGCAAATCAACTATGTGCTAAGCACCCGGTTCAATTCTCAGCAAGGTTATATAGTGGAAAGCCGTCGTGGCGGCGGTGGTTACCTGCGGATTATTAAGCTTTCCATGAATAATGACGCTGAATTTCAACGCTTGCTTGACGCAGCCGAAGGGCAACACGTTTCCCGTCAAACGGGTGAGATATTGCTCAAACGACTGATTGATGAGGAGTTTATCTCTATACGCGAAGGTTTAATTATTAAAGCAATGATTGATGACAACGTACTCAAAGTTGCCGATGTCAATAGCGAGTTGCTACGGGGAAATCTGCTTAATGCTTTGTTGATTACTCTTATGAGAGAAAATTTATCTTAGATCCCGAAGGAGGGGATATTATGATTTGTCAAAAATGCGGCCGGAATAAAGCTACGGTAAAAATCGTTGCCATTAACAATGGAATTACAGAAGAGTTATATCTCTGCGAATCTTGTGCTGCCGAAAGCGGCCGCTTAAGCTTCTTTAATGATGATGGTTTTGATGATTTATTTGCCAATGTATTCAATAAAAAGAACAGAGTGAGGGTGGGTAGGATGGCAAACAGGTTAACGGAAAAAGCTCAACGCGCCTTGATTTATGCAGAAAAAACAGCCAAGGAACGGCATGCCGCCTATATTGGCACTGAACACATGCTATTAGGTTTGTTTGCAGTCAAGGATGGCATTGCCGCAAAAGTTTTGGCATCGTTAGGTTTAAATATGGAAGTCTTGGCTAAAGCAATTGATGACAACGCCAATTACGGTCAGACATTTATGGGATTTTCACCAAAAGCAAAACGAGCCCTGCAATTAGCTGTCGAAGAAGCAGTACAAATGGGTGTGAATTTTGTTGACACAGAGCATTTGCTATTGGGCTTGGCAGCTGAAGACGAAGGCGCTGCCTGTCTCTGGCTTATCGACATGGCCGATGCCGACTTAAAACGTGTTCGCTCCGAAGTAATGGCAATTTTACAGCAAGGTGGTAGCGAACGTGATCAAGCAAATAAACCCGGCACCGCCAAGCGGCGTGGCAAAAGCAATACGCCTACTATCGATGAATTTGGCCGCGACCTAACGGCAGCCGCCGAATCGGAAAAACTTGACCCGGTGATCGGCAGAGAAAAAGAAATTCAACGGGTGATCCAAATATTATCACGCCGCACCAAAAACAATCCAGTATTAATGGGCGAACCAGGCGTGGGCAAAACAGCCATCGTCGAGGGATTGGCTCAAATAATTGTAGAGGGCAAAGTGCCCGAAACCTTGATAGGCAAAAGAGTAATTACCATGGATATGTCTTCTATGGTCGCGGGTTCCAAATACCGTGGCGACTTTGAAGAACGTATGAAAAAAATGGTTGATGAAATCCGTGAGAATAAAGACATTATACTGTTTATCGATGAGCTTCATACCCTAGTCGGAGCTGGCGCGGCCGAAGGTTCTATCGACGGTGCCAATATTTTGAAACCGGCGCTTTCACGCGGTGAACTGCAGTGTATCGGCGCCACGACGCTTGATGAATACAGGCGCTATATCGAAAAAGACGCGGCACTGGAACGGCGTTTCCAGCCGGTAATTGTTGGAGAACCCAGCGAAGAAGATGCTCTGTCAATTTTATACGGATTGCGTGATAAATACGAAGCGCATCACCGTGTGAAAATTACTGATGAAGCCCTGAAAGCTGCAGTATCATTATCCAGTCGTTATCTTACCGAACGTTATTTACCCGACAAAGCAATCGACTTGATCGATGAGGCAGCATCAAAAGTCAGGTTAGCTGCCTATACAGCACCGGACAACTTAAAAGAGATGGAAGCACAACTGACTTCTATCCAAAACGAGAAAGATGCAGCGGTGAAAGCTCAAGAGTATGAAAAGGCTGCCGCACTGCGGGATAAAGAGCATAAACTCTGTGAAGAAATAGAAGCCGGACGCAAAGGTTGGCACAAAGAAACCAGCAGCCAAAACCTCATCGTTAATGCTGATGATATTGCCGAAGTCTTATCTGAATGGTGCGGAGTTCCCGTTTCCCGACTCAAAGAGGAAGAAGTTGATCGGATGCTCAAACTTGAAGAATTGCTGCATCAGCGGATAGTCGGTCAAAACGAAGCTGTCGGGAGCGTTGCCAGATCTGTGCGACGCGCCAGAGCCGGGTTAAAAGACAGCAAGCGGCCGATAGGTTCTTTCATCTTCCTTGGCCCTACCGGCGTCGGTAAGACTGAGCTGGCCAGAGCTTTGGCAAATATCCTTTTTGGCTCCGATGATGCCATGGTGCGCATTGATATGAGTGAGTATATGGAGAAATTCGCTGTCTCGCGTCTTGTCGGAGCGCCTCCCGGCTATGTCGGTTACGAGGAAGGAGGCCAGCTGACAGAGGCTGTACGACGCAAACCCTATTGCGTTATACTACTCGACGAAATCGAAAAGGCCCACCCCGATGTATTTAATATCCTCTTGCAGGTCTTAGAAGATGGACGTCTGACCGATAGTGGAGGCCGCACAATAGATTTTCGGAATACTGTAATCATCATGACCTCTAATGTCGGTGCATCACTTATTAATCGAGAACATGTAATGGGATTTGCTATCGACACAGATAACTCGGCCGCTATCGGCTACCAAGCTATGAAAGAACGGGTTATGAATGAGCTTAAAAACACTTTCAGACCAGAATTCATTAACCGTATCGATGACATTATTGTCTTCCATGCCCTGGAAAACGATCAAATCAAGAAAATAGCTGGGCTAATGATCGATGATTTGCAACAACGTCTAGCCGAAAAAGATCTGAAACTTACGGTTAGTGAGGGTGTTTACAAACACTTGGTTGAACAGGGTTTTGATGCTGTTTTCGGCGCAAGACCTTTAAGAAGAGCGATCCTCCATCTGGTTGAAGATCCAATCAGTGAAGGAATTTTGCGGCAAGAATACAGCTGCGGAGATACCATAATCGCAAAAATGAGCGGCGGTAATATCGTCTTTGCCAAAAAGAATTCTAAAGAAGATAAAAAAGATCTGTTAGACGAATAAATAACAAATAGGAGGCAGCCGGTGAAAGAGAAAACAGTGTTTTTTTGCAACAGCTGTGGTGGGGAAAGCGTGAAATGGCACGGTCAATGTCCACATTGCGGCGAATGGAATACGCTTGTGGAAGAAAAGGTTGTCACTGAAAGAAAAAACGGGCGGAGTACCATACTCCGCCCAACTGTGTTACCACAACCGATCGCTGAAGTCAGCAGCGGCAACAGTCAACGTTATCAATTAGGTATGAGCGAGCTCGATAACGTGCTTGGTGGCGGGCTTGTTGCCGGTTCCTCACTGCTGATGGGCGGTGAACCGGGTATAGGCAAATCAACGCTGCTGTCACAAATAGCCAATGCAATGAGCAAATACGGTAAAACCCTTTACATCAGCGGTGAAGAATCACTGCAACAAATCAAATTGCGGGCTGAACGCTTAGGAGCAATCTCACCGCAAATATTATTGCTGTCTGAAACCAATATCAATTATGCTCTTGAATCAGCACGGCAACAGGATATTGCTTTAACGATCATCGACAGCATACAAGCCGTATATACACCAGAAATAAGCAGCGCCCCAGGCAGCGTTTCCCAAGTACGCCAAGCAGCGGCAGCTTGTCTTGAGATGGCACGGGAAAAGGAATGTGCAGTGATATTGGTAGGGCACGTTACCAAAGAAGGGATGCTGGCCGGGCCACGGGTACTCGAACATATGGTGGATACGGTGTTATATTTCGAAGGTGAACGCCATAGCTCATTCAGGTTGCTGCGGGCGGTAAAAAACCGCTTCGGTTCAACAAATGAAATTGGTATATTTGAAATGGCCGCTCAAGGCTTATTGCCATTATCACAACCATCATTATATTTTCTCGGTCAACGACGTCACAATTTACCGGGAAGCATCGTAACTTGTGTGATGCAAGGCAGCCGACCGATGCTTTTAGAGGTACAGGCTCTTGTTGCCGCTAGTTCTTTTGGTAATCCACGCCGTCTGGCCGGGGGTATAGATTACAACCGTCTTTTAATGATTGTTGCCGTTCTTGAACGCAAACTGGGATTACCTTTGGCTAACCGAGATATCTACATCAACATTGCAGGTGGACTCAAAATCGAAGACACTGCGGCTGATTTAGCAATAGCGGCGGCAATCGTGTCCTCTCTTAAAGATATTGCCATCGAAGAAGGGTTGATTATTATCGGCGAAATGGGGTTGTTAGGAGAAATCCGTTTCGTCGGTAACTGTGAGCGTCGTCTTAAAGAAGCTAACTCATTTGGTTTCAACAAAGCGCTTCTACCTGCAGGTTGTTGCAAAATAAGCGACGAAATAAAAGTGTTAGCAATTGATGATTTACCGGATGCTTTAAAAACCATAGGATTATTATAAAAAAACATTGACATGCCTTGCGCTCTATGATAGAATAATAAAATTTTTTAATTTGACAACAGCAATGGTTTTTTGTTACAATAATAGTAATATCAGAGATTGGGTGTGTAAGAATGTTTTTTGAAGTAGGGGATAAGGTTGTCTATCCGGTTCATGGCGCTGGAATAATCGAAGCGATAGAAAATAGAGAAGTTTTGGGCAGCAACCATAGCTATTATGTGCTGAAACTTTGCGTTGGTGAAATGCATGTACTGGTGCCAGTTGACAAAGTTGAAAATGTAGGTATGCGTCCGATCAGCAATAGTGATAAACTTGAAGAAGCTATGGGCGTTCTTCGCGGGGAGGCATCTACCTGGGAAGATAATTGGAACAAACGTTATCGTTTAAATATGGATAAAATTAAAAGCGGCGATATTTGTCTGTTGGCAGAAGTTGTGCGTAATTTAATGTTGCGTGATGTTATAAAAGGGCTCTCCACCGGGGAAAAGAAAATGTTAGATAATGCCCGCAAAATTTTAGTCAGTGAGGTTGTATTAGTAGCAAACGAAACAGTTGAAAGTGTCACTAATACACTTAATGAAATTGTCCGTGAACGATATCAGGTAGACTCTCGCGATTCAGCAGCGGCATCAACATAGATTTATTTTTGAAAACATTATAAATGGGCGTAGTATAATTTCTACCGCCTGTTTTTTTTAATTAAAAAGCAAAGGAGGTGAAAAAATGTTAAAAAGACTCGTAAACGGTGGCATCGCTATATTATTTATTGCTTGTGGCATTTTAATAGAAAATAAATTTTTAAACCCTTGGTTGATTGAAACCCACCCCAACGCTTATTGGCCGACTTTAATAGGTTCCTGTGCTATTTTGGCAGCAATCGGGTTACTTGTAGCACCATTAATTGTCGACGCTATCAAAAAAGCGGCGGAAAAAAGCGCATATAAGCTTAGTTCTATGTCGTTTGGGGATATTATGGGTTGTGTTATTGGACTTATAGCTGGCCTTATTATTGCCAGTTTGATTGGCATTGCCGTTGCCAGAATTAAAATTGTCGGACCTTATCTTTCAATTCTTATCATTATAATCTTAGGTTATATCGGTTTTATTGTTGGCTCCCGTAAAAAAGATGATATTGTACAGGTATTCACCGCCTATCGCGGTGAAAAAAGCGAAAAACGCGAGAAAGAAAAATTGTCCGGCAAAATCACACCCAAAATTCTTGATACCAGTGTGATAATCGATGGCAGAATAGCTGATATATACCGCAGCGGTTTTCTCGAAGGTGATTTGGTTATCGCCAAATTTGTACTTGAAGAGTTACAGCATATTGCTGACAGCGGTGATATGCTCAAACGTAACCGCGGTCGTGGTGGTCTCGATATTCTTAATTTGATGCAAAAGGATTTTGCTGATAAAATCGTAATTACAGATAAAGACTACCCCGATACTATTGAAGTTGATGCTAAACTATTGCGTTTAACCCAAGATTTACATGGCGTAATTGTGACTAACGATTATAACCTTAACAAAATAGCGCAATTACAAGGTGTTAAGGTATTGAACATCAATGAATTGTCTAATGCGGTTAAACCGGTAGTACTACCGGGAGAAGAGATGATCATTCAGGTCATCAAAGAAGGCAAAGAAGCCAAACAAGGTATTGCTTATCTTGATGACGGCACTATGATAGTAATCGAGAACGGTAAAGGTTATGTAGGCAAATATATCCATGTTGTCGTAACCAGTATTTTACAGACGGCCGCGGGAAGAATGGTTTTTGCCAGACCCAAATATGCAAAAAACGGTAGTGTTATCGAGGGCACTAAAGAAGATATAAGTTTTTAAGCAGGTGATAAGATGACAAAAATCACAGTTATTATTGCGGCAGCCGGTAAAAGCAAACGGATGAGCGGCAAGTGCAATAAAGTATTGCTAACCTTACGGGATAAGACGGTCATCGAATATTCTTTGGCAGTATTTTCTAAAACGGCATTGGTAAACAATATCATCATTGCCACAGCTTCTGATGATATAGCAAAAATTACTGCAATTGCTTCGGCATATCCTAAAGTCAGTAAAGTAATAGTCGGCGGAACAACCCGTAGTCAATCAGTAATGGCGGCGCTAGCAGCCATAGATAAAGACTGCGATTATATTGCAGTTCATGATGCGGCCCGTCCATTGCTAAGTGACAATGATTTACTAGCTGTAATAGCAGCTGCAAAAAGCGGAGCTGCTATTTTGGCGACTCCTTTAGTTGACACTATCAAAGAAATATCAGCCGACACGATAATCAATACTCCTGACAGAAACAGCTTGGTAGCAGCCCAAACTCCACAAATATTTGCCAAAGAAATATTGATTGCTGCTTATCGGCAAATAAATAACCAACAATATACAGATGATGCGGCAGTCGTTGAGACGGCCGGTTTTCCTGTCAAAGTAATAATTGCTAAAGACGCAAACTTTAAAATAACTACCAGCCTCGATTTGGCGCTTGCGGAACTAATATTAAAATCAAGAGAGGTCAAATAATGCGTACAGGCATAGGTTACGATTGCCATCGTTTACAAGTGGGACGACCTTTAGTTTTAGGCGGCGTCACTATTAACAGCAAATATGGTCTATTGGGACATAGCGATGCCGATGTTTTGCTTCACGCTATAATGGATGCGTTGATCGGAGCAGCTGGATTAGGTGATATCGGTATTCATTTTCCTGATAACGATGACCATTATCGGGGAATATCCAGTTTAATATTATTACAGCAGGTCTGTCAATTAATTACCGATGCTGGGTTCAAGATTACTAATATAGATTGCGTATTAATTGCCGAGGAACCCAAAATTGCTCCATATCGAAAGCAAATTTGTAATAATATTGCAGATATGTTAAGCATATCAGCAAGAAATGTCAATATCAAGGCCACTACTAATGAAGGGCTGGGGTTTGTCGGTCGCGGCGAAGGTATAGCAGCGTTGGCAACAGCGCTGCTAGATGAAAATATATAGCAAGATTTGAGAGCAATGATGATAAAGAATGTTTACACCATAGAATTGCAACCATCCGGCAAGTTGTTGTCAGCAAGTGAAGGCGACAATTTATTAACGCTGTTAATGGTGGCTGGAATGTTGTCTGCAGATGATGGTAATGACAAAGTAAAACTGGAAAAAGGCAGTATATCGCCTTCTGCTGACGCTGATAAAGAAGCAGTAGCTTTCAGCAAAGCGGAGAATGCTGACGGTTGGATGTTAGCTTCATTGCGACGAGTTAGCGGTGATGCCGTATTCTATCTACCGACAACAACTGAAAAAGCTGAACATCGTCAATCCGTGCGGTCAATTACCAGCGGCTACGGTCTTGCTATTGATATTGGTACCGGAACTATAGCTGCCGGTTTGGTCGAGCTGGCCACGATGCAAATCCCAGTTTTGGATTCGATAACCAATTCACAGATGACGATAGCTGCAGATTTAACTTCACGCATGGCATTATGCCGCAACAACCCGCAACAACAATGTCAGTTTGGTATAATGCTTTGGCAAGATATTGAAACCCTAGCCCGCAAACTCACAACCAAAGCCGGCATCAATCTCAATGAAATTAAAATAGTATCACTTGTTGCCAACAGCTATCTCGGAGATATGCTATATACTGTCTGCAACAATGATCATAATGATAATAAGAAGGTACGCCGTTGGTTAGCTAAGCAATTGCCTTGTGACTACTTCATTGATGATTGTCAGGTTATGCTTTTACCGGAAATCGCCGTTGATATCGGAGCTGATACAGTTGCGGCAATATTGGCAGCTGGATTATTAGATAAACGTGATGACGAACAAGTAACTTTGCTCGTAGATTTTGGCATGAGCACTGAGATCGTGGCAGCAGGTGGCGGTCGGATCGTCGCAGCCTCGGTAGCTTCTCCTCCCTTTGAAGGAGTGCATATTGATTGCGGAATGCGCGTAGGTACCAGCACAATTACCCAGGTCTCTATCGAAGACGATTTGATATTACAAACCTACTCCGATGCAATTCCTAAAGGAATATCCGGCGCGGGCCTGGTTTCATTGTTAGCTGCTTTGCTAACCAAGAAAATGCTCAACAGCAATGGCCGACTGGTAGTGCCGGAAGATATTACACTTCGGCTAAAACAGCGTTTGCGCTATTCCATCAACGGCATGGAATTTGTGCTTTCCATTAATAAGTATAAGGAAGTATATATCAATCAAAACGACATACGACAAATGCAGCTGTCTAAGGGTAACATTTATGCCGCTTGCCAATCAGTATTAGCCGCCATGGGCGCCTCTACTGATGATATCGGACAAATACTGATTGCCGAAACATCGGGAGCTAACATCAGCGGGAAAGCGTCATTAATCGCAGGATTTTTGCCAAAAGTTGAAGAAAACAAAATAGTATCCATTGGCAACGCGTCCTGGCAAGGAGCATATTTGGTTTTAGGAAATGAGTTGTTGGTATCACAGATCCAAGATATTATTGATACTGTCGAACGACTTGATTTAATAGCTGATATAGTATTTGCCGAACATTTTATTACAGCTATGAATTTTTCTATTGAGTAATAAGGAATAATCTTATGTAAATAAAACTATAAGAATATTTACAGTAGCTAGCTATTATCCTGTCATAAATGCAAGCCGGTACGCATAGCAAAAAGTTTGGGAGTAATTTTTTGAGATTAATTAGTTTTTGTGATATATTGTCATATATAATCAAATAGCTGCGCTTGACATGATTGCATCTGAGTGCTAAAATATGGATATTATAGGTATATTATTATATGCTAAGATTAACATCATTTTGTTGCGCTATTTGTCATCAGCATTTTGTAGATGTTGGTTTGATCATAGAAGTTTAATTATATAGTTACAAAGGAGGATAGATTGACAATATTGATTTTCGGAGGGATGAATAATGAGAAATCTAAAAGAAACTCTGACTGCTGCAGGCATTAATACTGCTCTTAGTTATTTAGAGACAGATCCGGAAAAAAATTTGCCTAAAGCATTAGCTTGGATAGACCGATTAGATCCAAACGATAAAATTAAACCCCAAAGAGACGCTTTCCGTAAATATATAAATGATAAAGATGGAAATTGGTATAAATTAATCAAAAGTGTCTTAAATGATGTTGACATTGACATTCTTAAGAGCTTTTTCACTAATTTTTTTATTAGCAGTGTAATTATCGGCGGCAAGCGCCGTGAAGAAGTGATGGAAAAATACAATTGTAATGTTCCTTGGGCCATTCTAATGGATCCCACATCTTCTTGCAATCTTAAATGCACGGGTTGCTGGGCTGCTGAATATGGTCATAAAATGAGTATGAGCTTTGAAATGCTCGACGATATTGTAATGCAGGGCAAAGAGTTAGGCACTTATATGTATATCTTCTCCGGTGGCGAGCCATTAGTCCGCAAAGATGATGTTATCAAACTATGCGAGAAGCATAATGAATGTCAGTTTCTTTCCTTTACCAATGGAACGCTAATTGACGAAGATTTTGCTAATGAAATGATGCGTGTTAAAAACTTTATTCCTGCGATCAGCGTTGAAGGTTTTGCAGAAGCAACGGATGCCCGTCGAGGCGAAGGCACTTACCAAGCGGTTGCGAAAGCTATGGAAATTTTAAAACGCAAAAAGTTACCATTCGGTGTTTCTTGCTGCTATACCAGCCAAAATTATAAGGTTATCGGCAGTGATGAATACTATGATGATTTAATTGCAAAAGGTGCAAAATTTGCCTGGTTCTTTACTTATGTTCCGGTTGGTGCTGATGCGGTACCAGAACTTATGGTAACGCCGGAACAAAGAAAATTCATGTATGATCAGATACGCAAGTTCCGTGGTACTAAAGCAATCTTTACAATGGATTTCTGGAATGATGGCGAATATGTCAACGGTTGTATCGCCGGTGGCCGTAAATATTTGCATATTAATGCTAATGGAGATATTGAGCCTTGTGCTTTCGTTCACTATTCAAATTGCAATATTCACAATAATACTCTTTTAGAGGCATATCAGTCTCCGATATTTATGCAATATAAGGCCAACCAACCTTTTAATAAGAATCTACTACGACCTTGTCCTCTATTAGATAATCCGGAAAAATTGCAAAGTATGGTAGAACAATCAAATGCTCATTCTACTGAAATGAATAATCCCGAAGATGTTCATTGTTTATGTGGAAGATGTGTTGAAGCAGCTGATAAATGGACACCTGTTGCCAACGAATTGTGGGACAAAACATTAGATAAAAAACCACGGCTAAAATAAAAACATTTAAAGCTTCCGTTCAAATTGAACGGAAGCTTTTTTAATATGATAAATAAAGCTCTATTTAAGAAAGATGTTGAATTATATATAATGTTACAGTTTTCCCTATAATATTATAATATTATTATTAAGATGTGCCAACAAAAATTAAATAAAAGAAAATAGAGAGTTTAATGCAAAAGTTGATGAATTATATGAAATAAATGAGTTAAGTAGATTTAGCAAAATGGTCTCAACTAATGTAAAACACATTTTTTTGCAGAGATAGATTATAATTCGATAGATGAAATAGTTGATGGATTTAAGATGAATGAATTATGGCAAATAGGCGAAGCGAGGATGCATGATTTAAGGCAAGCTTCTTTAATTTCAACAAATTACTCATAATTGTGATTCTGAAATAACAAAAACAGCATTAAGAGTTTCAGGTCAGGCAGTAGGAAGCGAGCAAATAAGCGAACACTCAATAGTAGCATCAGATTATGGATTATGCTGTAAAAAAAATAGGTTTAATTAGTTCTAATAATATTGATGCTATAACCCCTGAACGAGAATAGCAACACTATGTATTGAAGATATATTTACAGCATAGAAAAGACAATTTTATAATTTGACCCTATTACAGGCTTTCTATTAAAATTTCTGTAGTTAAACATAGCCTAAATAAAAAAAGCCCCTTCACTCGAAGGGGCTTTTATGGCTCCCCGAGTTGGACTTGAACCAACAACCACCCGGTTAACAGCCGGGTGCTCTACCATTGAGCTATCGAGGAATATAGACCCGGCAGCTACCTACTCTTC
>DIFI01000016.1:0-10182 GCA_002419055.1 Peptococcaceae bacterium UBA5752
CGGTCTTTTCTATTTTTCTATATTACTGTTAGATTAAATCATGTTTTAGATAAGAACTTATCCGCAAAACATGAACTGATTGCTTGTTTTTTATCGGCAAGTACGATATTCTAACTATATTGATATTATTTGAGGATCATTTTGTATGAGGACAAATCAGCTACACGGTAATTTAATGCTATTGCTTACAGCCTTCATTTGGGGGTTCGGTTTTGTTGCCCAAAAATTAAGCACAATTTATGTGGGCCCGCTGACATTTATGGCGGTGCGTTCGTTTATTGCCGCGGCAGCTCTTTTTCTTTGCGCCATTTTATTTAGGAGTTATCAATCCCTCAGACATCCGATTGAGAGTCGTCCGCTGTTTTCTGCTTTTTCTCAGTGGAAACCATTGTTGTTGGGTTCAATTTTTTGCGGCGCTATGTTATGTTGCGGCAATGTACTGCAGCAAGCGGGAATTGCTTATACAACAGCAGGCAAAACGGGGTTTATTTCTGTATTATACATAGTAATTGTTCCGATGTTAGGTATCCTTTTCAAAAAAAAGGTTAATGGTTTCGTTTGGATTGCTGTTATTGTTGCGGCAATAGGTGTTTATTTACTTTGTATGAATGAAAAACTAACTATTGGTCGTGGCGATATTTTGATATTAATAAGCGCTGCGGCATTTTCTTTTGATATATTATTAATAGATTATTTTGCTCCACGAGTTGATGGTTTATGGTTATCATGCTTACAATTTATAGTTGTGGGTATTATTTGCATGCCGCTGGCAGTAATTTATGAAAACCCGACATTTGCTTCAATTTATGCTTGTTTATTACCGATATTATATGTTGCGGTGTTTTGCAGTGCAATTGCCTATACTTTAGAAATATTTGCCCAACGCAGTATCGGGCCGGCCATAGCTTCGTTGCTGCTTAGTTTAGAGGCAGTATTTGCAGCACTAGCCGGTTGGCTGATATTAGATGAGATAATGTCACCAAGAGAATTGGCGGGGTCAGGGTTGATGATTATTGCTATTTTCTTATCTCAATTACCGGAATTACGTCAAAAGCGACGAATAGAAAATAAAAAAGAGCTGCTTCGTTAAAGAAGCAGCTCTTTTATTGTATTACTATTTTTTACTATTATGGAAGAATAACGCGATAAATATTACTGTTTAATCCGCCTTCAGCAGTGGCTGCGAATACGATGCTGTTGCTATCGGCGCTCCAGCAAGCGGAACTGACAACTGAATCATAAACGGTGATACTTATTTTTTCGGCGGCATAATAGACCTTTAATTCTCCGCTGGCTGTCGTATACAAAATTTTATTACTATCGGCAGACCAGAAGCAGATTGACCCGCCACCGTCTTGGTCATAGAAAATTTGTTTATCATCAATATTACTGTAAACATAGAATCCGCTTTGATCTCCTCCGCGATTTGTTGCTCTCAAGCTATTATCGGGAGAAGTGGCAGTAAAACAGTTATAATCAAATAACCAGCTACTGTCAATGCTACCGGTAATTAAAGTAGGTACTGACTCAACATCACTGATAAAGACCGGTGCTGCTTTGGCTGTGGTGGTTTGCTGCCATTTCTGATAAGTACCGTCCACATAAACATAGTATTCAATCAGCTTACTGGAGACAAACGAGGGCAAAATAGAATCATAACCATCATATGACGCCAGCATTGTCAGGGAATATTCGCCTTGACTTTGAGAGCTATAAGCAACAGTCGGTAAATCAAGGTTGCCGCTGTAGGAAGTATCATCTTGTTGTATAGATACGTTGTCGTTGTTATTATTAGTAGCATTACCCGCTTGTTCATTTGGAGGTTTACTGGTATCGGTTGGCGACTGGTCTGCTGGGTTAACTGTTGTTGCAGCATCTGTATCGGGTTCAGATTCAATAACCGGTACCGATGAATTATCGGAAGCCGGATCGTTAGCGGCAACGACCGGATCGTCAACGTCTGATTGAGGGGTATAATCCCATAACTGAGTAGTTGTAATTCCAGCAACCAACAATAGCGCAGCGGCCACTAAAGCGAAACGACGCCAGCCAAAACTACGAGCAACAGTTTGAGGTCGAATTACCTGTTGTGCCGGTAAGGCTGCCATAACCTGTGCCGTAAAATCTGCAGGCGGGTCAACTGGTGCCAGCTCCTGTTTTAAAAATAAATCAAATTTTTGTAAGTCGCGAGCAAAAGCGGCACATTGGTCGCAATCGTTAAGATGCATATGTAATTGGGCTGCTTGATCAGCAGGCAAGCAATCGTCAATATCTTTTTGAATCAGCAGTTGCCATTGATTGCAGTTCATGTTGCCACTCCTTTAGCTAAAATTTATTTATATTACATTATATGACTTCGAGATTGTGTTTTTCTAATATTTTACGAAGAATTTTGCGTCCCCTAAATAATCTTGTTTCAACTGTTGTTTGCGGTAAATTAAGTGTTGAGCAAATTTCCTGGTAGGACAATCCTTCTATGTATTTTAAGAATAGTGGCAGGCGATATTGCTCCGGTAATTCCCTTAAAGCCGCAGTTAGCGTTTGCTTGATTTCACTGTTTTCACACATAGCATCCGGGGAAGCTACGGCGGAAATCTCCTGCGGATGCAGTTCGATCAAATTATCGAGCGGTACGGTTTCCTTGGGACGCTTCATCAAAGCGTTTACGCAAGTATTATGGGCTACGCGATACATCCAAGGAAAGAATTTCCGCGAACTATCAAAACGAGGAAGCTCCTGATAAACGCGGATAAAGACTTCTTGTGCCATATCGCGAGCCTCATCATAATCGCCGCCTAATTTGTAAGCAAGCGAAAATACTTGCCGTTGATAGCGGGATACCAATATTTCGAATGCAGCTGTTTTGCCTTGCAAACAGAGCAGTACTAATTGTTCATCGGTGTGATGCTCCACGAGCAATCCTCCTGATATCATTATAAATACAAATATTAAGTGCAAAAACTTGCATAATCATCATAATATTTTTTAGTCAGTAGGGAGATGTTAAATCTTATTTTATCATATATTTGTCGGTTTTGATAGATTTGTTGCCTGATAATTATGTAAACAAATTGGTATATATTTACTATTTAGAATAAAAACAATAAATTAAACAGAAAAACAAGTAGGCCGCCATTGGCGGCCATAACAATATATGAAGAAATGAAGTAATAATTGAAGAAAAACTAAAAAATTTCTTGCCGACCACTTAAAGCATGGCTTAAGGTTGCTTCATCGGCATATTCGAGATCGCTTCCTACCGGCAGTCCATGAGCTATGCGGGTGACACGAATGCTCAGTGGCTTAATTTTCTTCGCCAAAAATAAGGCTGTTGCTTCTCCTTCCACATTGGGGTTGGTAGCCATTACTACCTCTGTAACAGTGCCTTGTTTAAGCCGGTCTAATAAAGGTTCGATATTAAGCTTGTCCGGGCCGATCCCATCCATCGGAGAAATAGCCCCTTGCAACACATGATAAAGGCCGTTAAAGCTGCGCGAACGCTCCATGCAAATAACATCCCGGGCTTGTTCGACAACGCAGATAATGGTTTGATCGCGTTGGTTGTCAAGACAAACCTGGCAAACATCGCTATCGGTAAGATTACCACAAATATGGCAATAGCCAATGCTGTTTCGGGCGTTAGCGATTGCATCCGCTAAACCCATGGCATTTTCCTCATTGGTACGCAATAAATGAAAAGCTAATCGTTGCGCAGATTTAGGGCCGATTCCCGGCAACTTAGCCAATTGCTGAATCAGTTCATTGAGAGAGGGCGGATAGTTGTAATACATATCCGTTGCCTAAAAGAGCCCAGGCATATTGATGCCGCCCGTCACTTTGCTCATCTCATTTGCTGCCAGCTCCTGTGCAGTGCCTACAGCTTCTTTAATAGCTGCGAGAATCAGATCTTCGAGCATTTCCACATCATCGGCATCTACAACTTCGGGGTTGATAGAAATGGAGAGGATCTCCTGCGCTCCGTTAGCGGTGATCTTGATCATGCCGCCGCCGCTGGTGCCTTCCACTTCCATTTGTTTTAATTCTTCTTGAACGCGGGCGATGTCATTTTGCATCTTTTGTGCTTGTTTCATCATTTTTTGGATGTTTATTCCCATTATATGCCTCCTATATATTAAAATAATGAATCTTGTTTAATAATGGATTGATCATTTGTCGGTATATTTTCGGATGGTGACTCATTATCATCATTGGAAATCAGACCGGCGATATTTAAGCTGCTATCACAAAATTCTTTAATTATATCTTCTACTAAATTACGGGTTTCTTTCTTATTACAAATACTGTTCATTTGCAGTTCGCAATTGGCGCTAAAATTTAATATTAATTTAGAGCCAATAATTTGTACCGGTGTACCTTCGCAAAGAAAAGTATAAGTGCTAATTGATTTCTTTTTAACCTTCTGTAATATTTTTGGCCAATCTAATAGAAGTTGTTCGATAGAAATAGCATCAGATAATGTGGCAGGGGTTATAGCCGATTCTTCCTTTTTTAATTGTATCAAAGTAGCTGTCGGCGTAACCGTTTTGACAGTTTTTGTTTGCTTGGTTGCCGGAATAGATTCAAGAGGCAACGCGGGCGTTGTGGCCACAAAACCGCAGGCTTTAATCAACGCTAATTCCAAAGTGATTCGTGGTTGCAGCGAATTGCGAATTTTAGAATCGGCATCGCTGAGGGATTGAATTACATACAGTATTTTATCTTTAGTCTGATTATTGATCCAGTTAGGCAATTTAATATCCGAAGATGAAGAGATCTGGGCAAGAAATAGATCGCGATAATATTCAAGTAAATCGCGGAGAAATTGGCGCAAATCAAGTCCGGAGCTGTAAAGCTCAGCGCTCATCCGCAGCACATCTTGTAATTGGCCATTAATAATTTGGCCCGCTATTGTCGCAATAAATGTTTTATCGACAGAGCCTAAAATGGTTGTTACTGTAGACGCAGTTATTTTGCCGCCGCTATAGCCGGAGCATTGGTCAAGCAAGCCGATGGCATCCCGCATTCCACCTTCTGCTTTTTGGGTGATAAGCTGCAGGGCCTCTTCGCTGATAGAGATTTTTTCTTGATCGGCAATAAACCGTAAATGTTTGCAAATATGCTGGTCACTCAAACGCCGAAAATCAAAGCGCTGGCAACGTGAAAGCACTGTTAGTGGTATTTTATGAGGTTCAGTGGTGGCCAAAATGAAAATAACATTATCAGGCGGTTCTTCGAGAGTTTTGAGCATGGCATTAAAAGCTTCCTGAGTCAGCATATGAACTTCATCAATGATGTAAACTTTAAATTTTTCATTAGCGGGAGCATATTTGACTCTTTCTCTTAAGTCACGCATTTCATCGATGCCGCGATTGGAAGCCGCGTCGATTTCCATAATATCAATGCTTGATCCGTTGAGAATTCTTTGACAAGCAGCGCAGTGACCGCAAGGCTCGCCGTTTTCGGAAAGCGAGAGGCAGTTGACGGCACGTGCCAGTATCTTGGCGGTGGAAGTTTTACCAGTGCCGCGCGGACCGCAAAACAGGTAAGCATGAACAAGCCCCCTGTGTGTAAGCGCAGAGGTCAAAGTGCGGCTGATATGTTCTTGGCCAACCAATTGGCCAAAAGTTTGAGGCCTGAATCTTCGATATAAAGCAGTATAGGTCATGAAGCACCTTATTTAAAATATTTTACAGTAGTATTTCTCTTTCATTATGATCTTTTCCTGCTCTTAAGTTGTTAGTTAAATGGGGCTTTCAAACAATATAATAAATGATAGCATGGATAATTGTTTTCTATCATACATTCATACTACAAAAATAATTTTAGAGGGGAATAAATTAAATATGGAAGCGTTACGCAATATTTTGTTAATTGGTTGTGGCTTAGGAATTATTATATTGATAATAGCATCCCCAATGCGTCTGGGGAAAATTGCCAAATGGTTTTTTACTAATGCGGCACTTGGTATGATAATATTATTAGTAATTAATTTTTTCTCACAATCACTGGGGATTTTATTACCTATCAATGCTTTGACATTAGCGGTTAGTGGTGTGATGGGAATACCGGGAGTAGCTGCATTAGCATTATTAGCAGCAATATAATATATAATAAGTTGAAAAATGTGGAAAGAATAAGTTTTTCAGGAAATAACCCTTGAAATATTGTGAATATTATGTAATAATGAATTCGATATAAACAGGGAGAGTTGCAAGCGCAAGCCAAGCTCTTATGGACAAGAGCGCTTTTTTTGCGATTGGACAAGTTTTAATCAAGATTAGATTATACTTTATTATATAACGCAAAAATAATACTGTAAGGAGGGTTTTTCTTGAGCAAGAAAATGAAAACGATGGATGGAAACAAAGCAGCGTCTTATGTTTCCTACGCCTTTACGGAGGTAGCGGCGATTTTCCCGATTACGCCTTCTTCCAACATGGCGGAAAATGTTGACGAGTGGGCTGCCGCAGGCAAAAAGAATATTTTTGACCGCGAGGTAAAGGTTGTCGAAATGCAATCAGAAGCCGGTGCTGCTGGTGCCGTACACGGTTCTTTGGCTGCAGGTTCTTTAACCACCACATACACTGCATCTCAAGGTTTGTTGCTGATGATTCCAAATATGTACAAAATTGCCGGTGAATTACTGCCCGGCGTTATGCATGTTTCTGCCCGTAGCTTAGCTACTCATGCATTAAACATTTTTGGTGATCATAGTGACGTTTTGGCATGCTCTCAAACCGGCTTTGCCATGTTGGCATCTAACAGCGTTCAGGAGGTAATGGATATCGGTGGCGTAGCACACTTGGCGGCTATTAAATCGCGCGTTCCTTTCCTTCATTTCTTTGATGGTTTCCGTACCTCGCATGAACAGCAAAAAATAGAAGTTATTGATTATGAAGATTTTGCTAAAATGATTGATTACGATGCGCTGCAGGCTTTTCGTGATAATGCTCTAAATCCTGAGCATCCGGTAGTACGCGGCACCAATGAAAACCCTGATATTTTCTTCCAGGCGCGTGAAGCTTGCTCGCCTTTCTTTAAGAAGGTTCCCGATATCGTTGCCGATTATCTGGCCCAAATCAGTGAATTAACCGGCCGTGATTACCAATTGTTTAATTATTATGGTGATCCGGAGGCCGAGTATGTGATAGTAGCTATGGGTTCTGTTTGTGATACGGCCGAACAAGCAGTTGATCAATTGATGGCAGAAGGTAAAAAAGTCGGTTTACTCAAGGTTCATCTTTACAGACCATTTGCTTATGACTATTTCTTTAAAGCCATGCCGAAGACTGTCAAAAAAATTGCTGTCTTAGACAGAGTAAAAACTCCGAGTGCTCCCGGCGAACCGTTATATCTGGATGTTATGTCTGCCTTCTATGGCAAAGCCGATGCCCCGCAAATTATCGGCGGCCGTTATGGTTTAGGCAGCAAAGATACAATCCCAGCAGATATCGTTGCGGCTTTTGATAATTTGATGAGTGCTGCTCCTAAAAATAATTTCACATTGAGCATCATTGATGATGTCAGCAATACCTCGCTGGTTCGCGGCGAAATCAAGGACTTGTTGCCTGCCGGAACCATTCAATGTAAGTTCTGGGGCTTGGGTTCAGATGGTACAGTCGGGGCCAACAAGCAAGCGGTTGATATTATAGGCGAATACACCGATATGTATGCTCAAGCATACTTCGCCTATGATTCCAAGAAGTCGGGCGGTGTTACCATTTCCCACTTGCGTTTTGGCGCAAAAGAAATCAAAGCTCCTTATTTGATCAATCAGGCGGACTTTATTTCCTGCTCTAACCAATCCTATGTCAATATCTATGATATATTAGATGGCATTAAGCAAGGCGGTACCTTCTTACTCAACACCGTTTGGAGCAAAGATCAGCTTGAAGAAAAATTACCGGCCTCACTCAAAAAGGTATTAGCACAAAAGAAGGTTAAATTCTATATTATTAATGCTGTTGATATTGCTGCTAAATTAGGTCTCGGCAATAGAACCAATATGGTAATGCAATCGGCGTTCTTTGAACTTTCAAAAGTCATTCCTACCGACGTAGCAGTTAAAGCTCTTAACGATTCTATTGAAAGAGCCTATGGCAAAAAAGGTGAAAAGGTTGTCAATATGAATAAAGAAGCAGTTAAAGCTGGTTTAACCAGTTTTGAAGCTGTTGAAGTTCCTGCGGCCTGGTCTAATGCTGTTGAAGAAGTTGCCGAGACTAAAGACGAACCGCAATTTGTTAAAGAAATTCTCCGTCCGATGGTTGCCAATCGCGGTGATGATCTGCCGGTTTCTGCTTTTGTGGGACGAGAAGATGGCACTTTCCCTCTTAGTGGTTCCCAATACGAAAAACGCGGCGTTGCTGCCTTTGTTCCTGAGTGGATTAAAGAAAACTGCATTCAATGCAATCAGTGTGCTTATATTTGTCCGCATGCTGCAATCCGCCCGGTTCTTGTAGATGATGCCCAAAAGGCTACCGCGCCGGAAAACTTTGAAACTTTGAAAGCGACTGGTAAAGATTTAGCTGGTTATGGTTTCAGAATTCAAGTCAGCCCCTTAGATTGTCAAGGCTGCGCTTCCTGCGTGACTGTTTGCCCGGCCAAAAACAAGGCCTTGGAGATGAAATCTATCGAAGATCAGAAAGATGTCCAAGCAGTCAACTGGGATTATGCAATTTCGCTTAAAGACAGAAGCGAAGAATTCGCTCCTACCAATGTCAAAAACAGCCAGTTTCGCAGACCGTATTTTGAATTTTCCGGCGCCTGTGCAGGCTGTGGCGAAACCCCTTATGCTAAGCTGATTACCCAGCTATTTGGCGACAGGTTAATGATAGGTAATGCAACCGGTTGTTCCTCAATTTGGGGCGCTGCTGTACCGTCTATGCCTTATACCACCAATGAAAAGGGTCAAGGTCCGGCATGGTGCAATAGTCTATTTGAAGATAACGCTGAGTTTAGCTTTGGCCTTTTCCTTGGAGAAAATGAACAAAGAGAACAATTAAAAACCATCATCGAGAAGGCTCTGGAGGGTTGCGCTAAAGATAGTAGCGAATTGAGCGCTGCTTTACAAGGCTGGCTTGATGCTTACTATGATGGCGAAGGTTCCAAAGTTGCTACCGCCAAATTGCTGCCATTAATTGAAAAATCGGCTTGTCCGACTGCCAAAGAAATCTTAAGCCGTAAAGACCATCTGGTAAAGAAATCGTTCTGGGCATTTGGCGGCGACGGTTGGGCTTATGATATCGGTTATGGCGGTTTGGATCATGTGCTCGCAAGCGGCGAAGATGTTAACATCTTTGTCTTCGATACCGAGGTTTACTCCAATACCGGCGGTCAGAGCTCCAAATCGACACCTGCTGCAGCAATAGCTAAGTTTGCCGCTAGCGGTAAACGCACCAAAAAGAAAGACCTGGGCATGATGGCCATGTCTTACGGTTATGTCTATGTTACGCAGATTGCTATGGGTGCTGATATGAATCAAACCTTAAAAGCAATCAAAGAAGCGGAAGCTTATCACGGCCCGTCGCTGATTATTGCTTATAGCACCTGCATCAACCATGGTATCAAAGGTGGCATGAGCAAAGCAATGACGGAAATGAAGGAAGCCGTTGCATGTGGTTACTGGAATTTGTATCGTTTCAATCCTGATAAAGCCTCTGCCGGCGAAAACCCCTTCACTCTTGATTCCAAAGAACCGGAGAAGTCCTTCCAGGATTTCATTGGCGGAGAAGTTCGCTACAATGCTTTGGCAAGACAGAATGCGGAGCTCGCCGCACAATTGTTTGCTAAAACTGAAAAAGATGCTAAAAATCGTTTAGAATCATACAAAAGTTTAAGCAAATAATGTAGTAAATTTTCGAAAAAAACTTAAGAAAATAGCTTCCTGTCAATTTACGGGAAGCTATTTTTTTGGTATGCTTGGATCATGCAAAGATGGTAGTGTGCTAAAAGGTTTTAGTCCTCTCCCACGGCCTGCACCGATTTAAGCGCCGCCATTTATGTTACAGGGTATTGGCATTTAATATTCTACTTATTAATTATCAACTTGCCGATAATGACGTAATTGATTACAGTAATTGTAATTGACATCAGTAATGACAGTAACAATAACAGTAACAATAACAACGTTTATGACATTTTATTTAGCTGCAAAAAAAATATCGCAACAGTGTTGCTTTTGAC
>DIFI01000016.1:10272-11649 GCA_002419055.1 Peptococcaceae bacterium UBA5752
AGTAAGAATAACAGTAAGAATAACAACGTTTATGACATTTTTCTTTTAGCATTAAAAAATTATAACAAAGAGTCGATTTTCTGTTAACAGAGGATCGACTCTTTGCTATAATTATGAAAGTATTGAGGTCCTATAAACGCAACAACCACAGATAAAAGATTTGACAAAACTTGGACATTAGGTTATGGCATGAGGCGCATCTTATTACCGATTAGAAATCTAACGCCAATGTTGCTGATGTATTGATCGTAGAGCGTGGTGTTGTTATCAGAGCGCTTCATGCAGTAGTACGAAGATTTGCGTGGGAAGGGGTTGTACCATCCGGTGACGTTGCAGCCTTTGCCGGTTGCTGATTTGTTTAATTAACTTATTAAGTCTGCTGCGCAGTTTCTTGCCATTCCGGCTATTGAGGTAGTTGCTTCCAAGTATCATCAGCACGTTTTTAATGTGATGATTATCGGTGCTGCTGTGGCCGCAGCAAACATGGAGAAAAATACTAAGGCAGATATTTGGGTCAAAAAGCTTCAATATAAAATGATAAACAGCCGGAACTGAAGAAAATGAACTTAGATGCTCAAAATTACTGATATCAGTTGATTGATGATATGAAAAAAATCAGTTAGTCATTACTTAAGGTATAGAATTTATTATAAGAAGAAAAGATATAAGCGAGAAAGCAAAACAACTTTAGACCGCTTTAGTATTTAAAGTTGTTAAAAACGATAAGTGTGAATTTTATCTGTTTCCGGATATATGTAAGGGCAGCGGATTATTCATGGTCAAATATACTAAAAAATCCTTAGCTTGGAGCAGTGCTCTTGGCGTTTACGCAACTTCGACAGTAGATACGACTGTTCAGAATAAACAACACATTTTCTGTAGATTATGCCAGCTCTACTGTCCTGATTGTGTAAAAAAATAATATAGACATCAATTTAATTTTTTATTATTTATTAAAACTTTTACTATAGTTTCTATTGACTTTTTATTTTAGATATGGTACATTATTTAGGCACTCCCAAGAACAAAGGAAAGAAAAAAGGCAAAAAAAAAGCGAAAAAAGCACTTGACATTGGAGCAAGGGGTGCGGTATACTAAGCGGGTGCGTTTTAGTAAAGAGGTCTTTGAGAACTGAACAGTGAAAAAAACAAGCCAAAAAAGCAAAAAGTCCTTTAATATTCTTAAAGAAAAATTAAAGTAAAGAGCCAAATGGCTCGAAATAAAGATAATAATCGCGAAAGCGATTAAATAAATTTTTATGGAGAGTTTGATCGTGGCTCAGGACGAACGCTGGCGGCGTGCTTAACACATGCAAGTCGAACGGACTTATTAAGAAGAAGTTTTCGGATGGAATTTTAGTAAGTTAGTGGCGGACGG
>DIFI01000021.1:0-138077 GCA_002419055.1 Peptococcaceae bacterium UBA5752
TGGTCTTAAGCGGCGTACAGCTGTTGAAAGAGAATCCCAATCCGACAGAAAAAGAGATCAGAAAAGGCATCGGCGGCAATATCTGCCGTTGCACCGGTTATGTAAAGATAGTTAAAGCGATACAAAAAGCTGCTCAAAGTATGCAAGAAGGGGGGCAGAAATAATGGAAAGACCGGATTTGAAAGTTATAGGTAAACCGATTGCCCGTTTTGATGCTCTTGATAAAGTTACAGGCACGCAGAAGTATTTACCGGATACAGAATTTCAGGGTTGTTTATACGGTAAAATTTTACGCAGCCCATATCCCTTTGCTAAAATTCTTAGCATTGACACATCGGCTGCGGAAGCATATCCTGGTGTGCGTGCGGTGATTACCTTTGAGGATACATCGAAGAAAAAATTCAGTTTTATGCAGGCATTTGCCGATAAAAATATGCTAACTCCCGAATATGTCCGTTATGTTGGAGACGAGGTAGCGGCCGTGGCTGCCGATAATCCTTTGATTGCTGTCAAAGCTATTGATTTGATCAAGGTTGAATACGAAGTATTAGAAGGCGTTTATGATGCCGAAGAAGCATTATTACCCGACGCTCCTCTGGTACATCCGGAAACGGATAAAAAGTCAAATGTTGCCTGGGAAGTTCACAGAGCTTTTGGCGATGTTGATAAAGCTTTTGCCGAATGCGACTATGTAATGGAGCATAAATATACTACAGGTCAGCAATACCACTGCTGCATGGAAACTTGCGGCGCTGTCGCTCAGTGGAATCCCAGCGGCAGAATCACTCTTTGGGGACCTTTTCAGGCGCCGCATACCGTGCGTCAGGAAATTGCCCGTATTCTTGATGTGCCGAGAAATAAGGTAACATTAAAGAGAACTTTAAACGGCGGCGGTTTCGGACAGAGAGTCGTTATCGATATGATTTCGCCGATTTCTGCATTGCTGTCAAGAAAAGCCGGTGGCCGTCCGGTGCAGGTGATCAACACCCGTGAAGAAGAGTTCCTCAGCGCGCGTTGACGTTATCCTTATATTATCAACCTGAAAACCGGCTATAATAAGAATGGCAGACTGGTTGCTCAGGCTGCAGATATCCTAATGAATAACGGAGCTTATAACGATAAAGGAATAGCTATCGCCAATTACTCCGGCCGTATGTTCTGCACTCTTTATAATGTGCCGAACCTCAAGTGGGATGTCAAAGGCGTCTACACCAATTGCCAGTATAATACTGCTTTCCGTGGTTTCGGCAGTCCTCAGACTCACTTTGCCATGGAAACGCAAATGGATAGGATTGCCGAGCATCTGGGTATGGATCCGATTGATGTCCGTTATGTCAACTGCAATATGCCCGGAGACCGTACTATCTCCGGCGCTTACCTGGCCAGCTGCGCCATGAAAGAATGTATTGATGAGGCAGTTGTAGTTGGCAAATGGAAAGAAAAGCGCTCCGAATCAGGCAAGCATGGCAATAAACTGCGCGGAACCGGCATGGCAACCCTTCTCCATACCGGTTCCGGCGGACGTTACTATTTCTTTGCTGCGACAGAAACATTCGTCAAAATTTCCGAAGACGGGCTGGTTTCACTGATTACCGGTTGTTCGGAAATCGGTCAGGGCATTCAGACGGTCGCTATGCAGGTTGCCATGGAAGTTCTGGGTATCGATGCCGAAAGGATCAGAATAGTTGATGAAAGCACTGACGCATCCCCTTATGATCTTGGCGCCTGGGGCAGCCGCCAGACATTTGTTATCGGCAATTCCGTTAAAGCGGCCTGTGAAGACGCCAGGAAGGAAGTTTTGGAAGCAGCCGGAGAATTGGTCGGCAAAGATCCGTCCGTACTTGATATTACCGATGAAAAACTGCTTGAACTGGTAAATGGCGAATGGGTCGATACCGGCAAAACCTATGAGGAAATTGTTGACTTTTGTTACAGCAAACTTGGTCACAACCTCGGCGGCAGAGGACGCTATTTTGATGAGGAAGCTCCCGATGCCATAAATCGTGTCGATTTCTGTTCTAACATTGTCGCCTTTACCTTTGGTTGCCAGATGGCGCAGGTTGAAGTCGATATCGAAACCGGTAAAATTGATATCGTCGACTTCGTTGCAGCTCAGGAAACCGGAACGATGATTAATCCTGTTAACTGCGAGGGACAGCTTGAAGGTTCGATAGCGCAGGGTATGGGTTATGCTCTGACTGAGAGAGCTTTCAGAGTCGACGGTGTTCCGTCTGTTCGCGGCTTTGTTGATTACAAAGTACTGGGCGCTATGGATATGCCGCCCATGAAGATTGCTTTTGTTGAGAAGTTTGATGATCCGAATGGTCCCTTCGGCGCTAAGGGTGTCGGTGAACCGGGGCTTAATTCCACTGCAGCGGCGATTAATAACGCTATATATGATGCTGTTGGCGTTAGATTTGAAAAATTGCCAATACTGCCTGAAGATGTACTGCGTGCATTAAAGAAAACAAACATTAATTAATTTTTCGTTTAAGAGTTATTTTTTAAAGATGTTTGTTTAACAATAAGCAGGCTGGTCTTAATTGACTAGCCTGCTTATTGATGCTATAATAGAAAAAAATAATAGAAAAAAAATCAAAAAGAGGAAGCTTATGAGTGATTTTTTAGAAATTGCCAAAGCCAATTTACTGTTAATTAATAATGATTTTCAACAATTACATGCTCGCCCGGAATTGGCATTTGAAGAATGGGAAACAACTAAATACATTGCAGAACAAATAGAGGATATGGGGCTTGAGCCCCGGATTCTCTCCGATAGTGACGGCGTGATAGTCGATTTTCCCAATAGCAATAATTCCGCCGGCTTGCTGGCGATCCGTGCTGATATTGATGCCCTGCGTCATTGTCTGACCGATGGCAGTGAAATAACTATCCATTCTTGTGGGCATGATGCTAATGCGACAATGGCATTGGCCGTTTGCCGGATTCTTTACCAACGTTGGCAGCAGATCAAGCATCATCCGATGGGGTTACGCTTTATCTTTCAACCTGCTGAAGAAAATGTCTCCGGCGCTAAAAAGGTGATAGCTGAAGGCGGTTTAAATGATGTTACGCATATTATAGCAATCCATATGCGCCCAAAGGCCGAGGCGCTGATGGGCAAGGCGACGCCGGGTGTTTGTCATTCTTCGGTGATGGCCGTTGATATTACCATCAATGGAGTATCGGCACATGGCGGTTGGCCGCAGCAGGGAGTAAGTGTTATTGAAGGTATCAAAGCAGTCATACTTGGTGTAGAAAAAGCAGCTGCTGATTTGACCTGGCCTGCTTCGGTTAAGGTCACAGTAGCGCGAACTGTCAACACCATTTATAATATAATCCCCGACAGAGCCAATATGACGCTCGATTTTCGTGCTCACGACTCTGCGGAGATGGAGACGATTTGGCGGCAGGTACAGGAAAATATTGCTGATACATTGGCACAAAGCAAAGTAAAGATTGAATATAACAAGCGGTTTTTTATTCCCGGGCCGCTTTATGATAATCATATGCTGGAACTAAGCCAGCAGGCAATCAAGGAAGTGTTAGGAGAGGAAAACCTGCTGCCGTTTCTTTATACGGCGGGGGCAGAAGATTTCCATTGTTATACTCACGCTAGGAATGATCTTAATGCGGTTTATTTGGGACTTGGAGCTGACGTCGTACCCGGTCTACACAATCCGCAAATGAGTTTTAACCACGATGCTTTAATCAACGGAGTAGCAATAATGGCTACATTAGCAGAAAAAATACTAAATGAAAATCAATAAATACTGACAGAAAGGAACTAAATATGAGAATAGTTGTTGGCATGTCGGGAGCTACCGGAGCTATTTACGGTATTCGGCTCTTAGAGGAATTGAAAAAACAAGGAGTAGAAACTCATCTGGTTATCTCCAGCTGGGCAGAAGAGACAATTATTACCGAGACTGATTATACAGTAGATGATGTCTTTGCTTTAGCTGATGTGATATATCAGCGTAATGATTTGGGAGCAGCAGTTTCCAGCGGTAGTTTTAAGCATGACGGCATGGTAGTAGTACCCTGTTCAATGAAGACAGTAGCGGCAATCAGCAGTGGTTACAGCGACAACCTTTTATCGCGTGCCGCCGATGTGACGATTAAAGAAAAACGCAAACTGATATTAATTGCGCGCGAAAGTCCCTTAAATGCGATTCATCTGCGCAATATGCTCTCGTTAGCCGAGCAAGGCGTGGTGATTATGCCGCCTATGCCGGCATATTATGCCAGACCCCAGTCAATTGAGGATATTGTCAATCAGACGGTTGGCCGGATTCTTGATCAATTTGGATTAGAGAACACTCTTGTTAAACGCTGGGAAGGTGACTGAAATAAAATCGCCCATTATTTAACATAACAAAAAAAACATAAACCCCAATAGTAATATTAAAATTACTATCGGGGCTTTTTATTTGTGCAAGATCCCCAATTTATAATAATAGTACGCTTTCAGCGCTTATTTGACATGCATCAAGAATCATTTTTTGTACCTCTAAGGCTGTATACATCCGGTTTGTTATTGCATTGTATATATCTTTTTGTCCTTTATACGATTCCATCTTACTTGAAAAACGATTTTCAACTGTCACTCTTGTTGATTCCTTAATAACCTTATCTGCGTAATAAACAAGGGTCTTTTCGTCGATATCCTTTTTTGATATCTCCGGCAGTTCGATGTGTGCGCCAACAATTTTTGCAACTTCTTCAAACCCAAGTTTTCGTACAAATTCTTCGCCTTTTATATCGTGTTCTTGTCTTCCTTTTTCGATATCATGTAATAATGCGCCGGCAATAGCCAGTTGCATATTAAGGTTATATCCCCGGCTAAGGAGTATACTAGCTAAAGATTCAGTTACATCTTTAACTGCAAAGCTATGCTCAAGCAATCGTTTAGAGCAGTTATGCCATTTAAGAATTTCTATACACTCACGATCATCAGGTATTTCCATATTTGCAGCATAGCTGCATATCTTGTCAAAATCTGCCGGCGTATCAGCATCCATGAGCAGTCCTCTGTCCGGCAGCTCCAATGCTGCTTCAATGTTACTTTCTTTGTCCAAGGCACCTCTGAGGCCGTTTTGACCATCATAAGTGAGAATACTATTAAAGCAACATTTTGAAATCAAAACGGGATGACCTTTTTCGCCCATATAATAGGGCCGAACATATGTACACTTTTCATTTTGCAGGGTTTCAATCATTTTTATCAGACTATACCTGCGAACCAACGGAATATCCGCCGGTTGAAAAAAAACTGCATCTGCCGAATCGGCAAAGTATTTAAAGCCCATTAACGCAGAATCAAACATTGATGTTTGCTGATAAGCTTTATTGCAAATATGCGGAATACCTATCGAATCCAGATACGGTTCCAAAATATCGGCCTTTTTCCCGGTAATTACCATTATTTCATTTACGCCAACGCTCCGAATATTTTCTATTACGCGTGCAATCATTGGCTTTCCGTTTATTTCTAATAATGGCTTAAAATCATTCATTCGAGATGAATTACCAGCTGCTACCAACAAACCTGCAATTTTAATTTTTTTCATCTTGTCCTCAATGTTAGAAGAATTATCTTTCCTTAATTTCTGAGAATATATATGTTATGGTTAAAGGCATGTACTGTTCAAAGCTTTTACTAAGATTTTACCATTTTGATCTTGATATAAATGATTGATACAACCGTATTCCTGTGGAATTTTGAGAAGGTCTGATAATGGTGTTTCAGATAGTTTACTAAGAATCGTGCGGTTGGCTCCGGCATGCGAGATAATTA
The DNA here is from genome assembly GCA_002419055.1 of Peptococcaceae bacterium UBA5752. Taxonomy (GTDB): domain Bacteria; phylum Bacillota; class Dehalobacteriia; order UBA4068; family UBA4068; genus UBA4068. The sequence goes on from DIFI01000021.1 coordinate 5,801, forward strand.
TGATGTTGCCATGACTATTCTCGAGAATGCTTTTAAAAGCTCTGTTAACACGAGCTGCGCAATCAACAAAAGATTCACCACCAGGGGGCGCTATATTTAAAATATCTTTTCCGCGAGCATCGTATACTTTTTGGTATTGATCCCGAATCTCTTCGAAAGTCAATCCCTCCCATGCTCCCATATTAATTTCTCTTAGCTGTTCTGTCAATACAATCCGCTTTTTTTGATTGGCAATTATCTTGGCAGTTTCAATACAACGTTTCATAGGGCTGGAGTAAATTAAATCAATTGCTTTGTTGTCAAAATACTCTTTTAGTTTTTGTGCTTGTATCTGTCCATGGTTGCTTAATGAAACATCTGTACACCCGCCAATACAACAACGTGCTTGCATATTCGAACGGTAGTTTTGAGGATCTGTATGCCGCAGCAAATATATATTACGAATCAGACTTGAGTTTTCCATTTGTTATATATTCCTTTACTTTGAAACAATACCTGATTCCATTTCTTGTAATATTACCATGCATTTATTTACTGATTTTGCGACTATCTCCGTACAAAGTTCCGCATCCTGTATTTTCCCATCCAAAATGGTATTGCAATCACAACTGCCAAATTCGTTTTCAAACCAATAAACCAGCTCTTTTACGAGCAGCTTATTGTAAGCTTTTTCTTCGTTGCACACTGCCAAGGCACATGCGCATCCTGTTAGTACACCACATGTTTTTTTGCTATGCAGTCCATATCCCAATGCGCTCATTGCTTGTATCAATATTTCATCATTAATATAATAACAATCTTCGGCAAGCATTTTTACTACAATCTGCGAGCAACAATAACCTTCAGATCGAAGGTCATTTATTTTATAAATTAATTCCGAAATATCCATATTCTGATCAATTCTCCTTTTCTTAATGTCACATTTATCAATGATTTATGGTGATTTATTAAGATTAGTAGCATTATTTCATTTTTTGCACACTAAAACACAGTGAAGGAAGCATTACATTCATAGTAGGCAGAAATGTATGAATGCATTCAATACTGTTTTTAGTGTTTTAATACTAAGTACTGAATATAGGTCCATCTTTTATTAAGAGGATGGGTCATTTTATTGTTGCTATGAAATATCGTCTTGGGCAATTATCGACAGCTCTGAATTATAATGCGCCAGCATCAAGTTGATAAAATGAAGCTCATTTGCGTTAAGGTCATGATATGAATTGACCAGAAAGCCCACTTCAATCAGAAATTCTTCTGTTACCAGCGGTCGAATAACAATACCATCTAAAGAAAAATGTTCAAGCGCATATGTTGGAGATATTTTAATCCCCACATTGGAGCGAACCATTTGGATTAAGGAAGCAATATCCGGCGATTCGAAGGCGTATACCGGATAGGCTGATTCTTTAGCATAAGCCTTTACCAAAGAATTAGTAAAGGATGAATAGTTAAATTTAGGGATTAGCAGCCCTTCATGTTTTATGTCTGCAATAGTGAGACTTCCTTTGGCAGCCAGAGGATGATGCTCGCTGAGCATCACGATCGGAACCTCTTTTACCACCGGAATATAGCAAAAGCCGTAAAGCTCAGAAGGACGATAGCAATAAGCTATATTTACTGATTTATCGGCCAAGGCATTTAGGCACAAGCCTAAAGAATTTACAACATGAAAATCAATATTCGAATTTGACGCATAAAGCATCAGATCGGAAGGAATTGAAGTAAGTAAACACTCTTCTTCTACGGATATGGTTGTTCTGGCATTATTGGTTCTAATTTGATCCTTGACAAAATTGAAATATTCTTCGATATGATTTAAGAGCAATTCGCTTTGCGGAAGGATTTTTCTTCCGACTTCTGTCAATACCACGCCGTTTTTATTACGAATAAACAGAGTTACACCCAGCTCTTTTTCAAAATTTTGCAAAGACTGGCTTAACGTCTGCTGTGACATAAATAATTTTTTCGCAGCCTTAGAAATATTTTGGAATTTGGCAATATACAGGAATTGTTTTAATTGTTGTTCATTCATTATTAATACTTCCTAATATACCTTTTTACAATATTAAATGTTAATTTTATTATATAGTATTTTAGATGCAATTACAATAACGTAAATATTACTTTTGTCATTATCTGGCATAGCCTAAAGTTTATATTTGTAGCAATACATAAATTAGCTGTGCCGTGACATGGATGAATTTATTGCTACAACGATATATTTTATAAACAAAGTATCTTTGTGAGGTTAAAGCATTTGACTGTTAGACATTTTTGTCAAGATGATTTAGACTTAAAGTAATATGTGAATAATATAAGTATAACAAAATCTGTGAGTAAAATTTTGATTGATTATTACAAAATCAAAGCATAAAGGTTTTTCTTAATTATGATTTTGCATCCAGGGCGAAAACAGTTGTTGCCGAAAACGGAAGCACTGAATAAAGCAGAATTTGTCATGTTATTAAAATTGTTTGGTTACTGTGAGTGACAAAAAATTCGCCCAATGTGATTTTTAGTTTTTAGTTCTTATGTATATTATATTGTTTTAAATTGGAGGTGATTAGACTTTTGGGGCGGATCCCCTAGGAACGGTTTCCCGTTGGCATATTAGAGCGAAAGAAAATTATTATGCCTATATTTAAAAACCAGTCATGAAAGGATGAGAGAAATGCAACAATTAGAAAGAAAAACGTTGATTATCAATGGCGTTGAAAGATACCTCACATACGAGCCGGAAAAGGATAATTTGTCAGTAGTATTACGCCGTTGGGGTTTAACCGGCACGAAGATAGGTTGCGCGATCGGTGTCTGCGGCGCTTGCTCGGTTATTCTTGACGGAAAAGTTATCAGAGCATGCACCAAGAAAATGAAAAGCGTTCCCGAAGGCGCCAGTATCACAACTATTGAAGGTTTAGGCACAGCGGAAAATCTGCATCCGTTGCAAATGGCTTATATGTATTATGGCGCTTTGCAATGCGGTTTCTGCACCCCCGGTTTCATCGTTTCTGCTTATGAACTTTTGCAAGAAAATCCATCTCCGACACGTGAAGAAGTCCGTGCCTGGTTCCAGAAACATCATAATGTCTGCCGTTGCACAGGCTATAAGCAAATCACAGACGCCGTGATGGCGGCTGCCAAAGTTATGCGCGGCGAGGCCACTATGGATGAGATTACTTACAATTTCGATCAGCCGATTTATGGTTCCAGCCGTCCGCGCCCCAGCGCTCTTGCCAAAGTTACCGGTCAGGCCGATTACGGCGATGACATCAAACTGAAAATGCCGTCAGGCGTTGCTCATCTGGCATTGGTGCTTTCCAAGGAAGTCCATGCCAATATCATCAGCATTGATACTTCCGAAGCGGATAATATGCCCGGCGTTATTAAAGTTTTAACCGCCAAAGACGTCAAAGGCACTAACCAACTCCCGAACGGCGACTGGCATGCCAGAAGCAAAGGCGATAACTATACTAACGTTATCTGCGATACCAAGATCAAAAAACGCGGTGAAGTCGTGGCCGTCGTGGCTGCCGATAGCGAAGAACATGCCAGAGCAGCCGCCAAGAAGGTCAAACAGAATCTGGAACTCCTGCCCGCTTATATGACCGCTCCCGAGGCTACGGCACCGGATGCTTTGGATATTTTCGAAGGCGTTCCCAATATGCATATCGTACAACCCGTACTCAAGGGTGAAGACACCGAGCCGATCTTTGAAAATGCCGATTATGTTGTTGAAGGTAGCTTTTATTCTCAACATGAACCGCATCTGCCGATTGAGCCTGACACTATGCAGGCCTATTGGGGTGCTGACGGCATGATGACCGTTCAATGTAAATCCCAGGGCGTAGCAAATACCGTATATTTGATGTCTTCTGCTATTGGCCTGCCTATGGACAAAATCCGCATCATCCTTAATCCGATCGGCGGCAGCTTTGGTTATTCCTGCTTCTCCGCTACCTATGCGGTGGCGGCGGCGGCAGTGATGGCGCTGGATATGCCGGTTACGCTGACATTGTCTTATGAAGAGCATATGCATGTCAGCGGCAAGAGGCCTGCCGGTTATCATAACGCACGTTTATGCTGCAATAAAGACGGTAAGCTCCTGGCCACCGAATTTGATACGGCGGTTGACCATGGTGCTTACGGCATCTTGGCCGCCGTTGAAATGGGTTCTTTCTGCAGATTCCCCTATCACGGCTATGCAGTCCCCAATGTTAAGGGTTTGGGCCGTGCTATCACCACCAACCATAGCCAAGGTATTGCCTATCGCGGTTTTGGTTCTACTCAGGCCTATTGTCACTCTGAAGCTTTGATGGATATGCTGGCGGAAAAAGTAGGTATCGATCCTTTCGAATTGCGTTATATCAACTTGGCCAGGCCCGGTGATACCACCATCAACTGTTTCCCCTATCGTGAATACCCGTATGTTGAGATATTTGATAAGGCCCGCCCGATTTACGAGGAGTATAAGGCCGAGGCGGAAAAAGCCCGCGCCGAAGGCAAATTACGCGGCGTCGGCATCGGATGCGGCGGTTTCCACGTAGGTTTCGGTATCATCGATACCTGCGAAGTAGCATTGGGATTGAATGCTGATGGTACTTTCACTCACTACAGCAACTGGGAAGACTGCGGCCAGGGCGGCGATATCGGCGCTTTAACCCATGCCATGAAAGCTCTCGAACCGTTGGGAGTTAAAGATGGACAGGTAAAACTGGTGATGGGCGATACCAAGACCTGCCCGGACACCGGCATGGCGGCTGCCAGCCGTTCGCACTTCATGGCCGGTATGGCTACCATCAATGCGGCAAACCAACTCATGGATGCCATGAGAAAACCTGACGGTACCTACCGCACCTATCAGGAAATGGTTGCCGAGAACATCCCGACCAAGTATATCGGACGTCACGATATGCAAAATGAAAATATTATTGAGCCGAATCCCAATAATGGCGCTAACGACAAGAGCGTGACTTATATGTATTGCCTCAATCTAGCTGAGGTCGAAGTCGACCCGAACACCGGCAAAACCAAGGTTTTGCGCTTCACGGCCGTTGCCGACGTCGGCGTGCTTGGTAATAAGCTGGCTGTTGACGGCCAGGCTTATGGCGGAATTGATCACAGCATCGGCTATGCGCTTTCCGAAAATTATTTTGATATAGATAAGCATACTAATATTATTGCCGCCGGTATTCCCCAAATTGAGGATATCCCGGATGACTTTAATATTATCTATATCGAAAATCCCCGTCCCCGCGGTCCGTTCGGCTCATCCGGATGCTCCGAGAACTTCCAGGCCAGTAACCATATGGCAGTAGTCAATGCTATTGCCAATGCTACCGGTGCCCGCGTTTATGAGCTGCCTGCTCTTCCTGAAAAGGTTAAGGCTGCTATGGAAGCCAAAAAACGCGGCGAAGAGATCAAACCCGAGAAATACTTCCTCGGTTCTGATATGCTTGAAGAGTTGGAAAACTGCGCCAATAATCCCGTTTAAATTGTTTGACGGCGCGGGGACACTGCCGTGCGGTGTCCCCGCGTTCTTTTATATTATTGATAATCCAGCAGCATAATAAAGGGTAGGTGTTATAAATGATTGAAGGTGCAGCACAGGCTTTTACCAAAGGATGTTTTAGCGGTGAATTTGCCTCATGCAGTTATGCCTGTCCGCTTCATCTGGACATCCGTGCTTTTGTGGAAAAAGTACAAAGAGGCAGTTGGACCTCTGCTTACAGAGTATTGCGAGACGGTTTTATATTTCCGGATATAGTGGTTGAACTTTGCGAGCACTCCTGTCAAGAGCATTGTGCCCGCCAATTATGTGATGATCCAATAAATATATGCGAGTTAGAGCGGGCCTGTTTGAGATATGTCAAGTCCAAAGAGACCATTTCTTATAATATTCCTGCCAAACCCAATAAGATCGCTATCGTAGGGGCTGGTCTCAGCGGTTTGGCTTGTGCTTTAAGGCTGTCGGTTAAAAAGTTTCAGGTTACAGTGTTTGATAGTCGCAAGGGTTACGGCGGGGTTCTCCGCGATCACCTCAAAGCCGAATTATTTCTGGAAGATATCAATCGGCAGTTCGCTAAAGAAAAAGTTGATTTTCGTTTCAATACGCGCGTCGAGTCTCTTGATATGCCCGAATTTGAGGCAATTTATGTGGCAACAGGAAAAGGAGGAGACTCTTTCGGCCTGTTGGATAGTTGGGATTCGCATACTTTTGCGACAGCAAAGCACGGCGTTTTTTTAGGAGGCACGCTGGTCGGCGCTGGTTTACTGCAAGCTATAGATCATGGTTCTATTGTATCACGGCAGATTGAAAAATTCATACCGACAGGAACCGTATATGAGTATATAGATGAGTACCCTTTGGGAAAAGCCAACAGATATATCAATGTCGAAAATAAAGAATCTGTTGCTCTTACCCCCATGAGCAATCATGACGGATATACTGCCGAGGAAGCAATTGCCGAAGCCAAACGCTGTCTGAAATGTGACTGCAAAAGCTGTTTGGAAACATGCGAAATGCTCGAATCTTATCATAAAATACCACATCGGATGGCAACTGACGTTTACAAGGATTCACTCGTAATGGAAGGATTTGCAAGCAGAATTATGACCAGGCAACTCAGCTCCTGTAATATGTGCGGTTTGTGTAAAACAGGCTGTCCGACAGCTGTTGATATCAGAGATTTAGCTTTGTTTGCCAGACGCGACAGAGTAGAGCACAGCAACTATCCGAAAGCTTTTCATGATTTTTGGCTGAGGCAGATGGATACTGCAGTCAATGAGGCCGCAGCTTTTTTGCCGCCAGCCAATCAAAAGACTTGTTCTTTTGCCTTTTTCCCCGGCTGCCAGTTGGGTTCGTCCAATCCCGACTATGTCAAAGAATCGTATGCCTTTTTGACGCAGCAGCTAAACTCCGACGTCGGTTTAATGCTTAGTTGTTGCGGCGCGCCTGCTTATTGGGCAGGTGAAGAAGAAAAGCATAAAGAAATCATAGAAAACCTGAGAAACGAATGGGAAAAGCTAGGCAGACCGGTAGTGATATTTGCCTGTGCGACCTGTGCCAGGATCTGGCAACAGTTTATACCGGAGGCCAATATTGTTTCCTTATACGAGATGATCAAGCAAAAGCTGCATGACCAGGGGCAGCCTTTTGTTGATGAAGCGGCGGTATTTGATCCCTGCTCGGCAAGGGAATATTCGCAAATGAGGGAAAGCGTCAGGTCCTTGGCCGTCGAGGCCGGTATTAAGATTGATGAATTGCAATTCCATGATGAAAGAGCTAAATGTTGCGGTTGGGGCGGCCATATTCAGGCAGCCAACAAAGAGTTATTTGATAAAATCGTTTCCAACCGCGTTGAAGCGGACGACAAGCCGTATATAGTATATTGTACCAATTGCCGCGATGTTTTTGCGGCCAAAGGCAAACCTTGCCTGCATATTTTGGATATTGTTTTCGCACTCGATGACGGTTCGCGAAAAGTGCCAACCATCAAAGAAAAGCGTGACAATAGCCTCAAATTAAAGCAGGATTTGCTTAAGGAATACTGGAATTTGAATTATCAGATTCCGACTACACCCGGTGATAATCTGCAATTAGAAATCCCACGCGAGCTGGCGCAGAAAATGGAAGAAAAAATGATTTCCGAGACAACCGTGCGCGCCGCTATCGCCCATGCCGAAGAAACAAACGAGAAAATTTACGACCCGCAGGACAAAACTTATATCGCCAGTTATGTTGAAGGTGAATTTACCTGTTGGGTCAGATTCTCCAAAGATGATGACGGTAAATACCAACTGCATAAAGTCTATAGTCACAGGATGAAGTTTCTGGTATAAACGACCGGTTATTAAGAAAAAGAGGACTGATTTGATATGTCTGAGACAACGCAATTGATTTGCTGCAAATGTCAAAAGCCACTGGAAATGAAAAGGGTGGATTTTGGCTATTTGAACCAATTTTTCCACACCGATACCCTACGGTGTCCCGAATGTGGTATGGTCTATATCTCGGAAGATTTAGTCGAAGGAAAGATGGTTGAGGTAGAGACAAGTTTAGAAGATAAATAATTTATTGTTGTCAATACAATAACAGATAAATATGTATTGGAGGTATCAGTATGCATAATATTTCCGAAGAAGAAATTGTCCGTTATTTTAAGGGTGGTATCGATTGCTCGCAGGTGGTGTTTATGCAGTGGGCCGAGGAATTAGGCTACGATAAAGAAGAAGCAGCCCGCATGGCAGCAGCTTTGGGCGGAGGCATGTTCCGTGGCGATACTTGCGGTGCGGTATTAGGCGCGATGCTGGTAATCGGCCTCAAATACGGTCATTATCAAATAGGCGATAGGGAAAGCAAGGCAAAGCTGATGGCAAAGGTGGCGGAGTTCCAGAAGAAATTTACAGAACGCCGCGGCACTACATATTGCAGAGAGCTCTGCGGCTTTGATTTTTCCAAAGAGGGCGATTTGGAAAAAGCTTTTGCTTCCGGCAAATTGTATACTTTATGCCCTCAGTATGTTTTAGATGCACTGGCTTTGCTCGACGAAATTATTTAACTGAGAAGATATTTATGAATGAAACGATAATCCGGCATACATACAGCATTTGCCCTATCTGTCTTAAACGGTTGCCGGCGTTGCTTGAAGACCGACAGGATGGCATATATTTAACTAAGGAATGTCCGGAACATGGTAATTTTTCTGCTGTGGTCTGGCGTAAGCGTCTAGATTTTCAGCAGTGGATCGGCGGCGTGTTACCTGTTGGCAAAAGAGAAATAATCAATTGTCCTGATAATTGCGGCATTTGCACAGAGCATCAACAGGGGACCTGCTGCGTACTTTATGAGGTTACCCGCGCATGCAACCTGCAATGCCGCTTTTGTTTTGCTGACCCGGATGGGGAACAAATGATCAGTTTAGAGCAAATCAAGAAGGATATCGATGCGATAGCTCAAAAAGGCCATCCGTTATTGCAGCTTTCCGGCGGAGAACCTACATTGCGGCATGACCTGCCGCAAATTGTTCGCTATGCCGTCGAGGCAGGATGTTCTTATGTTCAGCTCAATAGCAACGGAATTAAATTAGCTGAGGATCAAGCCTTTGTTGCCGCTTTGGCTGAGGCTGGACTGTCCTTTGTCTTTATGCAGTTTGACGGTACCAATGATGATATCAATATCAAGCTGCGGGGAAAATCACTCTTAGAGAAAAAAATCAAGGCTATTGAGAATTGCGCCAATTATAATATCGGTGTGACGTTAGTACCTACAGTAGTTCCGGGTGTCAATACCGATAATATAGGCGATATTATCCGTTTTGCCATAGCAAATTCACCGGCGGTACGAGGAGTACATTTTCAACCGGTTTCCTATTTTGGCCGCTATCCGACGCCTCCGTGCGATGAGGATAGATATACTCTCGATCAGCTGGTGGCGGAGATTCCGGAGCAGACACAAGGACTGGTCTCCATAGAAAACTTGGCCCCGTCTCATTGTGACCACCCGCTTTGCGGCTTTCACGGTTCCTTCATCGTGATACCGGGAGGTGAACTGGAACCGCTGATATTAAAAGATAATCAATGCTGTTGCAGCAAAACTACGGCAGAGCAAAATAGAGAATATGTAGGCCGCCGCTGGCAGCGGCCAAAATCCGATAACGATGCGGCGGTTCAGGATGGATTTGATACTTTTCTCAATCGTGTCCGTACTTATTCATTTACCCTCAGCGGCATGGTTTTTCAGGATTGCTATAATCTTAATATAGAACGGCTGCGCCAATGCAGTCTTCATGTCTATCAAAACGGGCAGTTTATTCCTTTTTGCGCTCGTTATCTTACCGGTATGAAAGAGGCAGGATCATGAAATGTTTATGCCAATTACGCCCCGGCGGTCTTGAGTTGACAGCAAAGCTCTTGTCCCAGTGTAATATAAAGACAAATAGTACCGTTTTAGATATCGGTTGTGGCAGGGGCGAGAGTTTGGCTTATATAAAAAAGCAGTTTTGCTGCTCTTGTTTTGGTATAGAAGCAGATCAAGAGCTGTTTGCCAAAGCCGCGAAAGACAACCCTGATCTTAATTTTTACAATGCCCGCGCTGAGCAATTACCATTTGGAGATGCATTTTTTGATTGTATCTTATTAGAATGCGTAATATCCTTATTTGATCAACCCAAAGAAACACTGACAGAAATATCTCGTGTTCTAAAACAGGGCGGAGCGCTGCTGATCAGTGATGTCTATGCCAGATCTGATATGATTGTTCCGAAAGGTGAGGGAATGCTTAGAAATCTCTACACCCAGGATCATTATATATCTATATTGGAAAGCTGCGGATATAAAGTGATTTCCTTTGAGTACCAAAGTGACTGTATGAAACAAATGTTGGGACAAATGATATTTGATTTAGGTGTGGAAGCAGCATATCAAAGTTTAGGTTTAGATGTATGTAGTTTAAAACAGGCAGCAATCGGCTACGCATTGATCGTTGCCGGAAAGTAATAGAGATTATGGGCTATATTAAATCAATCGATAATTGGATCGCCAAAAGAACAGGGCTTGATGGAGAAATCAATCAAAGTAAGCTTGGGCTATATCAAACGGATAAGTTGCGGCAAACCATTAAATATGCCCAAGAACACAGTCCATTTTATTGTAAATTATATGAAAAGTTTGATTCTGCTTCACTTAACAGTATCTCCGATCTTGCCCAATTACCTCTGACCAACACGGAAGATATTACTCGTCAGGGAAATCAAATGACTTGCATTGATCAAAGTCAAATCAAACGTATTGTTACCCTTACCAGTACCGGCAGTACGGCAGCTCCCAAAAGAATATTTTTTTCTGATGAAGACCTGGAATTGACTGTGGATTTTTTTGCTAACGGTATGGCAACCATGACCGGTGAGGATCAGCGGGTGATGATCTGTATGCCTTGCGATAAGCCGGACGGTATCGGCGATCTTCTGGCCAGAGGCTTGGAGCGGATTGGCGCTGAGTCTTACCGCTACGGCGCTATTGCGGATTACGATGCCGCTGCTGCGGTTATGGGAAAGCTGGCTCCTGACTGTCTGGTGGGCATTCCCGGGCAGATGCTGAAATTAGCTTTGGCTACACCGCAAATGCGACCGGCTGTGGTGCTGCTAAGCGCAGATTTTATTCCCGACGCCATCAGCAAACGTTTGGCAGATTTGTGGAATTGTGAAGTATATGCTCACTATGGCATGACCGAAAGCGGTTTAGGCGGCGGCGTGGAATGCGGCGCTCATACGGGTTATCATCTGCGCCATGCCGATTTGCTGTTCGAGATCATTGATCCTGCAAACGGTGAAGTTCTACCGGACGGACAAAGGGGCGAGGTGGTATTTACTACCCTCAACCGTCAGGCAATGCCGCTGATTCGCTACCGTACCGGCGATATTTCCCGAATTATCGGCAACCCTTGTTCTTGCGGCAGCAGACTAAAAAGGCTGGGCAAGATAGAGGGACGCTACTCCAATATTTTTCATTTGGGCAAGGACAGGACAATATCTGTTAATCTGCTGGATGAAATTCTTTTTTCTCGTCCGGAGGTTATAGATTATACGGCATGCTTATCCAATAACAAGGGGGAATGGCGGCTGTCTGTTGAAGCATTGCTTGAAAAACGCACATCAATAACAGATATCGAAAAATATCTCAAGAATAGTTTAGATATCCCAGTCAGATTGAATACAGGCGGCGGTTTTTTAACTAACGGCACACTTAAAAGACAAATAAATGCAATTCAAACGAAGGAGAATTTATGAAAATATCAGTCGCGATATCAAACACGAAGGATTATATGATACCCCAAGAACTAAACCAAGCTCGCTATTTGGTAATAGTTGATGTGGACAAAATGGCTATTATCAGCACTATCCAAGGCGAAGAAAGTAATCGTGATGTATTTTTTGCCGAACAAACTGTCAAATGGGACTGCGAGGCAATTATTAGCGGCCAAATCGAGATGGAGGCTTTCGAGGTTCTGGCTAAAAATTGTGTCAGTCGTTTTCAGGGCAGCGGATTTAATGCCATGGAGGCGGTGGATCTGATGGAGAAATACCGTCTGCCGATTATCAGAGATTACGAAGGCGGCAATGGTTGTAAAGGCGAGACCGCTTACGAAAAGGAACAGGCTGGTCTTGACTGCGAATGCGAAAATCATCATGATGATTAAGTTAGCGAATAACTAGCTTGATCAATAAATGTAACGGAATTGACTTATATATAAACACAAAAGTAGAGTGATAATATGAAAAATAGGTTTATGGTTGTCAGTGGATTCTTGGGTGCCGGTAAAACCACCAGTATGATCGCCTTTGCCGAATATATCAATAATAAAGGCGGCAAGGCTGCCGTTATTGCCAATGATTTGGGTGCAAAAAACATTGTTGACGCACGCTATACCGACAAACAAGGCTGTTTGGTAACAGAGATAGGAGGAGGTTGTATCTGCTATCAGACTGAAAATCTGGTTGATAAGCTTCGGCGGCTGTGGGACACTGAGAATGTTGAATTGGTAATGTCCGATATTCCCGGCTGTGGTATTGGCGCACTCGATCACGTCTATCATAAATTAAACAATCTATATCCCGGCGAGTTTCAGCTGGCTCCTTTTTTGGTTATTACCGATCCGGAAAGGTTGCGCATGATCATGCCGGAAAAAGCGCAGCTTAATCTGCCGAAAGATATGGTCTATCTGCTTAATGCCCAGATTGCGGAGGCTGACGCTGTTGTTTTGAACAAAATTGATCTGCTCAATGACGATGAGATCAATAAATATCTGGCGTTGCTCCAATCTGTATGTCCGGATGTGCCCGTATTTGCTGTTTCCGCAAAAGAAAAGACTAACATCAAGGATGTTGTCGATTATATCCTATCCCATGAAACTAAGCTCAAAGTTATTGATATTGGTTACGGTGGAGAGGAATTTATTGCTGCGGAAAAAAAAATGAGCTGGTATAACAGCCAATTTTTTCTTAAGACCAACGATGGCAGAACCTTTGACGGCAATGAGTTTATTAGTGCATTTATTGAAGCAGTACGTAAAAAAGTAACTGAAAACAAGCGCAATATTCCCCATCTTAAAATATTTGCCGTAGGCCAAGAAAACGATTTTGGTAAAGCATCTTTACTGGGCATTGATTATGATATCGAATTTGATAAAAAAATCGAGCAGGAATACAACAGTTTGCGCGTTATTGTTAATGTGCGGGCGGCTTGTGAATCAGTACTCTTGTCTAAGATAATGAATGAAGCACTTGATGAGGCGGCGGAAATAATTGATGTATACTATCAGATATTTTTTACGGAATGCTTTGGCATGATGGATGAAGGACAAATTTAAAAACAAACAAAACCGCCGGAAAGAGGCGGTTATGTTTGTTTTTTAAATATTTGGCCATAGTTATTGGGATAATAACTTTAATAACTGTTCACCGGCTTTTTGGCAATTTTCGCGTAGTAGTTTTAGTTCGTCGATCGTGGCATTGTCGATATGGACACCTGCTGTAACCGATACCGGCACTCGAAGTTGGCGGCAGAAATTTTCGGCTATTTCTTTTGCGATGATATCGTCTTTATGAGTAGGCAGAGGGATGATCCAGCTATCACAGCTGTTGCCTTCTCCTTTTAAACTGGGACGCGGAGAGCTAAGCACAACAGCCCCAACGTGACTTTTAGTGCCGCCGGTGATTGTAACAGCAATACCTTCATCAGTCTTAATTGCCGCTATTGTAACTTGATAACGTCCTTCGCCGCAAGATACTTGAATCATTCAATCACCTCTTGAATTTTATTATTGAATTGATTATAATACTAGCTGTGCAAATTATAACACATAGGAGGCATTATGGGAAATGCTTTTACAGTAATTATCGGCGGCGCGGTTGCTGATAATATTCAAGTAATCGGTGATATTTTGGTGGCGGCCGCGCAAGCGGAAGGATTTGGGGCAAAAGTATCACATCGGCAGTTAGATACTGCCAGCGGGGCGATGGTAATATCTGAATTGGAGATTGATGCCGCGAGCAGTGTTGAAGAGGGAGAGGCTGATATCGTGGCAGCTTTTGATGATCAGGTGATAGATGAGCTTGATGCGGCAGTAGGCTATATGAGCATCTATGTCCACGATGGCGAGATGGATAGCGATAAGTTGGAGATATATGAGGAAAAGGCTGCAAAAGTCTTTTCAATACCGGCAACAAAGGCGGTTGAAGAATTAAATACTCCCGCTTTATTTAATTTGGTTGTGTTGGGAACGCTGCCGCATTTGATGGAAGAAGTGTTGTCGATGTATGTGGTAGAAAACGCTTTGATCGAACATTTTGCTTCTGCATTTGCCGCGACGCCGGGACTTGAAAAAGACTCAATAACAGCTTATCAGACTGGGGCTCATTTTATCTGTTCCTGTCAGTAGTTTTTACTGCCGGCGGCAGGTTTAAAAATTTTCCAAAACTTTATAATTAATCCAATAAAAACCAATACGCTGCTACAACATAAGAATGCTTTCAAAAGCGTTCTTTTTTACAAATTGTAACAGCATCCAAACTGTTTTTAATGGCAGATACTAAACTTAAATCAATTAGGTTGGGTATCGCCATGAACATTAGAGAAAAACACAAAGAATATTTGGCGATCTATGCCGTCGGCGGCGTAGGTTATTATACATTAGAAATTGTTTGGCGTGGTTATAGTCATTGGACAATGGCGCTGACAGGCGGTTTTTGCTTTTTGTTGTTGTATTTACTTTCTGCCAATAGCGAGATACCTTTAATAACGAAGTGTGTTATTGGGGCGGCGGAAATTACGGCGGTAGAGTTTCTAGTTGGCTGTGCCGTTAATATTGGCCTTGGCTGGAGCGTCTGGGATTATTCGCGACATAATTATGATTTTTTAGGCCAGATTTGTCTTGAGTATTCGTTAATATGGGTAATCGTTAGTTATTTTGGTATATGGTTATGTCAGCTATTGCGTGGCAGTGATATTATACGAGAATTTGTAGTCGGACGTGATAATTTCCGCGATTAATAACCACATTTAGATAGCATGCTTTAAGCATACCATCTTTTATATTGTTTTTAATATATCTTTATAGTATATTATAATAAATTATAAAACTGTTTATACTTAGGGGGTATACCTATGAAGAACATAAAAATCTTAAGCATTTTATGCCTGATTGGTTTAATGGCGCTGGTTCTTGCTGCTTGTACTACTAAGGATACTGAAGCCCAGCCGTCAGATGAAAATACAAAATCTGATAATACATTAGTTATGGCTACCGAAGCTAAAATTCCGCCTTATGTATACAACGATTCTGATACCATCGTAGGCATTGATGTGGATATTGCTAGTGCAGTAGCTGATTATCTTGGTATGGAATTAGAGGTTAAAGATATGTCTTTCGGATCGATAATTTCTTCTGTGAAATCGGGTGAAGCAGATATCGGAATGGCTGCCATGATGGCTACAACTGATTTGTCGGAAAGTGTTGATTTTTCCGATTCCTACACTACTTCTTCGCAGGTAATTATTGTGCGCTCAGGTTCTATTATTGCCTGTTCTGCTGATTTGGCCGATAAATCCGTCGCTGTCCAGAAAAACACTATCGGTGAACTATATGTCAAAAGTGATTATCCTAATGCCGCTATCCAGAGTTATAGCAAAGGTATAGAAGCTGTTCAGGCTTTGCGGCAGGGAAAAGTTGACGCTGTAGTCATCGATGAAGTACCGGCCAAAGTATATGTTGCCGAAAACAATGGATTACTTATACTCGATGAAGACTATGCCGATGAAGAATACGCTATAGCAATCTCCGAAGATAATAAAGAATTATTGACTAAGGTTAATGATGCTTTGGAAGCTTTAAAAGCTGACGGTACCCTGCAGGCGATCGTCAATAAATATATAACTTCCGAATAATTGTTTAGAGTTGTTAGAAATGATATAATACAAAATCAGGTAATTTGGGGTACATATGCAATAATATCAAAGGCAATATTTCCCCGCGGGGTAGTAATCGTTTTTTGGTTAAGAAAATTAACGAGGGCAATGAACAGCTAGCGTTATTTGACAATCCAAACATCAGCTGATCGCCGATGTTCTTGTGCCAACCGTTTGGGGCTAGCTTTTTTTGGCA
Source organism: Peptococcaceae bacterium UBA5752 (assembly GCA_002419055.1). GTDB lineage: Bacteria > Bacillota > Dehalobacteriia > UBA4068 > UBA4068 > UBA4068. Next base: position 21,960 of record DIFI01000021.1, read on the forward strand.
TGATAAGCGGCTGGCATGTGCATCATATATTATAATATGATGATTTCTAAGTTTGTTAAGAAAGGATGTAAACCCTATGAATCGCATCAAAACAGCAGTTTTACGGGTAATATCCTTTTCTTATATTAATATAAAAAAACATTATAAGATTTATCGCAAAATGCTTAACGCTGTTAATCTGTTTTTGAGGCCGAATTATAAAACACTTGACAGCAAAATTATGGTTAAAGATAGAGAAATTCCGGTTCGTGTTTTTCGTCCACGAGAAAATGGATCTTATAAAACCCTGATTTTTTTTCATGGAGGCGGATGGGTTATCGGAAATATTGATTCTTATACAAGAGTATGCGCCAATATGGCTGAGCAAACAAAACATACGGTGATATCTGTCGATTATCGGTTGGCTCCGGAGCATCCTTTCCCTGCCGGAGCAGAAGATTGTTACTATGTTACAAAAGAAATTTTTATGAACCCATGTTTGCTGGATTGTAGTTTAAATGATATTACATTGATCGGCGACAGCGCCGGCGGCAACTTGGCGGCAGTGGTTTCGCTGATGGCAAGAGATCGTGGTGAATTTATGCCTTGCAGACAGATATTAATATATCCTGCCACTAATAATGATCATAGCGAAAAATCACCTTTTCCCTCTATCAGAGAGTATGAAACGAATAATACATTAACTTCAAAACGGGTACAAGATTATATGGACCTGTATGTGCAAAATGAGAAGGATAAATCTAGCCCTTATGTAGCGCCGATATTGGCAGAGGATCTCTTTAATCAACCTAAGACATTGATTGTTACAGCCGAATATGATCCGCTTAGGGATGAAGGAGAGGCATTTGGCTGGAAACTTAAGCAATTTGGAAATGATGTGAACATCTATCGAATTGAAAAATCCTACCATGGTTTCTTTACTTTGCCGAAAAAATCAGCACCTGTAATAAGTTGTTACGAAATTATCAATGATTTTTTGAGATATCATGAAAATCCGGATGAGGGTTAAATATGAAACAAAAAGCAATTGAGTGGACAAGATTAGAAAACGCGGCAAAGTTTTTTCCGTCAACTTGCAGCGATAAAGAACCCAAAGTATTTCGACTGGCCTGTGAACTTAATGAAGCGGTAGAGCCGGAGATTTTACAAAAAGCATTGGATATAAACTTTGATAGTTTTCCCCACTATAAGTCTGTCGTAAGGAGAGGTGCATTTTGGTATTATCTTGAATCCAGCGATATCAGGCCTCAAGTCGAGATAGAATCAAATCCGGTATGTTATCCGATATACATTGGGCATAAAAACAATTTATTATTTCGTGTTTTTTATTACAATAACAGAATTAATTTCGAAGTATTCCATGCACTTACCGATGGGGCCGGCGCTTTTTTGTTCATGCAGTCCCTGGTACATCATTATTTGCTTCTTAGTCATAAGGAATTTGCAAATACGGTTTCCACATATAATAATCCTTCACTAAGTTTGGATGACAGTTTCAAAAAATATTTTGTCGGCGGTAAATTATTTAATCGAGACAAAAACTATCTGGATAAAGTCAGCTCCTATCATATCCGCGGCACAAGAGTGGAGGAAAACCGCATTAAGCTGGTTGAAGGGGCAATGTCGGTGAAGGCAGTTTTGGAGCTGGCTCATGATTATAATACAACACTAACAATATTTATCGCTTCATTATTAATTTACTCTATATACAAGGAGATGCCGGCTTCCAAAAGAAACCATCCGATAATGTTGTCTGTTCCGATCAATCTGCGCAAGTATTTTGAGTCGAATACAGAAAGAAATTTCTTTTGCACTATGAGCGTGGGTTATAATTTTAGTCAAGGCAATGATGATCTGAAGGCTGTGATCGAAGGCATAAGTGAAAGTTTTCAAAGAGATTTGACCGAGGAACATTTGAATACTCATTTAAATCAGCTAATATCTTTGGAACAAGCCCCCTGGATCCGCATAATGCCTCTGCCTTTGAAAGATATGTTTATCCGCATTGGTGATAAATTATCGGACAGGCAGACAACTTCGACAATATCTAATTTAGGACAAATATCAATGCCTGCGGAATACGATTCGATTATTCGACAGTTCAGCGTTTGTACCAGTACGCGAAGACCAAAAATTACTATGTGTTCATATAATGGCAGAATGGTGATTTCTTTTACATCACCTTTCCGCGATACAAATATCCAAAAGACATTTTTTACGATGCTTTCTAAACAGGGAATAGAGATTGAAATTACGTCTAATTTCTAAAAGAGAGGAGAGTACAATGCAATATTGCAAGCACTGTCATGTGCATATTCGGGGAGAAAATGATCAATGTATTTTATGTGGAAATACCCTTTCCGCCGGCGATACTGTTTATGAACATGAAAAAATATTTCCCCGTATACCGCCTTCCTATGAAGGGCATTTGGCAATGCGGATGGCGGTATTTATTTCTTTTACATCTGTGATAGCCAGTTTTGCGGTTCGTATCATGTTTCCTACAGATATTAATTGGCCCATATTTGTGGTATTTGGGCTTTTGAGCATGTGGTTAAGTTTAATTATCATTTTACGTAAAAGAAAAGATATACCTAAGACCATCATGTGGCAAGTATCCATTGTGTCCTTGCTTTCTGTTTTATGGGATTGGCTATTCGGCTGGAGAGGCTGGTCGTTGGAATATGTTATTCCGATTATTTATATCGGAGCAATGTGTATAATGTATTTAACAGCGAGAATTATGAAACTCAGTATCAGGGATTATCTTATCTATGCAGTATTAGATAGTATGTTCGGAATAGTGCCGATTCTGTTTATTATATTTAATTGGGTAAATAGACCTTATGCTTCCATCTTATGTGTAGCAATCAGTATCATATTTTTAGCAGCAATATTCATTTTCCAGGGTGATAATATCAGAAATGAATTAAGCAAAAAGATGCACTTATAAACAGTTGTTATCAGCTTTGTCTGCATTTTTTTGTAGAGATTAACCGGGTAGCAATTTAATTAATAATCGAATGTTAATAATACTATAAGAGATAAGGAGAAAATATTATGGGCGATAAGAATATAAAAAAAGAAGCAAAGAAGAAGAAGAAAACAGATGTAAAAACTTCTATATCCTCAATATCACAAAAACCGGTTATGACGCAACCCGAATTAATCAAAAAAAAGAAAACTCCTATGTAAAAATAGCGTATTAGTTGCAGTCATCAATAGCATAACAGTAGCAGTTATTTCAGGTATGCTCCTTTGCTATTGCATAAAACAAAGACCTGCCATCATTTTTAGATATCAGGTCTTTTTGGTGTGTCTAACTAAAGCACAGCGGTAATCTCTTGTATCATTGTTGTTACATAACAAAAATCCTTTTTATAGCTAATAATATATATTGTATCCGGCAAAGAATAATCTATAGTGTAAATAATTTTATAGAGGCCATTTACAATTATTTACAAGAATGGTATAATTAAACCGTTATATTTATTAATGTATAACGAATTGACGTGTGTCAATTTTCGCCATAACGGCTGATAAAAAATAGATATTGGGTGGGTGAAAATGCATTTAAAAAACTGTTTGATACTGGCTTGTATTATATTTGGCATAGTATTTCTTCTTGGTTGTGATGCCAAAACTGATGAAAATACTATTGCCGACTACTCTAATGAAGAGATAACTGTTTCCGGCCTTGCGGATGAGGATTTTACTGTCACTGTTGCGGACTTGGCCGCACTGGACAGCGTTGAGCGCAGCGCTTCCGCCCAGCGCTCAAATGGAGAGGAAGTTTCTATTGACGCGGTCGGCCCCCTGTTGGATACTTTTTTAGCACAGTATGGCAAAAGTCAGAGCGATTTTACCAGCATCCGCTTTACAGCTTTCGACAAATATTCCATTACTGTTGACAGTCAAGTGCTGGATAACAGGGAAATTGTGCTGGCGGTTGCGGATGGAGGCGATGCGCTTTCCAAAGATGACCAGCCGCTGCGGGTGGTGATACCGGGGGAGAGGGCGATGTACTGGGTTCGTCATCTTTGCCGCATTGATTTTGAAAGCGGCGAGACAACCAGTCAGTGCCGGAAGATGGTCTTTCTTTCCGCGGCAGTACAGACGCTCAAAAGCAGTGATTATGATTATAACGGCGTAACGGATCAGGTGATTGCTGTCGGCGATTTGCTTGATGCTTATGCGGACAGTGAAAATGCCGATACGGTATCTCTGATTGCCGCCGACGGTCTGACAAAATCGGAAACCGCCGCCAACTTCCGTTCCGGGTTGCTTAAATACACGGGTGCGGATGCTCCGCGCTTTGTTGCCGATGAGCTTCCGGAAGGGATGCAAATTTATGACTTGTTGATGATCGGTTATGGGCAGATGGAATTTCTAACGTTGGATAAACTGATTTCACTCTATGGAAACGAGGATGGTATTTTATTCTTTGATGTTACCCAAAAGGCTAACGGAGTAAGCGCGGAAAGTTATGTCTTCACTTGTCAGGATGGCAGCAGCGTTACGCTTCCCGTAGACGAGCTGCAGGATGCGACACTTTCTTTGGACGAAGAAGGCCGAGTTATTTTGCAACCTGCTAGCGGTGAGAAGGTAATTGACCTGCTGCAAATTGAGGCGAAATAATGATAAAAAAACGCTGGCCATGGCTGTTAATAATAATACTGGCAGCGGTAGCAGCATATATCTCAGGCAGGCTGATGCAGCCAGCCTATACCCCTGTAATATACATTGTTGGCGATGTTGAGAAATGTTTAGAAACAAATGATATAGACAAGCTGGGGGATTTGCAACAGGTTGATTTTGATAGCGATACATATCAAGCGGTAACACTTGCGGATGTTGTTGCCGCAGCGCAGCCCGCTGCACAAACCAAGAGGGTTCTGATGATTGCGGACGATGGGTTTTCGGTGGAGATAGCAGGGGATACGCTGGATGATTGCTGGCTGACCTTTACCCCTAAAGATGGTTGGCGCGTTTTGGCTCCGCTGCATCCGCTCTCCGCCAACGGCACGCATATTTGGCGCATTGTGGTAGTTGCTGACAGTAGCAGCCAAACTGCTCTTACGGTAACTGCCGGCGGCGAAACGAGCAGCTTTACAATTGGACAATTGTATGCAGGAACAACAATCAGCTTCCCTTATCCGGAAGGAACGGCGGAAAAGGCAACGGATGACGTTGTTTATTCCTCTACTGTCTATACCCGTCGTGATTGCCTGACATTGGCGCAGCTTGGCTGTGATGAGGCCGCTGAAATACAGATAAACGCGGCAAATGGTCAAAGTCTGACTGTGAACTCGTCCGAAACAGGGCTGTTCCAGCTGAACGGTAATAGTTTGAGTTATATCAATGCAATACAGCGCAAACAAATGGAAGATGTTGATGAAATTGTGGTACTGAAGTAATTTTTTTACCGTTGTATATTCTTTTGTGAGAATAGTTTTGTACGCAAATAATAAAAAATAGTTTTTAGGAAAGATAATGAACAAATTTAATTTCAAATCACAATGTTTATATAGTTCTAACATAAAATTGGTGACAATTGCCTTGCTAATGATTGCATTAATTGTTTTTGCTTGGCCTGCACAGCCAGCTTCGGCGGCTAATGCTTTGACCGTGCAGGTGAGCAAAGGCGGTGAAATCGCAAAAGTTGCAAGCTACAGCAAAGAAGATCTGGAAGCGCTGGGTACGGTGCAGCAGTATTATTCTTCGGTGGATGCTAACAGTGCACCGGTAGTAGTTGTGGCGCGCGGCGTGGCCATATCTACCCTGATGGCCGATTTGGGTATTAATATCGCGGATGCTGAAACTTTGCGCTTTGCTTCCTCTGACGGCGGCAACCGCAGCTATAGCGTAGCGACTTATGTTTCCGCAGCACGTTATTATTATCCGCAGATTGTAGACGGTTACGATGCGGATGCCGATGAAATTCCGGCATTCGTAGCCGGTGCTGATCAAGAAAAAGTTAAAGTCAGCGCTATGTTGGCATTAGCCAGCTATGAAGGACGCTATCAATCGAAGCCAGACGCTTCACAAATGAGCTCTGCCAATGGTTTACGATTTTGCTATGGGCAAAGCGCTATTAACGAAGCGGTTTCCCTTAATTACAACAAATATATAAACAGCCTGACTATTGTCCTCAAAAGCAGCAGTAGCTATCAACTGCCCGAAGAAGATGAGAGCAGTGGAGAAAGCAGCGGTGATACTGCCATACCCAGTACCGGTATTCCGGAAGTTCTGGATAGGGAAGGATTGATGGCGGATACGCTGACCATCACTGTGGGCTATTACGGCGGTACATATTATACAAAAAAGGTTTTTACCTTGGAAGAACTGCAGGCCATGGCCAATGTGCAGCAGGTATATAGCTGTATCGATAATATGCCGGCGGTATGTCTGGATGCAGCGGTTGGCGTGAGGCTAACGGATATATTGGCGGCGGCTGGTATAGATGTCAATTCAGTGCAGAGCTTCCACTTTTATTGTGCGGATGTCTCCCGAACTTGGTATACGTCCATGAGTAAAACATATTTGCTCGATACGCCGCGTTATTATTATCCTAATTTGCCGAAAAGCTGGGATTATGATGAAGCTAAGGCTATTTCCGGCGCGACTGCCGGTGCGCGGGAGGTTGATGTTATCTTAGCACTGCAGGATAAATGGCGGCGTTTTGCTATGGAAACGGATTATAGTGATCTTACCGATACAACCCGCTTTCGCTTGCTGTTCGGCCAAAGTGACGTCTATACCGTGGAGGGCTCCCGTTCCGCCAAATGGGTACATACCATAGCCGTCACGCTGGGCGGATCACCACCCAAGGGTGTTACTCTTAACGCCTCTGCTTTGGATCTGACAGTTGGCAGTGATTATCAGCTTTCCGCTACAGTGGAAAAGACAGATCAAACCACCGATACCCGCGTCATCTGGAGCAGCAGTGACGAAGATATTGTTTCCGTAGATAAATCAGGCAATATTACGGTTAAGGGCGACGGTCAAGCTACCGTTACCGCTACTACTGTTTTCGGTGGATTGACTGCCACTGTGGTGATAAACGGCAGCACCGATGCGGCTGACAGTACCGCCACCGGCAGCAGTACCAATACCAATGGCAGTAACACAACCGGCGGCAGTAATTCTACGGAGGGCAAGGAGGATACCGATTCTGCTGATGCGGCGCAGACCGAAACCGGCGGCGTATATCGTATTTCGGTAGGTGGCTCGGATACAGCGAATAGTGAGGCAGGTGTTCAAAGGTGGCGGGACAGTGAAATGGCTGCCAACGCGGTAGCGCTTCCGGATATAGAAACGGATAGTCCTTTGATGAGGATTACATTAATTGCAATACTGGCTTTATTTATAGTCGGTATTCTTGGCAGAATAATTATTTATCGTTTGGAGGTATGACATGTTTGCGGAAAATTTAAGTGTTGCCCTACGGGCAGTGGCAGAAAACCTGCGTAGTCCGGTGATGTGTATTCTGCTGCTGTTGATCATAATAGCGGTAGTAATGTTTGGCTCCATGATAGCGGAGATTTTTACCGAAAGAATGCGGCTCAAGGCAAAGATGCCCCGATTGGTGGATGATATTAAAGACGAAGATAAAGAGTTGGCGGATACTATCGAAAAAAGCGGATTGCTCAAGCGTCAGAAGAATGCCTTATTGGAATTGATAATTCATCCGGAATTGACACCTGTGATGCGTGAAGCTTTAGCCAGACGTCTGATTTTTGAGGAGCAGAACCATTATGACCGGATCGTTAAAATCACTGATTTGATTTCGCGGCTTGGCCCGATGCTGGGTCTGCTTGGTACGCTGATCCCCTTGGGGCCGGGGCTGATTGCCTTAGGACAGGGAGATACATATTCTTTATCTCAATCCCTGCTTACTGCCTTTGATACAACCATTGCAGGTTTGGCCTCAGCCGTACTGGCTTTTGTGATATCCGCTATCCGTAGGAGCTGGTACGAAAACTATATGACGATGCTCGAAGCTTTGATGGAATGTATATTGGATAGGGAGGCCGGCCATGCAAAATAGTTTAAGAGGCGGCGGCTTGCGAAGCGGCCGTACGCAAAGTGATTTTAATCCTATGGATGGTTTGGCTAATTTGGCCGACTGTATGCTGGTTTTGGCCTGTGGCCTGCTGCTTTCGTTGATTGTCAGCTGGAATCTGGATATCGCGGTGGACGAAACCGTGGCAAGTCCCAACGAAAGCGCTGTTAGCGAGGTAGATGGCGTGGAGAATAGCGATCTAAATTCCATAGATGAGAACAGCGGTTATAAGGAAATGGGAAAGGTTTATAAAGACCCAAAGACCGGGCAGCTTTATATGGTAATAGATGATAAATGATAAAGGGGGAAGGGATATTATGAAAAAGATCAAGGGTATATTACTGGTATTATTGACATTGTCGCTGGTGCTTTTTGTAGCTCTGCCGGCTATGGCAATTGACCCGGTGGAGCCCAGCGACACTCTGGAAGTCTGCCTTAAAACGGCGGACGGTACAGTAACGCTGCATACTTACACATTGGCCGAGATGGAGGCCCTAGCAGACGGGGAGGATATCTGCTATTCCGGTATTGATGCCATGCCATGCACGGTAAAAACCGTGGCCAGCGGCGTTTATATCGAGGATCTTTTGGATGATGTAGCGCAGTATACCACTATGGACGTATGGGATTTTTCTAAGCTGCGTTTCACATCTACCGATGGCGCGACAGGCATCTTTACCGAAGACGATCTCTTCTGCGACCGCTATTATTTTGCTGCACTTCACGAAGAAAGCGGCGGGCTAAATGAAGATGGTTTAGTAGATTACGATTATGGAGAGGGCGAATTGGTTCAGCCAATGCTTTCCATCAGTGCCGAGCAGGGTCGCCGTCCGATGCCGTCAGAATTCCGCGATGATTATAACCCGGAGCGCTATACCATTCTTTTTGGTATAACTGAGGATGAAGTAGAAAACGCTACCCAGCGCGTTTCTCAGTACAAGCGCGGCGTATATAAAATGGTTATTGATCTGGGCAATGTATCCGCGCCTCAAGTGGCTGTAACGGGCATTGCTCTTGATAGAACCAGCGACAAGGTTTATACCGGCAAATCGATCCAGCTTACAGCTATCATTAGTCCGAGTGATGCGACTAATACGGGGGTTACCTGGAGCAGCAGTGATCAGTCGGTAGCGAAGGTATCTTCCACAGGGGTTGTCACAGGGGTTGCCACAGGAACAGTTACTATCATCGCTACAGCTGCCGGAAATACCGCATTTAGTGCATCCTGTAACGTAACCGTATCCAACCGGAGCGTATCGGTTTCGGGCGTTTCTTTAAGCCAAAGCAGCCTGTCATTGGGAGTAGGCGGTAAAAAAGAGCTGACCGCCACCGTACTGCCCGGCAATGCCGACGAGCGCGACGTGACTTGGTTAAGCAGCAATGAAAAAGTTGCAACTGTCGATGACGGTATGATCACTGCCGTTGCCGTGGGTCAGGCTACTATAACCGTCGAGACCTCTGACGGCGGTTACACCGCTGTATGCACGGTTACCGTCACAAATGAGGCGATTGCCGTCACCGGAGTGACGCTGAACCGTACTGCCGTATCACTAGCCAAAGGCAGCAGCTTCCAGCTTGTTGCCAATTTCAGTCCGGAGGGCGCTTCCAATATGGCTGTTGTTTGGAGCAGCAGCGCACCGGGCGTTGTTGCAGTGGATACCAATGGCCTACTTACTGCAAAGAATATCGGAACCTCGACTATTACCGTTCTGACAAGTGAAGGCAGCTTTACCGCGCAATGTCTGGTAAAGGTTGCGGATTCGGTCGAAGCTTTCAGTGATATATCGGGTAATTGGGCGAAGACGTATATTGAAAGCATGGTGGATGCAGGATTTATTAGCGGCTATACTGACGGCAGCTTCCGTCCTATGGCTAACATTACCCGTGCTGAATTCATAAGCATACTCATCCGCATCCTTCAAAGCGCCAAGGGTGAAACATTGCAAACAGGGCATGTATTTAACGATACGTCAGCACATTGGGCTAAGGACTATATTTCCACCGCGGTAGCACTTTCGATTACTTCCGGCTACGGCAACGGTAATTTTGGCCCCAATGACCCAATCACCCGCGAGCAGATAGCAGTAATGCTGACCAAGGCTGCGGATTCAAGCGGCAGCACCACCGCCACCAGCTTCACCGATGTAGCTAAGATTTCCTCCTGGGCGGTTTCTTCTGTTGCTTATGCTGCGGAACAGGGATGGATCAGTGGCTACAGCAATGGCAGCTTTGGTCCGCAAAGACAAGCCACCAGAGCAGAAGTATGTGCGTTACTCTGGCGTTTTTATCAACAGATCAATGGTTAACGGGTAAATGTTTACCGGAAAGGAGCAGATATGAAGAAGTTAAAAAAGACGGGCCTGTTTTTCTGCGTCTTGGTGGCAATTTTGATCCCTACTATGTCCTGGGCGGGAGCAACAAGTAGTCTCGATATTACCGGCCCCTGTTACGAGATGCTTTCACCCACCAACAGCGCTACTGAGATGGCAGTTACCTGGTGGGATGCGCTGGAGGTAAACACAGCCTCTGTGCAATACAGCACCAGTTCGAACTTTAGCAGTGGTGTTTTCAGTGTTGCAGCTACCTTATCCAAAAACGATACCACTAACGGATATAGCGCTTTTGCGGCAACGATGACCAATCTTACCGCTGATACTACTTATTATTACCGCGTTGGTAATGTCACCGCTTGGAGCGATACCAATAGTTTTACAACCGGTGATGCAGCCTCGGCCAGCAGCCTTTCCATCATGTATCTGGGCGATGCCCAGTATGCAAGCTATAATGCCGCAGTAGAGGAGTATGCTACCTGGGGTAGTTTGATCAATGGCGCATATACAAAATTTCCCAATCTTGATTTTGCGTTAATGGGCGGTGATTTAGTTAGTCTAGGTCAGTCGGCTGTCGATTGGCAGCGTTTCTACAATAATGCTAGTCCGGTATTTTCCAAATTGCCTGTATTAGCAGTGCCCGGCAACCATGAAAGCAATGCAACTTCCGGCAAGCCGGAGCTGTTCCTGAAACTGTTCGATTTGCCGACCAACGGCCCCACAGGTTTTGAAGAGGAATTCTATTCCTATGATTACGGAAACTGTCATATCGTTTGTTTGAGCAGCAGCATATTCCTCGATGAGCAATTAGCAGCCGGCACTATGACCGAAGCTGACTTCGACACGATTAAGCAGTGGATTGCCAGTGATTTGGCTGATTCCGATGCAACCTGGAAGATTGTGGTCATGCACCATCCTGCTTATGCGGTAGTCAGCGACGACACTGCTGTTGATGTATTGGCGAACTGGGCGCCGGTTTTTGTCAATGCACAGGTAGACTTGGTCTTATGTGGTCATCAGCATGTTTATATGCGTACCGAAGCGATTAAGGGCGTTACCTATGTGATGGGCGTATCCGGCAGCAAGTTTTATGCGCCGGCTACTGTGTCCTATTCTGAGTGTATGATCGGCTATACCAGCAATTATGAAATCATTAACGCTGATAGCAACAGTTTGACGGTAACGGCTTATGATTCTACTGGTACCAGTTTGGATACAGTGACGATTAAACCAAAAAATAGGACCATCACGCCGACTTGGCCTGAGGATATTGTCGGTGACCTCAACGGCGACGGGTCTATTACCTCTGCCGATGTAACACTACTGATTAGCGCGATTTTAACCAATGCTGCTTATTCCACTGTCATGGATGTAAATGATGATGGAAAAGTAAACATCTGTGACGCTCATCAGCTTAGCTTAAGCTTACTATAAGGAAGGGGGATCAGCAAATGCGAGTGAGTGATAAACTAAAAATCTTCGTTTTACTGTCTGTAATCTTTTGTTTGATATTGCTGCCGACTGTATGCTTGGCCGCCGGCACCAAAGTGTCGGATGCCGTCAATAATATATTCGTCTATGCTGACGATGCCACCGGCGCTCAGGTTTTACTTAAAGTCATTCCATTATCTACCCTTAAGTCAATGTCACATGGTAGTGATGGTACAGCCAATACCGACTATTACGGTTCTTTTCTTGACGCCTATAAAACGCCGACTTACTTAGAAGGGCAGGGCGTTACCATACCTGAGCTGCTTACCTATGTCAAAAAGAACTCTTTGGTGGCAGATGTTGGTTCGCTGACTTATGCCGGATCGGATATACTATATTTTACTTGCTGCGACGGCGCTTCCGTTAATTTTACCTATGATGCGCTGTATGGTACTGAATTAAACCCGGTGAACCGCTATTATTATCCAGCCTTATATGATTACTGGGACAGTGAAAACGTTGAAGTGCCGGATGCTGATGAGGCTACAGTTTTGGCAAGCGGCATTTCGGCACCGGTTTATCTTGCAACCGTATCCAAGGGCGGACGGGTATTTGCCAGCGCCGGCGGCACAAATATTTCCTCTTATGTTACAGCTAACGATGGCGTGGTCAGCGGTTGCCTGGCCGGTCAACTTACGGATGAAGATGCGCTGCGTTTAATCTTTCCGCAGACTGCCAGCGATATTCAAAGTAGTACCGATACATTAAGTTTTATCAAAAAATGGGTGTATAAGGTCCGGCTGAAAACAGCTGAGACTTCACCGATTGCCTCGCTTGGTACGATCAGCAATCCCACATGTACCTATACCCTGGACGGCACCACACTCACTATCACCATGAGTTGTGAGGATGCAAATGCTTCTCTCTATTATTCAACCATCGGTGGTTATACCGCCACGCCGGTAAACCTCTATACCGAGCCGATAACCGTGGAAAATTACGATACCAGCAAGCCATTCACCATCAGCGTGATGGCGGTACGGGAAGGTTATGTGAACAGTACTGCTATATCCGCAAGCTCCGCCAATTATACCGATGGCGAGGGCGCGCCCAGTTTCACCTATGCTTTAACTTCATCCGATGCTACGCCCACGGTTGGCACCGCTTTTGATCTTTCGGTGACCCTTGCTGCCGATAAAGATTATACGCTTTACGGTGCCGAATACCGCGTTTCGGTACCGGCAGCTTATACAGTCAACAGCGTTACTCTCGGCACCGGCTGGCAATATGGTACAGCCACTTACGCTAATGAAGCGACAATTGTCACATTTACCTATCTGAATACTACAGGGACTGCTGAAACCGCAACTACTGCCGTGCCGGTGGGGTCAATTAATTTGATTCCGGTTACGGCAGGTGATACTTCCGTTACGGTCAGTGAAGCGATTGTAACCAAAAGCGATGCTACCGCTTACACCAATATTACAGCCGCAGATTCAAGTTTCACGGTTGAGAGCAATATCACGCTCGGCGATGTGGATAGTGACAGTTATATCACTATGGGCGATGCCCTGCAAGTATGTAAGACTGTGGCTAAGGTAGTGACTCTAAACGATGATCAGAAAAAAGCGGCTGATGTAGACAAAGACGGCTATATCACCATGAGCGACGCACTACTCATCTGCAAATATGTAGCCAAAGTTATCAGCGAATTTTAGCTTAGTTGATTATACTCTGCCTTAATATAGATCAAAAAAAAAATTTAAGGAGTGATAGAAAGTGTTACAAAAGTTGAAGAAAAAGAACCTGACGGTGTTAGTAATCTTCATAATGGTTCTAGCCCTTTGCGTTGCTTTACCGATTCTGGCGACAGCGGAAGGCACTGCGACCGTTACAGTGGGCAGTACGACTACAGCAGCAGCTCCCGGAGATAGTATAACCATCCCCGTTGTCATTACCAGTAACCCCGGTATTACTGCATATGGATTTGCGATTTCGTATGATAGCTCAAATTTGACATTGGATAGTATTTCGAAAACGGATAATGATTCGAATACGACCGATCTTTGCACTTCCGGTAGTTTTACCCCCAATACAGCATCTGCAGGCACTGGCTATGTTAGCTGGCTGGATGGCGGTGCGGATATTACCGGCACCGGAAATTTGTTCTATTTAACTTTCACCGTCAAGAATACTGCGATGGGTGGCAATTATGCTGTTTCCTGCACTTTAACCGACGGTAGTGCTGCTAACTGCAAAAACTATGCCGGGTCAAATGTTGGCGTATCCTTCACTGACGGCATTATTGAGGTAGTAGCACCCGACACAACCGCTCCGACAATGACGAGCGTTGCTCCTGGCGAGGGCTTAGTAGCGCTGGGCGCTAGCGATAACCTCGTGCTTACCGTAACGGCAGATGACGACGCGGCGCTTTCCGAGCTGGAGATCGACCACAGCATGGAGGGCACGCTGCCGGAATTCAGCGTCTACGCCGACATTGCGAACCCCTACGGCACGGCAGATGATAAAGCTCAGTTTGAATCTGCCGGTGTTTCCGTAACCTACGCTGATGGCGTTTGGACGATTGATTTTGGCAGCACGATAACGAATACTATAGTGAATAACGGCGGCATCACCTTTTACATGGTGCTCAAGGATACGTCCGGCAACAGCTGGGGCAGCATGAGCCCGACTACTGCCGAGAATACCTATGCCTATACCATAGCGCGGGACACAACCGCTCCGACTATGACAAGCGTTGAACCGGCTGAAGGCGCGGTGGAGCTGGACGCCAGCGAGGACTTTGTACTGACCGTGACGGCGCATGACGATATTGAGCTGTATGAGCTTGAGATCGACCACAGCATGTCAAGCACATTGCCGGAATTCAGCGTCTACGCCAACAGCGAAAACCCCTATGGCACAGCTGAGGATAAAGCTGAATTTGAAGCCGCCGGTGTTTCCGTGACCTACGGCGGCGGCGTCTGGACGATCGATTTTGGCGATACAGCAACGGATGCTTTCGTGGCAAACGGCGGCATAACCTTATACATAGTAGTCAAGGATATGGCCGGCAACAGCTGGGGCAGCATGAGCCCGACTACTGTCGAGAATACATATGCATACACGATTACCCGCAAATACATTGCGGCGGCTAATTTCACTGACGGAGTCTATGCAATTACATCGGGCGGCGAATATAAGCTCGCTACTGATGCGGCAGGGACGATTCAGATCAGCACCACCGATCCGGTGACTATTAGCGGCAATGGCACGACCGGCACCGCTAACAGTGGCCTTAGCATTGATAATACCGTAGCTGGTGCGGACCTGACCATAGAAGACCTCTATATCACCGGCGCAGTTACCGGTTCCGGTATGGTTGAATTTACCGGCAAAGACAATAAACTGTCGCTTTCCGGTGTCAGCACCCTTCAACGTATCGGAGGATCAGTTTGGGGCAATGCACTGATCCATGTGCCTGCGACTGCTGATCTGACCATTGACGGCGACGGTACAGTCTATCTGGCCCAAGATGGCGACGGTGCTGCCATCGGCGGCAATCCTTCCGAGATCAACGGTAATATCACTATTAACGGAGGCGAAATCTTCTGCCGCAGTAATAAAACAGGCTCCAGCATCGGCGGCGGCCAGAGCGCTAACGGTGGTAATATTACCATCAACGGCGGTGAACTCAATATATTCCACAACGCGCGCGGCGCCATTTTGGGCGGCGGCGGCTATAGTGGCAGTTTAGTAGGCAACGGCGGTACTGTAACCATGACCGGCGGCAATGTCTCCCTGTTTGTAAATTTCACAGGCGCGGCCATTGGCGGCGGCGGCGGGAGCAATTCTGCTCTGGAGCAGGACGGAGGAGACCTTTATATCACCGGCGGCTCGCTCAAAACCTATATCAACAGCAATGCACTCAGTTTCTGGGGACTCACAACCGAAGGCGTCACGCCTGTTATCATCACCGCGGATAAATCAACCGGCGTGGGCGGAAATGCAGTCCATCTGCTTACTATGGATGTGAGCGGTGTTACGGCCAATGACACCGGCGCCGCTTATGTGGCTTATCTGGATAATGAAACCACCGATCCCATTTATTCCGGTGGGTTGCACAGCTATGCTTATACCGGTACCAGCACCAACGCTATGACATATTGGCAGAAGTCTACCACGGATAACAACCTCTACCTCTATGTCACCGGTGAGAATCATACTGTCACCGTTAATGATCAAAAATTCAATGTCACTTGGGATTCCGGCACTTCCGGCTTCAGTGTTGCGGCGGCTCCTAAAATCTGGGATGGCACTGCGAATACAGGTTGGTATAATACCACTGATACGGAATTCCATCTCACCATGGGTAACCAACTGGCCGGACTTGCGCAGATCGTCAACGGTACGGCAACCGGCATCACTCAAGACAGTTTCAGCGGCAAGACCGTCAATATTGATAACGATATCTATCTTAACGACGGTACAACCAGTAATAATTGGACGCCTATCGGTGATATTACACACCATTTTGACGGTGTGTTTAACGGCGGCGGCTACAATATATACGGTATGAAAATTATTGCAACAAAGGGCTATGCCGGTTTATTCGGCAACGTATCCGGTACAGTTAAGAACTTTAAACTTTACGGATCTGTTACTATTAATTCGGCGATTGACGGCGATATTGCAAAAGGTAGTAAAACTAATACCGATAACGACTTTGTCGGTGCGGCAGTTGGTAAACTCAATGCGGGCGGTACGATCAGTAACGTCATCAACTATGCTCCCATTGAAGCCAAGGAATGCATGAACGTCGGCGGTATCGTCGGTTTTGTCGGCACGCCCGTCACGTAT
The DNA here is from genome assembly GCA_002419055.1 of Peptococcaceae bacterium UBA5752. GTDB lineage: Bacteria > Bacillota > Dehalobacteriia > UBA4068 > UBA4068 > UBA4068. Next base: position 38,646 of record DIFI01000021.1, read on the forward strand.
GGGACGAAATCAGACGCTTATGCCGAATATAACTCCAACCCCTCCGGCAGTAACACCTATGTGCTCAACTGCGGCAATAACGCCACTGTACATGGTTTTTACAAGCTGGGCGGTATCGCCGGTGAAAGCGCGGGTATTGTTATGTACTGCTACAATACCGGCTACATCCTCCCGCACATGCACGGTTCCGGCGGCGGCTGGGGCGGCATTGTCGGACGCAACGGCAACAACAACACAGCGACCGAGGTCGGCACCATTGCCTATTGCTGGAACAGCGGTACAGTTACCGACAACGGCATGAACGATGACCACAACGAGACGATCAAGTGGTATGGCGGTATCACTGCCTTTTGCAACAGTAAGTCTTCTGTACACAACTGTTACAACATCGGCGCAATTCCTGCCGGACGCAACACTTTTTCGTCCATCATTGGTAACTGCGAAAGCACTATGGTTTACAACAACTGTTCGCTGATTTCCACCAGCATCAATAGCGACAGCACATATGAGAAAAACTTGGGCATACAGTTTGAGGAATCTGATTTCAAGAGCGCTGCCAATACGGATACCTCTATATTGACTGTGCTGGGCCCTGTTTTTGTCGCTGATACCGGAAATATTAACAACGGATATCCTGTCCTGCGCTGGCAGGCGGGCAGCAGCGCCGAACCGACGCTAACCTCTGTTTCGTTATTCTCGGTGCCGACAAAAATCGCTTATTATGAGCTGGAGACCTTTAATCCTGCAGGTATGAAGCTTAAAGCAACATACAGTGACGGAACTTATGCAATATTATCGGGCGGCTTCACTTATCCCACCGATCCGTTGTCTGACAGCACTAACAGCGTTACCGTTAGCTATGGCGGTTTTGATATTACTCAAGCCATCACGGTCTACAATCTCGATTCTATCGCTGTTACCACACAGCCTACCAAAACGGTTTACAATGCCACCGATTTATTTAACAGATCCGGTATGGTAGTTACCGTTTACTACAGCGATAATACTTCGAAGGTGATTTATTCATATACTTATCCTACAACTCCTTTAACTGATGACATGACCAGCGTTACTATCGGCTATGGCGACAAGACCACTACCCAGCCGATCACGGTCAATGCTTTAGGCTTGACCGTGATCGCGGTAACAACTGTGCCGACCAAGACTTTCTATCTCCCCGACGAATCATTTGATAATACCGGTATGGTAGTTAATGCAACATATAACAGTGCAGTGGTACAGCCTTTGGCTGCGGAAGACTACGTCGTCACTCCCGCCTCACTGACCATTGGTACAACTGCGGTCACCATCAGCTTTACCTATCTTGGCGTAACTCAGACCGCGTCTACTCCGGTGACAGTGATATCTGCAACACCTGCCTTGGTTGACGGGTATTATCAGATAGTGAGCGCAGATGATCTTCGCTGGTTCGCCGATTATGTGAGCGTCCAGGGCAATACAACTGCCTGCGCCAAGTTGGTCAATGATATTACCCTCACCTCTGATTGGACGCAGCCGATCGGTAACAGTACCAATAAGTTTGCCGGTACTTTTGACGGTAACGGCAAGACGATCAGCGGCCTAGATAATGCTGCGGTGACCACACAGAATTTTGGTCTTATTGGCTATGGCTTAGGGGCTACTGTCAAAGACCTTACAGTCGGCGGCGAAATCAGCACGACCGCCTCTAATACCGGTTTGGTTGCCGGTTGGGCCGACGGTTGCACTTTTACCAATATCACAGCCAACGGTTCGCTGACCAGAGCCAGCGGTACCCTAAACAATACTGCCGGTATCACAGGTTACGCCTGCAATGCCAGCGTATTAACTAACTGCGTGAACAATGCCGCTATTACCTCCGGCGGTCAGTATACAGGCGGTATCGCCGGCAGCGCAGACGGCGCGACCAGCTTCTCCGGCTGTATCAATAACGGTGTGATCAATACTACCCATCGGTATATAGGTGGCATCGTCGGTTCGTTCGGCGGTACGGGCAACATCACATCCTGTATCAATAAAGGTGCAGTTACTGCCACCTATAACGTTGGTGGTATCGCCGGTAGATATAACTCAACCGGCAGCATGGAGAATTGCTATAACAGCGGTGCCATCGTCGCTACCTTATCATCAACATCTACTGCTTACGCTGCAGGCGGCGTGATCGGTTATTTCGGCGGCGCCGGTACTATAGACACCTGCTACAACAGCGGTGATGTCACCGGCGCTATCGGTAATGTCGGCGGTGTGGTCGGCTGTATGTATGCGGCCAATAGCATACTGACCAACAGTTATAATACCGGCGACGTCTGTTACACCGGCAATGCCACTACTCCTTGCGTGGGCGGCGTTGTTGGCGCGACCAATGATGTTAGCTGCACGATCCAGAACTGTTACAACCGCGGCGCGGTAACCTTTGCTACAACCAAACCTTTGATCGGCTCCGTCGTCGGTACACCCAAGATCGGATATACCGCCATCAGCAATAACTATTATCTCAACACCACTTCTGCTGATGCGACATCTACAGCCAAAACTGCCGCTGAACTGAAGAATCTTGCTGCCACTTTGGGCGCAAGCTACAAGGCAGGCGGCATTTCACCTATCTTCACCTGGCAGCCGGATGAAGTATTTACCTCCGCAGCACCGGTAGTGAACGTAGATACTGTTACCGCCGATGTTCCGGATACGATCGTCATTGGCGCTAATGCCAATGTGGAAATCAACGCTTCGGCGGTGACTGTGGAAGATATCAACACATCAAATGTTTCAATTCCCGCAGCTTTGGTTGAGAATCTGGACAATGCCCAATCAGTCACCATTGTGACCAACATGGGTAATATCACATTTGACAACGCTGCTCTTGCTGATATTGTGGATAACGCTACCACGTCCCTGACCTTAGGCCTCGATCGAACCAGCGATGCGGACGGTGTTACGGTATATGAGCTGACGCTCAAAGACAGCGGCGGCAATAATGTCTTTACCGAAGGCTCCGCTACAGTCACATTGCCTTATACCCTGGCCGAAGCAAAAAGCCCTGATAGCGTCAAGGTTTTCTATGTGGCGAGCAACGGTACCAAGACAGAAGTGACCAATTGTACCTATGCCAACGGTTACGTCACTTTCACAGTTGAGCACTTCTCCACATACAGCATCGAGGCAGACAGCACCACAATCTCCGCAATTACCGCTGCCACTAATGCCAACGCCGGTGAAACCTTTACCGTCGATGTCAAGGTCAGCGGCGATGCAGCTCAGCAGTTTGCTTCCATGTCCGCCAATCTCAATTATGATAAGACCAAAGTAGCATTTGTAAGCTTTGCTGCGGGGGCCGGTACAACTGAAGCCAGCGCCTATGATAATACAACTACCGCCAAGGTAAATATCCTCGAAAGCGGTGCGGATAAGACCATCGGCGCCGACGGCTTTGTGATCGGCACAATCACTTTCCGTGCCTTGACTGCCATCAGTACCGGCAATAGTGTTGCAGCTTTCTCTATCAGTGACGGTATGGTTGGTGATTCCGGTACACCGACTCCTGCGGTAAGCGCTTTGAGCGGTGCCAATATTTCCGTCAATTTGCATAATCTGGCGGTTATCTTCCAACAAGGCACGGGCAACACGCTGGCCGCTTCTACCGCATATGCCAAGTACAATGCGGCGGGTCTCTTCGCCAGCAATGCCTATACCGATACTTTCACTATTCCTACTCCGGCAGCCTCTGATGGCTACCGCCTGGCGGATATCCTCTGGAATAACGGTACCAACAATTACACTTCCGAACAGGTTGCGGCATTGGCTATAACCGCCAATGCGACCATGACTGCGCAATCAGTCAAAACCTACGCTGTAAGTTTCTATAATAGCGACGCCGCCCAGATAGGCAGCACCCAGAATATAGATACCGGCCTGACTGCCACTGCTCCGGCTGATCCTACTGCCCCGGCGGGCACTGCTTTTGTCGGTTGGTTTATAGCAGCCTCCAGCGACGCCACCTATGACGGCATTGCCACTCTCTACAGTAAAGCCCAGATTGACTTAGCTGCGGTGACTGCCGATACCATTTACAAAGCCTATTATTCAGATAATGAGTATGCGATCACCGTTCCTGTCGATGTGACCGTCGTCAGCGGCGTTACCGACAGTAAAGCCAAGCACAACACTGACGTAGTCTTCACTGTCAGCACCACCACTGTGGATCAAGGTTATACCATCACTGTTTCCTATAAGGTAGGTACGGCTGATGCAGTAATCATCACGAAGGATGCAGAGAACAAGTACACCATCCCCGGCTCTGCTATAACTGATGCGACAGTGATCACAGTCCAGAAAACGATCAACGGCACAATCAGCTATATCAACTATGACAATTACAAAGGCGCACCGGCCAATTATAAAGTGGCTCTGCTGACACTTAGCGACAGCGCTCCTGCGGATAGCAAATACCAGTATGACGGACAGGATATGTTTTTGGCTCAACCGGTCAATACTACTGCCGCATATGGTACCGGCGCCTACGTATTCTTCGTCGCCTCTGATGAGGATGCGGTGACTACGTTATCCAAGATTGCGATTGTCAGCGGCACACAGCTGACTGTCGACTATGACGGAAACGTCAACGGTCTGAGTGAGGTAGAAATCAATGACGCGCAGTTGGTCTATGATTTGTATAATAATAACACCAATTATTCGTCCGACTTCAATCTCGCCACGATGCTGATGCGCTTTGAAGCCGATGTCAACGGCGACGGCACAATCGGCGTCAACGACATCAGAATGATCTACAGCACTATCCGCGGTATCACTGAGTAAATGCAGTAAGTAAGTTAGGAGAATACAAATGAAACGATTTACAATTACTATTATCGTTTGCATATTGATCTTTGCTTTGAGTATCTCCACCGCTTTGGCTGTTGATAACAGCAGAACATATTCTTTTCAACTCACCTCCAATGGCAGCAGTACTGCTGCCATTGGAGTGGGGGATATGATTACGGTGAAGTTTACTCTGGCGGCAGACAACAGCTATGCTTTGTATGCGATGCAGAATGAGATTAAGTATGACAGCCGCTATTTGCAATATGTTGATGGAAGCCTTAGTATGACCTCCGGTTTTAATTCCGGCTTTCGGGATATGGAGGATGGCATCAATAAACTGGTGCTGATGAATTATGTTTCCGATACAGCAGAGGGAGAAACCATAAACTCCAGTGTCGTGGTGGGAACCTTCCAGTTGAAGGCCATCGCTAATGGAACTTCGACTGTCAGCAACGAGGATTATTATTGCACAACCAAAACCGGTGCAAATAATTACACTGCTACCGCCAGTGATCTTATTGTCAACATTAAATCTTCCGGCGGCGGTGGCGGCGGTAGTAGTGTCACTTATTACACCATCAACGCCAGCGCCGGCGAGGGTGGCAGCATATCGCCTTCCGGCAGCGTCAGCGTAGCTCAGGACGGTTCACAAACTTTCACTATAAACCCCAACTATAGATATATTATAGAAGACGTACAGGTAGATGGCAAAAGCGTCGGCGACGTCAGCACATATGCCTTCTCCGCTGTCACTGCCAACCACACCATAAAAGCAACGTTCATTGCGGGAGAAGAGGAGCCAAACCTCACCGATCAATTCACCGACCTTGTCCCCGGCGCCTGGTATATAAACGGCATCAATTATGTTTTGCAGGCTGGACTGTTTAACGGTACCTCGGCAACCAGATTTAGTCCTGATGCCAATATGACGAGATCTATGCTGGTAACGGTATTGTGGCGTTTAGACGGCACGCCTGACGCAACAGTAGACACCATCTTTAATGATGTGGCAGACGGTCTCTGGTACAGCGACGCTATCGAATGGGCTGCGGCCAATAATATCGTCAACGGCTATGGCAACGGTAGGTTCGGTACCAATGACAGCATCACGCGCGAACAGATGGCGGTAATCTTATATAACTATGCCAAAATTAAAGGTTACGATGTCAGCCAAACCACTTCACTCAGCAAATACACCGACACCGGCGATATTTCCGATTGGGCCAGCACAGCTATGGCCTGGGCCAATGCTACCGGCCTTGTCAACGGACGCACCGCTACAACTCTCGCTCCCGGCGGTACTGCCACAAGAGCTGAAGTTGCTACGATCTTAATGCGCTTTATCGAATATTACGTTTAAGTAACCAGTAAATTGACATTTAGCATAAAATTATAAGACCTTCCAATATATTGCAGTGCCCCCTAAGAAGACACAGGAAAAAGCGTGCAAAATCTACTTAGGGGGTATTATTATGGGTGAACATAGGAATTATGGTTTGGAAATTTAAACAAAAGGCCTGATATCTTTAAAATATCAGGCCTTTTTGGTGGGGCTATACAAAAGTCAACCAGTGACCTTGCATGTCAAACAAGTATCTAAACAGCTGGGCTATAAGTTCGCAACAAATTTCAGACAAAGCCGCGCTTTTTTAGCGCCGGCGAATGATTCCACAAGCAATTTTAGGGCCTGATTTACCCGCGGGCTGTGTTGTAAAATCGTCGGGAGATCTGTGTAGCACTACGGTTCGTCCGATTACTTCGGCAACGGTAAAGCGGTTGGTTAATACCGACATTAGTGCAAACCCGTTATTTCCAAACAGTGGAGGAAGATCGCCGGCATGGTGAGGATGGTCGCAGTTGCCGGGATTATAGTGCATGCCGGTATTGGCAAACGGATCCTCGGCGTTTCCTGTACAGGCCGTTCCCTCATGGATATGGAAACCGAAAACATTGCTGTTGCATGGACCCGGCTCATTCGGTAGTCCGGTGACTCTGGCTGCCAGTATTACGCCTTTTTTTGTTTGATATAAATACACAATTCCGTTTATATCTGGAAAATCGCTGCTGCCAGACAATTTCGCCATTGCTTCAGGCGACTTTTTAAGCAGTGTCCCCATATCGATAATTCGTGGCAATGAAATCATTTTTACCACCTCCTGATAAAAATGTATGCCAAACTAATAAAAAAAATTTTAATATTTTATTTACTTTCCTTCCTGTAGCTTAGCATCTTTATTGGCGCGGATGTATTTGCAACATCATTGCGGTGTCTTCATATACTGTATCGAGGTGGTCAATATGCAGGCATCAGATTTAATTGAAGCGATGGAGTTATCGGCTGTCGCATACCGTAAGGTTCAGCCAGATTCCTTTGGCGGCTCTCTTATCACGATAGATGATCCAAAAACCGATATTCAATGCTACCTGCGCAAAAGAGACGGCTGCCTTAGCATCACATTTAGGGGATCAAACTCCGGTAAGGACTGGAAAACGAACCTTGCTTTCGGACAAAAAACTATACCATATGGAAACAGCGCATCAAAAATAAGAGTACATTACGGATTCATCGAGGCTTATAAATCTCATGCCGTGAGAGATGTCATCAACGATATAATATCCGACGACATTCATCAAGTAAAGATAACCGGTCATTCACAAGGCGCGGCGCTGGCCGTTTTGTGCGCAGTGGATCTGGAATATCACTACCCCGACAGGGACTTTGAGGTAATACTGTTCGGCGCACCGCGCGTGGGAAACCGTGCTTTCCAGAAATCCTATAACAAGAGATTATTCAAAACCATGCGCATCGAAAACGGCAACGATATCGTAACCAAGATTCCGTTTGCCTGCATGGGATATCGCCATGTCGGCATGGGTGTACATATCGGCAAACCGAAGATTCTGGGCGTCATCTCATTTAATGACCACTATCCTCAAGCCTATTACAAAAATCTTTTTAAACGAATTGAACTAAGATAAATACAACAAAATACCTGCTATCTTATGGATAGCAGGTATTTTTTGGTGGGGCTAACTGGGCTCGAACCAGTGACCTCTACGATGTCAACGTAGCGCTCTAACCTACTGAGCTATAGCCCCGCGACAAACTATATTATGCCTGAAAAAAGACAATAAGTCAATAATATTTTCAATAAAAATGTAGTAAAAAAGAAAGAAAACTTAAATAAGCAGCCTTTTTAGATTAATTATTTAGTGGTTAGTACTATTCATCTGTCTGATCATCATCGGGGAAGATTGGTTTACTGTTGCGGATATCATTTAAAATTGCCAGTATCCGCTGTTTATCTTCGGCAAAGCCAAAAACGCGCCCCCAACAGCCTTCGGTTAGTTCAAAGAGGTTGCCGTAAGCGCTGTCATCATTGCTTTGGATACGGAAGCTAATGCCTTCGTCGGTTAAGCATTGCTCAAGCAGCGCCGCCTCAAAGTTGTTTCCAATATCGGCTATTTTTATCACTTTAGACATAATTTTACTCCTTCATTAATAAACCATGTTCAACAAGTTGGGATTCGAGTATTTGACGTGGTGAAAAGTTGGTCATTCTCATCAACTGCCAATCACACCCGGCAAGGGATGCTTGCGGCGGCAAGCCGATAATCTCCGTTTCGGCGACTGCCGTATTATAAGCGGCAGCCAGTTGACTGACACGCTCGAATACCTGTACGGGGGAAGTAATGCGATAATCCAACAAATTGCAGGATACCTGTGCGATACCGCGGGAATGCAAATCGACGGCTATCGATTTTACCTCTGCCATGCCGTTAGAGGAAAAGCGGATGGCTTTAGCGATAGCGCGGGCTGCCTCCATATCGTAACGGTTGAGATTGAAGTTGATGGCAATCAGGAAGAAGCGGCTGCCGATTACCGCTGCACCAAACGTCGGATGGGGGTGTCGGCGGCCGAAATCGGGACGCCATTCTTGGGTCTGCAGTTTAGCGCTCAAGCCCTCAAAATTACCTCGCCGCAGTTCTGAAAGATTGTCACGGCCGCTAATCAGAGCAGCTTGGCCGTATAGATAAACAGGTAGTTGCAGTTCCTTGGCTACATTTTCCCCAAAATTGCGGGCGACAATACCGCAATATTCCAGATCAGCACCGGCAACGGGTATAAAAGGTGTGACATCAACGGCGCCGATCCGCGGATGTGCGCCTCGGTGTGTGTTGAGATCAAAATGTTCTAAAGCAAATACAAATCCGTTGAACAGCGCCTCCGTTATACTTTCCGGTTTGCCGGCCAACGTATAAACGCTGCGGTTGTGGTCATAATCGCTACTGTAATCAAGCAAGCCAACGCCGCTGATTTTGTCCATAGTTACCGCCAATTTTTCTAAGAGACGAAGATCGCGTCCTTCGCTGAAATTAGGGACCGATTCAATTAGTGGCGGTGTTTTAATCATCATTTATCCTCTAAATAGAAATTCGATAACAATTTAAATATATTATATATATTATTTAATGTCAAATTAGCTTTATTAAATATAGGAAAATATGTTATAATTTACTGAAATTTAATTCAGAAAGCAGGGGAAAAAATTGAAAATTTGCTTTCAAAAACTAATTGTTATAATGATAATTACATCATTGGTAATTGCGTGCGGCAGTGCAGTATTAGCAGCCGATATCACTGTTACCATCAGCGGCGACGGTGTTACTACGCAACAAAGCTTTACCGGTGAGCAATTGGCGGCAATGACTGATCAAATACAGCAGCATTATTATTCCTCAATTAATAACTGGCCCACCAATAAAAATGTTTATGCGAAAGGCATCTCGCTTTCATATTTGTTGCAGCTGTCGGGTATCAAGGATGAGGCTACCTTGATTAAGATCACCAGCACCGACGGATATTACAAAACTTTTACCGTCTCCGAGTTGCTAGATTCCGAGCGTTACAGCTACAGTGACGGTAGAGCTACAGAAGTGCCGGTAATTTTAGGCTTGCAAAGCAGCGATAGTTCTTTCGCATCTATGACGGACGATCAGGCCCCGGTATTGGTAATAGGACAGCGCGCGGCAACAGAACAAACATTTCCTTGGTTTATTAAAAACGTTAGTACTATAGAAGTCAGCGCTGATACGTTAGCGCGGTGGCCGCAAGCAACATATGAGATTAACGATGCTGCAAACGGTTATCAGCTGGAGCTGAATCATAGCAATTTTGATACGGTTAAGCTCTATTATACAACTGACAGCACTACCCCGTCTGTTGAGAGTAATATGTATAATATCAGCACTACCTATTGGCAACCGGATCTGATCGTGCCGCTGCAGCTTACCGCCGGTACGGTTGTCAAAGTTATCGCCATCGGCCCCGGCAAGCCGGACAGTGAAGTTGTGACCATCAACTTGCCGACAACATCTGCCGGAACAGACCTGTCGTTTAGCGATGTGGCAAAAAACAGCTGGTATTATGATGCAGTTGATTATGTTAGTAACAAGGGATTATTCCAAGGCACATCGATAACAACATTTTCGCCCATGGCTCCAATGACACGCGCCATGTTTGTAACGGTACTTTATCGGCTTTCCGGTGAGATATATTCGTCTACTACGGCCAAATTTAGCGATGTAGAATCCGGCAGTTGGTATGCCGATGCCGTTACCTGGGCTTCCGAAAAGGGAATAGTCAACGGTTACGGTAATGGTACATTCAGACCGTTAAATGCGGTGACCAGGGAGCAGATGGCTTTGATAATGTTCAATTATCTTAAATGCATTGGCGAAGGACCGCAGGGAGCTTGGATGATCAACCTAAATTACCCGGACAAATCTGCTATCAGTGATTGGGCTTTTGAAGCGGTAACGTATTGTACAATGAGAGGTTTGCTCAGCGGACGCAGTAACGGCAATTTTGATCCGCAGGGAACGGCCAACAGAGCGGAAGTGGCGACAGTGATGATGCGCTTTGACAAATAAAGATAAATAAAAGCTAAGAAAGTATTTGCATTTTAATAAACAGCGTGCTATAATGTGTTATAGTTTGAAGTTGCTAGCAGGAAGTGGGTGTTTTTACCCACTTTTTGTTTTACGAATGGAGATTAAAGATAATATAATGGCTAAAAAAAAGTCATTCACGGTTGATTATAATCGTATTGAAAAATTAATTTGGCAGTTGACCGAACCTGTGATGGTTGAAGTCGGCTGCGAATTGGTAGATGTGCAATATGTTAAAGAAGGTCCTAACCGGTATTTGCGCCTGTTCATTGATCGCGAGCCGCCGGTTGACCATATTTGTTGTCAGTCAGTCAGCGAACGGATCAGCGATATAATAGACAAAGTAGACCCGATTGAACAAAGTTACTATCTTGAGGTATCTTCTCCGGGGGTTGAGCGTCCTTTGCGCAAAGCCGAGGATTTCGCCCGTTTTGCCGGTGAGCAGGTTATTGTTAATCTTTATGCACCTTTAAACGGCGTAAAACAATATAAAGGTCTATTAATCGGACTTGAAGAAGAGCAGATCGTTATTGAGGCAGAGGGTAATCGCCTTGCATTCGCAAAAGAAACAGTTGCCAATGCTCATATAGCGGCTGATTTATAAAAAAATCAAGTTTATTTTTGTATTTGTTAGTTTTGATAAGGAGAGAAGAACATGGCAGTGAATTTAGAATTAATCGAGGCCCTAAAAAATCTGGAAAAAGAAAAGGGCATTGAAATGGATGTCTTAATCGAAGCGATTGAAGCAGCTTTGATTTCTGCGTATAAAAAACATTTTGGCTCTTCGCAAAATGTTCGGGTTGAGATTAACAAAAGCAATGGTGATATTCACGTATATTATCGAAAAACGGTAGTCGAGCAAGTTGAAGATTCGACTTTGGAAATGTCGATTGAGGAGGCCAAAAACTATGATCCCGATTTCGAAATAGGCGATATATTTGAATCAGAAGTAACACCCCGCTCTTTTGGCAGGATTGCTGCCCAAACAGCCAAACATGTGGTAGTACAAAGAATTCGCGAGGCTGAACGCAGCATGGTTTACGATCAGTATGCTACAAGAATGGAAGATATAGTGATAGCCACTGTGCTTCGTTATGAAGGACGAAATGTAATCATCGATTTGGGACGCAGCGAGGCAGTCTTAATGCCTTCCGAGCAAATCCCGCGTGAAAATTATATTCAGGGAGAACGTATCAAGGTTTATATACTAGAGGTAAAAAAGACCACCAGAGGACCGCAAATTATGGTTTCGCGCACTCACCCCGGGATGCTCAAAAAACTTTTTGAACGCGAGGTGCCGGAGATTCACGACGGTACGGTTGAAATTAGATCGGTAGTCCGTGAGCCCGGTTATCGTTCAAAAATTGCCGTATTCAGTAAAAATGAAAACGTTGATCCGGTGGGCGCGTGTGTCGGCGCCAAAGGAATGCGTGTTCAGTCAATAGTCAACGAACTTGCCGGCGAAAAGATCGAAATTGTTCGCTATGACGATGATCCGGCCGTATATGTAAGTAACGCATTGGCCCCTGCAAAAGTAATCAGCGTTTCTGTTAGTGTTCCAGATAAATTCACCCAAGTGGTTGTGCCTGATTATCAACTGTCGCTGGCTATTGGCAAGGAAGGTCAAAACGCACGTTTGGCCGCACGATTGACCGGCTGGAAGATCGATATTAAGAGCGAAAGCCAAATGGTGGAAATTATGGGCGAGCAAGATCCGAATGATGATAATGATATAGAAGACCTGGTTGAGGATACGGAGGCGTAAATGGCCAAAAAAGTGCCTAAGAAAGAGCCGGAAAGAATGTGCGTGGCCTGCCGCCAGTTAAAGGACAAAAAGCAGCTACTGAGGGTTGTCAAATCACCGCAAGGAGAGATTGCTCTTGATGAAAGCGGCAAAAAACCGGGGCGCGGAGCTTATGTATGCCGTCAAAGTGAATGCTTAATTAAAGCACGAAAAACTAAAAGTTTTGATAAAATATTTAAAATAAAATTACCCGAAGAAATGTGGCAGCAATTATCGGAAAAAATTACTGCCGGCGAGACAGATTTATGAGTGAATGCAAACCGTTATCTGCGGAAATTGAGCAAAAAGTTGCCGGTTATCTGGGATTGGCACAAAAAGCTAGACGATTGGTAGCCGGAGATGCAGCAACAGTGACAGCCTTATCGGCAGGGAAAGCTTGTTTGGTTGTTTTGGCAATTGATGCTGCGGCAAAGGTACAAGAAGAAATAGGCGGACTTGCTACGGCTAAGCATGTACCGCTAATCTATTGGCGAGATAAGAATTCTTTAGGCGCTGTGGTTGGCCGTTCACGGCGTGGCGCTATCGCAATAATAGATACAGGTTTTGCTGCTGCTATTGAAAAATGTTTATCGGAGTTTTAGTAAACGGGAATAGGGAGTGATTTTTTTGGCGAGAGTCAAAATATATGAATTAGCTAAAGAGCTTTCAATCGAGAGCAAAGATATTATGCATAAACTACAAAAAATGGGAGTGGAAGCGAAAAGTCATATGAGCAGCATCAGCGAAAGCAATGCTGAAATGATTCGCCAAAGTGTAGTCAATAAGTCATCTAAGGATAAAACCGTTATAGATAGCGGCTTTGTGCCCAAAATAACTCGTATTCCCAAAGCAGTAATTGAGCAGGAACAAATAAGTCTTATTAATACAGCGGATAAGGAAGAACAAGGTAAGCCGGAAACAGAATCAGTTGTGTCAGCACCGCAAGAGGTTAGTGTTACTGAACCGATCGCAATTGCACAGACCAAACCTGAACCGACACCTGAACCTAAATCTGAACTTGAACCCAAGCCGGAGGCTAAACCAGAGCCCGAGCCTGAGGTTAAACCAGAGCCAAAGCCAGAGGCTAAACCAGAGCCCCAACCAGAACCCAAGCCAGAGGCTAAACCAGCGCCGAAACCTGAGCCTATGCTGGAGTCTCAAGCTGCGACCAAACCAATAACCGAGGCTAAACCAGAGGCTAAACCTGAGTACAAACCACAACCTAAATCTGAGTTCAAACCACAACCCAGGTCTGATTTTAAGTCTCAATCTAAGCCGCATTCATTTACGCAAACGAGACAATTTGCGGTCGGAGAAAATAAAACAGAAGGAAAGCCGCAGCCCAATCAGTCCAATCAGCTGAATCAGCCCAGGTATGCCAAGCCTTTACCAAAAGCCGAGGCAGGTCGTACTGATAATAAGAGTGGTACCTATAAAGACAAACCACATGATCAAAATCGTACGCCGTCAGCCAGACCGGATAATCGTCCGGCTAAGGATAACAAGGGTGGTAAGGATAATAAAACAAACGGCAAGCCTGCGACTTTTGCTGCTCCGGTTGCCGCAAAACCTGCTGTCAATTACAGGCCTAGCCGTAATAAACCTTCTGCCAAAGATTTGGCTGTCGAAAAAGATAACGAAGCAATCAGAAATAGAGGCTACCGGCCTAATAAAGGGCGTCGCGATAAGTTTAAAAAAGTACAAAAAGTGGTTATGCCACCTGTTGTGCCGAAAAAAATATTTATCGGTGAAACCGTCATCCTTGGTGAGTTAGCTAAAACTATGGGTAAATCTGCGGGAGAAATAATCAAGAAACTTTTTGAGATGGGCACAATGGCGACCATTAATCAAGAATTAGATGCAGAATCCGCAATCTTACTAGCCGAGGAATTTGGCGTTACCGTTGAAGTCAAAACCGATAAAGCGGAAGAAATCATGGAAGACCTTGAAGACGATGAAGCTTTACTTAGCTTCCGTCCGCCGGTAGTGACAATTATGGGGCATGTTGACCATGGTAAAACTTCCTTACTTGATGCCATCCGTCATACTAATGTTATTTCAACAGAAGCAGGAGGAATAACACAGCATATCGGTGCTTATCAGGTGGAAATTAATGGTAGAAAAATAACCTTCCTGGATACTCCGGGTCACGAAGCATTTACTGCAATGCGTGCCCGTGGTGCTCAGGTTACAGATATTGCAATTATAGTTGTTGCCGCCGATGATGGAGTAATGCCTCAGACAATAGAGGCTATCAACCATTCCAAGGCAGCTAAAGTGCCTATTATAATTGCGATTAATAAAATTGACAAGCCCGGCGCCAATCCCGACCGTGTAAAACAGGAATTGATGGAATACGGTTTGGTTGCCGAAGAATGGGGCGGCGAAACGATAATGGTTCCGGTTTCCGCCAAAGCTCGTGAAAATATTGAGGGACTTTTGGAGATGATACTATTGGTAGCCGAAGTTGGCGAGTTAAAGGCCAATCCTAATCGCCAGGCGCGCGGTACCGTCATCGAAGCCAAACTTGACAAAAACAGAGGTCCTTTAGCAACGCTGTTGATTCAAAAAGGCACCCTTCATTTAGGGGACAGTATTTTAGCCGGGCCGGTATTTGGCAAGGTTAAAGCTATGAACGATGACAAAGGCCGCAAAGTTAAAGCTGCGCTGCCTTCAATGCCGGTGGAAGTATTGGGATTTTCCGAAACGCCGGCCGCCGGTGAGGTATTTATTGCTGTAAAAGATGATAAGGATGCACGTTTTGTAGCTTATAAACAGCAGATCAAGAAACGTGAAGAAGGCCTGACCAAAACGGCAAAAGTCAGTCTTGACGATTTATTTGAACAAATTGCTCAAGGCGAAATCAAAGAGTTGAATCTGGTTGTCAAGGGCGATGTCCAAGGATCGGTGGAAGCTTTAAAGCAAAGTTTGGTTAAGCTCAATACCGATGAAGTCAAGGTTAATGTAATTCATGCCAGTGTTGGCGGTGTCAGCGAATCTGATATCATGCTGGCATCGGCCTCCAATGCAATCATCATAGGTTTCAATGTCCGTCCGGCCCCGGCTTCGCTTAAAGCAGCCGAGCACGAGAATGTTGACATTCGTCTTTATCGCGTTATCTATGATGCCATCGAAGATATCAAAAAGGCAATGACCGGTCTGTTAGCTCCTGAGTTTAAAGAGCAGGTAATCGGTCAGGCCGAAGTGCGTAGCATCTTTAGGGTACCCAAAGTTGGCGTTGTTGCCGGAGGCTACGTTATCTATGGTAAGATCACCAGAAATGCACTGGTGCGTGTAATTCGCGACAGTGTAGTTGTAGCAGAGGATAAGATAGATAGTCTACGCCGTTTCAAAGACGATGCCAAGGAAGTAATGTCCGGCTTTGAATGCGGTATCGGTTTGGAATCGTTTGCCGATATTAAAGAAGGGGACATCATCGAAGCCTATGTGATGGAAGAAATTAAGAGGGAGCTCTAATATGGCTCGTTATAGAAGCGGCCGTCTGGCCGGAGAAATCCAAAAACAAGTGGCGCAAATTATCAGCAGAGATCTCAAAAATCCGCAACTGGATCTGGTATCGATATTGGCTGTTGACGCTTCTCCCGATTTCAGCTCAGCGCGGATTTATATCAGCCCGCCGCTGGGACGAGAAGATGAGAGTGATTTAATTGCGGCAGCTTTAGAAAATTCCAAAGGTTATATCCGTCATTTGTTGGGGCAGCGGATGAAGATGCGGCAAATACCCGAACTGTATTTCCATATCGATAATTCGATTGCCTATGGTGTGAAAATGATCAGTATTATAGATAAACAAATAGAGGACGATAAGGCAAAGGCTGCCTTGCGTCCGCCGGAAGAGGAAAATAAGTATGAAAAGTGATTACGGAGTATTGATCGATAAACTCCGTGACTGCCATGAGATAATTGTTTGTGGTCATGTAAACCCGGATCCGGATTGCATAGGCACTATGCTGGCGTTGGATCAAGCTTTTGCTGGGAAAAGCAAAGGTTGGCGATTGGTAATGGATGAACCGGTACCGTCATATCTTGACTATCTTGACGGTATCGATAGATTTATTACTTCGGATGCGTTGGATATTCGGCCGCAAAAGGTGTTGTTGGTGGATTGCAGTGAACCGGAACGTTGTGGCAGCTGGCTGCCGCCGTTGATTGAGCAATATCAGCCGCAGCTTTATTGCCTTGACCATCATCTCAGCAATGAATTTGTCGGTGATGGCATGGTACTGGAGACCGACGCTGCCGCCAGCGGCGAAATTGCCGCCGTATTGTTGGAGAAAGCCGGTATCGAAATTGATACGGCTATAGCTACCCAACTTTATACTGCGATTGTCGGTGATACCGGTTGCTTCCGTTATACCAATACTACACCGCGAACGCTGCGTATCGGCGCTGATTTGTTAGCCAAACATATCGATGTAGAACAGATCAGAATCAGGCTATTTGAAAGTCATTCATATACAAATATGCAAATGATCCGCGTGGCCTTCGAAAATATGCAGGTAGAACTCAACGGTCAGCTATGCTATATGATAATCGATCATCAATCGATGCTGGATGCGGGTGCAGCAAGCGGTGATTGTGATAATATCGTCAGCAATACATTGACATTGAGCGGTGTTAAAATCGGTTTGCTGTTTGAAGAATATCCGGATATGGTCAAAGTCAGTATGCGTTGCCGCAATGGTTATCGCGTTGATCATTTAGCACAGAGTTTCGGCGGCGGAGGCCATTTACTGGCTAGTGGCTGTCGTATCAAGGCCAGCCTGGAGCAGGCCAAGACAGAGGTTTTAGCGGCAGCGCGTCAGCTGTTGCAAGCGCAATAGCATTGCAGTAAATAATTATAGAGCCAAAAGATGTGGTGGTAGATATCATGGACGGTTTCATCAATATCAACAAAGAGCCTGGCATCTCTTCTCATGGTGTCGTGGCCGCCGTGAGGCGGCTTTTGCATTGTAAGGCTGGCCATTGCGGTACGCTTGATCCTGCGGCCGGCGGAGTGCTGCCGGTTTGCATCGGCAAAGCGACCAGACTGGCCGAATATATCAGCGGCGGCGTTAAACGTTATCGCGGCACGGTAGTTTTCGGCATAGAAACAGACAGTTACGATGCGATGGGTGCTGAGGTCGGTCGAGCCAGCGCCGCGCATTTAAACCGCCAGGATATTGAAGCATTGCTGCCGCAATTCATAGGTGAAATCGACCAGATACCGCCTGTGGTATCGGCCCTAAAAAGCGGTGGCGTACCGCTTTATAAGCGCTTTCGCCGTGGAGAGGATATCGAAGTTGCTGCCCGCAAGGTGCGGATTTATGATATTGAGCTTAAAAATTTTCGGCCGGGCGTTGAAACAGCCGAGGCAGAAATTGAGGTCGAATGCGGGCAGGGGACATATATCCGTTCGATTGCCCACGATTTGGGACAGCTTTGCGGTTGTGGCGCTCACCTTGCTCATCTACAGCGTTTGCAAGTTGGCGATTTTAGGATTGAAACGGCGCTGACGCTTGAACGATTGGCGGAAATTATTGCTGCGGGTGAAGACGATTGGTTATTGCCGATGCAGTATCCATTGGCTAATTGGCCGCGATTTGTGGTTACCGATCAGCAACTGCGTCAGGTTTTGCATGGCAACCCTTTATGCTTAGGGCCTGAAACAGAACCGGTGGAGTTGTGTTTAGTGGAAAACAGTGACGGAGTATTACTTGGCATAGCTAATATTCTTAACAATGATACTAAGGAAGGTGCAGTACTGAATATGACAAAGGTATTGGCTGATCCGCCTGCTGCCAAAAAATATGATGCGGTGGTAATAGGTAATTTTGACGGAGTGCATTTGGGACATCGTGCTTTATTTAGTGAGCTTTATCGGATTAAACAGCAAACAGGGGCTGTGACGGCGGCTGTGACGTTCGATCCTCATCCGATGGCATTGATCAAAGGCAAAATGCCGCCGTTACTCAATGCTGCGGAAGCAAAAATTGCGCTGATCAAAAAATATTTTGCTGTTGATGAAGTAGTGGTGTTACCTTTTGATCAGCAACTGATGAACAGCACGCCGCAGCAATTTGTGGATAGGATAATTTGTTGCGTACTCAAAGCATCGCAGGTAATCGTTGGCTATAATTTTAGTTTCGGCGCCGGTGGACAAGGAAACGCCCAGATGCTCAAAGAACTGTGTGAACCCCGCGGCATCAAAGTGATGATCATAGATCAAGTGACGTCACCTTATGGCGATATCTCATCATCCAATATTCGTGAGCGTCTGTCGCGCGGCGATATGGAAGCGGCTAATTATATGCTTGGCTATTGGTATACATTGGCCGGTGAGGTTGTTCGCGGCAAAAGTATTGGCCGTACACTAGGTTTTCCAACGGCTAATTTTTATCCGGCGACTGATAGAGTTTATATACCCTGCGGCGTATATGCCGTTCGTGTAGAACATAATAGAATAACTTATGATGGTGTAGCCAATTACGGTTACAAACCGACGGTTGGCAATTTCCTGCAGCCATCGATTGAGGTGCATATTTTCAATCAAGATATCACGCTCTACGGCGAAAATATCAAAGTTTGTTTTGGTGAATTTATTCGTCCCGAACATAAATTTGACAATCTTGATCAACTGAGAGAGGAAATCGGCAGAAACAAGGAAACAGCCAAAGATTTTTTAATTACTCAAAATGCAGATAAACACTTGCCAAAGCCGATCAAATAGGTTATAATAGCTGCACAGCAGCTCGAAATCTATGATTTCGAGGCTGAGCGTCTATTTAAGCTCATGCTTTTCCCATAAGGGAAAAGACAGCTAGAATAGCTGCGCGTACTAAAAATCCCTATCTGGGTTTGACGATGCTCCGACGCTTTCTCGGATATGGGGGATAAAAATAAAGGAGGTGCCGTTATGGATTCGGCAGCAAAACAACAAATTATTGAAAAATATCGTGTTCATGAGACCGATACCGGTTCGCCGGAAGTACAAATCGCTATCCTCAGTTATCAAATTAATTATTTGACTGAGCATCTGAAGATCCACAAAAAGGATTTTCATAGCCGCCGCGGTCTTTTGAAGATGGTTGGCCAACGCCGTGGTCTTTTGAATTATCTTAAGGGCAAAGACATTGACCGTTATCGTAAGATAATTACTTCTCTTGGCCTGCGTCGTTAAATTAAAAGCAAAAGTAAAACACCCTCTATTGACAGAGGGTGTTTTTTTATATGTAAAATTATCTAAATATTTTTTAATGTTATTAAGTCAGATAATATGGCAAGCAGGAGATGAGATATATTTGTTGAATATTCATAAGTTAATAAAAAAGTGAAAAAGTGAAAGAATAAGTAGGTATGGAGGGTAATTTTATGAATCAAATTTTAACAAAGAGTATTGAAGTCAGCGGACGGCAGCTGACGCTGGAAACGGGGCGGATGGCCAAGCAGGCCGGTGGTGCTGTTTTCGTATCCTATGGCGATACCATGGTATTGTCGGCCGCGACTATGAGCGACGTGCCTCGTAACGGAGTTGACTTTTTTCCGTTATCTGTTGATTATGAAGAAAAAATGTATGCTGTCGGCAAGATTCCCGGCGGTTTTATCAAAAGAGAAGGACGCCCCAGTGAGAAAGCAGTGCTTTCATCGCGGATTATCGATAGACCATTGCGTCCGCTGTTTCCCAAAGCGATGCGTAACGATGTGCAGGTAATTAATACCGTAATGTCGGTTGATAATGATAATGCTCCGGATATGACGGCGATGATCGGCGCTTCAGCGGCGCTGCATATTTCTAAAATACCTTTTGGCGGACCTATTGCCGGTGTTATTGTCGGTTATGTTGACGGTGAATTTATCTTAAATCCCACAGTTGACCAAGAGGAAAAAAGTTTGATGCATTTGGCGGTCGCGGGTACTGCTGATGCGGTTATGATGGTAGAGGCGGGGGCAAAAGAGGTGCCGGAGGAAATAATCCTTGAAGGTATTTTGTATGCTCATCAAAATATCAGATTAATTGTTGAATTCATTGAAGAGTTCAGAGCCGAAGCCTTAACGATGGGATTGGCAAAAGAAAAATGGCTATATGTTGAAGAAGAGATAGATGCCGCGTTGGTGGAAAAAATTAAAGAACTTGCCACTCAACCGATGAAAGATCTGATGTACCGTTGTTGCCAGGAGCATTTGGATAAAGCAACGCGGGAGAATTTGATTAAAGAATTAAATGATAGTATTAAACAACAATTAGCAGAAGAATATCCCGATTCTTCCGCACAAATCGGCGGAGTCATTTATAAAATAGAAAAAGAAACTATGCGTTCGCTGATAGCCAAAGATAAAATCAGAATTGATGGCCGCGCGATCAACGAAGTACGTCCGATCTCCTGTGAAGTGGGCGTTTTGGCGCGGGCACACGGTTCTTCGCTGTTTACCAGAGGTCAAACACAGATATTAAATGCGCTGACTCTGGGCACTATCAGCCAGGAACAGATCTTGGATGGGCTTGGCGTAGAAGATTCAAAACGGTATATGCATCAATATAACTTCCCGCCTTACAGCGTCGGCGAGACGCGTCCGATGCGCAGCCCGGGCCGCAGAGAAATCGGTCATGGCGCTTTGGCGGAACGTGCACTGTTGCCGGTAATACCTTCCGAGGAGGCTTTCCCCTATGCGCTGAGGCTGGTTTCGGAGGCTATCGAATCTAACGGTTCTACTTCGATGGGCAGCGTTTGTGCCAGCACTTTGTCGCTGATGGATGCCGGTGTTCCGATATCCTCGCCTGTCTCCGGTTGTGCAATGGGCCTGATTAAAGAGGGCGAAGATATTACAATTCTTACCGATATTCAGGGTATGGAAGATTTTCTCGGCGATATGGACTTTAAAGTTGCCGGTACGGTGCATGGAGTGACTGCTATCCAAATGGATATCAAGATTGCCGGTATCGGTAAAGAAATTCTTACCCGTGCTTTAACACAGGCCAAAGAAGGCCGTGCCTTTATCCTTGGCAAGATGCTGGAAGCACTAGCCGAGCCGCGTCAAGAGCTTTCACCATATGCGCCGCGGATTATCACCATCCAGATTAATCCAGATAAAATAAGAGAAGTCATCGGTTCCGGCGGTAAAGTAATCAAGAAGATTATTGAAGAAACAGGCGCTGCAATTGATATTGAAGATGACGGCAGAATATTTATTGCCAGCGTCGATGCGTTAGCCGGTGACAGAGCTCTGAAAATTATCAATAGTATTGTAGCGGAGCCGGAAGTCGGCAAAATTTATGAAGGCAAAGTAGTAAAAATTATGGATTTTGGCGCTTTTGTAGAGATTATTCCCGGCGTGCTGGGAGCCGGCGGTAAAGACGGTATGGTCCATATATCCCAATTGGCGAGCAAGCGCGTAGATAAAGTCACTGATGTTTGCGCGGAAGGCGATACAATGTGGGTTAAGTGCATAGGCGTCGAAGCTGCAACAGGTAAAGTTAAGCTTTCGCATAAGGATGCGTTGAAGGAAATGGGCTTAAAAGAGGAATAATCAGGAGGCGTTGAATATGAAGGTTTTACTGATAAACGGTAGTCCCCATAAACAAGGCTGCACATTTACGGCATTAACGGAAGTAGCGTCCGCGATCGCGGACGCTACTATCGATACAGAAATATTTCATATCGGTAGTCAGCCTCTTCGCGGTTGCTGCGGTTGTAAAGTTTGCCGCAAAGACAATATTAACCGCTGCGCCTTTGACGATGATTGCGTCAATATCGCATTGGCAAAAGCCAAGGAAGCAGACGGCTTTGTTTTCGGTTCTCCGGTACATTTTGCGGGAGCTTCCGGCAGCATCACCTCATTTTTAGACCGCTTATTTTATGCGGGAAGCGGCTTCTTTGCTTATAAACCGGGCGCTGCTATCGTAACTTGCCGCCGTGGCGGTGCGACAGCAGCCGTGGAGCAACTGAATAAATATTTCATGTATGCCCAGATGCCGGTAGTATCATCTCAATATTGGAATATGGCTCATGGCAATACGCCCCAAGAGCTGGTTCAGGATGCCGAGGGTATGCAGATCATGCGGGTTTTAGGTAAAAACATGACCTGGTTACTTAAATCAATCGAAGCCGGACGTTTGGCAAATGTTGAATTACCAAAACAAGAAAAAAAGGTCGCAACGAACTTTATTCGATAAAATGCTTGTATAATTTACAAAAAATGGTACTATTAGTAAAGAATATAAATATATTTAATGACAAATGTATGAGAAAATAATGACGCTTCAAGTGTAACGCATAAGCTTTGTGAAGCAATTCCTATAGTATATTGCGTAAAAGATTCTATCAGATGGCAACCTTTTAAACGGAGGCGTACGGTTTTATTCTGTTACGCTTCCTTTTTGTTATATTATCTTTGTTAATGGAAATTATATTAGCGAGGAGGATTAAAGTCTATGGAATCAAAAACTCCATTGTACGAATGTCACCTACGCGCCGGCGGTAAAATGGTGGCCTTTGCCGGTTATTTGTTGCCTGTGCAATATGCGGGAGGCGGAGTAATTGCCGAGCATAATGCTGTTCGCAAAGCAGCCGGACTATTTGATGTTTCCCATATGGGGGAATTCATTTTAAGCGGCAAAGACGGATTGGTCAATCTGCAATTGTTATTGACCAATGATTACAGCAATTTGGCGGATGGGTTTGTGCGGTACAGCCCAATGTGTTATGAAAACGGCGGCGTGGTTGACGACCTGCTGGTATATAAATTAAAAGATAATCAATATCTGATAGTTGTTAACGCTTCTAACAGAGCTAAGGATTATCAATGGATCAAAGACCATTTAAGCGGCGATGCCAAACTGAATGATGTTTCCGATCAGATAGCACAATTGGCCCTACAAGGGCCTATGTCTATTAGTATTATGCAAAAGTTGGTAGCTGCTGCAGATATTCCTCAAACAAATTATTCATTTAAGCCTAAGGTTAAGGTCGGTAATATAGAATGTTTGCTTTCCCGTACCGGCTATACCGGCGAGGACGGCTTTGAATTATATTGTTCTGCCGCCGATGCGCCTTTTTTATGGGATATGTTATTGCAGGCAGGGGAGCAATTTGGTCTGCGTCCATGTGGTCTGGGTGCGCGTGATACACTGCGCCTGGAAGCGGCAATGCCACTGTATGGACATGAGATCGATGCCGATATCTCACCGCTGGAGGCCGGCCTTGGCTATTTTGTCAATCTTGACAAAGCAGATTTTATTGGCAAGCAGGCGCTGATAGAAGCAAATCCACCGCCGCGCTGTCGGGTCGGGCTGAAAATGATTGACAAAGGGATAGCCCGCGAAGGCTGTTTTGTTTATGCCCAAGACCGAACAATCGGTCATATCTGTTCCGGCACCATGTTTCCTTATTTAGGTTATGCGGGCGCAACCGCGCTGGTAGATAGAGCATATAAGCCAATCGGCAGTCTGGTTATTGTTGATGTGCGGGGGCGCAAATTGCAGGCGGAAGTTATAAAAACGCCCTTTTATAAACGGCAAAAATAAAATTTTTATAGATTTAAGGAGGAATCACAATGAGTAAAATTAAAGAAGGCATATTTTATACCGATAGCCATGAATGGGTAGAGTATATCGATGATATTGCCGTAATTGGGCTAAGCGATTATGCCCAGGAAGAATTAGGCGATGTTGTATTTGTCAATCTTCCTGAAATCGGCGATAAGATTAGCGCCGGGGAAGCTTTTTGTGACGTGGAAAGTGTTAAAGCAGTATCCGACATAATTGCTCCGATCTCCGGCGAAGTAACTGAAATCAATGATGAACTTGCCGATAATCCGGAAATGCTTAATAGCGATTGTTATAGCGCTTGGATATGCCGCGTTGGCAAAATCACCGGCGAGGGAAAGCTGATGGATGCCAAAGTATATGGAAAGTTTTTGGTGGAGCAGGAATAATGGGAAACTATATCGCCACTACCGCTTCCGAACAAGAGGATATGCTTGCCAAAATAGGCGTATCTTCTATTGACGAGCTCTATGGCATGGTACCGCAGCAATTACTGGTAGACAAATTAGCTTTGCCGGAGGGCTTAAGTGAAATAGAAGTACGGGCAGCTATGGAGGATCTGGCAGCAAAAAATACGGTATTTAATATTATTTTTCGCGGCGCGGGCGCATACGATCATTATATTCCGGCGATAGTCAAGCAGATTGCCGCCAAAGAAGAATTTGTCACTGCCTATACGCCATATCAGGCCGAGATCAGCCAAGGTATCTTACAGGCGATATTTGAATATCAAACAATGATTTGCGAATTAACCGGCATGGATGTTGCCAATGCCTCCGCTTATGACGGCGCTTCGGCGGCGGCGGAAGCAGCTACGATGTGCCGTGATAAAAAACACAACCGCGTTTGTATTGCGGCTACTTGTCATCCCGATACGATAGAAACAGTCAAAACATATTGTTTTGCCGCTGATTGCGAGTTTTTGATTATTGACGCAGTTGACGGTCTGACCGATGCAGCGGCATTAGAGACGATTGCTGAAGATACAGCTTGTTTGATCGTCCAGCAGCCTAATTTTTACGGATTAATAGAAGATGCGGCGGCATTGGCCGATAAAATTCATCAAAAAGGCGGCAAATTAGTATTAAGCTGCAATCCAATTGCTCTGGGTTTATTATCTTCACCGGCGGAAGTCGGTGCCGATATTGCAGTTGGCGAAGGCCAGCCGCTGGGTTTACCTTTGTCATTCGGCGGGCCGTATTTGGGATATATGGCTTGTAAAAACTCTCTAATGCGCTCTTTGCCGGGACGGATAGTCGGTGAAACAACCGACGCTGATGAGCAGCGTGCATTTGTATTGACGCTGCAAGCACGCGAACAGCATATTAAAAGAGAAAAAGCCTTGAGTAGTATTTGTTCCAATCAGGCTTTGTGTGCCTTGACTGCTGCCGTCTACTTGGCGGTGGTGGGCAGTAGCGGTTTGCGCGAGGTAGCAGAGCAGTCGGCAGCCAAGGCGCATTATCTGGCCGCACGGCTGTGTGCTATTGATGGTTTTGAACTAGTATATAAAGGCGAATTCTTTAATGAATTTGTGGCGACTACACCGATTAGCGCCGAAAAATTGTTATTGGAATTAGAAAAAGCAGGCATACTGGGCGGCTATCCGCTCAGCAATAATACAATTCTGTGGTGCGCTACCGAAAAGAACAGCAAGGCCGATATCGACCATTTGATTGCTTTGACCGAAAGGGCGGTGAGCCAATGCGATTAATATTCGAAAAAAGCCGTCAGGGCATTAGCCAAAGTATACTGCCGTCCTTAGACGTACCCAAATATAAATTTGCGCCGCAGCTGCAGCGCAAGACCGCGCCGCGCTTACCGCAAGTGACCGAAAACGACTTATCACGCCATTATTCGCAATTGGCGCGGCGTTCCTATGGCGTCAACACCGGCTTTTATCCGCTTGGCTCTTGCACTATGAAATACAATCCGAAAATCGATGAAGAAATAGCCGCATTATCCGGTTTTGCAGCTATCCATCCGCTGCAACCGCCAAGAACTGTGCAAGGCTGTATGCAGGCATTAGAACAAACAAGCAGATTGCTTTGCGAAATCTGCGGCATGGATGAAATGACCTTCCAGCCATCGGCCGGCGCTCATGGCGAATTTACCGGCATGATGCTAATCAAAGCCTATCACCGTTCCCGTGGAGATTTTGATCGCACCAAAATCATTGTGCCCGATTCAGCTCACGGTACAAATCCCGCATCTGCCGCCATGAACGGGTTTTCTATAGTCAATGTTCCGTCATCAGCCGACGGTTGTGTAGATATTGAGGCTTTAAAGTCTGTGCTCGGCGACGATGTGGCCGGATTGATGCTGACCAATCCCAATACGATGGGGTTGTTCGATAAAAATATTCTCCAGATTACTCAATTGGTGCATGATGCAGGCGGACTAAACTATTATGACGGTGCTAATCTCAACGCTATTATGGGTGTAGTTCGTCCCGGCGATATGGGTTTTGATGTGATCCATCTTAATCTGCATAAGACCTTTGCTACTCCTCACGGCGGCGGCGGCCCGGGCAGCGGACCTGTCGGTTGCAAAAAAATATTGGCGGACTTTTTGCCGTCGCCTGTTTTATACCATACTTGCTGTGCGCTTGATTTCGCGGCACCGCCGCAAAGCATTGGCAAAGTACGCGCCTTTTGGGGCAACTTTTCGGTCATCATCAAGGCCTTAACTTATTTACTGACATTAGGCGGCGAAGGTATCAAGCAGGCAGCGCAAATTGCAGTGCTCAATGCTAATTATCTCAAGAGTCTGTTGGCCGATGATTATGATTTAGCCGTCCCCGGCATTTGTATGCATGAATTTGTGCTTAGTTTGGAGAGATTAAAGAAGGAAACAGGCATCTCGGCACTTGATATAGCAAAAGGCCTGCTTGATTGCGGTGTTCATCCACCTACCATCTATTTCCCGTTGATAGTTCATGAAGCTTTGATGATTGAGCCGACAGAAACGGAATCTAAGGAAACGTTAGATGAAGCCGCCGCGTGCTTTTTGAAGTTATATAGGTTAGCTTATGATGATGCTCAAATTCTGCATAATTCTCCTTTAACAACACCGATTCATCGTCCTGACGACGTTTCGGCGGCGCGTAATCCCCGGCTTAAATATCAGTTCTAATGGAGGATCAATATGATACCATTTTTTATCGTTAGCGATAGCAGAAATGTTTATGATAATCAGGCTTTGGAAGAGTATTTATTTGATAACGTTGAAGATGATCAAGTTATACTCTATATGTGGCAAAATGATAATACAGTGGTAATCGGCAAAAATCAAAATGCCTATAAAGAGTGTAATCTTGCGGCCATGGAAGAGCGTCAAATTAACTTAGCCAGGCGTATTTCCGGCGGCGGCGCGGTATTTCATGATAAAGGCAATCTCAACTTTACTTTTATTGCTCATAAGCGCAATTATGATACAAAAAGACAATTTGAAATTATTATTGCAGCGTTGTCACGTTTTGGTATTAATGCAGAGATGAGAGGACGTAACGATTTGTTGGTCGATGGTCGCAAAATTTCCGGCAGCGCCTTTTGCCGTCGCGGTGATCGCTGCCTTCATCACGGTACCATATTAATGTCCAGTGATTTGGATATCTTAACCGAAGTCCTCAATGTGGATAAACAAAAACTAATATTAAAAGGCGTCGATTCGGTGCGCTCACGGGTGGCAAACCTTAATGAATTTGATCCCTATATTACAGCCGTAAGAATAATTACCGATTTAATTGTGTTATTCGGCGCAACTATCAAAGGTAGGGTAAGTGAGCTTGCAATGCCTTCCGACAATCAACTTAAACCTTATCGTGACAGATTCTCATCGGAAGAATGGATCATGGGTCGGAATTTTGATAGCGACTTGGCCGCTTACAAACGTTTTCATTGGGGAGAGATCGATTGTCGGGTAAAATTAAACGAAGGTATTATCGCCGACGCGATTATATATTCCGATGCCCTGAACGAGCAGTTGATTGCCGCAGTAACGAAGTCGCTGATCGGCCGCAATTTTGAAACCTCCGAACCCTTGCTGCCGTTGCAAACAGATACAGACAATTCCTTGCTCCATGATATCGGCGGGTTTTTATTGGCAGAGAATTTTACTGTTATTGAAAAGTCTGTTGAAAGCCTACCAGATGAAACAGAAGAAGCAGAAGAAATAGAGCAAATAGAGGAAATATCAGACCAAGGTGTCGGTGAGTAGAAAAGTATATTATCAATAAAGCAATTAACGAGGCTGCGGGGGCTGCTTTGAGGTGTAGTATCCATTCGTTGCCGCGAAAATTATACAATACTAGTTTATAAGATGCTTAAATAAGGAGTGATACTATGCTGGATCCCCGGGAATTTGAGGATTGGCAGATTGCCGAAGAGGCAGAAAAGCATATGCCTACCCCCATGGAGTTTCAAAAGAGGCTATCTCTTGAAGATGGGGAATTAATTGCCTACGGAAAAGTAGCCAAACTCGACTTTATGTCGATAATGAACAGACTTAAAAATAAGAAAAATGGTAAATACATTGAAGTAACCGCAATCACACCCACTCCTTTGGGTGAAGGTAAGTCAACTACTTCCTTGGGTTTGATTGAAGGTATGGGAAAATTAGGTCTTAATGTAGGCGGCTGTCTGCGCCAACCGTCGGGCGGCCCGACGATGAATATTAAAGGCACGGCTGCCGGCGGCGGCAATTCGCTGCTAATTCCCATGACAGAGTTTTCTTTAGGTCTGACCGGCGATATTAATGATATTTCCAACGCCCATAATCTGGCAATGCTGGCGCTCAATGCGCGGATGCAGCATGAGTACAATTATAGCGACGAGGTTTTATTCTCCAAAGGGTTGCGTCGTCTCGATATCGACTCTCGCAGGGTAGAATTCGGTTGGGTGATCGATTTTTCCGCTCAATGTTTGCGTAATATAATCATCGGCTTGGGCGGTAAAATGGATGGTTTCACAATGAGTTCTCAGTTTAATATTACCGTTAGCAGCGAATTGATGGCGATACTGTCCGTTGCCAGGGATTTAGCGGATTTACGCCAGCGTATCAGCGAGATTATACTTGCTTATGATAAGTATGGTAATCCGGTTACAACTGCCGATCTGGAAGTAGATGGAGCCATGGCGGCCTGGATGCGTAATACGATAAATCCAACGCTCTGCTCGACTATCGAATACCAGCCTTGTTTTATCCATGCCGGTCCTTTTGCCAATATTGCGATTGGCCAATCATCTATTATCGGCGACCGCCTCGGATTGAAGATGTTTGACTATCATGTTACAGAAAGCGGCTTTGCCGCGGATATCGGTTTTGAAAAATTTGCCGATGTCAAATGTCCGTTAAGCGGCCTGAAGCCGGATGTCAGCGTATTGGTAGCAACAATTCGTTCGTTAAAGATGCATGGCGGAGGACCGCAGGTTACACCGGGTCGCCCCATCTCCGATGAATATTATAAAAATAATCCCAAGCTGGTTGAGGCAGGTATCGAAAATCTCCTTCATCATATCAATACTGTCAAAAAAACCGGCTTAACGCCGGTGATCTGTCTTAATAGTTTTGATAGCGATACCAAAGAAGAGATCAGGATTGTCCGCGATGCGGTAGAAGCGGCAGGCGCCAAATTTGCATTATCCGAACATTGGCGTTACGGCGGTGAAGGTGCTATTGAACTGGCGGAGGTTGTTAAGGAAACCTGTGAGGAGCCTCACGATTTTCACCCGATTTATGATTTGTCGCTGCCTCTCAAGGATAAGGTTGAGATAATCGCCAGAGAAGTATACGGCGCTGACGGTGTTGACTGGCTGCCGTCATCTTTGCCGAAACTCAAAGAGTACAGCGAAAACCCGGCCTATCAAGATTTTTCTGTGATCGTAGTTAAGTCTCACTTGAGTTTGAGTCATAATCCGAATCTTAAAGGCGTGCCAAAGAACTGGCGTTTACCTATTCGCGATATTCTGGTTTACGGTGGTGCCCGCTTCCTCTGTCCTTGCGCCGGTGATATTACACTGATGCCCGGCACCGCTTCCGACCCGGCATATCGCCGCGTTGATATTGATGTAAATACCGGCAAGGTCAAAGGCTTATTCTAATAAAAAAAAATATATCAGATATAAAAAACCAAACCCCTCCGTAATGGAGGGGTTTTGCACGTCTTAATATTTACAGCATATACTGAACAAGGGTGATGTATATGTTACGGTTGATTGGCTGCTGGCTGCTTTTACCTTTTTGGGTAATCCAATGCTATATCAATAATATTACAGGCAAAGAAGATGATTACTGGCAGGAAAATCCCTGATTTGATTGGGGAGAAAGGACTTTACAATGCAAAAGGGCATAGCCGAGCAGGTATTGGAAGCGATGAATATTGAAAAGCGGGCGGTGCGTTCGCTGGCCATAATCGCGGCGGAGGCGGTACGGATATCCGATCGTGAACTGCTGACTGCTGTGCGGCGTGAGGATCGGCGCCACTATTATTTGCTTGAAGGTATTTACGAAGAATTGACCGGTAAACCTCGTCCCACGTATAAGGCTGCTGTGAGTCTGCCGAAAAACTATCACGATATGTTGAAAACGGCGATCTGTGACAAATTGACGGCAGTTGAATATTTTGAAGAATTGGAACAACAAATCCGCTGTGCGAAGCAAAAAGAATTAATTAGATTGATTGTAAACGATCAAAAGGAACATGCCCGTATTTTGGCAGGACTATACGATCGGGTAGTCTAAGTAATTAAAAATCTTTGGGGAATTGCGCATGCAGAGCACGGTGGACAGCATGGCCGCATGGCGTAAATATTGCGACCTTGGCCAGATCAATCGGTATAAACGGTACTACAGAGGTAGCAAATGATACGCTAAGCGGTACCGAGCTGATATAAGCAAACCAGACGCCGCCACAAACCCAACAGATGACAGCGGCAGTAATTGTGGCGATATAGCAGTATTTAAGACTTTGCCATTTTTTATTGCGCAGCAAGGCGGCGCCGATGGCGGCTGCCAAGATGAAGCCGATCATGAAGCCGCCGGTAGGTCCAAGCAGTACGGCCGGCCCGGCTTTGCCTGCGGCAAAGACGGGCAGTCCGATTGTACCCAAAAGTATATATACTGCAAAGCTCAGGGCGGCCCGGCGGCTGTCAAAGATGCAAACCGCAAAGAATAGCGCTGCTGTTTGCAGTGTTATAGGTATCGGTCCGATCGGGAAGGCTATCTGAGCCATTATCGCAATCAGTGCGGCCATCATCGCTACAGTGGTTAAGGTGCGGATTTTCATATGCTGTCTCCTTCTATTAACATGTCTCCGGCCGCGATTGTCTGTATTTGTCCGTCAACCTCCAGCAACAGACAACCGTAGTTGTCAATACCGCGTGCAATGCCACTGATGCTGCGGCTACTGTCTTTGATTACGACTTGCTTATCAATATTAACCGCGAATTTTAACCATTGGTCGCGGATCGGCGCAAAACCTTGTTCAAGGTATAATTGATAATTTTTATTAAAACTTGTTAAACAGGCGGCGGCAACCTGCGGTGTGGAATACTTATTGCCTGTTTCCAGTAATAGGGACGAGGCGACCTCATCAAGAGGCGACGGGAAAAAGTTGTTTTTGATATTGATACCGAAGCCGATGATCAGCCATTTGATGTTGTCCATATCGGCGCGCAGCTCGCATTTAATACCGCAAAGCTTACGATGTTGCGGGGTCAGTACGTCGTTTGGCCATTTGATGCGGCTGTCGCAGCCTAATTGGGACAAGGCTTGTTGTACGGCAACGGCGGTCAGCAGCGTCATATGCGGGGCCTGCTGTGGCGCAAACGGTGGTTTAAGCAGCAGCGATAGATAAAGGCTGCAGCCCGGCGGCGAATACCAGCCGCGATCTAAACGTCCTTGACCGGCTGTTTGAGTTTCGGCGATTATGACGCTATAAGGCGGCGCGCTGTTCTCTGCGGCCAGACGCAGCTGTTTGTTGGTTGAATCAACCTCGTTAAGATAAGTGATCAGCCAAGGTGCATCCGGCGGTAAATAGGTAGTTGTTTCCGCAGCGTTGGCGATATCCGGCGCTGCTATCAATTTGTAACCGCGTTTGGGTGAAGCCTCAATGATATATCCCGCCTCGCGCAGTGCCTTAATGTGCTTGGCGATAGCGGTGCGGCTGATATTGAATTGACGGCTTAAATCTTCACCGGATACTAACTGTCCTTGATTTTGACGTAAAATGGTCAGTATTTGTTTACGCATGTACGCCTCCTTATTGTAAACCCAATAAATAATTCTGGTTTACATTATAATTAAGCGGATAGAACAAGTCAATAGAGAATTCAACGGAATTAATTAAAACGAAACAATAAATAATAAATATTGGCATTTATGCAAATAAAAGATATAATAATAAGCAAAGTAAATAAATATAAAAAGCTGAGTACTGCTCGGTTTTTATTGCATAACGGTTGATTGTTTTGATGATTTGAAGTGGTTTAAAGGAGGGGTTGACAATGTTATTTGCTATCGATTGCGGCAATACCCATATTGTGGCCGGTATTTATGATGAAAGCAAGCTTGTTCGCTATTGGCGCTTGGGCAGTGATATCAAAAAAACAGAAGACGAATATATGGCAACATTCTGTGAGCTGTTCCGCTCAGAACAAATTGAGGCTGAAAGTATTGATGCGATGATCATCGCATCTGTAGTACCTGATATAACTTTTGTGATGAATAAATTGGCGCGTAAATATTTACAGCTTAAGCCAACGATAGTTGGTAGCCGCACCGATACCGGCATTACTATTGATTACGACTATCCGGAAGAAGTAGGCGCCGACCGGATAGTTAATGCAGTTGCCGCGCACCGGATTTATGGCGGCTGTTTAATTGTGGTTGATTTTGGCACAGCCACTACGTTTGACTGTGTTTCCGAAGACGGCTGTTATTTGGGCGGAGCGATCGCGCCCGGCATTGAAATATCGAAGCGGGCCTTGTTTGAGCATGCCGCCAAGCTGGCAAATATCCCGTTGGAGCGGCCGGAGCATGTGATTGGCAAAAATACTACCGAGAGCCTCCAATCCGGTATTCTCTGGGGCTTTGCCTCGCAGGTAGACGGAATAGTGGCGCGTATGAGCGAGGAATTAGCGCAAAAGCCGCGGGTGATTGCCACCGGCGGGCTGGCGCGGATCATTTCCGCATATAGCGAAAGTATTGACAGCGTTAATCCATTGCTGACGCTTGAGGGGTTGCGGTTTATCTATGAGCGTGGAATGGCAGCGGTTGAATAGATTACCATTATAAGATAAAAACAAAAGCAAAGCTATATTGGCCTTGCTTTTTTACTTAATATACTTATTTGTACAATTAAAGCAAATGAATTATCATTTTGCTTAATAGGGAAAAATTTTAGATTTAATTAACCGGGAATTTAAAGCATCTGCTTACCCTTTTACTTTCTTAAATGTTAGACCTTGGAGAAATTATTTGGATGAAATTAAAAATGTGATACAATTAGATGCAAATAGAATAAGAACTTATATATTTTTGATGTTGATGATGATACCATGTAAACCTGCTTGTCTAAAAGTAGTGTGATGAATGGTTGATTTTTTTTATTTCATGCCGATATACAAATAGGATAGGATGAGCTTTTTTTCATGGTAAATCCGGTAAATAGCATGAGGTTTATTACTAGGGAGGGTTAATATATATGAAAAATGTTGCTATCGTAGGCGCGGGGCATGGTGGTACGTCTATTCTTAAATCATTGCAGGGAATAGCAGCCATAAATGTGATGGGTATATGTGATTTAGATGATAATGCCCCGGGAATTGTCATGGCTCGCAGACTTGGCGTAGATACCTACTCTGATATAAAGAAGATTGTGACGCTTCCGTTGCTGGATCTATTGATAGAAGTCACCGGTGTGCCAAAAGTACAAGAGCTGATCAACCAACATAAAAGTGAACATGTTGCTATAATCGATTCTCATGGTGCCAACCTGATGATGAATATTGTTGAGGCCCGTGAAGAAATGATTGCCGGACTACATCATGAAGCGGAAAAGCTGGCAAATCTGTCTACCGAATTATCCAGCACTATGGAAACGGCAACCCAGCTGGTAAAAGAGGTAAGTGGCTATGCCCATGATGTTAACGCCAAAAGTATAGAACTAATAGATTCTGCCGGTGAGGCTAACATACAATTAAAAGAAACCGGGGAAGTCTTAGTTATTATCAATAAAATTGCCCAACAAACCAAATTTTTGGGTCTAAATGCCGCCATTGAAGCAGCTCACAGCGGGGTACACGGTAAAGGTTTTGCGGTTGTGGCCGATGAGGTCAGAAAACTGGCAGAAGATAGCACCGTCTCGGTATCGAAAATTTCTACGATCTTGTCCAATATTCAAAAATCAGTTGTAGTTATTAACAACGGCGTAAATGAGGCCGCCGTGGTGATACAAAAACAAGACCAGCTAACAGATTCGGTCTCCAATAGTATTTATTCGCTGAAATCAATGTCGCAGGAATTGAATACGCTGGCCCAACACCTAGCTCAATTAGCTTAAACCGAAGCTAAAAAGCAAGGAAAGCACGGAAGGCAAGGAAAGCAAGGAAAGCAAGGGAAAAATTGGCGCGGATCATTTCCGCTTATAGTGAGAGCATTGATATCGTCAATCCTTTGCTGACGCTTGAGGGGTTGCGGTTTATCTATGAGCGGCCAAGGGCGACGGTTGAATAGGCAGCGGTTGAGATTGTTTCCCTTTAATATGCAAGCAAAGAAAAAGCAAGGCTAATAAAATAGCCTTGCTTTTTGGCTTAGAACAAAGATTGCTGATTATCCCAGTTTGTTGATAGCCAGTCCGGCGATAACTTTGGGAGAGAAAAACGTTGATTTTTGGGGCATCTTTTCGCCTTCGTCGGCGACTGCCAGCAATTCATCAACCGATGTACTGTTAAGCAGCAAGGCGAAATTATGCTCGCCGCTGTCGACCATGGCAATCGCTTCTTTGTCGTCGCGGCTGTAGGAGATAGCAGCGCCGGAAGCCAATTCTTCTTTTCCGATCGAGAAGATGTTTTCCAATATCAGCTTATGAGCGATACTGACATCCAGCTTGCGGGAGGCGTCAGACGTATTGGGCATCATTTTGGTCAGCAAGTGATGGCTGCGGTTGGTGGTCAGCAGATAGTAGCTGCCCTGCATATATAAACCAAAGGCTGCATTTTCTTTGTCGCTTTTTTCTTTCATAGCGTCTAATGTCATGTCTAATGGATCTTGCCCATTATCTGCAGTGATTTTATTAATAGCAAACCCTGTATTTGTTAATTGATCAAGAAAAAATTCGGGGCGAAAATCCGCTTGCT
Organism: Peptococcaceae bacterium UBA5752; assembly: GCA_002419055.1. Classification (GTDB taxonomy): domain Bacteria; phylum Bacillota; class Dehalobacteriia; order UBA4068; family UBA4068; genus UBA4068. The sequence goes on from DIFI01000021.1 coordinate 74,095, forward strand.
TCTTTAACAATCTGTGGGTCGGCAGTACAATCAATCCCGGATCGAAAAGATTAACCAGGTCAATTAAGAGATAATCGCAGTTGCTCCAGCCATTTTTGGCAGCTTCTTTGGCAAAATTGGTTGCGGTTTCGTAACGGTGATGACCGTCTGCAATATATATTTTTTGGCTGGCCAGCTCTTTTTCGACTTGTGCTACTGTTTCCGCATCATCGACGACCCAAATCTGGTGACGGACATTAAGCTCGTCGGTAAAATCGATAGCAGCTTCTTTATTTTGGGCAGCCGCCGCCAGCGCTTTGTCGCAGCTGCGGTCGGGTTGGGAATAGAGGCCGAAAATGGGGCTAAAATTTGCCAGGCAGGCATGCATCAGATTCAAACGGTCGCTTTTGTGATGCGGCAGCGTTTGTTCATGTGGCAGCACGTTGCCCGAGGAATAGCCTTCCGCCTTGATCGTCGCCAGAAAACCGCTGCGGCGGTAACGGTTGCCTTTGGCGGTAAATTCTTGACAGTAAAGATAAAATGAGGGCTTTTGTTCCTGTAATAACACACCCGCTTGCTGCCATTCGCCAAAAAATTCGGCAGCGCGCGTATAGCGGTTATCGGTATCGCTGTCTTGCGGGTATTGTTTGCCCAATTCGAGGCGGATAATATTGTACGGGCTGCGATTATAATAATCATCTTGCTGCTTTTCATCTAACACGTCATAAGGTTGGGTAACTGCGTCAGCAATCTTGACCATTTGTTGATTATAGCGTAAAGCGCGAAAAGCTTTGATATCTGCCATCTTTTATCATTCTCCTTATATTTAATACTCCAATATTATAAGATATCGGCGGCGAAATAGCAACCGTTTGCTGGTAGCAGGGATATTCTTTCTGTATGGCGAAATTATTACCGAATAAGTATTAATTTATGCGGAAAAGAGGTAATTGCTTTGCTGTATATGGTCAATAGCTGCGCTGTATTCGGTTTGAGCGGTTATAATCTGAGGGTCGAGGTGGACGTCGGTCGCGGTCTGCCGGCCTTTGATATTGTCGGTTTGCCCGATGCGACGGTGCGCGAGAGCAAGGAACGCGTCCGTTCCGCTTTGCGTAATGCCGGTTACGAATTTCCCCTGCAAAGGATTACCGTAAATCTGGCGCCTGCTGATATCAAAAAAGCCGGAACTTTACTGGATCTGCCGATTGCGGTTGGTATTTTGGCGGCCAGCGGCCAGATCACAGACGGCTCGTTATTGCGCCGTTCGGCGATCGTCGGTGAGTTATCTCTCGATGGCACAGTGCGTGCTGTACCCGGCTGCCTCTCCATGGCCGACTGCTTAATCAATAACGAAGATATCGATAATTTTATTGTGCCGGCGGCAAATTCGAAAGAAGCTGCTATCTACGGCAAAATCAATGTTTATGGTATAGAACATTTATCCGAGCTGGTAGCAGCTTCCAACGGCGAACAGCAATTGTCGCCGACGGTTATCGACGCCCATACTTTGCTTAATAATAAACCGCAGCACCCGATATTGGATATGGCCGAGGTCAAGGGACAACTACAGGCGCGGCAGGGGTTGGAAATTGCCGCAGCAGGCGGTCATAATCTGCTGATGGTCGGCCCGCCCGGTACCGGCAAAACTATGCTGGCCAAAAGGCTGCCGGGGATAATGCCTGATATTTCGCTTGCAGAAAGTATCGAGATTACTAAAATATATAGTATTGCCGGTATGCTGCCGCAGGGTACAGCTTTGATGTGCGAGCGGCCTTTTCGCTCACCGCATCACGGAGCATCGGCGGCGGCGATTATCGGCGGCGGCGGTAACCCCCGTCCCGGCGAGATCAGCCTTGCCGGTCACGGCGTTTTGTTTCTGGACGAAATGCCGGAATTCTCCCGTGATGTATTAGAGGCTCTGCGTCAGCCGTTGGAAGACGGCGTGGTTACGGTATCGCGCGTACAGGCGCATATTGATTATCCGGCCCGTTTTCAGTTGGTTGGCGCGCTCAATCCTTGCCCTTGCGGTTATTTTGGCGATAAGCAAAAGCAATGCACTTGTACGCCGCTGATGCGCCAGCGTTATCTGCATAAAATTTCCGGTCCCTTAATGGACAGGATAGACCTTCATGTTTTTGTGGCAAGAGTTGAATACGATGATATATCCGATAGAAATAATAGAGGAGAGAGCAGTGCGTTAATCAAGGCCAGAGTTGAAAAGGCCCGCGCTGCCCAATTGGTGCGCTTTGATGATCCGCTGATGGTTAATGCACGGATGACTCACAGTGATATTGACCAATATTGCCCGCTGGATGCCACCGGCCAGCATTTATTGGCCGATGCCTTCCGTCGGCTCAATATGAGCGTGCGGGCACACGATAAAATAATCAAAGTGGCGCGGACAATCGCCGACCTGGCAGGCGAAGTTAACATTGAATTCGAGCATATTGCGCAGGCATTGCAGTTTAGAGGTTTGGATAGGCCGATAGTATGATGGATATTAACTGGCAAAATGCGGTATTTGCCGCACCGATGGCCGGTATCAGCAGCCGTGCTTATCGGGAAATAGTGCGTGCCCATGGCGCTGCGGTTGCCTGCAGCGAGATGATCAGCGCGCAGGCGCTTTGTTATAATAACAAAAAGACACGTGAACTGATCGATATTGATGACGAACTCTCGCCGAAAATGGTGCAACTAAGCGGCAGCAGTACCGATTTTATCAAAGAGGCGTCGCTGATACTGCGTCAACTTGGCGCGGATATTATTGACCTCAATATGGGATGTCCCGTGCCGAAAGTGGTGCGTAACGGCGAGGGCGCGGCGTTGATGCTGCAGCCGCAGCTGGCAGCAGATTTGGTGAAAGCGGCGCGTAGTGCCTATCTGCCGGTATCGGTGAAGTTCCGCTCCGGCTGGGATAATAACAGCATCAATTGCGTGGAGTTTGCCCGCTGTCTGGAGGATGCCGGCGCGGCGTTTATCACTATCCATGCCCGCAGTAGGGAGCAAATGTATCGCGGCAGCGCCGATTGGCAGCAGATTGCCGCAGTTAAAGAGGCGGTAAACGTGCCGGTAATCGGAAACGGCGATATCGTTTCTGCCGCTGATGCTGTGGCGATGCAGGAGATCAGCGGTTGTGACGCGGTAATGGTAGGGCGGGGTATGTTAGGCAATCCCTGGCTTTTTGCTGATATAGATTCTATATACAACGGGCGCAAACAGCCGGGGCGTCCCGACGCGGAGCAAATATTAACACAGGCGCTGGCGCATCTGCAGCGGGAGATGGAGCGGGCGCGATATTGGGCGAAAATGCGTGGTGGCGACAGCGTTGAAGAAGACACCGCCGCAACAGCGGCCTTGCGCAGCCTGCGCACCCATTTGGGTTTTTATCTTAAAGGTTTACGCGGCGCCGCTTTGATGCGAAATGAGCTTAATCATTTGTTGAGTTATAGCGAAATAGAGTTGTTGTTTAAAGAATATTTACAAAACAAAGCGGAGGATTAAATCCTCCGCTTTATAATAAATAATTATTATAGTTATCTGATTATATATAAACAAAATCTATTTTACGCAGGTGTTTTACCATGTTATAATTGACAAAGAAATTTTTAGGAGGAACACATATGCAAAATGACAAAACATGGAAAACAAAAGAAGTAGTAGTAGCGGCAATGGTTTCGGTAGTAATCGGTATTTTATTTATATTATTAGATTTGGCTTATATGCCATTAGCTGCAGTATTAGGCGCTACATTTATGGAAGTTCTCTTTGGCGTTTATATGCTTTCGGCATTTTTGCCTGCTTATATTATGCAAAAACCGGGGTTCGCGCTCTTTGGCGCCGTAGTAGCAGCCGGTGTCAATATCTTAGGCGGCAGCGCATATGGCATTCAGGTGCTGCTGGCGGCATTGTTACAGGGGGTGGCTGCGGAAATAGTTTTTGCCGGCCGTAAATACAAATACTCGGATCTTACTATGTACCTGGCGGGTATATTGATGGCTGTCTTCGTATTTGTCCGTGATTACTTCGTATTCGGTTATTCCGCGATGCCGGTTAGCGTTTTACTCGGCATGATGGCGGTAAGGCTGGTTAGCGCAATCTTTATCGGCACTTATCTGACTAAGGGCATCAGCTTAGCTTTAGTTAAAACCGGCGCTTTGAAGAATTATCAAGTTGCCAATGTGGCAAGGAAAGGTAAAGCGGCTTAAATGTCTGAAAAACCGTATGGTGTTCAATTCCGGGATCTGGAATTCACTTATAGCGGAGAAACGTTGCCGGTTTTAAAATGTTTAAACTGCAATTTCCCCAAAAATAAGCTAAACCTGTTACTCGGCCCCTCGGGCTGCGGCAAAAGCACCGCTATGTATATGCTAAACGGCATTATCCCCCATGCCATACAAGGAGTCTATCAAGGAAGCATCTATCTGGATGGGGAAAATATTACGGGGAAGCGGCCGCAGGAATTGTCAGGTAAGGTTGGCTTTGTTTTTCAGGATCCCGAAAGCCAGTTTTGTACTTTTACAGTTGAGGACGAGATTGCCTTCGGTCTGGAAAATATCAATACCCCTCCGCAAAAAATTAGCCAGAGAATCAGTGATTCTCTGGCTATGGTTGGCTTAAAGAACAGTGAAAAATTAATTATCAACAATCTCTCCGGTGGTGAAAAACAGAAAGTAGCACTGGCGGCTGTTCTGGCTATGGAGCCTGATACCATTATATTGGACGAACCAACCGCTAACCTGGATCCGGCCAGCACCTGTGAGGTATTCCTCTTGCTGGAAAAGCTAGTTAAGGAACAGGGTAAAACACTAATAGTTATAGAACACAAACTGGACGGTTTTCTGGATAAAACCGATTATATCGTAGTTATGGATCAAAACGGAGTCGTGCGGCTGGAGGGCGGTCTCAATAGCGTGCTGCCACGGCTGCTCTTCGACCCTGATTTTGATTCACTGAAAGTGTTTTTGCCGGAACATCTGCTGATTATCAGAAATATATATTCCAAACTGTCAGAATGTCAAGCCATTCGTGATTTACGTAAAGAAGAGCTTGCCGAAGTTGGCGGCGACAATCTTAATCATCACGGCTACGGTCTGGATTTTGGCGTAAAAACATTAAAGAGAACAGCTACTGCATTAGGAATAGAACAACTCCCGGTTTTGGGGCACAGCCGCCGCACCGCAAAACCACTGCTGGTTTTGGAGAGTGTCGGATTTTCCTATCAGAAAGCCGGTGCGGGAAAATTGTTCGGCGGAGGCTTAAAAAAATCCGCCTCCCGAGACATTCTTGATGATATTGATCTGACTATCAATGAGGGCGATTTTGCCGCTATTCTCGGACCAAACGGGGCAGGCAAATCCACGCTCTTAAATCTGATATTTCAGATCGAAACCTCTTACCGAGGCAAAATAACCCTCGGCGGCAAGGATATTAGAACATTGAAACGGCAAAAGCTCTATCAGCACTTAGGACTGGTATTTCAAAATCCGGAATGGCAATTTGTAACCAACGATGTGGAGCAGGAATTACTCTATAGCCTCCGTAACTTAGAATTAAGCGATCAGCAAAAGAACAAAAAAGTACAAGAAATGCTTAGAACTTTTCATCTCGAAGACGAAAAGGGTCAAAGTCCCTTTCTGCTCAGCCAGGGACAAAAACGCCGCCTCAGTGTGGCGGCAATGCTGCTGACCGGACAGAAAATGTTGTTTTTGGATGAGCCTACTTATGGACAGGATTATCAAAATCAGTTGGAACTGATGGAATTGATGAAAAATCTCAATCAAAATGGCATTACGATCGTACTGGTCACTCATGATATGTCTTTGGTTGCGGATTATGTGGATACCGTGCATTTGCTGCTCGACGGCAAGATCGGGTTCAGCGGTACCCCGGAGCAATTGTTTGCTGATGACGACCTGGTAGAAGAAGGAAGGTTACTTAGACCGGTTACCTGGGAGCTTAGCCGAAAATTGGCAGAACATTTTCCCGGCTTTCGGCCGCTGATCAGCAAGGAAAAAATCATCAAGGTCTTCAGCGAACCGGCTTAAAAAATCAAGGAGCAATAATGTTTACTTATGACGACAGGGATTCTTATTTGAAAGACACCAATCCTGTGATCAAGCTGTTTTTGATTATAGGCATTACTATCCTTGTCAGTCTTTCCTTTTTCCCGGTTGTTCCTCTTGTCACGATCATCGTTATTGTTTTGGGTTTGATGATTTTAGGCCGTTTTCAGCTTAGCGAGATCATCTATCTGGCCAGATATTTTATATTTATCTGCTTAAGTTTTATGGTCTTTTTGTTAGTGACCAGAGGCTTAGTTGGCCCCGGCGCTTATAAACTTGCCTTTTTGCATTTTCAGTATAATGATTTTATATATGCTTTCTCTCTGGGGTTAAGGATCATGGTTTTGGCCTTACTATCCCTTGCTTTTGTACTGACCACAGATCCCAACGATCTGGTATTGAGCATGATGCTTCAGCTCAAGCTGCCGCATGTCCACGGTTATGCCGCCTTGGCCGCGTACCGCTTTATTCCGACCTTTAGCCGCGAAGTGCAGAAAATTCAATTGGCGCAAACAATCCGCGGCGTCAAAGATGAAAAGGGGATAGCAAATAAATTGAAAAGGCCGTTCAAGCTTTTTCTGCCTTTGTTATCAACTGCGATCCGGCGCGGTGAAAGGGTATCAATGGCTATGGAAAGCAGAGCCTTGGGTGCTTATCCGACAAGGACTTTTTACCGCAAGACCTCGATCAAGAAAAAAGACCTGGTGTTTCTCATAGGTGCAGTAATCGTTTTTGCTGCAATTGTGATTATCCTCATAAAATTTAATCTGTTCCGTTTTAATTTCGGTTTTACTTCATAAACAATTTGAGGAGAAAAATATGCCTTATAAACATCCTAAGATCAGCTACGGCCTACCCGCCGATAGCCATAATAGCGAGCTTACTTCGGAGTATATCGAAGATCTGCAAATGGCTATTGGTATCAAAGAAAACCGCCGGATTGTTGGCGTACGGTTCTTCTTTAATAAAGAAGATTACGACGCTTGCCCTGATCCGCAGGTATCGGGAAAACTGGCCTATTGCGTAATGGTAAAAAAAGCCTGTGAAGGTAAAAGCTATAAGAGCCGCCTGCAAAATCATAACTGTGATGGCGGCACCACCGCGTTGGGACTGGAAAAAAGCAACAACAGTATCGAAAGCGGCGAAGAATATTTCTCCTATAACCTCTACGGCAACAGAGGCGCTGCCCGGCGCATGCGCCAAAGTGTTGACAGCCTGCACCGGCTGGAAGCCGATACCTACGGCATACTTGTCAAACCTTTAAATGAATTTATTTCTGCACCGGATGTGGTTATTTGCCTGGTAAATCCTTATCAGGCGATGCGTATTGTCCAAGGATACGTCTATCACGACGGACGAAAACCTAATTTTAATATTGGCGGTATGCAGGCCTTATGCTCTGAGATCACTGCAACTCCCTACATTACCGGCGAACTCAATCTCAGTGTGCTATGCCCCAGCACCAGAATGCTTTGCCGTTGGGACGACGATATAATGGCTGCAGGGCTGCCTTTTGATAAATTTTTTCCGACAGTGGAAGGTGTGATCGCCACAATTAATACCACGGATCTAAAAAAATACAAAGAAGAGATTATCAAACGTTTTGCTGCCCGCGGTAAAGAACTATCGCTTACCCTCAATGAAGATTACTCAGCTGATTGATAAAAATATGTTATTGATTACAGGCGTTTTCGATTGCTTTTAAATAGGCTTTGCTGGTTACCGTAGCGCCCGAAACGGCGTCAACAGTGGTGTTATGCTCGGCAATTACGCGGTCGAAAAGCTCATCTGACACGTCCTTCTGGGCAAAGGTAATATCGTCGGTGATTTCGATAGCGGTGATTCGGTGATTTTCTACCGTTACATTCAGTTGGTTGCTCCATCTACCGCCTTGATATTGGCCGCTATAAACGCCGTCAGCCAACGTAGCTGTATCAATGCTATTGATGGCGACATTTTCGCCATCTTTTAGGCCCTGTAGTAAATACAAAAACACAAAAAGAAAAATAATGACTATAATTGTCAGGATAATCATGATGACTTTTAATATTTTCAAACAACACACCCCTTTCCCTTATTATAAATGCACTGTTACATAACAATTATACAAAAATGCGGCCCTTTTTGATGGGCCGCATTTTTGTATTAATAGCATATGTTGTTTGCTGCCGCGGCTTTCTTCTATATGACTATACCACGGTTATTTATTTATCAGTAATTTTTCATTTTTAGTTGCTTCATCGCCGCATTTTTTACGAAGTACTTTAATTTCGGCTCCGTATTTGTTTTCGGGATTGTTTTGGAAATTAAACATCGGTACATTATAAGCGATGATGGTGTTTAGTAGTTGATCTGTTACTTCCGATTCGGATTGGTAAAATGCGCCGGTGAAATTGTCTTTCATCCAGGCTGTCAGCTTTTCTTCACCTTGTTCGTCGAGCGTATAATTGATATAACGGTCGGCATCATTGGTGTCGAGGGTACGCGGCACAGGTACCAATTCTAGTTGCGATTGCATAAGTGCTGCCAGCGACCGGCGCAGTGTCGAAAAGCCGGTATTGCCGCTGATAAAATGGCGAGAGCTGTTAGATTTGGATTTGCCCACATATACAATGCGGGGTTCATCGTTGCGCCAGAGGTGGTAGCCGAGTTCGTTACCGTTGTAGGCAATAACATAGATGCCATTTTGACTGTCAAAGCTGTCTAAGAGCGCTTGATCGAGTTGGCAGAGGCGGGACAGCAGCTCTTTGGTCACCGCCTCTGAATCCTGCCAGGTGATAGTATCCTCTTTGTTCATAAAAATCAACTCCGTTCTGCTATTTATTACTCGTTGGCATAAGTCTCCGGATTTAAGATCGCTACATAGGGCAGATGGCGGTAACGTCCGGCATAATCAAGGCCGTAACCGACCAGAAACTCGTCAGGAACCTCAAAGCCGCGAAAATCGACTTCGATCTTTGTCTGTCTGCGGGCGGGTTTATCAAGCAATGAGCAGAGGCTCAGTGATCGGGGGTTACGCGCCCAGAGCATATCCTTGAGGCAGCGCAGTGTAATACCTGTATCAATAATATCTTCGATTACCAATACGTGTTTTTGGGCTATCGGTTCGGATACGTCCTTAATGATTCGCAAAGTGCCGGAAGATTGTGTTTTGTCCTCATAGCTGCTCACGGCCATAAAGTCTATTGATATAGGCATTTTGAGCTCACGAATCAGATCGCTTAAAAATACCACCGAACCACGAAGTATACCGATCACTATTAGTTGATCAGCATTAAGAGAGGCATAATGAGCTGTAATTTGTCTTCCTAATTCTTCAACCTTCTTTTTGATATCTGTTTCGGAAATGATAATACCGGCAATATTTTTTTCAAGATCCTGCTGCCAATCTTTCATGCTAAACACCTCCATATGGATAGTAATTCTTGATTGCGACTCCAACACCTTCTTATAGAGACTTATTAATCAATATTTTCCAGACATTTTTATCTACATTCTTCCATAGATATGTGATATAGCAAAGGAGGAGCAATATTATGAAATTCATCGAAAATTGTCGTCAGTGGATTAAAGATCATATTCTACTACATATACCGCAGCTACCGGACAGATACCGCAATCTAATTGTCGGCTTGCTGGTGGCAGCAGCGCTGTTTGGTTGTTATTATTTGGTTTCGGATACAGGCAGTATGGACACAGCCTCGGTAGAACAGGCAATTGTAAATACCTTTACAGCCGAAAGCTATACTTTCAAAAGCCGCTCCGTTGTTTATATTAATGAGGAAGAGCGTGTTTTCGCGGTAATAAGCGGCGAAAAGTCAGGTGAAAACCGCCATGTTTCCGGTAGCGTGCTTGGCACCGCGCTTAATATTTATTATGTCGACGGACAGCTTTATCAGCAGGACGCCATCGACGGCGATTGGCTGCGAATCAGCGGTGATTGGGGCAATGTCACCATGCTGTTGGCGGAGACCGACCCCCAAACGAATTTTAATTTTGAACAGTTGGGAGAAGTCGTAATCCAGGGCCATGAGCAGGTAGAAGGGCAGAGAACAGTCAAAGTCTCCTGTTCTCCTGTATTATCCGACGTCTGGATCGAGGAATATTTTTCCGATATCAATTATACGCTTTGGATTTCTACACGCAGCAATTATTTGATTAAGGCCGAGATTACCGCTGTCTTGCGCGAAGATCCCAATGCCTCACTGATGATTGAAAACTACTTCGCCGATTTCGGCGATAAAATCACTATCAATGCACCTATTTAATTAATATTTAAAATAAAATATGTTATACATATTGATCCACAGTGTAAAAGTGATAGAGAGTTATCTTGAAATGGGACTCGCTATTACTTTTTCGTAAAAATAAGAAGGTAAAGCAATGTTTATGGATAAATATTAGACTAGATAATTACCTGTTTAATTGCATATAAAAAAGAGGATTTTTATGAAAAAGAGAAATAAGATATTATTGACTATCCTAATAATAATTATCGCAGTTGTATGTATTGGGTCTATAGTATATTATAATATTGAAGCAAAATTAAATAACCTTGCCGATTTGCCTATATCGGATGTCGATTTAACAAAGTTAGATGACGGTGTTTATAGCGGCAGTTATAGTACATTTCCCATTACCGCTGAGGTGAAAGTGATAATTAAAGACCATCAAATAACAAAAATAGATCTTGTCAAGCATACCAATGGCCAGGGGCAGGCAGCTGAAGTATTGCCGGGGAGAGTTGTTGAAGCTCAGTCATTGGATGTGGATGCGATAACAGGAGCTACATATAGCAGCAAAGTAATCTTAAAAGCAATAGAAAATGCATTGAATAGTGACGTAGTGACGGCAAATAGATAGGATTGAGGAGGTCGCTTATGAAAATAGGTATAATTATTCATTCCGCAACAGGCAATACGTATGCTGTAGCGCAAAAACTTCAGCAAAAACTAATAGCGGCAGGTTATGAGGCAGAGATCGAAAAATTAGAATCTAGCGGCGGCGAGCAAACGGATAAAAATAAAATCCGCCTTGAAAAAATACCGGAAATCGAAAAGTATGATGCTTTTGTATTCGGCGGTCCGGTCAGAGGATTTTCGATTTCTCCGGTATTGTCAGCTTTTTTGAATGAGGTTAAAAATTTTCATGGTAAAAAGGCCGCTTGCATGGTTACTCAATCTTTTTCAAGCCCCCGTTTAGGTGGAAACCGTACAATTAAACAGATCCAAGAGCTTTGTGAATCCAAAGGAGCAAAGATCATAGAAACCGGTATTGTTAATTGGAACAATCCCCGGCGCGAAAGTATGATTTACGATGTAGTAGAAAAGATAAGCAAATCATTCAAATAATATTAATTAGTTAGCCTTGTTTACTAAAAAGCTATAAACTTTTATTTCATCAGATGAATTGACAGTTAGTACTACATCAATAACATTTATTTTATCTGAATCGTACATTGTAACTAAGTATTTGTTCTCTTCTATTTTTTGTGGTGCTTTGATAAAGAAAGGCTTTTTATCTTTACTTAATTCCGCTAATTTAACAACCTGATTCCCTCCATAGTTATAAGATGCCTCGTTAGTGTCCGATAGAGCCTGCTCTATTTCCGCCATAAGTTTGGTGTCTGAATATGCTTTTACATATTCGAGGTCATCTATGTATGCTTCTATGTAGAAGCGAACAGCTATTGCCATTAACCTTTCAGATAAATTGGATGAGATTTCTTGATAGCTTTCTCCTAAAAAAGTCATTTTTTCGCCACTTACTTCAACAAGGGGAAATTCAGCGCAATTAACAACTTCATAGGATTCAAATTCTTCAATTTTAGTTTTACTATCATCTAATGCCGGTTTGTTTTCATCTTGAGGGGTAACATTCTCCGAGCTTGTATTATTGGTACAACCGTTAAGCAACAAGAGCATAATTATAATCAATAGCCCAAACAAAAATTTTCTCATAATCCCTCCGGTATGATATTTATCTAAGTTACTTACTCATTGATATAAATATGACAACTCGCTCATTAAAAAAGTTTCACAAATTGCTTTGCCAAGCGGATTAAAGCTTAATTAAAAAGGGGAGCGGATAAATATACCCGCTCCCTTAAATATTGATTTTTAAAAAGCAACAACGCAACCGTGGCAATACTGCTGGCGCAGCCGCGGTTTTTCTATTTTGCCGGTGGCATTGCGCGGCACATCGGCAAAGATGATTTGGCGCGGCCGTTTGTAGCGAGGCAGCTGCTGACAAAATTCTTTGATATCGGCTTCGCTGCAAGATGCGTTATTTTTTAGCTCAATGATCGCGGCCACGATCTCGCCGAGTCTTTGGTCAGGCAGGCCGATTACCGCCACGTCTTTGATCGCCGGATGACTGTGGAGGAAATCTTCTATCTGCACCGGGAAGATATTTTCGCCGCCGCAGATCACCACGTCTTTTTTACGGTCGACCAGATAGATAAAACCGTCATTGTCAATACGCGCCATATCGCCTGTATAGAGCCAGCCGTTTTTGATTGCAGCGGCAGTAGCCTTTGCGTCTTTGTAGTAGCCTTTCATAACGCCGGGGCCTTTAATCAGCAGCTCGCCGACGTTACCGTCGGGTACGGGTTTGCCTTCCTTATCCGCCACGATGGCCTGCCAGCTGTAGCCGGGTTTACCGATAGCGCCGACTTTATGAATATTCTCGATGCCCAGATGTACGCAGCCGGGGCCGGTCGATTCGCTTAGTCCGTAATTGGTATCATAGAGATGATGCGGAAAGACCTCTTTCCAGCGCAGTATCAGGCTCGGCGGTACCGGTTGAGCGCCGATATGCATCAAGCGCCATTGGTCGAGTTGGTAATTTTTAAGGTTAACTTCGCCGCATTCGATCGCGTCCAGTATATCCTGCGCCCAGGGAACCAGCAGCCAAACAACGGTGATTTTTTCCGCTGAGACAGCCTCAAGTATCCATTGCGGCCGTACGCCGCGCAGCAGCACCGCGCGACTGCCGGAGATGAGGCTACCGAACCAGTGCATTTTGGCGCCGGTATGATAAAGCGGCGGTATGCAGAGGAAGTTGTCTTTGCGCGTCTGGCCATGATGCTTCTGCTCGGTGACGCAGGCCGACATCAGGCTGGCATGAGTATGTAAAATCGCTTTGGGAAAGCCGGTAGTTCCGGAGGTGAAATAGAGCGCGGCATTATCGTCGTCGGTCAGTTTCATATCAACCGGTGCGGAGGAGGCCTTTTCCATCAGCTTGCTGTAACTTTCGCAAAAGTCGGGCGTATTGGCTCCGACAAAAATAAATTTTTTCACTTTCGGTATCTGCTTTTTGACCGCTGTCACCCGTTCCACAAATTCCGGCCCGAAGACCAGTATCTTGGCATCGCAGATATTGAGGCAGTCGCGAATCTCATCCGAGATGTAGCGGAAATTGAAAGGCGAGGCCAACGCTCCTGTTTTAATGACGCCAAAGTAGATCGGCAGCCATTCAAGGCAGTTGGTCATTAAGATAGCCACTTTATCGCCCTTTTTGATGCCTTTGGAAATCAGTACGTTGGCGAAACGGTTGGCGTCATCTTCAAATTGGCGCCATGTTATAGTACGGCGGCTGCCAACCGCCGGATCTCTTTCGATCAGGCTGATTTCCTCGCCGTATAGCTCGGCGTTACGAGTCAAAAAATTAGTAATAGGCATTTTCTGTTTCCTCCTTGAATACGGCAGCGCTCTAATAAAAAACAGCTTTCGTGAAGGAAAGCTGCACAAATTAGACTATTGCACCTACCGCTTTGCCATCCTTCGTTTTATTAGATGATTTCAAATCTCTGTTTTACTTTTCGGCGAATGCCGAAACCTACGGCTGATATTATATCAGATAATATCAAATTTGTGAAGAGGTTTGCTAAATTTTTGTCTATTTGCCAATATCTACTAATATTATATGATCAAATTCTCTAATATACCATTTAATCTTGTTCATTCGAACAACAAGATCCGGACAGCATGTATTATTGAATAGTTTTCTGCATCCAGACAACATCAAAGTATTCTCCGAACTTTTTGCCTATATTTTTAAATCTCCCGCATTCGCTAAACCCGTGTTTCTTATGAAACATGATACTCTCGGTATTTTTTGAGGAAATATCGGCAAGTATGGTCTTGATATTGAGTCTTTTGGCGTCTTGCTCCAATATTTGCAAGGCCTTTTTACCGATTCCCTGGCCCACGTAATCTTTATCAATAAAGTAGCTGATTTCGGCCGTTTCATTAAATGAAGAAAAAGGATTATAGGCGCGCAAAAGACAAAAACCGGCTACTATATCCGTATCTTTAATTTTGATAACGTAAACCGGATATTTTTTGGCTGTTTCCAGAAACATATCAAACAATTTTTCAGGCAATTTTCTTTCAGGATAGGCGGCAAAGCTGTTGTCAACATAATAATTGAATATGTCCATAACTTCGTTTCTGTATTTTTCAATAGCCGCATCAAAAACTATCTCAGCCATATGTTTTATCCTCCGATCATTTATGATGAAAATAATAATACTATTCTACTTTGATCTAAAGTAAAAATCAATATTTGACTTTGATGCAGTGACAGTTATAGGTATTTGCTCTTAGATCGGTAACGTCAGCGCTGAAACTGTTGCGTCGTGTCTACTGCTGCCGATATCAATGCGTGTCTTTGCGTAATTACTACCAAAGGCACTCGTTTTGCAGGTAAAGTGAACCAAAGTCGTCGTTTCCAATTGAGTCATCATTTACAAAACTTTTATAAAGTTTGCTTCAGGCTTTCTATCACTTTTTCCTGCCATGATTCTGTATGGATTACGCGTCCGGTCATGCAGCCGCGCAGAAAACGCAGATGTGCGTTCCGCTCTGCTGCCATGGAATAAAGCGGATTAGCCTTTAGTGCGCCCTCTTCCATGAAAATAATCTCACGGTGCAGGCCCATAGCTTCCATGGCATGGCGCAGGCGTTTATCGAAAGCCTCTGCGCCGCAGGTAAAGCCGTACAAATAGGTTGCAGATTTTTCCCCCGTAATCAGTTCTACGGCAGCCGAGCCATTGCCGACAGCGGCGATCCAGAATGCACTGCCGCCGGGAGAGAAGAGCCCCGAGATCACGCAGTCTCTTCCGCAGGTATTCTGCAGAAAGCGATAGCGTTCCAACGCTTCGCCCAGGCGGTTGTCCATACCGGCTGCCAATGACGTATGCGCGGCCTGCCATTGTTGCTGCGATTCCTTGCGGAATTTGCCGAGGTTTTCAAAAAAGGGTTTTGTGTTCCGCCCCAGCCGGATCAGATCATAGCTTTCCTCGGTATCAAGCGTGATATGGATGGTGTAGTTGCCCAGCGTCAAACCCTCCACAAAGCACAGTGGAATGCGCCTGCCACTGCAGTCGGCAGGCATGATACAGACGCATGTCTGGTACAGGCTGAGCTTTGCTGTCCCGTTGGCCTTTCCGCCGTTGTCAGTATAACTGTATTCGCCCTCAGCCTCCATCAACGGTACGGTCTCCACAAATAGCGACTCCCGGCTGCGGCGGTTATAAGCCAGCCATAGTTGCTCATAGAAGCCTTCCGTGTCGTGGCCCATTTGCGAAAGCTCGACCTTTCCATCCGCAGTATCGAGGAAAAAGTGATAGTTATGCAGGCAAAAGCTACGGATATTGGCATAATCCAGCAGGAACGCCCCATTTTCCGTCTGGAAATCCAGTTTGTCTTTGCCTATATGTACAACGGCTTCTCCGCTATATTGCGGAGAAGCCATTGTGCATTTATAATGGACGTCGTTTGTCATATTTACAATTTTGAACCGCACTCGCCGCAGAATTTGGTTCCCGGCTCGTTTTCAGTACCGCAGCTGGGGCAGACGGCTTTGGCGCTCATGGGAGTACCGCATTCAGGGCAGAACTTGATGCCGAGAGCTACTCCTGCTCCGCAGTTGCTGCATTTTTGCAGGCCGATGGGCGCGCCACAGTTCTGGCAGAATTTGCCGCTGCCGGCGGGATGGCCGCATTGGGGGCAGACCGTGGTACGGCTTTCGATCTTGCCGTTCCATACCGTCGCTTTCTCTGCAGCTTCATCTATGTTCCGCTGCATGGCCTGCGAACGGGCTTTGGCAACATAAGTGCTTTCTCTGGGAGCACATTCCACGCACAGGCCTTCTTCTTCGTTCCAACAGTCGACGCAGACCCATTTCTGGCAGGAAGGACATTTGCGAAAATGGGGTTTTACCTCTGCCTGCGCCTGATCAAAGGCGGCTTCCTGCTCCTTGCGCCACTGCGGGCTCTGATTGTTGAGGCGGTCGCCGATGAGGTCGCTGCCGCGTTCCATTGCCCACCCGAGGTCGCCGAGTTTACCGCCGAGTAAACCACCGAGTACGCCGGCTCCGCGTCCTAAACGTTCGGTACGTCTGCTCTGATTATATGTACTGGATTCGACAAAGGTGGATTTGAAACCGTTACCGCAGCAGTCGCAGAAGAATTCAAACTGAAAACCTGCGTCTGTGGAAAGGTCATCGTGGTTGCGTGTGAAAGAATGTAACATGGTATTTTACCTCCTGCCTTCCGACTCTAACTTATATAATATATAGTAAATTCTAGCATGCTCCATATTGTTTGTAAATACTATGCTGTCAGTAGAACGAGACAACCTGCAATGTTTAAGCTGTGCTGTTTTGATATTCAGATGCGCGTGAAGTTATTTTAATGCTGTTTTATATTTGATATTATTTGCTTTCTGCTTGCCGCGGTTCGGTAGGTATGTATATTGTGCTGCTGTTTTATTATTCTTGCTTTATAGTACCGTACGTTAACTACCTGATCGAGCCGCAGCTCCCAAAGCAAATCGCAGATCCGGTATGGAACGGCGCGAATAACGCTATATCAGTCACAAGCCGACTGAGAAGGCCCGCGATGTACCGATGATTGGTTGCGGGCTTTCTGTATTTCTGTTGTCGGTTTGCTAGGGCAGCAGCGTCGCCGCTGCCAAAAGTACCGCCAGCAGCGCAAAATTAAGCGCAGAAAAATAGAGCAGGTAATAACCTTTGCGGGCACTATTTCGGCAGCCGTAGAGCCGAAATGAGATCAGACTGGCTAAGGATGCGACCAATGTACCCAAACCGCCGATGTTGACGCCAATCAGCAGCTTAGCTGCATTATCACTGAAAGGGGCCAGCAAAATGGCTGCGGGCACATTGCTGATTACTTGGCTGACCAGTGCTCCCATCAGCGTTTCCCGCCCGTTGATCAGTGTGCTGAGCGCTGCGGCGAGCTGGTCGCTTTGGCTGATATTGCCGACGATGATAAAAAAGCAGACGAAAATGCCCAGCAGCGAATAATCGACGCGGCGCAAAACAGCGCGGTCGCTCAAGTAAAACCAGCCACCGGTCAGCAACAGGCAAAGCCAGTAGGGCAGCAGATGCGCGACGCTAAGCAAGCAGATGACAAAGATGACGGTGCAACGGATCGCCGCCGGTTTATTAAGCTGTGTTTTGCTGATATTAGGTTTGATTTTACACGGCAGATCCTGTTTGCGTAGCAGTATCAGCATAATTAAAACGAAGCTGAGTAGCCCCAAAGGCAGCATGATCTGTAAATATTGACCAATACCAAGCTGATAGTAATAATAAAGAAATAAGCTTTGGGGGTTACCGACAGGCGTTACCATACTGCCGAGATTGGCGGCGATTGTCTCCATAACGATCAATTGCGCCAGCGCTTTTTCATCGCTACCGCCCCAGATGGTGATGGTCAGCGGCACCAATGTCAGCAGCGCTACGTCATTGGTGATCAGCATCGAGGCGAAGAAGCAGACGGCAGTCAGCAAAAGCGAGACGTTTTTGCTGTTATCACTCTTCGCCGTGATTGCGCGGCACACTGCGTCAAATATACCGCAGCTGCGATAACCGGCCATCACCGCCATCAGACAAAAGAGCAGTGAGATCACCCGTAAATCTATGTAGCCTAAACTTCCCGCCAGCGCCGCCGCCTTATCTGCCGTTATCAGCAGCGAGATGACAGCAAGCGCGATCATTGCCGCCAGCAGCTTCTCCCGCCGCAAAAAACATATTATCCGGTGCATCTATATAGCCTTCCTTGATCATAAATCGCTAAGACAAATAATACAAAGATAAATACACGCTTAATGTGTATTTATCTTTGTATTATTTGCTTAATTTGCGTTTCTGTCAAGGCAAAAGCTTATTATTTTCTTTATATAGTTAATTAATATGGTATGAAATCCACTGGGCAAATTTTCCGATTCTGTTAAACGATATAAGATCACAGAATTTCTCCGTCATACTGCCAAACTTTCTATATAAAAAATTAAAGGCAAGATACGGCGCCCACTGCTTTTTTGATCTCGGCATTCTCTTCAAAATATTTTTGAAGCTATATACATTCTTATATATCCAGATATAACCGTTGTAAAGTTCTTGCGGAGTCATGTTCTGCGGTTGATAAACAACATTTGCAGTATTATATTTTGACAGGTCATAATCGATAATTCTCTTCTGTTTGACAAATTCATCATATACCTTGGTCCCCGGATATGGAGTAAGAATATGTGACGTAACTGTTTCGATTTTATTTTTGACAATCCATTCCAAAGTCGTCTTAAATGTTGTGTTATCGTCGCCATCCAATCCAAATACAAAACTGGCATTGATCATTATTCCTCGTTTATGAATTTCATCTACAAGATTTGCATATTTTTTGACATTATTTTGTCCCTTATGTACGTTACTAATTGCATATTCGTTCAAACTTTCAAATCCAATGAATAGGCTCTGACATCCTGCGTCTGTCATTTCGTCAAGTAAATCAAGCATGTTGCCAATGTTCACAGACACGGCTGCATTCCATTTTAATTTCAAAGGTTTGATTGCTTTGAGCAATTCTTTCGTCCATGCGGGATTGCCAATGAAATTATCATCAATGAACATAATATGTTTTGTGCAAAGAGCTTTGATATCTGCAATAACATTCTTTACAGGGCGGTTAATATAAAGCTTTTTATAAGCTTCACAGCTGTTATAGCAAAAATCACACTGAAACGGACAGCCGCGGCTGGTGCTGATAATATTTGTATACAGATATTTAGATTTATCAATAAAATCATAGGCCGGTGAAACGATTTCATCTCCACGGATGCCATCTTTACAGCGATATAGCTTCTTTAATGAATTATTTTGCAGATCATCGATAATTTGCGGCCATGTTGATTCCGCCATTTCCACACATACTGCATCAAAATAGGCAGTTGAACTGTCCGGATATGCCGTTATATGGATACCACCCGCAACTACCGGAACTCCTCGATTCCTAAATTCCTTGGCAATCTCAATTGCTCTTGGCATTACATCTACTGTAACGGTAATACCGATAATATCAGCAGGGGCATCATAATTAATCTCTTCAATGTTTTCATTTTCAATGATAACTTTATGTTCTTTATAAAACATTTTTGTGATTGTCAAAAGCGCCAATAAAGGTGACATGCGAGTTTTTAAATCTGTATCCATGGGTCTTTTATTCATTTTGGGCTGGATCAGTTTTATTATCATTATAGCTCCAAAGTGGTGTTTTCTTTGTCCGTTCCAATAATACACATAATACATAACGTATGATATAAATCATACTGTCATTTGTTCCACCCATTTTTTAGTAGGTTTTGTATGATATTGTAATTTGGAAAACTACCTTGGATTTAGCCCTAATCTACCAAATGCAGTATTTCTATATGTAAAATGCTTATAGTCTTGTGCAAGACAAATTGGAATGATCAGTGGGTATATGCGATTCAATGATTGCGCGGGGGGACTTCAGTGTTATAATATCTGGGTTTTCCCTGAGTTTATGCTTATATTCGATCGCTTCCATAGGACAACCACAGATGTTATTCCGACTAATGTTGAAAAACCATATCAGTGAGCTAAAGGAGCATATAAAGTTAGGATAACTTTTTATGGATTGTACGGGAGACGAACGATGAAATGTTCTGCCAACCTGAAAAGGTCGGGATAACAAAGTGAATTTTCCGTTTGGTCAAAGGTACAAGGATACCGTTTAGATATAGTATTCCGGTGGGAATTCTTATCCTGGCTAAAATATTAGGAACTGTATCACTTGGTAAGCGTTGAATATCTCGCTGA
This sequence comes from Peptococcaceae bacterium UBA5752, assembly GCA_002419055.1. Taxonomy (GTDB): domain Bacteria; phylum Bacillota; class Dehalobacteriia; order UBA4068; family UBA4068; genus UBA4068. The sequence continues at coordinate 94,284 of DIFI01000021.1, forward strand.
TCAAATGATAAGAGCGCAGCTCAAGGAATATGCAACTAATTAAAAAACTCCCATGGAATAATCCAATAATCCATGGGAGTTTTTTAATTTAATGTTTTATAAACAGGGTGTAAGACAAGTTTGGAGAAGTTCTACCTCTATATTTGCAGTAGCAGGAAGATTTTCTGTGCCCTCGTAAACAAGATTCTCAATATCTTTCGGAGATACATTTGTTATCGTGTTAACAACAGAAGCCTTAGCTACTGAACTTGAAACAAGAGTGTAACTAATCGTTTTTTCAAAACTTCCATTTAAAGGAACAGCAGCGTTTCTGCAAATTATATCAATGCTGATGGGCCCAACTATATTAGTATTCAAAGGAATAGGTGTGAGCGTATCAGCGTAATATGCTTCACAACCGTTGAAGCTTGAGAAATTAACAGTTACACCAATGGGTATTTGCATTCGATCAAATATATCAATAACTACATCAGGCGAATTACCGATACTTGAAATTGTAATTTTAAAGGTTCCTACACTGCCATTGACCGAGCAACATTTATCGGCTCTGAGTTTAACAACATTTAATGTTGTTCCACACAAATCTGCTGATTCCGTACCTTCCGCGGCGGCACGTGCCATATTGCTTATTAAATAACCGCCGGGGCTGCTGATCCCAATAATGGGGATAGTATAAGTTATAACAACTCTTCCGCCGGGTACGATTGTTCCAATGCTTCCGAGTATTTTCACTTTTCCTGGTATACTGGTATCTATTCTGAGGGAAGACGGAGATACTGTAATAGTACCTATTGATAATTGCAAAGGAATTGTTATTATATCTTCAAATTCCACAAGACTCAAAGCGCCTTTTCCAACATTGTCTACATGGACCTCATATTTAAATGAGGCTTGATTATTACTGATAACAGTGGCACATTCTTTTGATACGAGCAGTTTTCCCTTTTCCGTGCACCCGGGTACAATAAAGCAATTAGTGCATGCAAATTTATAAACAACATTAGTAGCTTTAACACTTATTGGCTGAACTGCTTCAGGATAATCTCCGATTATGCGTATTCTGTATTCGACGCAAAGGCCTTTATCATACCTGTCGTCTGTTTCGATTTTCAGAAACTGAAAACCAGTAGGGGCAGGGCCGAAATTTGGATCATTCTGAATGAGTTCAAATGGCACGGTATTAAAGATACCGCAGCCATCAATTTTCTCTTCCACGGTAATATTTGTTGCATTTATTTCAAGACAAATTGGAATTCCAATTCCGCTTATTCCTCTTGTTGTGCTATTGCAATCAGTTAGGAATTTATACGTCCAAAATGAAGCGTTGAGATCAAGAACAAAGGTAGGGTTGTTAACCACCGAACCATCGGGCAGGGTCTGACACTCCGGTTGTAAGGCGGTTATTCCGGTCTGCGTACCACAACAACATATATTTGAATATGGCAGACATTCGCACGGCTGTGCTGGCAAAGCCATAATATCACTCCTTAAAATATTTTTTAGAGCTATAAAAATAGCTCTAAGTTATTTTATGCACATTGATAAGGAACGGTTACTTGTTATTCCCCCAGACATTTGTGCAGGCGTTTCATGCAGCAGATTATATAATTCAGTATCCTGCGCTTAACCTGCTGTAAACATAAACTTTGGATTTTGTACGGTAGTTTATGGGAATCAGCAAGATTTTGTCACAGTCTTCAAGTTGAAGGTACGACAGATATTTTCGGATGGTCCAGATCATCTTTTAATAATATTTTAATTTAGCCGCAGCAAGTTAAGCAATGGATTGGTAAGCAACTTTGGTTGAATAAATCAACCTGCGCGATACTTGTGCTGAGGCTGATTTGGGCATTAAAGAATAAAAACAACATCTAAGCTTTATTGCTTAGATGTTGTTTTTTTGAGTATCTCTAAGGACCACCGAAAGATGATTGAGGATATGCCGATTCAATGATTAGACGGGGGGACTTTTGAAATATCTGTGTTTTCCCTGCGTTTTATGCTTATATTCGATCGCTTCCATAGGACAACCACAGATGCAAGCCATGCAATGGGTGCAGTTAAGCCCCCATTGCGGCTTGCTGTCGGTGATTTTGATATTGTTCAATGAGCACAACTGAGCACATTTTCCGCAACCGTTGCAGGACGCGGTCGCATTAAAGCCCTTGGCGTTTATTAACATATAGAATACGTTATTAGCAACATCGCTTTTCAACCTGTTGGTAAACTTCATTCTTTCAGAGGGCAAGTGCTCCTCATTTTTGATGTATTCTGCAATATTGAGTATCTGCGGGAGTGCCCGCGCAACTATTTTATCGGCCTGTGTTTTGTCGGGCGTATTAAACATAGCAATATAGTTTTCAGGCATGACGACCGATGCCAAACCTAAAAAGTCAAAGCCTTTTTCCTCACAGGCGATTTTTGCGTATTGCACCGAGTTTCCGGTATCAGAACCGCAGGTGAGGACGACGTAGGCTTTGTCGCTACCTACAAATTGCCTATTTTCTATAAATGCACTCACTACCCTTGGCATCCGCCAGGCATAGGTTGGCGAGACGAACACAAACGGTTTCTCGGAGTGCAGAGCATCAACGCTGCCGTTTTTGATCAGTTCGTTGAGGCAGACAAGTTCATCACCTGTCACAGATTGGATGGCCTGCGCCGCATAACGGCTGTTGCCTGTACCACTGAAATATAGGATCATATATTTACCCTCTATATAGTTTAATGTGTGATGTGTGTGTATTTCAGTCCGTATTTATCAGCATCAAACATAAAATATTACTAAACTTTAGCCTGATTATATCATACTCCTGCGTAAAAAGAAAAGCAGACGTTTCCCTTGGAGCAAAGTCTGTTTATGTCTTATTTGCTTAATAATCAAGCATATTGCGGATCATAAGGTTAGCGAAACTTGACATTGTGCAATAAAGGTATAGTATTAAAGAAACGATCTAATAATTGTTATAGATACTGGCGAGAAGCCAAAAGGAGTGTTTTTAATGGAAATTGCAATTTTAAAAGCGATGGAAAGAAGCGAAGAACCGAAAATAGTCAGAAAGGCCGGTTTTATTCCGGGCGTTCTTAATGAGGCTGGTTCAGATTCTACCTCTGTGAAATTTGAAATGGCAGCGATGAATAAAATCATCTCAAAACACGGAATGAATGCCAAAATATGGGTTGATTTAGGCGCTGAGAAAAAGTTTGGTTTTATTAAGGAAATTCAAAAACATGCTGTAGAAGATAAAATCATCCATGTTACAATCCAACTGGTCTCAAAGGATAAAGAGATCAAAATGCAGTTGCCGATTAACTTTCATGGCAATGCTGAATTGGAACACAGATCGCTGCAGTTACAGGTTTACAAATCAGAGGTCGAAGTTACGGCAAAAGCAGCGCTGATGCCTGATGGGGTGATAGTCGACATCTCGGGCAAAGAATCTGGTGAAAACATCACTGCTGTCAATTTGAACCTGCCCGCAGAGATCAAAATACTTGATGCGGATGATGAGATATATGCTGTTATCAAGGCTATCAAAGAAGAGATGGTTGAGGAACCTCAAGAAGTTAAACCAGCCGAATAATAGAGAATCAAGAGATAATGCCCTAAAGTCTCAAATGCATCTATAAAATAATAGCCTCCCAAAATTGCTTTTGGGAGGCTATATTTCTATATCAGGGCAGACAACAATAAGTTTCCGTTGTCTGTTTAAGTAGTGCCGGGAGCTTTTGCGGCAGCATAGCCATTTTTAAATGCCACGATCATCTCCCGGGTAAGACTAATCCCGTCGTCTTCTTCCGTAATTTCATTTCTGGAAAACCATTGAGCCGCTGCCAACTCCGTTGTATCTAAGGTAATGGTATCTTCCCCGTCAAGTTCCGCAAAAAAGCCCAGCAGCAAATTGCTGGCAAAAGCCCAGGGCTGGCTTTTATAGTAAGTAATATTTTTTACTTTTAGCCCGGCCTCTTCCATGACCTCCCGCCTGACTGTTTCTTCCGCGCTTTCGCCGATCTCCGTAAAGCCGGCGATCAACGCATGTCTTTTGTATTCTCTCTCCGCGTATATTGTCATGAGGATTTTATCATTATTTGTCACAGCGACAATCACCGCCGGAGCAATGCAGGGGTAAACCATATTATGACAACCGTCGCAGCGTAACATTCTTTCTTTGTGATCATGTTGCAGCAAAGCGCCGCACCTGCCGCAGTAACGGTTATTGCGGTACCAGTTGGCTAAATGATAAGCGGTGGCGGCGGCAAAGGAAAGGTCTTTGGGAAGCGCGCCGCGTAAGCTGCTGATATTTTGATATTGATAAGGAGGTAAGCTAAAATCTTGTCCGCTGTCCGCCAGAAAATAATCCGTTTCGTCAATGGCAAAAAGATAGCGAAAATGTAGTTTTTGCTTAACGCTATCCTCGATTTGGTAATAAATCGGTATCTGTAATTGATTGTCCTGATGTGATGCCAGAACCTGGTTTTGATAAAAGAAGAAAATGCGGCTGTTTATTAAAGGTTCTTTTTCGCTGTATTCGCAGTTATATGTCTTGGGATAAATATCTTGTATCATCAAAAATGCCTCCATTAATCATGAATTTAATATGTACGCGTTTGTCAGTGTTCATAATTCAACTGTGGTTATATTATAGCAATGCAGCAAAAATAAAACAATATTGCATAGCGATAAACAGCAAAAGCCCCTGTCATCTATCTAAGATGGCAGGGGCTTTTTTGGTGTGAGTGGCACTCAGCATTTTTTGAAAAAAACAAGTAAAATTAATGGTTAGTGAGTGGTCGATAGACAATAGTTTCCCACCATAACTCAATAACTAAGAGAATATGTGCCATAGATTTTTTTGCGCTATCAATCGCTAAAACAAATAACCTTAAGATAAAGACACGCCAGTGACGTGTCTTTATCTCTTGCTTAATATATATTCAGTTGATATTTACCTGAGGGACGGGTAGTTCCCGGTTGTAAAGTTCCAGATATTTGTAAAGTTCCACCCAACATATGTGGACTGCGTCTTCATCTCGGTTGTGGTTTTGGGAATGCCTCTACCGGTATCGCTTCTGCCGGAAGTGTTTTTGTCATAATATGAGCTTGATACTGTCCCGCCGTTGTTATAGCCCAGCAAACCACCGATATTATTATAGCCGGTTACGCTTCCTGTCGCATAGCTTTCGGAGATTATTCCCTCGTTCCACCCGACCAGGCCGCCCTCATTTCCGTTAGCAAATACCGAAATACCGGAAAAACAATATATAATAATGCCACCTGATATATTTTTTCCGACTACACCGCCGGCCATTGCTCCTGCTGTAACATCACCGGCGCCACTGGATGAGCAACGGGATACCATACCGGAATTGCTGCCGACAATGCCGCCAATATAGTCGTCTGCTTCTATTTCCGCTGATGAATAGCAGCGGGTTACTGTTCCGCTAACGGTATTAAAACCGACAATCCCTCCCACGTGATCATCAGCCGTAATATTTACACTCGATGAACACATATTAATCATTCCGTCATTTCTGCCGGATATTCCGCCTACACTAGAATAGATGGTTTCTATATTACCTGTTACGCTGACCGTTACTATAGAGGACGTGCTTTTCGTTTGCGCAAATAGACCAACATAGTTTCCCGTGCTCTCACTTATATTCAAAGTTACGGTATTACCGTATCCGTACAGGGTTCCGTAGAAACCGCTGGTAATATAGGCGTTTTCTGCAAGTGTGATATTTGAGGTAAGTTTAAAATATTTGTTCGAAGTAGGTACTGTGTTCAGTAGCATAAACTGTGTGGCTGTTGCTATCTGGTAGGGATCTGTCGCAATTCCCGTACCGCCGGCAAAAGCATAGGTTATCGGGCCGATAGCTGCACTTGTGGCACTGCCGCCAGCCGACCCGCTGGCGGTCACCTTGAGCTTGAGGTACTTGCCCTCGCTGCTCATCGGAATCACGTAGGAGGATGAAGTCGCGCCTGCAATATTGACATAATTTCCGCCGGCAGTGGATGCGCTCATCCACTGATAGGACAACGTTGCAGCGGGAGATGGGACTCCTCCCAAATACATAATCATGTAGGAGCTGACCGTCTGACCTATTATCGGGTTACCTGTTACACTTACCGAGGAAATAGAAGGTTTTAAAATAAACACCAATGAATATGTTAGGTTTACTCTTATGTTGATGTGTGTCACGTCTGTACCATCGGAAACGGTGACGACAAAGTCATCTATCAGGTTCGCTGTGATATCGTCGGAGACATAACTGATCTTGCCATCGGTTGTCAGCTCCGCCGTGCCGTAAGGCGTGGAATAGGGCAATGTCTGGCCGTTGATCGCCACGACTGTCAAAACATCTCCGTCAATATCCGAGGCCAGCTGATCGGCCTCAATCACCAGCACGGTTTGCTCAGAAACCGCAAATTGAACAGGATTTGCCAGCGCGGTCGGTGCTGTGTTTTCCGTCGTTTCCGGTTCGGTTTCTGTGCCAGTGCCAGTGCCTGTAGTGGGCGCAGCTATAAAGCCATCATAAAGCCTATTTACAAGCAAAATACTCTGTTCTACCGTTGTCTTGCCATTGGGATCTACCCGATTATTACCGACGCCCCTCATAATATCCAGGCTGTTGGCGATTCTGATATCTGCAAGAGCCCAGGCGGCAATGTCGTCCTGATCTGCAAATGTGATTGATTCGCTACCGCTAACATCGGAGTATGATTTGCCGGCAAGCTGATCCAATACTCTGGCGCTGCGCATCATCATCGCGGCAATTTCCTGTCTTGTTATAGACGATAACGGCGCAAACTCTGTCGCAGATACGCCATTTACGATACCAAGCTGATAGGCTTTTGTTACATACTCATTATTGATGTCCTGGAACGGATTGGTAATCGTAACCGTCACCGGCGTACCAAGCGTTGTTTCAACCATATTGACGATTTGCATACAAAACAGTTCGCGGCTAATATTTCCCTGATAATTGCTGTCAGCAGATGGGAGGATCAGACCCTTGCCGCGCGCTTCGTTTACTTCCTCCTGTGCCCAGCTGCTGGGCTCGCTTGCTGCAAAAACAACATAGCTGCTCTGCAACATCACAAATGTCACTAGTATAATAACTAATACCAGCTTAAAGATATTTGTTTCTTTCTCCATCATTATAAATCATCTACCTTTCTAAAAAGCATATGCGTTTTAATATAGGGTGAAACTTATTTGCCCATGGCGATAGAGATAAGATTTTCGCCCTCATCGTAGAGATTGTTTGCAGTTACCATCACGGTTACATTCATTCCTTTTGCGGTACCCATTATCATAGCCATATCTTCTGTTTGCTGTTCAGCTACCTCATCCAGCGAAGTATTTTCTTTGTAGTATTTGAGAACGTCAGAAATGCTGTCATCGGTTACAATAGCCACGGCATATCCTTCCCCATCCCTGCCGGCCAGCGTTACCCGTCCGTTCGGATATATAGGGACAATATCGGATGGATAGCCTTCGGGAAGATCAACCGAACCTTCCGTACCTGCCTCAAAACTGGTTTTGCCGTCATTGCTCTCATATTCAACTTTGTTGCCGTCACTTTTTATCGTCGCATCCTCCGCGTTGATTTCGGTTTCCTCGTTATCAGTGGACTGCGATGCCTCATCGGAGCTTCCCGAGCAGGCAGATAAAAACATTATAGCCGAGAGCATAAGTATCAGAACCAATAGTGAAAATCCCTTCGTTTTCATGATATTTCCCTCCGATATATAGTTATTTAAATAATTATATAAAACTACGTACTATATACTCAAGTATCGTTGGTCACTGCTTGCGTGACTTTCAGTTACACTTTATAATAGAGACAGATGGAGCCATGTCGGGGGGAGAAGAAGGAGGTAGTATTCGTTTGGACCTTATATTTGCTTATGAAACTTACTATCTGATCCTTTTGAATTTGACTTCTATATTCATACTCATTTTTGTTAATTTTGCCATTTGGCTAAAGGCAAAAAAAATCCCGCTGCTATACTCTTATCTTGTAACGCAGGGGCTTCTTCTTGTTTGGATGGTCTTTAAAATATTGAAGAACGTGGCGCCTGATATTGGCCTGAAATATTTATTTGTGGTATTGCAATATGTGGGGATATGTTTTTTGGGCGAGGCTTTTTTAATATTCGCTTTTCTATATCTGACGGGAAAGTTGCCCGCTGTTAAATACATCATACTTATGGGCATTGTACCGCTTTTAACGCTGGTTTTATTGATTACAAATCCTTATCATTCGCTCTTTTATTCCCATTTTGATTTTTGGGGCGACAGCTTCGGCATCGTTTTCTATATTCATCAGGCATATAATTACCTGCTTATACTGGCAGGAATTTTCCTTTGTGTAAAAGTATCCAAAAGTTATTTCGGCGAAAGGCGCAAACGGGCCTTGTTGTTTTCCATCGCCATACTTATCCCTCTCGCTGCCAACATTATTTATGTATTTGGATGGTTTGAACCACTGTTTGGGTTTTGGCCACCATGTGATATCACACCGATTTCCTGTAATATCTCACTGATGTTGTTTGCTCTGGCAATCTTCAGATACCGTTTCTTTGATGATATCAAGATTGCCCGCAGAAAAGCCTTAGCATCAATCCCTGATGCTATCCTCCTGTTGGATGCCGATGAGCAGATCATTGATTTTAACGACACTTTTAAAAGATTGTTTGAAGGCGGTCTTCTGTATGCCAAAGATGAAGCCGGAATTATTAAAAAGATATCAAACAATCCTCAGCTTGTTTTGTTTGAACCGGCTGGGTTTATCGCTCTTACCCCCCAAAACTTTGATATTACTTATGAAACCGAAAACGGCTTTTATTATCGGGCTATTCGCCAGCCGGTTATAATAGGGGAGATTATCCGCGGATATTCCTTAAGATTTATAGACATTACACTCAAACAGGCGATCATGAACAACACGGAAAATAAAAATAAAAAGCTTTTATTGCTTAATAAAAAATTGGCCAAACAAACCTCTATATGCAGAAATCTCGCCATCACACGAGTCCGAAATCTGATAGCCGAAGAAGCCCATGACGTGCTTGGACATTCCGTTATACTGGTTATTTCTATTCTTGAGGCCGCGCGGCTGTCCTTAGGCAAACCGGGCTTTTATCTGAAAAATTCCCTAAATCAGGCAACAGGCATATTAAGAGAATGCATGAAAAAACGCTCATTTTCAGGATATGCCTATATGGTTTCCGACGCCCGTCTTATTGATAGAATCAACAGCCTGATCGATACGGCCTGCACAGCCTTGGTCCCTGTAGAACTTACGGTCTCCGGCAATATCCGGGCGCTTGCGGCGGACTGCGAAACTGAAATATTCAGGCTTTGCCGTGAAGGTATCACTAACGCAATCCGCCACGGTAAAGCCTGTAAAATAGATATTATCCTTCGTTTTTGCCCCCAAGAGATTATGGTTTATGTCATTGACGACGGGATCGGATGTGAAAAAGTCTGCAAAGGTATGGGTATAGCGGGTATTGAAAACAGGCTTGCGGCCATCGGCGGCTCCTTAACCTGCGGTTCCTACGACACTCAGGGATTTTTTCTCCAGGCAGTGATCCCCGTCAGATGAGATTGTTTTTCAGGGCGAATACCGCGATCTGAGTACGGTCTTTTTGTTCTGTAACACTCAATATTCTTGATATCCTGTTTTTGATTGTTCCCTCAGAAAAGTTCAGCGCCTCGGCAATCTCTCTGTTGCTCTTGCCGCTGACCAAAAGCCGTATGATTTTACGGTCGGTATAATCCAGCCCATATTCGTCATACAAATTTTCGGCCGCATTAAGTTGCGCCGGTTTTACATGAGGCAGATCCATCATCTGTCTGCGTAATATTGAATGGATACTATCATGGGCAACAAACAGCCCGTTACATACACATTTTATAGCCATTACCAGCATTTGCGGTTTGATATCTTTCATGACATATCCGTCCGCTCCGCTGCTGTAAGCGTTCAGCACATTTTTTTCATCGCCAAAGGTGGTCAGCATGATAACCCTGATATCCGGAAACTGCCTTTTAATAATATTTAAAGCATATGCCCCGTCAAATTCCGGCATCCTGATGTCCAAAAGTACTACATCAGGGCTTTTTTCTTTGCAGATTTGCAAAATATCTTGGCCATTTTCCGCTTCCCCCACAACTGTAAATTCGTTATCCTGTGATAGAATAAGCGCAAGCATTTCCCGCAAAAGTGTCTGGTCGTCAGCTATAGCGATTCTAATCATGCTTCTTCTCCTCTTTCTCGTTATAAGTCGTCAGACTTTCTACCGTGTTACGTATATCGGACATAACTGACCGACCATTCTCGATATATTGAGATAGCTTCTCTTTAATCATATCGTCGGATTCGCTGTCTGCTGTTTTTTCGAGTGTTTCCAAATCCCCCAGCAGCTCGGCGATGTGCTGCCCTAATGTTTCTTCAATTTTCATAACCGCTCTGTTTTTTTCTGTTTCTACATCGAGTCGGTGGGAAACAGCAATGTAATCCTTCAGTTTGCTGTTTAATTCTTCAAGCTGTAGATTCTTTTTTTCCAGTTCATCCACAAGAAGCGTCATCTCCGTTATATCATGAAACGTAAGAATCGTGGCAATCAATAAATTTTTATTATTTTTAAGCTCTGTTTGCGCAAACATGTAATAGTGAGTACTGCCGTCATACGTGAGACTGATTTCCTGCGGTTTGGCATCATTTTTCGCCGCAGAAATTATACTGCCCGAAATGATCTGTAAACGCAGGTAACTATTAAAACAATCTATCGTGTATTCGTTATTAATAAAAGGGAATATAACTTTTGCATGGCGATTGTAATCCATCAGCTTTCCCGCGCGGTCAAATATCAGTATGGCATCCTCAGCTCTTTCCATAAAAGCATCAATGGACATTTCCGAAAGCTCGGTAAAAATGCTCCGTCTCTTGTGAAAAATGAACCCATTCCATAGCAAAAAAGCACAAATGGGAGAATAATCAAAGATCCACTTTGGCACCGTCAAAACTGCACCCGCAGCACATGTCAGTATTGCAATACCTGCGATTATAATATAAAGCCGCAGTTTTTTACCCGTTTTGCGTTTTCTTAAAGCAATATAAAAAAGTACAAGAGCAGGGATTAACAGACAAACTCCGACTATTTGAAATTTTAAGTGTATAAGCATTATTTCCTGCACCGGCGCAATCAGTTCAAGGATTTTGCTGCAAAGCCAAACAAGCAAACAGGTCTGAACAAATAGGTAACACCAAAATAAATATTTTCTTTTGGTCATAACCGTAAAATACGCTATCAATAGTGCCGATAGTATGATACAGATGGTGACAACCACCATGAAAAGTAATGAATATGGTGTATAGACATCCATATAATTCATGTTTTCACCATCCTAAGCTTTTTAATATATTATACATGGCTGAAGCCTTTAATAAAAGTGCCATTTCTCCATATATGAAAGACTTATCGATTTCTGCGGCATTCTATCGGTGACGCCTAATCGAAGTCAGTCTATTGATGAGATAATTGACAAATATTTTAATCACATATGGTTATTTCCTGGCTACTATAAGTGGCAAGACTCCATCGGGGGGAAATATCAAAGTAAAGTGACAAATGGTAGAAGACGCCTAGTCTCTTAGTTATTTTTGTCAAACATCAATAATAAAAAGGGTTTTGTCTATTGACAAAACCCTTATTTCTAAATATGGAGCGGGCAAAGGGATTCGAACCCTCGACTGTCACCTTGGCAAGGTGACACTCTACCACTTTAGTTTATCCCGCAAAAGAGTCTGATAGAATGATTAACTCTCAAACAAATTAATTCTATCCATCAGACTTACTTTTGTCAACTAAATATAATTATATATGCTTCGTAATCTATTTGCTGTAGCTATTGCCGGGTTGCAGTGTAAAGCTCCTGCCGTTGCCCAGCGCGCTGTAGCTGTAAATAGCATTCTCTGTATGCCCCTGCTCTGCTGCTTCCTCCATAATTGGCGGAAGGTCGTACTGAATAAACAGTGTGAAGTTATACTCACCCAATCCGCCGTAGAGTGTCGCATAATCAGAGGATTTGACGGGCGCTGTGCAACCGGGGAATGGAATGCCCACATATTCCTCGAGAATGACGGGTACAGTTAGCCGCTGACCCGGGTAAAGCGAAGGAATCTCCATGCCGAACACCGGCTTATAAAGGCAGACATATGGGGATCCATAAGCAGATAACAGCCCGGTGATGCCCATGTCCGAGCCATTTTTGCTTGTGTCCATAAATTTATCTACCGTGAAGGACAGTTTGCCGGCGGGCGTTGGTTTGTCGTAAGGATTGTACAGTTCGACCGTCAGGTAAGCGGGTCGGTAGAGACAATCAGGGTCAAGCTGCACAAAATTCCAGTTCATCGGATTGGGCGAGCTTGCCCCGGCCGAGTCGGACAGGCTGTCTCCGATTTCATCTGACAGCTTATCAACGCCGTATTCCGCGAGCGAGTTGGCCGGAATTCCCGCCTGCTCCATGGCCAGCGTAGCCAAATAATCGGTCCCCATATTCGCCAGCTGGTCGAAATTTGGCAGGGTTGGCGGAATCCCCATCGATGCCAGGCCGTAATCGACTATCGCCGTCAGCGCCGTGCGAACCGACTCCTGCCAGGAGCTGGGAAGCGCCGACACAACGATATTAATCAATCCAGATTTTAGATCTGCATACGCGTTGCTGACCCAGTTGACGACCTTGACGAAAAAGTCTGTAAGAGTTTTGAAAAAGCTGGTGATCGAATCCCAAGCTTCCTCCCACCAGGATTTATTCTCCGGTTGGGGGGTGAAGTCAAGCTTTGTGCCGACCGTATAGGGCTGATAGAGATCGTCGCTGGCAAAGAAGGGGCCGAAAACCTCCTTCATCGTAGGCTGATGGGTGACCACATAGTGGTATTGCCATCCCTGCGTCTCCCATTGCACCGGCGTATAACTGACTTTTTCAATGGTCGGGATCGGGGGCTTGATTTTCACCTCCGATAGGAACTCGGGCGGTGTTGCCTGCGAAAAGCCGTAGTTGATGGTGATGGTCTTGGAATAGGCCGCGTTGAGGGTACCCGTACGCGTTCCCGGCGTCAGAGCGACGGCGCGGACAAAATATTGAACATATTCCGACTTTGGAAGCTTACTGTCGGATGGTACAAATTTTGAAAAATCAATCGCAACCCCATAAGACTTGTAATCGGCAAGCCCCTGATAGACAGTATCGCCTGGGAACAGGCTGTTTTCATAGACAAGACCGGATGTATTGAGCCAACTATCTCCCGACGAACTGCTGAATTTGGCAAGGCTGACCTGGATGCGCAGCTCCTGAGTGTTTGCCGGGAAGCCCGCCGGCAGAACAGAATATAGCTTAGGTGATGTGTTTAACATCACAACCTCATTTGAATCTACAAAGTTATTAGGAAATTCTCCATCATAGCCTACCGAACCGGCACACTTGGCCGGCTTAAGCGAAAAAAGGCTGCCAATGGCCGGAATCTGCCATTGTGCCGATGATAACGTACTCGAGGGCAGCGGGTCACCGAAAAGAACCGGCAGGCCCGCTCCGGCGTCGCCAATGCTGTTGCCGGCGGCGTCCACCGGGAATGCCCGCACATAGTATGTACGCAACGGCGTTGATGTCTGCCCGTAAGTCTGGGTCGTTCCGCTTGTGCCAAAGCCGCCGGGCAAAGTAATATTGCCGGGTATGACAATGCTGCCGGAAAGCCCGGATGATATTTTGATTTGTGATGTATGGCGCAGTGTGTTTTCTGCTTGTAATACCTTGGCAAAATTGACGTCGAACTGGGTCGCTTTTCCGGATAGCGTACCGCTCAGCAGCAGGCCGCCCGGTTTGGCTGATAGGCTTTTGATCGCGCTGCCGTCAAAGGGGACAAGCGAAACCTGCCATACGATCGCACTTGTCTGGGATGATACATCTGTGGGCAGGGACAGTTTAAATGTTTTCAACTGATCCCCGTCAGGAGAAACCAAAGACGACCAGGGGGATGCGGAATAGGCTGACGCGCCTCTTTCCGCCGACAGTGTAAGTTTTGGGTGATAGATCGGGCGGAAGAGGCGGTTATTAAAGTCGATCATGCCCAGCTTTGCCGACTCGCTGAGCATCGGCAATGACGTTACTATAAAGGACTGGGCCAAATTGTCCTTACCGATGTCAGAACTGTTGCCTGAACTTTTATATGTTTCATAAATGCGAACGGAAATCGCTATGGCCTGCTCGCGCGTGGTGGTTCCGTATCCGGAAGATGCCTGAGCGGCGGTGATTGCGCGCGGCAAGAACAGATTGTTCGATCCCTTGATAATACCTGCCTTGCTCATATACAGCACATGCGACAATGCCCAGGAGGATATATCCTTCTGGTCGCTGAATACGGGTGCGCCGACGGTGGAGTAATCCGCGCTCGGGAACATAACGCGGATGGCGCGGCTGAACATGGTAGCCACCTGCTCGCGCGTTGTTAAATATCCGGGCGAAAAGGTGGTCGGCGAGGTTCCCGTGGTGATACCTAAGGCATATGCTTTGAGTATCTCGGGATTGTCTGTGTCAGTAAAGGGGTTCGGCGAAGCCGGAGCTGCCGTTTTTTCCATTGTCTTTTCATAAAGAATCGAGGCCAACTCGCACAATTCCTCGCGGGTAGCCGGTTTTGGCGACTGCTTTGACAGGATGTCATCAGGTATAAGACCGTAACCGTATGCTTTGGCGATTTCCGGTTGTGCCCACGAGGAGGCAGAGGTATAAATTGTCTGCGTAGTTACCTGACTTTCTGCGGCGGCTGCGACAGCAGGCGCACCCAAGTTAAACAAGGTTATCAGAATCATCAGCACAAAAATAGCAGCTAGGTTTTTTTTAAGTCTCATATGTATACGACGCTCCCTCCATGTTTTCGCTGTATCGGTCAGCTTGAGATTTCTCTGGGGCTTTTCCGGGTACCGTGGGTTTTGCATTACCTATGGAGTAACGATCAAATATTATTGTTAAAGATATTAAAAACAACTATTACCTCTACCGGAGTAGTTGTATTAACGCATGCTAATGGCGTGTCTAATGACGATATTTTAGCAAAACATACCAGTCTTGTCAAATAAACTTCACATTAATTACACATTAATTACACACCAGTTTCACATGAAATAACCCCTTGTTCTGAATATATTCATCCATTTTAAACTTAAAACCAAATTATAAACTCCGCAAGATATCGGCCTGCCAGCCAAATATTTTAAGGGCGTTCCATAAAAACGGAACGCCCTTTGCCATTTCAGGAGGTTCTCTATTGCTTCAATCACTGTGCCGAAGAGAAAAGATGTAAGAATATACAAACGGTATGACGATAAGACAGGCAACGGTTGCGATCATTAGGTACGGGATCCCCAGGAACGCGTTGATTATTATCCAAATACCGCCGATGGTCCATACAAATCCAGAGAATCTGTGGGTGTGGTTCCAGTTTTCTTCGTTGTCAAGCGTCCAGGGAAGCTTTATGCCAATCGTGTAATTCCTTTTGCATTTTGGCAGATAGTTTCCGCTTATCACAACTCCAAGGCCGACAATTGCGGTAACAATCATTACAATCGGCACCTTTTCTCCCATTGCAATAAACAAAGTGATTGGCATAACGATCAGCGAAACGACTGGGATGAGCCATTTGGCAAGCGTTCGCAGCGAAGCGGCGGAATTATTAACTTTTGGGTCCACTGTAATACGAAAATGCGAATACAGATTTATTGCAGCCAACAACAGTGGCAGACCGAATGCCGCGAGAGCCTTCGGTAAATAATTATCGGGGTTGCCGGCATCGTCAAAATGAACGGCAATCTGATTCGGCAGATTGTTATAGAGTAGCACCGATAATGCGATCGGCAAAAGGCATAAAACTGTGGAAATAACGGTTGCTTTATTTTTCATTATCTTTCCCTCCGAACTGTGAGACCCACAGCATTATTTCTTCAAAGACAGAAGCATTCAATTCATAATAAATAAAGTTCTTGTATTTGCTTTCGGTGACAAGCTCCGCTTTTTTTAGCTGAGATAAGTGGTAGGAAATCGTTGCGCCAGATATATCGAAAGCACTCGCGATTTCACCAGCAGATAATTTGCCTGCACGCAGCATAACCAGTATCTCTCGCCGTACCGGGTCGGAAAGGGCTTTGAATGTTTCAGGAAATCCCAAACAGCACCCCTCGCATTCTATTTTTATTTTTTTCTAAATAGATAATAACAGATTGGCATAAACAAGTCAACATCTATTTCGATATTTTTAAAAATAGCTGTTGACTTTCTGTTCATTTGAGATGCAAATTGAGCTTCTAGAATTTTTCGTATCATAATTAAAATATCGTAATTTTATATAGATTATATAGATTATATAGATTATACTAGATATAAGAATTAGTACCCAAAATGAATATCATGATCTGGAGGTGATAGCAGCTATGGATAATGCCAATAATCGAAATACTCCCCATTTACAGCAATATTGCCATCACCGGAATGATGTAAAAACCATATGTAGAAACATCTATTTTTCTTGCAAGCGACAACTTTTTGACTAGATTTACTACCACAAAAATCAATGGCAGCCCAAATACGAATAGCGACTTTGGCAAGGTGCTTGCCAACGAACCGTCAATTGTGATCTGAACCGACATGTTTTCAGGAGGTTTATTACCTAAGGCAAAAATATTAGCATTGTTGCCACACAAATCGCAGCCTGATTCGTTAAAAAAAGAGATTTCAAATAAAATCTACTCAGGCTGCCGAAAAAGGCATCCTGACTTTCTCGGCAAAAAGAAACGGGCAGATTTTTTCTGCCCGTTTCTTTTTGATTTCTGTTTCCTTAGGCTGTTCCGCGTAAACATTAAGAGCTGCAGTTTCCGAAATTATAGATTTATTCCCCGGCTATCTCACAAAAACGCATGAGAATTGCTGCAACCTCGGCACGGGTGGCGAAGCCGGACGGATCAAGCAAGCCATCTTCCCGGCCTTCGATCAGTCCGTTCGCAACCGCCCAAGTCATGCCTGCTGCCGCCCAGGCTGAGATTTTACCTTCGTCAGCAAAATCACTCATATCTCCGTCCACTGTTACGGGATAACCGCTCATTTCGGCATAGTGGAACAGGATAACCGCCATCTGCTCGCGGGTAATGGCATTGTTCGGCCCGAAGCGGTCGTCGCCGTAGCCCTCGACAATGTCGTTTTGCGCCGCCCAGGTTACCGCATCATAATACCAGGCGCCGGCTTTTACGTCGCTAAAGCCGTTCTCTCCGGCAGTTGGCTCTCCGGCTATTCTCCATAAGACGGTTACCACCATGCCCCGGGTAGTAGTTTCGTTAGGACCAAAGGCAGTGGCTGTAACTCCGTTCAGCATGCCATGCTGATTGGTATATGCTATCGAATCGTAATACCAGTCGTTTTCTCCTACGTCGCTAAAGGGGTTTGCCCAGACTGAAGCTTCTTGATATCCGACGACATAATAAGATAAGTGATCAGTAACGAAAGTAACCGTGCGCGTCACTATATCATAGCTGCAATGTATCTCCTCCAGCTCACCGTTTTCTTTTAAACACCATATGGCGATATGATCGGCGTCCTCACCTTCTTTCAAGGTATAAGGGATGGTTGCCGTTATCTGGCCGCCCAAATCCGAAACCCGTTCGCCGCCGGCTAAAACCGTGATCTCATAAACCTGATTGTCTCCTGCTTTTTTCTGTTGGTCTTGATTTAGTTCGGATTTATCTACCTTCTTACCCGTGATGGTGATAGCACCACCCTTTGCTTTCTCTTGTAGCGCCGCCAGCGTATCCTGATCAAAATTAAGGGAAATCTCCGGGAAGCCGACAATCAGATATTTAGCTTCAAAGAGGGCGTTATCAGAAGGCAGAACCAATTGTCTGGCCTGGGAGATCCCGCATAAATCAAAATTCAGACCTTTTTCTTTCAGCCCCATATTGAGAAGATTGTTGAGGATCTTTTGGGTTATATTAACATATATCGTACTACCCACCGCGTTGTACGGGAGCAGGGTAGAGCTGTTGCCGACTTTGACAGTAGCAGAGGTCACTTCTCCGCTGGTGCCACCGCCGCCGCCACCACCGCCGCCGGTCGTAGAGTTAAGTATCTGCTGACTGAGTGGCGTACCGGTGCTGCCTGGTGCGTAAATTTCATTGCCGGCATATGCGGCTGTGATCGAATGAGAACCGAGAGTCATGGAATAATAGGTGACAAATACCGCATTTCCATCCGTAATCGCTATCTCTCCAACCCACATCCCGTTATCATAAAAATCAATACTGCCAACAGCAGTAAGGGGATTGATAGTCGCCGTAAAGGTAACCGGTGCACCCAGGCTGGATGGATTTAGACTGCTGGTCAGCGTAATGTCGGTAGGAATCTTAGTAATGACTTGTTCCACCACATTGGAATCCCCGGACGCATAATAGCTGTCTCCCTGATAAGTTGCACTAATCGGGTGTGTTCCTAAGATCAAATCACTGATTGTCAGAACGGCAATGCCATCCACTAAATCTATCGTGTCAATTAAGCTTGCGCCGTCATAAAATTCTACCGCGCCACTGGCGTCAACCTGATCAACTGTTGCCGTAAATGCCACCTCCGTACCGATAGGCGCAGGATTTTGGCTGCTGGCCAAGGTGATGATAGTCTGCAGTTTATTAACTGTCTGCATTAAATCATCCGATGTGGATGGCGCATAAAACTCATCCCCCAGATATTCTGCCCGTAGCGTGTGTGTTCCCGGCAACAAAGAATCGATATCAAATGTTGCAGAGCCATCGTTAAGTGTCGCTGTACCCAATAAGACGTCTTCGTCGAAAAATTTTACCGATCCTGTCGCTGTATTACTATCAAGCTCCGCGGTTAAAGTCACCTCGTCACCCCAAATCGAAGGATTTAGGCTGCTCTCAAGACTGAGTTCTGTGACAATGCGGACAGGTAAATAAAAATATAGGTTTGTGTCGCCATCCCCATGGCCTTTGCCGGTATAATTATAAACATAAGAATAATCGTGAGGAGTGCTTCTGGTCACGGTTAATTGGATCGTTACCGGTTCCGGATCTTCCTCCGCTACATAATCCTCCATAATGCGACAATCGAGTAACTCGGTTCCGTTTGTTATAACGCCCGTACCCTTTGCACTGCCGCTGCCTCCAATATCATCGGAATTGTTGCCGCTGGCCTTGATCGAGCCGCCGGTAATCGTTACAGTACCGCCTGCGTTGTTAAATCCGGCTCCGATCCCTGCACCGTTGGTACCGCCAACAGCCGTAACCGTTCCGTTACTGATTATAACCGTCCCCCCGGCCCCATAAGCGCCACCACCAATACCGGCACTGTAGGAACCGCCGGAAGCAGTAATGCTGCCGCCTGTAATGTTTACTGTTCCGCCTGCTTTTTCACGTCCGCCACCAATACCGGCAGCGTCAGTCCCGCCCCGGGCAATGACTTCTCCTCCGCTGATATTCACTGTTCCACCAATCTGCAGATAACCGCCGCCGATGCCCGCGGCAGATTCACCACCTTCGGCCTGAACATAACCGTCTTTGATAGTCAAAGTACCGACAACCCCAAATTGGCCGCCATAACCACCGCCGCCGATACCGGCGCCCCATCCGCTTCCGTAGGCCTCCACGTGGCCGTTGTTAATGACCACCACCGCACCGGAACCCCAGTAACCGCCGCCAATACCGGCGCTGTATTGACCGCCGGCAGCCGTGACGACACCGTTATTAACCGTCAATGTACCGCCATCTGTTATGACATTGAATCCGGGTGATATCGATGATTCACCGCCGCCGATGCCGGCTCCATGGGAGCCGCCGTTAGCCGTTACGGTTCCGCCGTCAATGGTTACAGCGGCGCCGTTGTTTCTCCAGCCACCGCCAATACCGGCTCCTCCGCCACTACCACCTGTAGCGGTAACAGTTCCATTAATAATATGGACCGTTCCTGAATTCACAGTTGTGATTGAATTGGCGCCGCTGCCGATGCCGGCTGCACCGCCGCCTCCGTTGGCTATAACAGTGCCGTTCTGAATCTCTACAACAGCACCGGAACCATAAACGCCACCTCCGATGCCTGCGGCTGATCCACCGCCATTGGCTGTCAGGTTACCGCCGCGAATCGTCACAGTACCACCCGAACCAACGTGCCCGCCGCCGATGCCCGCTGCACCAGGACCGCCAGTAGCTGTGACGATGCCAGCGTCTATGAAGACCGACCCGTTACTGCTATAACACCCGCCACCAATACCGGCGCCAAGGTCACCGCCGGTAGCGTTGACAGTACCTCCGTTGATCCTTGTTACTCCCGTATCCACGTTTGTAGCGCTTTCATTACCCACGCCGCCACCGATCCCTGCCCCCTGAGAACCACCGGTAGCTGTGATGGTACCTCCATTGACAGTCACTAATCCGCCATAACCACCGGCTGAAACATATTGGTTATTGAGAAAAACATTTCCGCCGCCGCCGATGCCAGCTGCACCAAGACCGCCGATAGCGGTAACAGTGCCGCTATAAATGATTACTGAACCGCCTGTTTTCCCACCTTCTCCGCCGATACCGGCTCCTCTATTGCCTCCGGTAGCTGTCAATGAACCGTGATTAACAGGATCTTCGGCAATCACCAAATTATCATTTCCCTGATTCTTTAAGCCGGGTTGCCCCAGTTTATCCTCAGACATGCCTCCGCTTTTTAATATATTTGCCCCTTTCAGGTATACCGTAACGCTTGCTCCACTGTCAAAAGCGCATTCCCCGGCAATTAGAGATACATCAATTGATACATTGTCCAAGGTTACTATAACCGGATCAGCAGTATCAACAGTGATTGTATTTGTTTGTGTGGAACCTGTAACGTGATACTCGCCCCCGGATGTAATTACAAGGTCCCCATCCGTACCAATATTCCAGCTAATTTCTGCCGCACCGGCAATGCCGGTTCCCAGGAAACTATTGGTCAGTATCAATCCAAATATCATGCTCAAGCAGAAGATTATTTGAATTAAGGGTTTTCGATAAATTTGCTTCAACTCCATACTTTTTTCCCTCCCCATATGATTTTGATTATTTTCAAATACTTCACGAAATCGCTGAAAGTTTTAATACAAATTGTTCTTCCAAGCGACGTTCTTCAACTTTCAACCAGTGGTCGTAGCTGCTGGCTGGATCATTGCGTACGAGATTCTTATGGTCGGTTAAGCTTTGGCTCCGACAGGTCTAAACGTCTAACAGGGCTCTGC
The DNA here is from genome assembly GCA_002419055.1 of Peptococcaceae bacterium UBA5752. Classification (GTDB taxonomy): domain Bacteria; phylum Bacillota; class Dehalobacteriia; order UBA4068; family UBA4068; genus UBA4068. The sequence goes on from DIFI01000021.1 coordinate 115,605, forward strand.
GTTCATTAGTACCATATCAACGCTAATTTCGTTGCAATTAATGTAAATCCTGTTAATATTTCTAATAAATGGAAATGTTTTTTGACTCAGCTTCTTACAGTTAACACTCAACCCCAATTAAAAATATGCTGGTACGAGTGCTCATAATGACAAACTCGGAAACCAGCATAAAATAAAGGTTTAGGCATCAGGCAAACGAATATTACAAAATAGCATGTTAATCATAGCGATAAGTTGGAATTATGCTCCACTAACAATGATGCAAAATCAATACAAAACTGCATATCTTTCAGGCCCAGCTTTGCCTTATAATATCGTCGGATTTCGTTGACAGCGGAGACCTTCTCAAGGATAACCGCCGCGTTCGCTCTGGCGACGTCTGAAACAGACCGATATCCGGCTTCATAAAATGCTTTCGCGGCGACCGGGCCCACTCCGTTAATTCTGATGAGATCACAAAGAAAAAATAATTCATCCGATATGGCTTTACTATGCTCAAAATAGTCTTTTGAAGTTTTCAACCCGGCCTCGCTCAATTTTTCAATTTGTGAAGGATTGATACCGGGAAAGCTTGCCAGCGGGACAGGTTTTTGTTCCAGACTGCCAATTTCTCTTTTGAGAATCACTAAATAATTCTCCTGTATGCCAGTATCGTTTGCAAAAGCCTGAATTTTCGCAGGAGTAGAAAGGGCTTTTTTAAGCTGTGCAACAGTTTCGATGTCCTGGTTTTCAAACAGAGCAAAATTTTTGTCAATATTTTGCCAGAGGACTCTGCGCCCAGGTAGCAGATTTTGTTTTTTCAGCAGCGCTTTATATTCCTGAACGGATATGCATTCTAAGTTTAAATTATATTTCACACCTTACTCCTTTCATATTCCCAAAAACATTGTAGCTAAAACTCCTGTTTCTATGTGTTTTGATGACCAAATTATAACAGACCGGAAAACAAAATAATATACACCCAAACAAAAACAGACTGACAAATCGTCGGCCTGTTTTAGTCGTTATGAATACTCGAGATTTCTCGTAGTGATAGAATGAAGTAGTATGCGTATTGATACTTACTGGTAAATGGCAGAATTATAATTTTTAAATAACTGCAACGCATCAAGAAAAAAGTTGGTTATATAAGTGAAAGGCCTTTTATTTCATCCAAAGGAGGCAATCAACGCATGGATGATAAAAAAATTGTAGATTTATATTGGCAGCGAGATGAATATGCGCTTACTGTGACTGCTGAAAAATACGGAGCATACTGCGGGAGCATTGCAAAGAACATACTTACAAACACGGAAGATGCAGAAGAATGTGTAAACGATACATGGCTTCATGTTTGGGATGCTATGCCTCCACATAGACCGATCAGGTTGTCGGTTTTTTTAGGAAAAATCACCCGAGAGCTTTCCCTTAACCGATATAAAGCGCGGTTTATGCAGAAACGCGGTAATGGTGAACTTGCTTTAGCTTTGGATGAACTGGATGAAATCATTGCCACCAAATGCAATACAGTAGAGCAGATGATAGAGTATGAATTGGTCGGAAAGGCAATCAGCGATTTTCTAAGGAAACAGCCGGATAAATCGGCAGATATTTTCATAAGACGCTATTATCATTTCTGTCCAATTAAACAGGTTTCAAAGGAATTTTCTATTAGCGAAAGCAAAACCAAATCCATACTATTTAGGATGCGAAAAAAATTATATGCCTATCTTGAAAGGGAGGATATATTATGAAACCCGAAAACCTTGTCCATGCCATTGGACATATTGATACAGACCTTGTGGAGCGTGCAGAAAACCGCTCGACAATCCAAATCACTGATACAGCAAAGTATCATAAACGCATTACTAAACGTTTTGCCGCGTGTGCCGCGTGTCTTGCTCTGACTATGGTTGTAGGCGTTTCTGCTGCCTTTGCAACCGGGTTTGTTGATACATTGTTGGCATATTTCAGCGGAGAAACCGATTTGTATCTGGAGGAGATTTTATCCACTGTGACATCAGTTTCCAATGAGGATATGGAACTTCGGATAGATGGTGCTATCGCAGACGAACATACCTGCCATATGATTGTTTCCTTTATCGGGCTAACGGATGAAAGTCAAAGTAGGTTTGCTGCGGGAGACCTTGACGTACAAGAAGAATTCGATACCTATGCGGTATTAAGCAACGGTGAGCGCGTTGACATTTATACTCACGAGAGTGCAACATATATAGAAACAAGTGATCTTGGGAAAAAAGCAAAAACGATGTTTGCAGATGCCGACATGACCTATGTGATAAGCTGTATTCTCGATGATGGTATCAGTATGAATGATGTTGATACACTCTGCTTTGCATATGAAGGGCTTGTTTTGGAGTTGGATGTGCAGAAGTATATATCTCCAGAGTATGAGCTCCATGCCGAAACCTCTGATGGCACAGAGAGAATTACAGACTTCCATGTTTCGCGTATTGGCTTCTACTTCACCTCGATTGTTAACGAAAACTTCGATGATTTCTTTGATATAAAGTTGATTTACGCTGACGGAACGGTTTGCGAATTCACCGGACGCGACCTCGGCTACCAACTAAGCTATGGCCATAACACAGGGGATGAAACGGTTCATGTATCAGGCCGTTGGGGAGGAACTTCGGTCGTTTCCGTAGGAATTATTGATTTGGATGATTACTGTGGTATCCAGGTCAATGGAGTAGATTATTACTTTACAAACTAACAAAACCAGACAAAGTAAATTAGATAACCGCCTCAACAGCATATAAAAAAACCGTTGTTTTAGCGGACGGATAGTTGCTCTGATTAGTAATACAGTTGCCTAACGGCGGTTTTGAAATATCATTCAAAGCCGCCGTTTTCCTTTTGAAAAATGAATTTAAGGTGGGCGTAATAAGTGCACCCACTTTTGCGGACAATGATATTTCCTGCGCGGCAGGCGTGCCGCAGGAGATCAAAGAAATGCCCATAAATGCGACTAGTATGATACATGATATTCTTTTCATGATAGGCTCCATTTGAATTATTCAGACGAGGTTTTTGCCAGCGGTCGTCATCATTATAATAATATCATCTGACACGATTATAATTGGCTATGCCAAATTATCCAAGCGGCATCCCTACAGGTGTATGCAGATTTTAATGGTTCATTATTTTTAACGATTTGCTCGGACTGTACCCTTAAAACGCCGGGGGTTCATATCTTGTTCCACATGTAATCATTGCTTAACGGTCAGTTTTTGATTAATTGTTAAATGTACAAACTCAAATGGCTGCGTCTACCTGTATTTTTTCGGTAAGATATAGGATGAGTATACGCCCAAACAAAAACAGACTGACAAATCGTCAGTCTGTTTTTGTCCTTATGAGCACTCGAGGTTTCTCGTAGTGGTGCGGGAGACGGGACTTGAACCCACACGGTTTCCCGCCAGCTCCTAAGGCTGGTGCGTCTGCCATTCCGCCACTCCCGCACATTGCACGACAATAATTTTAGCACACAAAAAATTTATAGTCAACAAATCGTTTTGCTTTTTCAATTTCAAAAAAGCATATACAGGCGATTTGACATAAAAAATAGTTTTTTCCACTTTGCTTTAAAATTTAATTAACCAAATATTTTAACTTAAATAAGCAAAAATGATCAACAGCACCGCGGATATGCCAATTCCGGTAAGACTAAACGGCAGCTCCGACTTTACATGTTCCAGCACCGGCACATCGGCTATCGTGGCGGACAGTATGACTGTTTCTCCCAGGGGTGAAGCATTGTCCCCCAAAGCGCCTCCTGCCAGCACCACGCCGATGACAAGAGCCAGATTTGATTATTCTTTTGGTGGTGATCGCCATTAAGATAACAGCGATAGGTATGAAAACAGAAATAATTCCGTACGGCAATTTACTCACTCCTCTTTGGAGTTTTAGTATTAATTAATAACAATGGATATATTTATAGCTTCAGGATTATCAAGAAATCAGTAATCTTGTTTTATAATTAAAATTACACATGAAAATAGTACATTTCCAACATCATGTTGGAAATGTACTATTAGGAGTAAATTATGGATTATAGATTCGTAATCTAATGTCTTTGCTCTAATCCTTGATAAGAGCGAAAGAGAATTCTGCAGTGACGCAGAGTTTACCTTCAACAAAGACTCTGCCTGAGGCAAAATAAAAAGGAGGTTTGGTCTTGGTCAAGACGCATTCGGTCTCGATGATTTCACCGGGGCGTACCGGCCTTTTGAACCGTACCTTGTCGATACCTGTAAAATAAGGGATGACACCTGCCGTCTGGGAAGCGCCGAGGAGTACGCAGACCGATTGCGCCATAATCTCACATAAAATTACTCCTGGCACCACCGGATTACCCGGGAAGTGACCCTGTAAAAACCATTCGTCGCCGCGCACGTGATAACGGCCGCAGGCTTTTTCGTCAATTAAATTTGCTTCATCGATTAATAGCATATTTTCCCGGTGGGGGAGTATGCTCTTTATTTCTTCTTGATTCATTTTTTAAAGTGTCCTTTCCTCAAAGAGATTAGAAATATAAGAGGAGAGTTTGCGGCTTGTGGCAGAATGAGTTACTTTGGCACAAGCCGCTATGAGTAATGAGAGAATTTTACGAAGTTGGTGTTTAAAATTACTTGGCAATAATTAACGGCTTAATCAGTATATTTGCTGAAAGCGATACAGGCATTATGACCGCCGAAACCAAGCGAAACCGAGAGCGCCGTTTTGATATCGGACACTCTTGCCTTAAGAGGCACATAGTCTAGGTCGCAGGCGGGATCAGGTACTTTTAATCCAATTGTCGGAGGTATTTTGCCGTGTTTAAGCGCCAATACCGCGAAGACAGCTTCTATTGCTCCTGCTGCACCCAGCATATGTCCGATCATCGATTTGGTTGAGCTGATCATGGCCTGATAAGCTAATTTTTCGCCTAATCCTTTTTTGATTGCTAAGGTTTCGGTCACATCGTTGAGCTGTGTGCCGGTGCCGTGGGCGTTGATATAAATACCGCCTTCCTGCGGGCTGCCCGCCTCACGAAAAGCGTCGCTGATGGCGCGTGCGGAGCTTTCAGCGCTGGAGTCGGGGGCGGTGATATGATGAGCATCACAAGTAGAGCCGTAACCGCTGAGAAAACCGTAAATTTTTGCGCCGCGGTCAATAGCGTGTTGATATTCTTCTATTACCAACATACCGGCGCCATCGCCCATTACGAAGCCTTCGCGGCGTTTATCAAAAGGCAGCGAGGCGGCGTCGGGATCGGTAGATGTGGATAGCGCCATCATATTGGCAAATCCGGCAATACTGACCGGCATAATTGCACCTTCACTGCCGCCGACTATGCAAGCGTCCGCATAGCCGTGGCGGATGGCTCTTAAACCTTCGCCTATGGCGTTGGTGCTGCTGGCGCAGGCTGTTGTAATCAAGAGGCAGGGCCCTTTGGCGCCAAAGCGGATGGCGATATGACCTGCCGCTATATTGGAGATCATCATCGGCACAAAAAACGCCGAAACACGCCGTGGTCCCGATTCCGCTATTCTCATCTGCTCTGTAGCCATGGCGTTAATGCCGCCGACGCCTGAGCCGAGATAGACGCCAAAGCGATCGGATTCGACAGTGCCGACGATACCGCTGTCGGTTACAGCCTCGTTGGCTGCTGCAATAGCGTATTGGGTGAAAAGATCGGTCTTGCGCAATTCGTTTTTATCCATGTAGGCCAGCGGATCAAAGTTTTTGACTTCTGCCGCTAATTTTGCTTTGTGGTTAGAACAATCAAAACGGGTAATTAGGCCGATGCCGTTGACGCCGTTAAGTAAATTTTTCCAAATTGTAGGGATATCGTTGCCGATCGCGGTCAACCCTCCCAAGCCGGTTACAACAACTTTTCTCATTAATTTTTCTCCTTTAAATAGCAAGCCCGCCGTCTATTTTAATTACTTCACCAGTGATATAGTTGGAGCAATCGCCGGCTAAAAATGCCGCCAACTCCGCCACTTCTTCCGGTTGCCCTTTGCGATGAAGCGGTATCTGGGCAAACAGCGGATTGCTTTGATCGATATTTTCGGTCATATTGGTGGCGATGAAGCCGGGGGCGATAGCGTTGCAATAGATATGGCGCGAGGCCAACTCCTTGGCTGTTGATTTGGTGAGGCCGATAAGTCCGGCCTTGGAGGCTGAATAGTTGGTCTGGCCGATATTGCCGATAATCCCTGCTATAGAGCTCATGTTGATGATCTTGCCGCTGCGCTGTTTGAGCATGATCGGGCTGCAGTGGCGGATCATATTATAGGCGCCTTTAAGATTGGTGTCGATTACTGAATCAAAATCATCTTCTTTGGCGGTGATCAGTAGGCCGTCTCGGGCAATGCCGGCATTGTTAACCAAAATGTCGATACTGCCGAAGTGGTTTTTGATGGCTGTCACAGTTTGTTTGACAGCAGCAAAATCGCATACATTGCAGCAAAAAGCAGCTGCATCCACACCGAGCTGTCGCACTTGTTGGCATACTTCCTCGGCTTGGGCTTGAAAAGGATCGGCGGGGTAAATCACCGCTATATTAGCGCCGAGCGAGGCAAATTTTAAAGCTATAGCTTTACCGATGCCGCTGCCGCCGCCGGTTATTAATGCTACTTTGTCTTTAAGCACTGATTTTCACCTCGGCAATCGTCTGCAGCAAACTATCTATATCTTCGACATGAAAGCAGCGTACTTGATCGGAGATTCTTGATACAAAGTTTGATAAGACTCTACCGGGGCCGACTTCTATAAAAATACGGGCGCCGTCGGAGATCATGTTTTCCACAGATTTATGCCAGAGTACAGGGCTGATGATCTGCCTAGCCAGCAAATCTTTGGGATCATCGTTATAATAGGGAAGGGCCGTAACATTGGAATAAAGCGGCAGGCGGGGCATGGTAATATCATATTCTTTGAGTTCGACGCTAAAACGATCGGCTGCCGGCTGCATAAATTGACAATGGAAACCGCCGCTGACGCCGAGCGGTATGGTTTTACCCTTGGCCTCTTTGACTATTCCCTTAAATGATTCCAAGCTGTCCGGTATTCCGGAAACAACTACCTGTCCGGGGCAGTTATAGTTGACAGGATAGACCTGTTCGACTTGGCTGCAAAGGTTGTTGACTTTTTCATCTTCGAGCTTCAGCACTATTGCCATCGCCGATTTGTTTTTTTCACCGGCTTCCTGCATCAGCGCGCCACGGCGGCAAACCAGCTGAAAGCCTTCTTCCGTCGATAAAGCCTCGGCATATGTTAGTGCCGCCAATTCGCCTAGCGAAAACCCGGCAACCAGATCCGGCTTGATACCGGCTTCATTGAGTGCTGCCGCGGCTGCCAGATCGACGCAAAACAAACAGGGTTGAGTGTTTTTTGTTTGAGTCAGTTCGGCATCGCTGCCGCTGAAACATTGCATGGACGTTTCGGGGCGTAGACGGTCGGCTAAATCAAACACAGCTTTTGCAGCCGGAGAATATTCACGCAATTGCTGACCCATACCGCTGTATTGGGCGCCCTGTCCTGAAAAGATCAAAGCTATTTTATCCATCTGTTAGCTCCTTTTAAAATTAATTCGGTTTCATCGAATATTTCTTCGATTATTTGTTGGGCAGTTTGTTCTTTTTTCACCATTCCTGCCACCTGTCCGGCCAGAAAACAGCCTTTTTGCAAGTCGCCTTCGATGGCGGCGAGACGCAGCGAGTCTTTACCCATATCCTCCAGCTCTTGGTCGGAGATCGGGCTATATTCGGCCTGGAAAAAGGCGTTGGAAAAAGGTGTTTTGAGACTGCGTACCGGATGGCCGAGCCGTTTGCCGGTGGCAATAGTAGATATATCGGTTGCTTTAATGATTTTCGCTTTGTAATTAGGGTGAACCGAGCATTCCTCGGCAACTAAAAAACGGGTGCCAAGTTGTACTCCCGCAGCGCCGAGCATCAGTGCTGCAGCCACGCCGCGTCCGTCGGCGATGCCGCCTGCCGCGATTACCGGTAGAGTTATTGCGTCGCAGACTTGCGGAACCAGCGACATGGTTGTGGTATCCCCGACATGGCCGCCGCTTTCGCCGCCTTCGGCAATCAGCGCTGCGGCTCCGGCACGGCTTAATAATTTGGCCATGGCCACCGAAGCTACTACTGGTATTACGCAAATGCCTGCTTGCAGCCAGCGTGGCATATACTTGGCAGGGTTGCCGGCGCCGGTAGTGATCACGGCGACTTTTTCGGCTGCCGCAACTTCCGCAACAGCATCGGCATTGGGGCTCATCAGCATGATGTTAACACCGAATGGCTTGTCGGTCAGCTGGCGCGCGATGGCGATCTGCTGCTTTAAGTAGTCGGCGTCGGCGTTCATTGCCGCTATTATCCCCAAACCGCCGCCGTTGGATACTGCCGCAGCTAACTTGCCATCGGCAATCCAAGCCATTGCGCCTTGAAAAATCGGGTACTTGATCGGGAGTAACTCTGTAAGAGCTGTTTTGATCATGGAATTATCCTTTTTGCGCTTCGATTTGCGCTTCGATGAACTTGGCCAGTTGGCCTATTGTATCCATCTTTTCTTTGAGCTCGATCTCGATACCGAGTTGTTCTTCAAGCTCTATGACCATTTCCGCGGTATCAAGCGAGTCGATACCTAAAGATTCAAAAGTCGTTTCCGCTGTAATAGTGGCTGCCTCACAACCTACGTGTTCCGCAATCAGTGCTGCAATTTTTTCGAATACCATGAGTTGTACCTCCAAATTGTTTTTTTATAATTAATATAGGAATTAATTTCTAAATCATTCAAACAGTATTGAGTTAAAATGTCGAAAATTAGTTAGTCTATCTAACTACCATCTTAAAATACAAGCGGCGCTTGCAAGTCCGCCTCCGAAACTACATAAGGCCAAATAATCGCCGCTATGTAGCTTGCCGTCCCGGTTGAGCTCGTCGAGCAGCAGTGGTATGCTGGCTGCTGAAGTATTGCCGTAATTTTCAATGTTTATACAGAATCGCTCCGGCGGAATATTAAGTTTTTTAATTGCTGTTTCAATTATTCGCACATTGGCCTGATGGGGTATTACCAAGGCAATATCGGATTCCTGCAAACCTGCATCGGCGATTACTTGCTGCAAATCGCGGCAAATGGAGCTGATGGCAAATTTGAAAGTTTCCTGACCATTCATCTGTACATATGGTTGATCGGTCTCGTTTTGATAAAACGGTGACATGCCGGCAAAATTAGCGATTTTGATAATTTCATCATTGCCTTTGGTGTGGAAGACCGATGCCAGATAACTATCTCCTTCGCCAAGCAGTACGGCTCCGGCGCCGTCACCGAAGATAACACAGGTAGAGCGATCGCTCCAATCGAGTACACGGCTCATGCGTTCCGCACCGATTACCAACATTTTTTTGACTCTGCCGCGGGCGAAAAATCCGGCGGCTATGTCGATGGAATAGAGGAAAGCGGGACAGGCGGCATTGATGTCCATAGCCGGGCAAGTGGCGCCTAACATCATTTGTACGCTGCAGGCGAGCGGCGGACAGATATTATCGCCGGTGACGGTGGCACAGATGATCATATCAAGTTGGTCTGCGGTCGTATTACCCATTTCGAGGGCTTTTAACGCTGCCTGATAAGCCAGTTCGGCTGTTGTTTCTGTAGTACAGACGTGGCGCTGTTTGACGCCGACTCTGCGGGTGATCCAATCATCGGTGGTATCGACCATTGCCGACAACTCGTCGTTGGTCACAATGCGCTCCGGCACATAGTGACCGGTTCCTAACACCTGAAAACTCATAGATATGCTCCAATATTTTTAAGACGTATATTAAATTTTAGGATATGCAAAAATGTTTTAAGTTTGAGGGATAGTTTTTTTCAAAAAATTATCAAGTCTCAAAATAGTTCTGATTAAATATTCTTTTTCGTCTTCGCTGAATTCGGTTTCGATGGCATGAACTAAACTGCGGTGATAGGCTCTGTGATACTCATCGACTTTGCGGCCTTCTTTTGTCAGTTTCACGTGGACCATTCTGCCATCCAATGCTGATTCTTGCTTTGACAGGTAACCTTTTTTTTCTAATTTATTAATTGCTACGGTTGCAGTGGGTCGTGTTACTTTCATATACTCTGCGATCTCGCTGACCGCTTTCCCGTTCTCCTTATCGGTACCTACGCATTCGATCAGATGCACTTCTCTTATAGAAAGGTTAATGCGGCTGTCATTGAGGAGAAAATCCGATTCTAAGCGTAAGATACTATGGTAAGTGTCTACCAGGATATTGTTGAGTAATAACGAAAAATTTTGCACTCCCGCCGCCCCCTTAATTAGTTAGTCTAACTAATTATTATTGGTGGTATTCTACTCCTATTCATCAATTTTGTCAAGTAAATAATTGGGATTTTTGGCGCTTAATTCAATTTTATATTTTAACGCAGCCGGTCAGCACAGCGATAATGTTAATTGATTAAATTTTTAAACAATTATAATTATTGGCGGTTTTAATATACGGTAATAATATTTAGACTATAAAATTAAGCTGCCAAAATTGCTGTCTTATCAGAAATAAGTATATTATTTTGGGGAAGATTTGATGCAAATTTCATTTAAGAAGATGATTTTTAAAATACCTATACTTATATTATGATTAAGTTTACGCCGGCCGCCTCTAATGAGGCCGAAGAAACCACCGCTGTTGACGGGGTTGCGCTAAAAAAACATGCACTTTACCAGGCTGACCGCCGCTCGACGAACCAGCGGCCCAGCCGGTTACCGCTGATGGCGGCGCTGCGTTCAAAAAACAGGTAGCTTTGGCGGCCGCCGATTCGCACAGTATATCTGTCACCCTGGCCGCCGGCTTTGGCCGCGGCTGAGGGGCGAATCTCCAGCACTTTGTCGATTTTGTACTCATGCCCGTCTTCCCAGGTGATAGTCATCGGGCAAATACTGCCGTCTTGTTCGAAGACGGCAGCTACTTTAACATAAACTTTGATGTTTGGTGTTGCTTTCATAATATAAAACCTTATAAATCAGGGCTCGTAGATATAACTATTAGTACAGGAAAAGAACATAGATTAGAGAACAAAAACAAACAGACACAAGTTATAGCAATTATTTGGATATAAGCTAAGCTTGGAACAAAGTCAGAAGAGGATATATCTAAATACCATAGGAGGATGATTCTAATGAAAACCTATAAGAAAATAACAAAAGTATTGATTATTGTCATGGGGATTGCCATTATATGTTGGATATGTATGTTTTCCACTGATTGTTATCGATGTAGCAATCTGAAAGAACCGTTATTTGTTGTATCTACCGTAACTGCGGATGATGGCGGATCAGGTATTTATCAAGGATTGGGATATAAAGTGGAACTTGAATTAGATGGAAATGTACCTAAACCTCAAATTCTATCAGTTACAATGACGATGTTTAATAAAGTTGTAGCAGCAAGTATCACCTGATTTTACCATAGTCGTATCTAACAGAGTCAAAAACAACTTTTTATTGATTAAACATCTTTGAGAAAGTCGCTGCGGGCCAGCAAAGGCGGGGATGCCAACTTATATCCCTTATGCTGCAATATCCGTAATTTAAAATCGAGTAGCTCGGGCGGCAGATTGAAGAAGCTTGCGGCGGCAAAAATATCGGTATCATCGTCATTTAAAAGTGAGAGTATCTCGTGATCGTTGACCAAAAGCTCGGCGGCAAAAATGTTGGCTTCGTATTCCAAGGTTGAGGCGGCATCGAAAAGCACAAAATCGGAGAAGGCTTTTTTTAGCGCCGCCTTACGGTGGAGCAGGGCGTGGCCTATCTCGTGCGCCAGGATGATCCGCTGCAGCTCGGGCAAAAGATCGTTGTTGATCACAATTACCTGCTGGCGTGATTGCAGCAGGTAGAACCCCTTGCAGGACTCTCGCTTAGTACCCATGGGCCGCAATAGCAGCGAGATATGCAGGTCGCGGCAAAGCTGATAAGGGTCTGAAGTCCGATATTTATGCGCTGTTTGTTTGACTTTTTGACAAATGTATGCGATAGACATAATAGTTCCTTTGATTGCAGGCGGTGAAAACTGCCTGTTTTTTTGTTGTCGGTATAAAATAGGTAGTGCAGCTAATCCTCCTGCTTAGAGCCGTAGGTTTTGCGGGCTTGCTCTTTGCAGGTGACATAGGCGGTCATTACTGCCTCGAAAAAGGCGTCTTTGGCTTCCTGCGACAGACCGCCGCCGGCAAACAGCGCCAGATTCTTTTCCAGCAAGGCTTTGGCTTCCGCTTCGCCGCGTGCGCCGTAGATAGCTTCGATGTTTTGCAGATAGGCTTCCTGCTCAAAACCGTATTTAGGGTCGTCAACCTCCTCATTGAGCAGGTAATCGAGCGAAACCTGCAAGACGCGGGCCAGTTTGCGGGCCGTTACCCCCCGCGGTTTGGCGGTACCGGTCTCATAGGCGGTGATAGAGCGCTGGGATACGCCGACGGCTGTTGCCAAAGCGGCTTGACTGAGGCCGATGGTTTCGCGGGCGGTTTTGACTTTGTCGGCAAAATTAATCATAATATATATTCCTTTCAGATAAAAAACAACTTCATAAAACTTCCGAATCGTATTGACATATCTTCCGGAAACTGCTAATATGTATACGAAGTTGCAAGAAGATATATTCATATTACTTCTTGCTGAGTAATTTGTCAAGCGGATTTAATGGATTTTTTAACTTTTGGGAGGGGCGGCAAATGGCCGGTCAGCGGGTGATACTGCACAGTGATTTGAATAGCTTTTATGCATCGGTAGAGATGATGCTGGCGCCTAAACTGCGCGGCAAGGCGGTGGCGGTTTGCGGCAGCTGCGAGGAACGGCACGGCATCGTGCTGGCCAAGTCTGAGCTGGCCAAAAAAGCCGGCGTCAAAACCGGCATGGTCAACTGGGAGGCCAAGCGGCGCTGCCCTAATCTTATTATTGTGCCGCCGCAATTTGAACAGTATCTTAAATATTCGCGGCTGACGCGGGAGATTTATCAGCGTTACACCGATCTAATAGAGCCGTTTGGCATCGACGAGTGCTGGCTTGACGTGACGGGCAGTCAGGGGTTGCTTGGCACAGGCGAACAGATGGCGCAGCATATTCGGGAAAGCGTACGCAGTGAGTTGGGGTTAACGGTCAGCATCGGCGTTTCTTTCAACAAGATTTTTGCCAAGCTGGGTTCGGATTTGCGCAAGCCCGACGCCGTGACGGTAATCGACCGCGATAATTACCGGCAGGTAGTTTGGAATCTGCCGGCCAATCAGCTGCTTTATGTGGGGAGGTCTACCGAGCGCAAGCTGGCCGAACAGGGCATTCGTACCATCGGTGATATCGTCAATGCCGGAGCCGAGGTAATGCAGCGGCTGCTGGGCAAAAACGGCGGTCTGTTGTGGGTTTATGCCTGCGGCTTGGATGAATCCCGCGTGGTCACTGACGATCTGCGCCCGCCGGTAAAATCGGTCAGCCACGGTATCACTTGCCGCGACGACCTTGTCAATAACGAGGAGGTCTGGATGGTGCTGCTTGAACTTTCGCAGGATATTGGGCATAAGCTGCGCCTATATGAACTGTATGCCTGCGGCGTGCAGCTTGCCGTCAAGGATAAGCTGCTGAGTTACCGGCAGTATCAGGCGCCTTTGGATGTGCCCAGCCAAAGCCCCATGGAGATCGCCGTCAAGGCGCAGAATTTGTTTGCCAAAAATTACGGCTGGCAAAACCGGGTGCGTGCGTTGACGGTGCGGGTGATCAATTTGCTTCCGAGTAATTGGCCGCAGCAGATGAATGTGTTTGATGACCAGATCAAAAGGCAGCAGCGGCAGCGGCTGGAGCAAACGGTGGATGAGCTGCGCAGTCGTTTTGGCAATCGTGCGATCTATAACGCGGTTTTACTGCGAGAGCTGAAAATGGCGGAGCATGTTATCTGCAACTTTAGCTATGATATTACGTCATTGCATTAAAATTTATAAAAAATCAAATATATATACAAGGATATACTTTAATATACAAGAATTAGTAATACAAATATAATAAAAATTATGATTTGAATATTTCTTTGATTAAATATGTAGTGTTTTGTCGAATATTGTATATTTAATGTACTTTTAAACATTTGGGTTATGCATTTATCTTTTAACGGAAGCAACAAATCGGAGAGGATGATCGTTTTGAAGAGTAAAAAGCCGTTGTTGATTGGCATCGGAGTAGTAGTTGTTGTCGTATTGATTATTGTATTTGGCGTGGTTCAATCGCAAAAGGCGGAACCAACGCTTGCAAATTTTGCAGGTGTTAATACATATACCGGCGGCCAATTTTTGGATGTTCCGGCATCGGTCTGGTACGCAGATAATGTGGCGACTGCGTATAGGCTGGGATTGATGAAGGGTTCGAGCGCTACGATTTTCAATGCCCAGGGAAACATTACAGTTGGCGAGACGATTGCCCTGGCTTGCCGCATTTATAGTATCTATAACGACGACGGTGAGGAATTTACTGCAACGGACCCATGGTATGAGGCTTATGTAACGTATGCTCTGGATAACTGTATCATTACTTATGATTATGACGATTATGACGCCAAGGCGACAAGAGCCGAGTTTGCAGTAATTATGGCCGGTGCGTTGCCGGGTGAGGCTCTGAACAAGATTAACAAAATTACGGACGGCGCTATACCAGATATTGCCTACGGCGCAACTTACGAGAGCGCAGTCTACAAATTATATCGTGCCGGCATATTGACCGGCAATGATGAAATCGGTACTTTTGCGCCATGGAGTAATATCTCCCGCGGCGAGGTGGCTACCATAGCGACGCGTATGGCAGACCAAAACCTGCGCAAAAACTTCTCATTGTCCTTATATGCGCAATGTTCTCCGGCTCTTTATCATATTGATATATACGATGATAATGATCAGTATGTAACCGGCAACGATGTAGTTTTTATCAATGATCAGGGTGATGCAATTATGGCTTATCACGCAATCAAGAATGCAGCATCCGCAACCGTATCTTTTGAAGGCAGTGACGAAACTTATAAGGTTGAGTCGATATTAGGTTACAATACTGCTGCGAATATTGCCATTATTCATGTGGATGGCGAAGGTTTTAAATCTCTTAAAATAGGCAATACCGATAATGTTACCAAAAATCAAAAGGTATATTTATTAAGTAGCTGGGCTAATAGAAATTGGAAAAACACCTTAAAGAAGGCCTTGATAACTGACGATGAAGTTATATGTTATAATATTCCGCTTATTAAAATTAATATTTTACACCATAGTGTCAGAGACTCCGGAGGAGTCGTGCTTAACGAGAGCGGTGAAGCTATAGGTGTTATTACCATGTATGCAGATAGTGATGAATGCTTATTAGCTACGCCTCTTGGTGATTACAAATCCTATTATTTGCAACAGCCTATTAAATTAAATTGAGCTTTTTAATAAGTCAGGCATTTTTTAAAGGAAGGGTAAAAAAACAAGGGAAGAGGATGATTGTTAATGAAACGCAAGGCAGTGTTATTTCTTGTCATCAGCTTGATTGTTTTAATGTGTTCGAATGCAGCACTTGCCGCAGAACCGGGGCTTGATAATTTTACTAATGTAAATACCTATGAAAACGGCCATTTTACGGACGTAAATTCATCGGAATGGTATTCAGCCAATGTGGCTACCGCATATAGGCTGGGGCTGATGAAGGGTTCGAGTGCTACATATTTCAATGCCGAGGGCAACGTAACCATCGCCGAGGCGATTGCTTTGGCCTGCCGCCTGCATAGCATTTATTACGGCGATGGTCAGGTGTTTACCCAAGGGACGCCATGGCATGGGGTCTATGTAACGTATGCGCTGAAAAACGGTATTATTTCCGGTCAATATACAGATTACGATAAAAAGGCGACGCGGTCCGAGTTTGCCGTAATACTGGCCGGAGCGCTACCGGACGAGGCGTTGACTGTAATTAATACAATCGGTGACGGCGCTATACCGGATGTTTCAACAACAGCTTCTTATCAAAGCGCCGTTTATAAATTGTATCGTGCGGGTATATTGACTGGTAATGATGCTGCCGGTACTTTTGCGCCATTAAGCAATATCAGCCGCAGCCAGGTCTCTGCCATAGTAACGCGTATGGCAAACACAAGTTTGCGGCAACATAAATCGCTATATGCCGGAAGCGGAATTACGCTTACCCAAACGCAAATATTATCAAAATGTTCATCGGCTGTAGTATTTGTCGAATTTTACGATGAAAATGATGAATATATAAGTAGTTGCAGCGGGTTTCTTATTAGTGATACCGGTGATGTAGTAATTTGTTACCAAGCTTTGGAAGGTGCATCTGCTGCTTATGTTTTTTGCGAAAATGAAGATAAAGGCTTACGTGTTAAATCGATATTAGCTTACGATGTTGATAAAAATATAGCCATACTCCATATCGACAGAGAAGGCCTTGATTATCTTGAAATGGGTGATTCTGGGAATATTACTGTAGGCCAAAAGGTATATTCATTAAGTTACCAATTTGATAATAATTGTGAACAAACTATATATGCGGGAACAGTGACTGATTCAAATTGTGATGATGTATTTGATAATTTCACGGGAATACAAACCAACATTTCGGCTGCGTCTGCTAACGGGTTTGCAGGTGGAGCTCTGCTTAATGAATATGGTAAAGTTATAGGGCTTAATATGGGGATGGATGGAGAGAATATTCTCGTCACTCCTATTTATGATGTTTATGAGCTTTATCAAGAGGCCCGTTCTTCATCTAATTGGGTTGATTCATTAGCAACATATGATTTTTGTAATGTTGTTCCCGATTATGGCGCTATTTTCGACGAAACGCCCGTATGGCAAGACACTTTTACCCAGGACGGTAAAACTTATCATTATTTTGTATATGAATATAATTATTGGAATAACGCGGATCCGCAGGAATTATATGAACAATTATTGGAGGAATGCGGATTTTCATATTATACTCAGTTTGAATCGGCAATACTTGATAATGATGTTATGTTTAATATGTATAAAAATGATGATGTTGGCATTTCAATAGGCCATAGCAGTGATGAGATAGCCATTAATATTGCAATACCGGAAAATTACACGGAAGATTCGTTTGATATTTATGCAACACCAACTTATGACATATGTTCGGATGTGCCTGATTTCGGCGCGATATTTGAAGCGGAGCCATATAAAACCTGGTATGAATATGACGATGGTGAATATTGTTACTATTATGACTATGATTACTGGGATATCGTAAATTATACAGGCTTATATGATGACCCGAATCCGATTGAGCTTTATAAATATGTACTTACCGAATGGGGATATGAATATTTTGGTGAGATTGAGGAAGATGGCACGACATATTATGTTTATAAGAATAACAATATGTATATGGCTATAGGGTATGACGGAGAAACAGTAGAGATTTCTTTTATTCCGTAATTAATTTAAGAAGCGGTTAAGGGGAGGCCTTAACCGCTCTTTGTTTGGAAATGTTAAATTATATTGATAGATCTGCTGATAAAGAAGCATACTTATGACAGAAAATATTTATCAAGAGGCATAAATGGACGATATAGAAATCAGCAGCATCAGCCAATATATTGATATCATAGAAGAGTTACAAAAGACTTACCTAGCAAGTTCAATATTAAACAATCCAGCTATAACAACATTAATATTTCGAGGGGTATGTGATGGAGACTACCCATTGCTTCCGAGTGTATTTAGACAGGATATTGTACCTTTTGAAAACACCCAAATTGCTAATGATAAATATACTTCATGGGCGAGCGAAGAAGTACTCCTAAAATCGTTTATCGCCGAGGCTGTCAGATATATTAAAGACATTCCGCCGCAGAACTTATGCAAATGGGCCGAGCATGCCCAACATTACGGTGTTCCTACAAGATTTTTGGATTGGACTTCAAATCCTTTGGCGGCGTTATATTTTGCCTGTAAATGTGATGACGATAAAAATGCTGTTGTCTGGGTTTTACATTCTATCAACTATCAACGATTTTCAGCCGTGCATAATAAAAAGATGCAATCCTCTGACAGCAAGGAAAATCTTGCAATTGAAGGGACAATCAGCTGTGATGAGATTATCAACCGCTTGCTAGCCGGAAAACCAGCAATTGATTATCCTATTATATATACGCCTTATTATGCTGATACCCGCATGAGCACCCAGTCATGCTATTTTATGGTTTGGGGTAATAAGAAAGAACCGCTGGAAAAATTGATACCTCAAGAAAACTATATGGTATATCAGCAGAAATATGAGAATGAAGATCATTCTACCGGCATCGATCAAGATGGGAAAATTCTGCTTAAACTGGTTATCCACAACGACCGCAAACAATCTTTGATCAGGCAGCTTGATATGTTGGGGGTAAACGAAAAATCGCTATTCCCGGGGCTTGACGGTATAGGCAGATATATCGAAAGAAAATATCGGTTTGATTATGACGAACTCTTAGATCATATATGATTTTGAAATTAATAGAATGCCAGGTCAACTTGGATTAGCTAATAAAGTAAAAAAGATGTACCTTAAGGTACATCTTTTTTGATGGAAATGGTATATCTATTAACTGTTGCACAAGCCTGTTGCCAGAGCACTTATATCAGGTTTAGTTACACTCAATGCTTTAACTTTACCTTCAAAATCTTTACCTTCAACAACCATTCTATATTCGCAGCAATGTGAGCTTGATTTATCACAGAATGTTACTGTAAAAGGTTCGCAAATCTCGATTTCAAGCTTGTATGCGCCCTTAATTTCAAATTCTTTTTTAAACTTCCAGGTTTGAATCGTCTCGGTAATTCCTTTACAGGTTCTTTCCAGTTTGAATAACAGTTCAACTTCTACTTCCTGTTTCCATATTGGGAGAGGGCTGTTCATTTCAGTCTGGGCTTTTTCCTCGGTCTGGCTATTTGCTCCATTTAATATATTTGTTTCATCTTCTACCTCAAAACAAACAAGGCTGGAAAACTCAATTTTTACAATAGGCCTACAAAAACCGCAAGTATCCACTCTCACGCGATCTAAAACAAACTTTTGATGCTCTTTAACATATCCATTACGAATTTCGAAAATCGCATCCTGCGGGTTGAATCCACATTCTAAAGTTACCGGAGGGGGTGTGTTGCAATTTTCATTGCAACATGAATTTTCGCTAAAATTTCTTTGCCGAATCTTGGTGCTAGTACCATATTCGTTGTCACAATCCATTAATTTACACTCCTTATGCATGATTTGAGAATTTTCTTCTCGTCCTATTTTATGATAATAAACTGTAAAATGTGTCGAAAAGAGAAGCCGCAAGCATATATTATCGGGCTAACTTGAATAATAGATGATATTGTTTTAGGAGCGATATGATAAAGATGTAAGGTTTTAGTGATAACAAAACTATTAATTACAATTTTTTCTTTTAAAGGTGCAGACAATCATTGCATTATATTTGGCATTATTAACTGTTTAGACACAAAAATCCCCGCTTCCACTAATATTATAGTGTATAGCGGGGATGGTGAGCCGTCGGCGATTTATATTAACACGGGCTGGCTATATTTAGACAATTATTTAATAGGTGGCATTGGGAGTAAATCACAAATCCGAATAATATACAAACAAATAGTAAATTAAAAATAAAGAAATATTACTATTCGTGATGATGGTATAGGCATTTTTACAAAAATCCAACAATCATTAGACTTGCCGTATAAACGCTATGCAATACTTGAATTATCTAAAGGGAAAGGTACTACTGATCCGAACAAACCATAGCGGAGAAGGTATTTTCTTTTCATCACGTATTGCGAATGAGTTGTTTATTTTTTCTGATGAATTGACTTTTGCTTCCGGCAATGATAAGAACAATGACTATTTATTTGACGATGATGATTCATTGTCTGGGACTACAGTAGTTTTTAAAAATTCATATATTTGATAACAGGCTTATTGAAGACATTTATCATGAATATGAACAACCGGAGTTTACGTTCAGCAAAACTAATGTGCCGGTGAACCTTTTGGCATATGGAGAGGATGACACTAATTTTGTCTCACGTTCACAGGCTCGGAGACTATTGAGCGGTTTTAATCGTTTTACAAATATAATACTTGATTTTGATGGAGTACGCTCTATTCAACAAGGCTTTGCGGATGAGATTTTCCGGGTGTTTTTATCTGATCATCCTCATATTACTATTGATTATATTAATACTAATGAACAAATTGAAAATATGATCAAGCATGTTAAAAACAATATAGTAACAGAGTACAATAATAATAAGAAACTATAAAATAGCAACAGGCAGTCCTTATAAAAGGACTGCCTGTTGCTATTTTGGTGAGCCATCGGCGATTCGAACGCCGGACACCCTGATTAAAAGTCAGGTGCTCTACCTGCTGAGCTAATGGCTCATATATGGCTGGGGTGGCTGGATTCGAACCAACGAATGCCGATTCCAAGGACCGGTGCCTTACCGCTTGGCGACACCCCATTATGGGGTGGATGAAGGGTATCGAACCCTCGAGTGCCGGAGCCACAATCCGGTGCGTTGACCGCTTCGCCACATCCACCAAAACAAAAACCATCATACCAAATCAAAGAGCCTTTGTCAAGGGTTATCCTTAACTTTTATTATAGTTTGTCGATAAAAATACTAACAGTTTTCAGGCTTTTTTTAGTTAATGCTCACATTAAGTTCACATCGGGTTTCTATTATATAGTTAACGGTCAAATATAGATCAAAGGAGGTTATGCTAAACTTGGCTCAGGTAATTTTGCCTGTTTTGACCGTTTGGCTATGAGGCAAAATGCAATTTACCAGAATCTTTTACTGGACAATTGTTATAGAGCCACTTATAATAGGCTTAACCAAAAACACAAAAGTTATAAAGCTTACCCGAATGCATTATCATAAACCCTTCCCAAACGCAGAAAACCGTTACTAGCCAAACGGTTTTTTGCTATTTTGCCCCAAAACTGTGCAAATTAAGTTTCAAACCAATATAAACACGTTTTGAACAAAACTATCTTTTTGCTTCTTCATCTTCGTGGCAGCAGTTGTTTGCATTGACAAATGATTAACCACGGGTTGAACCATTGTTTTTCCGATATAGCCTTTTTGCAGGAAAACGCAGATAAAAAAGAGAATAATTCTAAATTATGGAAAAAAAATTAATCTTAGCTACTAATAATTTGCATAAAGTTGGAGAGTTTCGGCAGATGCTGGCAGCGACGCCATTGGCGGGGGTTGAGATATTATCTCTCAAGGACTATGCCGATTATCAGGCGCCCGATGAGGACGGCGACAGTTTTTTGGCCAACGCTACGATCAAAGCGCGTGCTGCAGCCGCTCTGGGGATTATTGCCCTGGCCGATGACAGCGGTCTTTGCGTCGATGCGCTTGATGGTGCACCCGGCATTTATTCGGCCCGGTTTGCAGGCGTTGATGCCGACAGCGCTGCCAATAACCGCAAATTGCTGGATCTGCTGGCCGAGGTGCCGCAAGGACAGCGTCAGGCGGCATTCCATGCCGTGATAGTGATTGCGACGCCGGATGGGCGGCTGTTTGAGGCGGAGGGAGATTGTCCCGGCGAGATAGGGTTTACGCCTGACGGAGCGGGCGGTTTTGGCTACGATCCGGTCTTTTATATGCCGCAGTACGGATGCACCATGGCGGCGTTGGGCAGTGATCAGAAAAACCGCATCAGCCACCGCGCGCGGGCGTTGCAAAAGGCGCTGCCGATATTGGTGGAGCTGTTTGCGGAGAAATAATAAAGAGCAAAACGGTAGAAGATACTATAAAGCAGCGACGACGGGCGGCGGAGGCAGTAGTAGTATAATTGGTTACAAAAGAAGTAAAATATATAAATACATTAATTTAACGAATATAAAACGGAGATAGATAAATTAAATGATAACTGGTCTTATGGCAACAGTATTTTGTATCTTAGGCATAATCGGAGTTTTTACCGGCAATATATCGTTTATATTTGCCGGCGGCGTAGCGAATATTGCGCAAAACATAATTGCCTTTGTCATTGGCTCGGAACGCAATTTTACCACGATAATTGTTGCAGTTTTGGCAGGTCTAATATATGCTTATTTTGCAGGCTTATCACTTTTATACGGTGCAATGGTTGGGTTGTGCTTTGAAGGGGCTATTATGGGGGTTTGGAGTATTTATTATTTGATTAGCAGCATTAATAATAGACCATCTAAAAAAAGAAAAGTTAAGTAAAATAAAATAAAAAGTATTGCGGTAACTGCAAAAATACGGTATACTATGGGATGTGGATTTTGCGGGTGTAACTCAATGGTAGAGTTCTAGCCTTCCAAGCTAGCTACGTGGGTTCGATTCCCATCACCCGCTCCATTTTTTTGCGCCGGTAGCTCAGCTGGATAGAGCAACGGACTTCTAATCCGT
>DIFI01000021.1:138105-149920 GCA_002419055.1 Peptococcaceae bacterium UBA5752
CTATCGGCAAAAGCCAGCACATGCCTTCCGGCGCGCCACAATAAAAGCACCCTTAAGGGTGCTTTTATTGTGGCATACAGTTGTGCATGAGCTGAGATTTTGCCTATCGGCAAAAGCCAGCACATGCCATCCGCTGAAATTAAAATATAACCGGCATTTATGCTGGTTATATTTATTAAATCAGTAGTGCAGGAGCAGTGCTTTTACCGGTAGGGAAAAGCCAGCACATGCCTTCCGGCGCGCCATAAAAAAAGCACCCCTTGAGGGTGCTTTTATTGTGGCATACAGTTGTGTGGGAGCAGAGGTTTTGCCTAAAGAGAAAAGCACTGCTCATGCCTTCCGGCACGCCATAATATTGCGGAGGTGCTTTTTCACCTCCGCAATTTAAAGTCATATAAATTTTGTCAGATCAAAAGAATCTCCGGCCCAAAAATAATCCTCTCCTGCCGAAGAGTTCTTGGAGTAGTAATATGCCAATCAAATCTCTAAATAATCCTCTCCGCCTAAAACGGCGATCAAACATTCTTGGATCTCTAGTTTGCACGGATTCAGACAGATCAGCGTTTGCGTTTTCTCCGTAACTTTGGGCATATTCGGCCATGTCGGGATACATCCGACATACATCGTCATGAATGTCGTCAGCCATTTTGTCTACCATAGCCTGAGTTGGCATCTGGTACATATCCATTTGATCACATGCCATCATAATAAATGGCTGCACTTTATAAAAAACTTCCGGGTAAACGAAATCCATCATGCGCGGATTTGCAATTGAGTTTTCATTGGGATATTTATAGACTTGCATAGTATCTCCTCCGGTTTTATTTATCTAAGCGTTATTACATGATATGAATTGAAGATTTATCATGTAACCTAATCTGTCGCTAATTTGTAATTAATTGTTGGTGAGGTTGCTGCAACATAATTTGTCCATGAAATTTTAAATTAGTAATTTTTATACGCTGTTTAAGTTTTGTCGATTTGTTTTATGTTTTATTGTATAATTAATAAATCAAAGCAAATAATTAACCCTAAGTAAATCCAAGACAAAGTTATTAAAAAACAAAAAAGGATAGTGATTATATGAAAATACTTATCCCGGTTGACGGTTCGAATGCATCAATAAATGCAACGAAGAAAGCAATTGAAATTGCTAGGAAAGACGGCAGTTCCCTCAAAATGATTTCCGTTATTAAAATTGATGTTCTGAAGGATTATAAAAGAAATTCTAAAATGTGGCAGCTTGCTGACGGTTCTTTACTTGACGTAAATATAGTGCCGATAAACGATAATGATGTATTAAAAATAATCAGAGAAAAGACTTATGAAATAATTGATTCAATCTTATCAACGGTGGATATTAGAGGTATTCAATTTGAAAAAGATGTATTGGTCGGCGATCCTCACGAAGTTATTTTAGAAACTGCAAAGAATGAGAATTTTGATTTAATTGTTATGGGCAACAGAGGATCTTCAAAATTAAAGCGTTTCTTTGTTGGATCAGTCACTCAAAAAGTTATTTCTGAAGCGCCATGTCCGGTATTGGTTATTAATGCAGAAGAATTATTGTAAAATACCTGATAAATAGGAAGCAGGTGATCTTATATTACCTAAGGTTGCATTTATATGTGTTCACAATTCCTGCCGCAGTCAGATAGCGGAGGCTCTGGGAAAGCATTTTGCCGCTGAAATTTTTGATTGTTATTCTGCAGGAACTGAAATAAAAGCACAGATTAACCAAGATGCGGTAAGATTGGTAAAAGAGCTTTATGCTATAGATATGGAAAAATCACAGTATCCGAAGTTATTAACTGATCTTCCTGATATTGATATTGCTGTTAAAATGGGCTGCAACGTGGTTTGTCCATATTTACCGGCAAACCATACTGAAGATTGGGGGCTTGAAGATCCTTCGGGCAAGTGTGATCAAGAGTTCAAGGTTATTATTAGTCAAATCGAAAGTAAGATAAAGACGCTTGCTGATAAAATTAAAAACAATACTATTGAGCCAAGATAGTTTTGAACTGAGAAATAAATTACCGTGAGGTAATTATGTACGATACAGATATATTTGATATATATGAAGAATTACTGATAGATGAGCCTAAATCCCAGGCTGTGATAAATGTGATCAAACGTCAGTATATCGATAAAAGCAAAATGGATGAACTGCTTATACAGTTACATCTGATGAGCCACAGCGATATCTTTGCTTTTTTAATTGTCTACTCTTGCTTTAAAGTAGTATGCGTCTATGTCTTAACGATCAGAAAAAGTATCATACCAAGAAAGAATCACACGTGGAATTCAGCGAGATTGATTTCAAACGTTTTACAGATGCGGAAAACAGGATAAATCAAAAATATCATTAAGCCTTTATTTCCTTATTGATGATCGAAAAAGAACCGCATTTAGCCGAACACATCTTTGTGTATAACGGTGAATATGTGGCGAAAATTTATGGGATCATAAACAATGTTCTTGCCAAAATGGAGGAACGCGGTAAAGACGAGAAATAATATGATGCCGGCACTGTCACATACATAACTTTATGTAAAATCCGAAATCCGTCAGATTACTGACGGATTTTGTTTTTTCAAGTCAGCATATTAAATAAACCTGTTGGATATCATATTGACAAAATTAGATTTGACGCATATACTAATATTATATCGAAATATTTTGATTTGAGGTGATGAAATGCATACCGAATATCAAGATCAGGTGACTGTTTTTAAAGCTTTTTGTGACGAGAATCGTTTGCAAATACTTGAGATGCTCCGTAGTGGAGAAAAATGTGCATGTAAACTGCAGGAAAATTTAGATATAGGGCAGTCATCCCTCTCATACCATATGAAAATACTTTGCGATTCAGGCGTCGTGGTCAGCTGGCAGGTAGGAAAATGGACCCATTATAAAATTAGCGAGCAGGGATGTGAGCGGGCGAAAGAAATGCTTGAGGCTATATCGACGACAAATCCGACCGATGAAGATACCAACTGCTGCTAAATTTAGCAACCGTCATAACAATGGCATTATAGGACACAATATCGGTTTATTGAAAGTGAGGTTAACAGGTCAATGCAAAACCTTTGGGACTTCTTCCAACATCAAATACTCGCCATGAAATGGTTAAATGAATTAGTAAGCGCTGGGTTGTCGGCTTTGGGTCTTGACACGGCAAACCGCTGGGTCGGCAGCCTTGAGTTTTTCGTTTATGACGTTATCAAGATTACTGTTTTGTTGTGTTTTCTGATATTCATCATCAGCTATATCCAGAGCCATTTCCCCCCGGAACGCAGCAAAAAAATACTCGGGCGCTTTCATGGCATCGGAGCAAACTGTGTTGCGGCTCTCTTAGGTACAGTAACGCCGTTTTGTTCCTGCTCATCCATTCCGCTGTTCATCGGTTTTAGCTCCGCTGGCCTGCCGGTGGGTGTGACCTTCTCGTTCCTTATCTCCTCGCCGATGGTGGATCTCGGTTCGCTGGTGCTGTTGATGAGTATTTTTGGTGCGAAAGTCGGTGTCATTTATGTTGTCGTTGGCCTGATTATTGCCGTGATTGGCGGTACGTTGATTGAAAAGCTGCAGATGGAGAAACATGTGGAGAGCTTTATACTGACAGCCGGCAGCGTAGATATAGAGTCACCGGATCTGACCAGAAAAGACCGTCTTGTTTATGCCAAGGAACAGATGCTCTCAACTTTCAAAAAGGTGTTTCCGTATATCCTGATCGGCGTAGGCGTCGGCGCGGTGATCCACAACTGGATTCCCGAGCATTGGGTGGCAGCGGTGCTGGGCAGCAGTAACCCCTTTGGCGTAGTATTGGCGACGTTAATCGGCGTACCGATTTATGCTGACATCTTTGGGACTATCCCCATTGCCGAGGCTCTTTTCTATAAGGGCGCTCAACTCGGAACGGTACTGTCCTTTATGATGGCTATAACGACGCTTTCGTTACCGTCCATGATTATGCTGCGTAAGGCGGTTAAGCCGAAATTGCTGGCTCTTTTTATTGCTATTTGCACTGTAGGCATTATCATTGTCGGTTATTTATTCAACGCTTTTCAAACATTTATAGTATAGGAGGAAAATAATCATGACTAAGACTTGGTATCCTGTTATAGACTACCTTCTTTGTACCGAATGCGGTACCTGTGTTTCAAAATGCCCCCACGGCGTATATGATACGACCAAAGCGCCTTCACCCGTCGTAAAGGATCCGGAAGCCTGTATTGAACATTGTCATGGCTGCGGAAACCGCTGCCCGGCAGGGGCAATCACTTATGTAGGCGAGGACACCGGCTGGACGCCTCCCAACGGCAGCCCGGAAGTTGCCCAAAGCGGCTGTTCTTGCGCAAACAGTGATTCATCGGACAAAAAGGCGCTGGTGGAATATCTTTATCTCGATTTGCAGACCTGCGACCGCTGCATTGGAACAGACAACGTGCTTGACGAGGTTATGATGGTAATTACTCCCGGCTTGCAGCTTGCCGGCTATAAGGTTGAGTATAATAAGATTAAAATTGCCACCGAGGAGCTGGCAAAGAAATTTAAGTTTCTTTCCTCTCCGACAATTCGTGTAAACGGACAGGATGTTTGCGTATCAGTCAAGGAAAATAGTTGCGGCTGCTGCAGCGATATTAGCGGAACCGATGTTGATTGCCGGGTATTTGAATATAACGGGGAAAGCTACGAAGTGCCTCCCAAGGAGATGCTTGCCGAGGCTATTCTTAAAACAGTGTTCGGGCCAGAGGAAAGCGGATGTTCGTGTGGAGCATATCAATTGCCTGAGAATTTGAAAAGGTTTTTTGACGGTAAGAATAGCAAATGCTCTTGCGGAGGGAACTGCTGCTGATGGACAAGCAAAAGCTTATGAGAATTATAATTCCCATATGTATTCTCTTTGTCGTAGCGGGAATTTGGGTGTTTAAAAATGTTGATAAAGACTCAAAGTCCTTGGTACCACCCACCGAGAACAAAGGTTCGGAAAATCTTGTCTCGCCTAAAAATGAAAATGACTTCGTATTGGAAACAACCTCTGTTGATCTTGAGGCTTTAACGTTATATGAACTACCGATTATCATTGACTTTGGATCTGATTCCTGCATTCCCTGCAAGAGAATGGCTCCCGTCCTAGAAACGTTGAATGCGGAAATGCAGGGCAAAGCCATTATTAAGTTTGTCGATATAGGCAAGAATCAAAACGCCGCCAATGACTTTCCGATTCAGGTTATCCCGACGCAGGTTTTTATCAACGCTGACGGAACGCCTTATGTCCCCGGTGATGATATCCAGATCGAGTTTACGATCTATAACTACAATGATACCGGAGAGCATGCTTTCACAGTACATCAAGGCGGACTCACCGAAGAACAGATGAGGGCTATTCTGGCTGACATGGGGGTAGCCGAATGACAGTAATCCTCGAAAGATTATCCGAAATGATCACTGCCAGCGGTTGGCTTGCCCCTCTTCTGGCACTTGTGGCTGGTATACTAACTTCTTTTACACCCTGTTCGTTGTCGAGTATACCTCTTGTTATAGGCTATGTCGGCGGCACCGGGCAGCGGGATACAAAAAAAGCATTCCGGCTATCTGTCACTTTTGCAGCGGGAGCTGCCGTGACCTTTACAGTGCTGGGGGTTATCGCTTCACTTGCCGGTCGTTTGGTGGGGACAACCGCTTCTTGGTGGTATATCATCCTCGGTATTCTGATGGTGCTGATGGCTTTGCAGACCTGGGGTATATTTGAGATTATCCCATCGAGCTATCTAATTTCAAAGAATACAAAGAAGGGATTTATCGGAGCGTTTATCGCAGGCATTCTCGGCGGCATATTTTCCTCGCCATGCTCTACGCCTGTACTTATCGCGCTGCTTGCCATTGTCGCTGGTTATGGCAGCATCTTATGGGGAATACTGTTACTGCTGCTATATTCAATTGGTCACGGAATTCTTGCTGTTATTGCCGGAACTTCCATAGGCTTCGTGCAAAGATTATCGGCAAGTGAGAAATACGGCCGAGCGAGCACAATTTTGAAAATCGTATTGGGCACACTAATTCTGATTATTGGTTTTTATATGTTTTATCTTGGATTCTAATATGCTTAAAAGGAGATATTGATTATGGGACTGTTTGGAGGCAAAAACAAAAAAGAAGAAACAAGCTCTTGCTGTTGCGGAGGCAGTTGCGATTGTGACAGTATGGCAAAAGCAGAAACTGCTAAGACCGAAGGCGCGAGTGTAAAAATTCTCGGAAGCGGCTGCACCAAGTGCAATCAGCTTGAAACGGCTACAAAAGCTGCGTTAGAGCAGCTTGGTATGGATACAACGGTCGACCATGTAACTGATTTTGCACAGATTGCGGCTTATGGCGTAATGACTACCCCTGCTTTGGTAGTAGACGGTAAAGTCGTGTCTTATGGTAAAGTGCTGAAAACAGAAGAGGTCGTCAAAATATTGCAAAAGGTAAGATGATCGAATTACCCGAAAAGTACTTCTCTCCTTCCCGGTTTTTTCAAATCTAAATACATCTGGTTATTTTAGATAACTGCATAAATACACTTATAAATTGACTTCTAATCCGTGGGTCGGGGGTTCGAGACTTTCCGGCGCACCACAAAAAATACCAGACCTTAGGGCTGGTATTTTTTGTGGCATAGAGTTGTGAGGGAGCTGAGGTTTTGCTTATTAGCAAAAGCCAGATAAAAAAACCTGCCGGTTTTCCTTATTCAAGATTAAAGGTTCTCCGGCAGGTTTTTTTGTAAATTTATCCAATAATAATATTACTGATAGCTAACTTAAAAAAACTGATTATTGGGAGATAAAAATATGATCTCATTAAACAATCATATAAGAGAATATACAAACCAGCTGAGGAAAGGACATATTCAAAAAGCTTATAAAGGGATAATGACTTTTATGTCTGATTTGAAGGTATATTTTGAGAGTAAATATCCGGATTATTCTGCGAGCGCTTTGTATTTTGGATATCTGGATATGACCTATTTTGCTTTTACGCCGGCTGTTTTGAAGGATATGAAGTTGAAGATTGCTATTGTATATCTACATGAAGAATGCAAATTCGAATTATGGCTGGTAGGGAAAAATCGGCAAATCCAAGCTGATTATATTGAGTTGCTGAGCCACAAAAATATAGGCGGATACACTCTTTCGCAGATTAACCCCGGAGTTGATTCAATCATTTCATCATTAATTGTTGAACGGCCTGATTTTGATAATACTGATGAGCTAAAAAAGCAAATTGAAGTAAAAACTTTAGAATTTACCAAAGATATAAATTCTTTTTTAAAATAGTGTTTGAAACCTTATTTTTTAGCTGTGCCACATAAAAAAAGCACCCCTTCAAGGGTGCGTTTTTTATGTGGCATTTTTTAACCCTTTTTCAGCGATAATAAAGCAGATCACATCCAAAGTATCGCGTAGGTTGATATAATCAACCAAAATCAACTACCAATCCATTGATTTATTTGGCTTGTTGGCTAAAATATAAACATAAGGTAACCTTAAAAATTAAGCAGGAGTAATATAATATGTTTTACAAACGTCAATTGCCTGTTATAGATTAGATGCCACAAAATCCCAGTTTACTAAATCCCAGAACTTTTCAACATATCCTGGGCGGGCATTTCGGTAATCAATATAATAGGCATGTTCCCAAACATCACAGGTTAATAATGGCTTTTTGTCATCTGTTAGAGGATTTCCCGCATTACTTGTATTGACTATGGCCAAATTGCCGTCTTTTTCTTGCACCAACCAGGCCCACCCAGACCCAAATGTGCCAACAGCGGTCTGACTGAATTTTTCTTTGAAATTGGCAAAAGAACCAAATGATTTATTGATTTGATCGGCCAATTTACCGCTGGGTTCTCCCCCGGCGTTAGGTGCTAAGCAGTTCCAATAAAAAGTATGGTTGTAAACTTGAGCGGCATTATTAAATATACCGCCGTTGGACTTTAAGATGATTTGCTCTAAAGGCAAATTCTCAAACTCCGTACCGCTAATCAGCTTATTCAAATTTGTGACATAGGTCTGATGATGCTTGCCGTAATGATATTCTAATGTTTCTTTGGAGATATTTGGTTCCAGTGCATCCATGCTGTAGGGTAATTCCGGTAACTTATGTTCCATTTTAATTCCTCCTTTTCATGTTGCCTATTGGTTTGCAACCAATTGCATTAAGTGAACCATTCTCTTGCTTTCATTATACCTAATAATATAAAAATTACAAGCTATCAAGTAATCTTTATCATACAACAAAGATCCAAAACATATCCCAACGGCTTGAGCGGGTACAAAATCATTCGTGCAAATATGTGGCATACTATGATAACTAAATCGGATAGAAGTACGCATATACCAAAAAATATTGGTGTGGTTTTCATTGCAACGCTTTTAGATTTCTAAGGAGAATATATTATAATGAAGAAAACGCTAATAAATTATTTGGGATTATTGGGGATTATCAGCCTATTGTCCTATACGGCTGCGGTAATATTTTCTCCTCTTGCTTATCCGGGATATGACTGGATGAGACAGGCAGTCAGTGACTTAAGCGCAGCAAATGCGCCCTCCAAGGAGTTGTGGAACCAAATGAGTCATCTGTATGAAGTCTGCGGGATGATTAGCATTATGATGGTATGCGTATTCATTCGGGGGAAGTTGAGTAAAACCATCCGCATTGGCATCTATTTTTTTGCTGCCATGAACTGGGTGAGCAGCGTGGGTTATCCTCTGTTTCCGCTTAGCCAAAGCGGCTTTGGCGCAACCTTTCAAGACATCATGCACGTTTATGTTGTTACATTGTCGGTAGTATTGCTATCGATTCTTTCTCTTGTTTTTATTATGGTCGGCGGATACAGGGACAAACAATACAAATCATTAGCGGTTTGGGCGACGATTGCGCTTGCCCTTATGTTTGCCGGAGCAATCGGAACAGCTGCTGTGTCAAGAGAGTATTTGGGCATCTTTGAACGGTTCAGCTTATTTGCTGCCACCGGGTTTAATGCTGTTTTGGGAATTTACCTGTTTCAAGGGTTTAAGTTCCGTAAAGGCTTTAGATCAACTTAATGGTGTATAATCTTGAGTCGCCTTAGACCGCCGATAGCGAAGGTGCAGGCCTGCACCTTCGCCCAGTGTACCTTTCGGAAAATTGTATAGCAGATAAATGTTTAGGTAAAAGATAAGACGCCCGGTCTAAGCAATACAGCCGTTACGGCTTCCTGCGAACTGACCTGGCGTCTTATCTTATTTCTAGCCTTTTATAGCGGAGCTTTCGCCAAACGGCATGGCTCGACTGCCATAGTAAAGGCTAATCTTTATCTTAATTTTAACATAAAATGGTTTCAATAATAGTATATACAAAAAACAAATTTTTTTTGCATTAATAAATAAGGGGCGTATTTTTATTATTTCAAAATGATATTTGTTCTTGATTTTGCACAAAGTATCGCGCAGGTTGATTATTTTAACTTAAGTTAACTACCAATCCATTGATTTATTTTGGCTTGTTGGCTAAAATATAAACATAAGGTAACCTTAAAATTTAAGCAGGAGTGATTAATATGAAAGAAATAAATATTGCAAAAGTACTTGTCAAAAAGCGCAAGCAAAAGGGTATTACCCAAGATGAGCTGGCAAATTATATTGGTGTTTCCAAGGCGTCTGTTTCCAAATGGGAAACAGAGCAGAGTTATCCCGATGTGACCTTTTTGCCGCAGCTGGCATCGTACTTTAATATCAGCATTGACGAATTGATCGATTACAAGCCGCAAATGTCAAAAGAAGATATCTGCAAGCTCTACAAAAGGCTCGCGGCCGATTTTACATCTAAGCCGTTTGAGGCGGTGCTGGCAGAATGCCGTGAGATAATCAAGAAGTACTTTTCCTGTTTCCCGTTGCTGGTGGAAATGGGGATACTGTTGGTCAACCATGTCGAACTGATCAAGGACGATCCGCAGAAAGCAGTAGCTTTGATTGAGGAAGCTAAAGCTCTGCTGATTAGGGTCAAAGAGGAAAGCAGCGACCTGCCGCTGATCAGGAAGGCATTGTTCATGGAAGGTTACTGCTGCCTGGCCGCCGGTGATGCGCCTGGTGCACTGGAGCTGCTGGACGGGACGGTTGAACCGGCGCTGCCGCCGGAAGTATTGATGGCCTCGGCCTACCATATGACAGGCCGCATCGATGATGCCAAATCCATATTGCAGTACGGTATCTATCAGAATATCGTCGTTTTGTTCAATTTCTTCCCGAATTTACTGATAGCATCTGTGGATGATCCTGCAAAATATGAGGAGATATTACGGCGCGCCTTATCTGTCGCGGAAACGTTTGACATGAAGCACTTGCACCCCAGCGTTCTGATTGGCACGTATATCGCCGCAGCTCAGGGGTATGTGATGCTGCAGGACAATCAAAAGGCGCTTGATATGCTGCAGCATTATACGAATATCGTCACCGGCGACATCTATCCGCTGACGCTGCATGGCGATGCTTATTTTGATCTGCTGGACAGTTGGCTGGATAAGCTCGAACTTAGCAACAGTCTGCCGCGCGACGAAAAAACGATCAGAAAAAGTATGGCCGACGCGATTATTAAAAATCCGGCTTTCGCAGTGCTTGCTGACGAACAGCGTTTTCAAAGTATCTGCGAAAAGTTGCAAAGCAACTGCTGAGATATTTCACTGAGACCACTTAAAAAATGCACCCATTATGGGTGCATTTTTTATGGAATGTTTAATCGAGAGGACTCGCAGGGAACAGATAAAGAGAATAATGATAGATTAACTGATTAATTATCTAAAGCGCTTCCTCAAAAGAGGAAGCGCTTTTTTGTTTACCTTGCTTATATAATTCTGTTTCGCAACTGCCGGTTGCGGGGGTTCAAATCAGAATTGATAGCGTAACGTAACAGTTTCTGTTATACTTTGCATGTAAATCAATTTGTAAGGAGGTTCCTATGAACATAGAGATTGCCAACAGGCTATTGGAATTACGCAAAAAACACGGGTATTCACAGGAACAACTGGCTGAAAAGCTTGGTATCAGCCGCCAGTCTGTGTCCAAATGGGAACGTGCGGAAGCGTCGCCGGATACGGACAATTTATTGTTACTGGCGGATCTGTACGGTGTTTCGTTAGACGAACTGCTGCGCGGAATGGAATCCAATAAGCAAAATACGCAAAATACTATTTACGAAGAGACAAAAGAAAATGGCGAAAAAGTCCGCGTGGGACTTGACGGTATATTTGTGGAAAATGAAAAAGAAAAAGTTGCGATCGGCTGGAAGGGCATTCATGTGGAAGAGCGCGGAAAAGAAAAATTTCACCTTTCTCAAGACGAAGGCCTGCGAGTCGATGGCGAAGAGCGTGAAGTAAAAGGTTATATTTATAACCATCGGGACGATGAGAAAAATCATAATCCGTGGCAGAAGTTTCCCTACGCAATCATTGCGCTGGCCGCGATGTTTCTCTGGGGATGGCTGGGGGACGGGTGGGGCATCAGCTGGATTGTACTGCTGACCATACCCCTCTATCATACCTTTGTGACAGCCGTCATCCGCAAAAACCCGCATCATTTTGCTTTTCCTGTCCTGGCCGTGATTGCTTTTTTACTGCTCGGTTTTTATTGTAGCCTATGGCATTTGGCGTGGATAGTCTTTCTGGCTATTCCCATTTACTACTGGTTCGCGTCTTTATTTAAAAAAGATGATTGAACCTGACAAAATGCCGGCATAATATAAATATTAGACATTATCCTATATAAAATGTTATAATAGCTGCACAGGCACT
>DIFI01000021.1:149997-161933 GCA_002419055.1 Peptococcaceae bacterium UBA5752
TATTTTATAGCTGAGCTTTTACCGTAAGGGAAAAGCCAGCAATATCCGCGTCAGCGGATATGTTATAATAATTCAAAATGACTAAGGAGGGTAATAATATTATGAAAAAATTTACGTTATCTGAAGCCATTGATATTGCCAAACAATTAGGAATTGATTTTGACAAAGTGGCATTTACGCCGGAAGAATACCTGGAAGGAATTAATATCGAGCTGGAACATGGAACTGTCGATTCTCATACTAACGTAACCAATGATGATAAGCTTATAACAGGCAAAATAGCATTAGCCCATTTAAATGAAATTGCAATTTACTATAATGATGATATTGGATTGGAAGCCTGGGAGCACGCAGTAGAGGCCTTTAAGGGAGATCCGAAAGGTAAAAGAATCCAAATCGTCTAATCTAAGATAAGAATAACAAGATAAATGGCGAAGGGGATAACACCCCTTCGCCATTATAATATAGTTTTTAAAAGAAGCCCCCTTGCGGCGTGCATATCAAAAGCCTGTCAGATTGCCTTGTTAAAGGCTTTCCGGCAGGCTTTTATTAATTGATAGTGATAGCTATGGAAGCATGAACGAGCTATTTAAATATTTCTTTTGGTAGTCTACTTTACTTTACTTTACGTAAAATACTGAAACTATTCAACCAAACTGAACCAACTCCCGCCGGTAGCATCGTAATAATTATTATTGTAAACAGCTTCAGGATTATCATCGGCAATATCCACAATGCCGACACAATATCCTTCTATAGTACCATCAGCATATACTTGGCCCGCGAATTGCGGCTGCGGTGCATTATAATACCATGTGTTATATGCTATGACATTATTGGAGACGACGGTAAAATCATAAGGAGAAAATGTCACAGTGGTATCTTCCTGCGAGGATAAAACAGTTGCCTTGACCTTAAATATAATATATTCCTTGCCATCGGGGGCGGCAGCTACCTCATCGTATGTGTCAGCAGCATCTATTTTCTTCCAAGCGCTCTCGCCGCGTATAACATCGGTAACTTGTAACTTAACCAAACACGAATATTCATAATATTCATCATTGTCATCATAAGCATAATCTGCAATAGTTACTGTTTGTTCAACGCCGAAAGGTGCGGGGTTTGCTCTGCTATAAGCAGTAGCACTTCCCGGCTTTGCGCCAATATACACACTCTTGGTATCCGCGTCCCAGTCTACATCTTTACCGAGTGCATTGCCAATAGCGCGGACGGGAAGATAGGTAGTCCCGCCGGAAGTAAACGGCTCGACAGTATTACCGTTTGCATCTTTGGGAGTAACCAGCAACCCATCGACATAAACTTTAATGTCTTGATAGCTTGCCGTAATTTGCTTGCTGGCGATACTGGCAAATGCGGTTGCCGAGAGCGCTAAGAGTACAATTGTAATCAATGTGCCTGAAATAAAACCTGTGATTTTGTCTTTATTAATTCCTTTCATTGTAACAATCCCTTCTATTTTTATTTTACTTATAAAAGCTCTCCGGCAAAATCCAAGCATCTTATCATTTTATTATATTGTAGCTGCTGTTGCTGCTGCAGAGAAAAAAGCAATAATCTTGAAAATTGTTTTTTACTCTCTTTAAATTATGTATATTTAATTTTAACATGTATAATACTTTGATAAAAGAAAAGTAATACGACAAAATAACAGAAATAACGACCATTAATAGAATTAATAGGCAGCCTCCCGAGATTAACCCGGGAGGCTGCTTTTTGGTACTATACTAATTTTGTTTACTTAATTTTACTGAGCGTAGTATTCGATAAAGCGCATCAGTATGGTGGCGACCTCGGCGCGGGTGGCGGTGCCGCCGGGGGCGAGAGTTGTATCAGTGCGTCCGGTGATCAGGCCGGTGTTAACAGCCCAGGCAAAAGCTTCTCCAGCCCAGGAGGAGATATCGCCGTAGTCGGCGTATTCGCGGATCGCCATACCGCCTTGAGTGGTGTCATAACCCATGAAATTGGCGTAATTATATAATATTAACGCCAGCTGCTCGCGGGTGATGCTGTCACCGGGGCGGAACGTATTGTTGCCGAAACCTGCTACGATGCTGTTAGCTGCTGCCCATTTGACCGCGTCACTGTACCAGAGTCCTGCCTCAACATCATCAAAACTGTTGATGCTGGTATCTGTTGTACCGTTGAGTCTCCACAGGACGGTCACCAGCATGGCTCTTGTCATATTGGCGTTGGGACTGAATGTTGTTGTCGAGGTACCGTTGAACAGCGCAGCTTGCAATACATACTCAATGCCGTCCATATACCAGGCGCCGGTGACTAAATCTGTGAATTGGCTGGCGGGATTGGTTGTTGCTGTGGCAACAAATGTGGCTTTGATGGTATGGTTGGCGGTGACGTTGCTGAAGGTGTATTTACTGACAGCGCCGACACTCTTGCCGTCCACCAGAACATCTGCGATTACATAGCCTGCGTCGGCTGTGATCGTGAAGGCTTTGGATTTGCTCTCTGCCACTTCAACGCTGCCGGGAGGAGAAATGCTGCCGCCTGCTCCTGCTGTGGCCGTGATGGTATATAAAACTTCGTCGTTATTAGTGGATGAAGTTTTCTTGGCCCATTGGGCGACCAATTCGCTATCCACATAAACCAGGTAGGCGTATCCCGCGTCATAGGTCAGTGCGCCGTCAAACCAGCCGGTCAGGCGGTAGCCGCTCTTGGTAGCTGTCGGCAGCGTCAGGTCGTCGCCTTTGAAGGCCAGTATGTCTTCCACACTGCTGCCGCCGTCGGTGTCAAAGGAGATGGTGCGTTGGTCGCGGACGTGTACCGTGTAGGTGGCGGTGCCATAAAGACCGTAATTATTACAATAGGTAAAGGTCAGATAGTAGGTGCCGCTTTGCAGATTGCTGTTAGTTACCACGTTCCCCCAGACATCATAAAGGGTGCGGGTGATGTAATTCACATCAGTGGATAAGTCCAAAGTGTCGGTTACAGCTTTGAAATTGCTGTAGCTGACAGCTTGACCGGATGCTTGCTCGTAGGGGACGTCGGCGGTAATTGTCACATTGACGAGGGTATCGTCATCAGGGCTCATGTTGATTGTATTCTCAGCGTTGCCGATGGTATCGGTGCTGGTGTACAAAATGTCTTCTTTCGTTGTTGCGGTGATTGTGCCGCCGCCGGGGATCAGCCAGACAGTTAATTGGTTTGCATAAGAGGTGCGCGCCCAGAAGTCCATATCATATGTAGTGTCGTCTGTACCGTCGTCTGTGACAAAGTGCATCAGTGTGTTGGCCGGTAGGCCGGTCAGCGTGGTGCGGACATAAGCTTCGGCAGTATCGTTGTAATATGGTGTGTCGCTGCCGCTGGCGGCGTTGAGTATAGCCGCGTTAAGAGAGTAGATTTTGTTGCCATCCGCAGTTGTGATCGTGCCGCCGACATTTAACAGTGAGTTCTCGTAAAGTTCTGAAGCTGAGTTGGTTGTGGTCAGGTCGCCGCTGATATTTACGATGCCGTTGTTCCAGACCTCAAAATAATCGGTGACTACGTCGTTTTCGATGTTTGCCGTACTGTTGTCGCCGACTTCCAGGCTCAGTGTGCCGGTAATTTCATCGGCTGTTAAAGTACTGGTGTAAATATAAATAGCGGAATTATATGAGTAATCATCGACAGCCGCGTAGATCGTGCCGGCTGTCAGAGAAGAGTTACCAGAGATATCCATGCCGCAGCAATTGATGACAAAAGTAACGGTATCGGCCATGACATGAGAATCATTATAGATGTCCAGCTCGTCGTTAGTATAAATGGAATTGACGTAAACATCGAGACCGTAAATATAGATATCGCCGCTGTCATATTCGTTGATTATACTGTCGGCAATTAAATAACTGTCGTCATCATAACCGTACAAATAGAAGTAAGAGTTGTAGTTGTCTTTGCAGATGATGCTGCCGTGACCCAGATTGAGCTGGTCAATGTATAATTCTTCGTAGTCCAGTATATAGACATTGGCATTGCTGTAAGCACCGGCAAGCGGATCATCGTAAGAATATACGCTTTCCGACCAGTCGATATCATCTTCGTCGCTGTCTTCGTCATATACGCCGAAGACGTAGCAGCCGTCATAGACCCAGAAGTCGCCGCTGTTTTCCTCGGTGGTGACAACAACAGCGGTGTTGCCGCTGACGGTAAACTTCCAGGGACTGGTAATGGATGTGCCATTGACTTTAACCTGGTTGAGTTTATAGCCTGTATTGGCCTGCATAGTGATTTCCATACCGGTATGAACCGAATAGCTGCCGTTGTCGTTGGCGGCAAGAGCTATACCCATATAATAGGGGGCGGCGTTGCCGGACACCGTCAGTTGATTCTCCGTGGAGAATGCCTTGGGATTGCTGTAAACATATGGATTGGTTCCGTCAGTTGCGTAAGCGCGGTAGTAATAGAGGGTACCGTCATTTAAATTGCTGACGTCGACCGTGCCGTCGGCTGCCGCAGTGACTTCTGTTTCCGTACCGGCTAATCCCTCTTTATATGCGATACCTTTGGTATAACCGATTTCATAATCGCTGCCCCAGACGCCGCGCAGTGTGGCGGACGAGCTGGTAATATTGGTGGCGGATTGGGCGATGATTTGATCAGCGGCAAGGGCGTCGGTGTAATTGACGCTGCCGTCGAGTTTGAGGCTGCTGCTGTTGTAGTAATCGTCATAATACCATTGCGCCAGCGCGTATTCCTGGCAACTGTCGCCGGTCGCAGCGGTCACGCCGAGATGATAATCGATGTAACTGCTTAAGTCAATCGTGTATGTCGTAACAGGATTGGAGGGCCGGGTGCCGGTGAGGCTGGCATAGACAGCTAACGTGGTAGTGGCAGCGTCATAGTCCGCCCAGATATAGACAGAGCCGTTTTGGGGCACGTAAAAACCGGTGTGAATGCTGTCGTCCTTATTTTGTTCACCGTTAATCCCCAGAGCTATGTTTGACGCAGCATATGTGAAATACTGCACCGCGATGCTGTTGGCCATGTTGGCATAGCCGAGGGATCCGCCGGTATCGCTGGTACATACGTTGGTATCCTTGGATAGTACCAGGGCAAAACCGTCAGCCTGGGCTCCTGTCGGGCCGCAGTAGACCTGCGCCGCCAGCGAGAAGCCGTTGCTGCCCATGGAAACCTTGTTGGCGGTAAACACGCCGCCGGCCTGGCTGTTGGTGTATGGTACTATCTTGATACGGCTGTTTACATCATCCAGGCTGGCGTTACCCGACAGTGTCAGTCCTTCCGTCGAACCAAATGACGGATATGCCAATGCGGCGTAATCTGTTGGCGGTACTGCTGATGCCGTGCCGGAAATCAGAGTAATCAACAAAAACGCCATGAGAAAAATCAATAATAGCTTCTTTTTCTTATCTCTCATTATTTTCCTCCTCTTTTATTTTTAAATGAAACATAATTCAGCTTAACCATAATGTAAATATTAAGTTTTTTTGGGCCGGAAATATCATTTTATATTTATAATTTCTGACAAAACCGGAGCAAAATTACCACTCCTTTCTAAAAATAATTAACTAGATTTTATCATATTTGTTAAATATTTACAATATTTAGTAGACACCAAACATGTCAAATAAAGACACCCCATGCAAAGTATGGGATGTCTTTTTGTTGTAAGTTTAAAAATTTTACTGAGTGAATGTTTCAACGAAGCGCATCAGTATCGTCGCGACTTCGGCGCGGGTGGCGGGCTCGATGTCGTAGAATTGACCGGTAAAGTCCGCTTTCTTCTTCAGTCGCAACGAATGTTGATGGTTATATCACCCTTATAGGCTTTGATTGATAATCTATAATTATGTGAATGCTTGTCAGTTGGTTCCGGTAATATCTACCATTGCCATAGAAATTGCCGACAGCATACCTGATAATGACGAATTAACTTTAGTGGCTTTATCATTTACCCAGCTTGGCGATGCCTTAGATACAATTGCAACTAAACGGGAAATACGAGAAGCAAAAAACAAATAGAATCCTCGTCATTAAAAAATATCTAAGTAAAATCTTGCCAAAAAATAGCGGCAGGAGGACTTTAAAGCGTCCTCCTGCTGTTTGTATGACGTTAGCGTGATTGCCGCGGAAGTTACCGGCTGCCATTTTTATCTAATATATAATAAGGAAGACAAACGATCAGTTCGGCTTGGCATTAAAGATAAGAAGAGTAGAGGGTGCTTTTATAAAAAATTGCACATTTTAGCCACAATGTGTTTTAGCTGCAGGTTTAGAGCTTTGGTTTTGTCGAAAATCGCTCGAAACGTGTCGAAGTCCGCGAATTATGATCGGAAGTTGACGAACGATAATTGATGAAAAATTTGTCACAATATGTTATATTTACTTTAGCAAATAAAATAACACCGGCCGGCGCGGAAAGGACATTTATTATATGGACGAAGAAAATGTCGTACTGCTTTGCCAGCTTTTACAGCAGCTTGGAGAATTGTCCACTGACAGAGCAAAAGAGCTAATTAAAGATCTGCTAGGTAATTTGTTTGATTAATATATCGGAGTGGCTATGAAAATGGCAATGTGCCCGTGACCTATAGGTTACTTATAATTATAATGCCTCGTGGCTTGGCGGTTTTTGCGTCCGGCGCGGATGGCGTAAAAAGCGGCACTCTTTAAATAAGAATGCCGCATTGGTTGTCGGTATTATAATATATTAAAAATAAACTTTAAAAATCAAGCGTTCAATCATGCTGTTTTTCTTGATTGACTAAGAATAAGGCGGCTTCGATGATTTTCTTTTGCCGTTCGGCGGGCAATGCGGCTATTGCTTCGCAAAGGTCGCGGTATTCTTTAATGTCCGCAATTGCTGCTTCAATGCGTTCGTCCAAAACCGGCGGGCGTTTTTTTTTGTCTTTATCAATCTTGACAACTTTGCCGATGATCTGGACGGAGCTTTTATTGATGTTGTAGACTTGCGGCTGGTAAAGCGGGTTGGTGGAATGCGACATCAGAGTGACCGTATCGCCTTCCTGGCGGAATTGTTTGACAGTAGCGCTATCGTTATTGACGATCACTACGGCAACGTCGTTGTTTTTGACCTTGGGTTGAATGCGGACGGTCAGCAGATCGCCGTCGTTGATGTTGATTGCATTCATACTGTCACCGTGGAAGCGCAGCGCAAAGTATTCACTGTCGTCGTTGAAGGAAGTATAGATATAGTCCTCGATTTGCTCCTCGGCAAACAGCGGCCGGTTGGCGGTAATGCGGCGCAAAACGGGTATCAGGTGAGACGGCAGCGCAGAGGCGCCGTCTTTTTCTTCCCAGCCCATCAGATAGGCGGGGGAGACATCGAGCTTTTGGGCAATGCCTTCGATTTTGTCCAAAGGAATGTTGGTTATAATGCCGTTTTCATATTTATGAATATTTTGTTTACTGGTATTGACGGCAAGAGCCAGATCTTCCTGTGTTAGCCCCTTATTGATTCGTAATTCTCTGATACGTGATCCTAATTGCATTTATTTATACTCCTTTGATTGCATTATAACAAATATCTTTTCAGTTGACAAGAGTTTTAAAAAAAATCTCAAAATAGCTTGACAAGTTGCTCACGATCAATTAGACTAGAAGTAACTTATCAAGTTTTTATATAAAAGGAGGGATTTGATGAATATACGCTTATTAAAAGAGCAAATTGTTAAAAACGGTTTGACCCAAGAGGATATAGCCAAAGAGCTGGGCATATCTGAAACTGTTTTTAATAAAAGATTGAAAAGAGGCGAATTTGGCAGCGAAGATGCTCAGCAGTTGATCCGGCTGCTGGAGATTGATGATCCTGTGCCGATTTTTTTTAATAAATAAGTAACTTGAGAAGTTACAAGAATTGAAATGATAAGTAAGGCGGAGGCGGAAACATAGGAGTGATTTGATGAAGACAAAGATATTTACTGTCGCGGCGGTGGCGATGTTTATATTGACTTTTGGCGCAGTCGGAGCGATGGAATCTGCTGCGGCAGCGCCGTTTGGCCGGGAAACGTTTCATGCCTTTGCTTGCATGGGATTGTGGATTTTGTTTACATATATGGCAGGCGGGTTTCGCGATAAGCGGTAATACGGGTGTCTTTGAATAGAAAGGGGGCAATTTCGATGCAGGAAATTTTGCGGCAGGCAGCGGCGCTGACACGGCTGCGTCAGAGCAAAGACGAGATCAAGAAAAGATTGGACAAGCTAAATCATCAAATTGAGCTAACAGAGCAAGAGATTGTGGACGCGATGGTCTGCTCTCAGGTGCAAAGCTTTAATTATGACGGAGATACTTTTTATCTGATGCGCCGACAATACGCGTCGTTGGTGCAGCCGCAGCGGCAGGGTTTTTATAATCGCTTGCGGCGGCGCAAATTGACGGCGATCATCAAGCCGACTATCCAGGCGCAGGCGCTTAACAAATTTGTGCGGCAGCAACTGGCAAGTAATGGCGGTCAGCTGCCGCGCTGGATCGAGCCGTTTGTCAACATTAATAATCGCACGGCGCTGGGGATCAGGAAGCAGAAATAGCGGCGGTTTAATTTGCAACTAGATAATAATTAA
This sequence comes from Peptococcaceae bacterium UBA5752, assembly GCA_002419055.1. Taxonomy (GTDB): domain Bacteria; phylum Bacillota; class Dehalobacteriia; order UBA4068; family UBA4068; genus UBA4068. Next base: position 158,554 of record DIFI01000021.1, read on the forward strand.
AGGAGCTGAAGGCGGTGGCAGGAAAGTCCGAAATGGCATTGGCCTATGCCAAGCTGGGGTTGGCGGTATTGCCGTTAAATTACATAACCAACGGAGACTGTTCCTGCGGCGGCGGTAGCTGTGCCTCCCCGGGCAAGCATCCGCTAATCGGCGGCGGCGTGCATAGCGCGTCTATTGACCCGCGTCAGATCCGCGAGTGGTGGCAGCGTTGGCCTAACGCCAATATCGGTATTGCCTGCGGCGAGATCAGCGGCATTATTGTCATCGACGTTGACGGCGAGGCGGGCGAAGAGAGCCTGCAAAAGCTGATCGGCGCATTGGGGCAGTTGCCGCAAAGCTGTACGCAAGTCAGCGGCGGCGGCGGGCGGCATCTGCTGTTTCGGCATCCGGGCGGCGTAATCAAAAATAAGGTGGGGCTGCGGCCACATCTGGATATTCGCGGTGACGGCGGCTATATTGTGGCAGCGCCCAGCAATCATATTTCCGGCAATTGCTATCGTTGGGCGGAGGGGATGTCGCCGCAGCAATTGGCATTGGCTGATTTACCTGCCGCCTGGTTGGAGCTGGTACAAAAAGAAGAAAATTGGGGCGGCGGCGGCTTTGGCTGCTATCGCGAGGGAGCGGCGCGGCAGGTGTTGCCGCCGTTTTTGCCTGTCGTCTTTGCCGAAGGGGGAAGAAACGACGGGCTGTTTCGTCTCGGCGCGTCGCTGCGGGCCAGGGGATTATCCGATGCGGCGCTGGCGGCGGCGTTGCAGGAGGAAAACAATTGCCGTTGTCAGCCGCCTTTGCAGGAGCGGGAGGTGGCAGTAATTGCAGCCAGCGTTTGCCGCTATCCTTTAGGGATGGACGAGCGGCGGATTTTGCTGCCGCCGCCAACTGTCAATGCCGCGGCGACGGCTATATATAATATAGAAGAAACAGCTGCTTTAACGGTGGGGACGGCTGTGTTCGGGAGCAAAAGAGAGGGAAAAGAATCGCTGCGAGATGCGGATGTTGGCGCGGATGGGGTTTGTGCTGCGGAGGGGTTGGGTGTTGTGGGCAGCAGCGCGGGGATTTCGGCGGCGGCGGCGGCGAGAATGGAAGAAGCGGAGCTGGCGGCATTAAGGGCACGGCTGCCGATCTTGACGCTTAGCGAGCTTTGCTGTGATCAGATAGTTGGCCTGCTGGTCAGCTTAGAGCAGCGCAATTCTCCTGCTTATTTTGAGGCCAAAGAGCTGCTGGCGGCGCAAAAGTGTTTTCGGATCGCCGATTTGAATAAGGCGGTCAAAATGTACAAGGCGCGGCTGCGGCGGTTGGACGCGCCACATAGTGAGCAGCAACAACAGTTGCAGTCTTTGACGGGGATGGTAGGGGATGCTGATATTCTTAATCAGTTTTATCTGCCCCAAGGCTGGGAGATCGAGGGGCAAGCCATTGTTTCGGCGCGGGCGGCGCGCGGCGACGGCGGGCGCGAAGTGGCTTGTCCGCATTTGATATTCCCTACCGAGCGGCTGAAAAACATCGAAAGCGGCAGCGAGAAGGTGCGGATCAACTTCTACCGCGACGGGCGTTGGCATGACGTGATCGTCAACAAAAGCTCTATCGCGGCAGCCAAAGATATCGTAGCCTTGTCCGATTTCGGTGTGCAAGTGACCAGCGTCACGGCTAAAGCGCTGGTAGGGTTTCTCTCCGATTTTGAGACTGCAAACAGTAGTCGGCTGCCATTGGCAGAGAGCGTCGGGCGTGCCGGTTGGGTGGATGGGCTGCGCTTTTCGCCTTACAGCGAGGGGCTGGCTTTTGACGGTGAGGCGGCTTTTAGAAGTGTTTATCAGGCGATTTGCGATCAGGGCAGCTTTGAGCTGTGGCTTAAGGCGATAAGCCAAGCCCGCAGCAGCCTGCCTTTGAGAGCGCTTCTAGCTGCGTCTTTTGCTTCGCCCCTGCTAGGCGTATTGGAAGGGCAGAGCTTTTTTGTCCATCTCTGGGGCACGCGCAGCGGTATCGGCAAAAGCGTGGCTTTGAAGGCGGCGATCAGCATTTGGGGCAATCCCGACAAACTCTGGCGCTCATTCAACAGCACCGCGGTGGGGCTGGAGCGGGCGGCGGCCTTCTTCCATTCGCTGCCGATGGGCGTTGATGAGCTGCAAACGCTCAATTTTGATTTTAACGGCAAGGGCGGCGGCACTAAAAAGCTGGTCTATGCATTATGTCAGGGGCAGGGCAAGGGGCGCGGAAATAAGCAGGGCGGTCTGGAGCGGCTTGGCGAGTGGCGGCTGATCTTCCTTTCCACCGGCGAGCAGCCGCTGGGCGAGGACCTATCTACCGAAGGGGCGTTGGCGCGGGTGATCGAGGTCTATTTGCAGGAGGGGGATTATCCGCAAGGATTAACGCCGTCGGAGCTGGCCAATGTGGTCAACGCCAACTTTGGGCAGGCGGGGCGGCTGTATATCGGGCGGCTGACCGAGTGGCTGGGCGGAGTAAAAACGCCGCTGTTTGAGCTGCAGCAGCGGTTTTTGGGCGAACTGGAGTGTGCTGATTATTCGGGCAAGCAGATCAATGCGCTGGCCTTTTTGGCGATGGGCGATTATCTGGCGGCGCGGTTCGTCTTTGATATGGGGGAGCAGCAGGCCTGGGATGAGGCGGTGGAATCGGCGCGGGCATTGCTGGCGGCGCTGACGACGCGCGCGCAGACTGATCCGCTGGCGCAGGCCTGGGATTGGCTGTTCTGCTGGATTGCCGCTAACGAAGACCATTTCGGCGACCATATCGGCGTGCCCAAGTGGGGCGTGATCAGTACGCATGGTTACGATAAGGAGTTTTACATACTGACGACGGTGCTCAATGAGGAGTTGAAAAAGGCCGGTTTTTCGCCGCGGGCGATTGTGCGCGGCTGGGGCGAGCGCGGCTGGCTGGAGCGCAACAAGGACGGCGGCTGGCGCATCCATAAGTGGGTCGGCGGCATCGGTATGACCAGCTGCTATGTCTTGGACAGCGACCATACCAGAACCTACCAGTTGGATATGGCTGCCGGTAGGGTTTCGGAGGACGAGCATGGCGTATGGTAGCTGGGGGTTTATTTAAGTGATTAACAAAACCATACCAGTTGAAAATCGCTACTGGTAGGGTTTCGGAGGACGAGCATGGCGCATGGTAGCTGCGGGTTTATATAAGTAATTAATAAAACCATACCAGTAGAATAAAAATACTCTCGCATACGAGAAAAATAATTATAAAACAAATTTATTTTATATAATGATTTGCGTTTTAGGCGACTGGTATGGTCGAGTGGTAGGGTGTACGCTGCGAACGTGGCGGAGGCGGAGGCGGTGGCGGAGGCGGAGGCGTGGAAGCAGCGCGGCGCGGACAAAGGCTAGTGCGAAGGCGGAGGCGGAGGCGTGGAAGCA
>DIFI01000002.1 GCA_002419055.1 Peptococcaceae bacterium UBA5752
GTAACCGGCATTAATGATAAATAAATCTTAATTGTCGGGCGGGTATTCGCCCGCCCGACAAAACAAACTTAATGCTATGAGGCGGGAGGTTGCTTCGCGGATGCGCCGCGAGGGTTTTTCCGCTGAGAATTGTCCGTCTTGATACGGGCGAAGAGGAGGTTAAAAAATGGCACAAGAAAAAATTCGCATTAGATTAAAAGCGTATGATCACAGACTTTTGGATCAATCCGCAATGAAAATTGTGGAAGCTGCCAAGAGAACCGGTGCTTTGGTATCCGGCCCTGTGCCGCTGCCGTCCGAAAAAAACATCTACACAATTTTACGTTCGCCTCATGTCAATAAAGACTCGCGTGAGCAATTTGAGATGAGAACCCACAAACGCCTGATAGATATACTTGAAGCTACTCCCAAAACCATGGATTCATTGATGCGTTTGGATCTGCCGGCGGGTGTGGATATTGAAATCAAGCTGTAGCGTTTGTTGATGATATGTCGCTAAAGCGGCTTTGTAAGTGGCTTTCGTCCGAAGAAATATGACGAAAGATAATGAAACGGAGGTGCGAGCTATGCCGAAAGCATTACTCGGCAAGAAGCTGGGAATGACACAAATATTCAACGCTGAAGGAAAAATCGTTCCAGTAACGGTTATTGGCGCCGGTCCTTGTGTGATTGCCCAAGTTAAAACAATGGAAAAGGACGGCTATCAGGCCGTACAAATAGGTTTTGGTGATATTAAACCTGTAAATGTTAATAAGCCTTTGGCTGGACATTGTAAAGCGGTTGGCATCAGTCCTGTTCGCTGGTTTAAAGAAGTAAAAGTTGATGATGCAGCAGCTTTCAAATCCGGTGAATCGGTGGCCGTAGATATTTTCGCCGAAGGTGATAAAATTGATATCTCCGGTGTGTCCAAAGGCAAAGGTTTTGCCGGCACTATTAAAAGATGGAATGACAGTCGCGGACCGATGAGCCATGGTTCCAAATGCCATCGTCGTCCAGCTACCACCGGCGCTAAGGGGCCAGCCCGTGTATTTAAGGGCAAACATTCTCCCGGAAGAATGGGTGGAGAAAAGGTTACGGTACAGAATCTGGAAATAGTGAGAGTTGATACCGAACGCAATCTATTGTTGGTCAAGGGCGCTGTTCCCGGACCCAAAAACGGCCTGCTCATAATTAAGAGCGCCTGCAAACTTGCGTAAGCGGTGAGAAAGGGTGACAATCATGACTAAAGTAGCTTTATACAATAAAGAAGGCGCCTCAATCGGCGAAATAGAATTGAATAGTGCTATTTTCAATAGCCAGATCAATGTGCCTGTGATGCATCAAGCAGTACGGATCTATCTCAATTCACAACGCTCCGGCACCCATAGCACCAAAAACCGCAGTATGGTTTCCGGCGGCGGCAGAAAACCTTGGCGGCAAAAAGGTACAGGTAGGGCTAGTTTCGGTTCCAGCCGTAATCCGGTTTGGCGTGGCGGCGGCGTGGCCTTTGGTCCATCGCCTCGTTCATATTCGTTCGTGATGCCTAAAAAAATGCGTCGAATTGCCTTGCTATCAGCATTATCTTCAAAGCTGGCCGATGGCGATATTGTTATAATTGATGATTTGAAATTCGAAAAGCCAAAGACTGCAGAAATGGCTAAAATCTTGAATAATCTTAAAGCCCCCAATGCTTTAGTAGTATTAGAAAAAGATAACGAATTTGCATCTATTGCAGCGCGAAATATCCCCAGCGTCAATACGGCTGAATATGATTCGTTGAATACCTACAAGGTTTTATATAACAAAAAATTAGTTTTTACAAAAGAAGCACTTGCTTCTTTAGAGGAGGTGCTGGCATAATGCGTGATCCTCATCAAGTATTAATTAAGCCGATGGTCTCAGAGAAGTCCACGGCTTTGATGGAAGAAAACAAATATTCATTTATTGTTGACAAGGATGCCAACAAAATTGAGATTAAACATGCCGTTGAATCATTGTTTAAGGTCAAGGTACTCAATGTAACTACGAGAATTATCAAAGGTAAAGTTAAGAGAATGGGCAAAAGCGAAGGTAAACGTTCCGATGTAAAAAAAGCTATTGTCACTTTAGCTGCCAATGATAAGATCGAGATATTCTCCAGCATTCAATAAGCCTGGCAAAGGAGGAAAATAAATGGGAATTAAAAAATATCAGCCCACTTCTCCCGGACGCCGGGGCATGACAGTTTCCACATTTGAGGAAATTACTACGGCAGTTCCGGAAAAATCCCTGTTACAACCATTAAAAGGACGCGGTGGTCGTAATAATGAGGGTCATTTGACTACCCGCCATCAAGGCGGCGGTCATAAGCAAATGTACCGCATTATTGATTTTAAGAGAACTAAGGATGCAATTCCGGCCAAAGTTGCTTCGATCGAATATGATCCTTGCCGGACCGCAAATATTGCGCTTTTAAACTATGCCGATGGCGAAAAGCGATATATCCTTGCTCCTTACGGCGTTAAGGTCGGAGATGTCTTATATTCCGGTACAGGCTCCGACATCAAACCCGGCAATGCGTTGCAGTTATCAGAAATACCGGTAGGTACTATCGTTCATAATGTCGAGCTGCGCCCTGGTCTCGGTGGCCAGTTGGCTCGCAGCGCGGGCACTTCCATTCAGCTGATGGCAAAAGAAGGCAAATATGTGACACTGCGTATGCCTTCAGGTGAAATGCGTATGGTGCTTGGTAATTGCCGTGCTACGATCGGTCAAGTTGGTAATATTGATCAAGAAAACATTAATATCGGTAAAGCCGGACGCAGCCGTTGGCTTGGCATTCGTCCTGCAAACCGTGGTGTTGTTATGAATCCTTGCGATCATCCGCATGGCGGCGGTGAAGGCCGCAGTCCGGTTGGCCGCAACCCGGTCACGCCTTGGGGCAAACCGGCATTGGGTGCTAAGACCAGGAACAAAAAGAAAGCGTCTTCTCGGATGATTATCAAGAGGCGCGGTAAAAAATAATTAGCGGCGCAATGCCGAGGATTGAAGGGAGGAATAGCCTGCATGAGCAGATCTATAAAAAAAGGTCCTTATTGTCAAGAAAGATTGTTCGCACGTATTGAACAATTGAACGATTCCGGCGATAAGAAGGTATTGAAGACGTGGTCTCGCAGCTCTACTATATTCCCGCAAATGGTGGGACATACCATTGCTGTGCATGACGGCAGAAAACATGTGCCGATTTATATAACTGAAGATATGGTTGGTCATAAACTTGGGGAGTTTGCTCCCACCCGTCTGTTCCGCGGCCACGGTTCTCATACCGAGAGATCGACGGCTTTGAAATAGCCGGCAAAGTGAGAGGAGGAAGTGTTTTGGAAGCTAAAGCAGTAGCCAAATATATCCGTATCTCCCCGAGAAAATCACGTTTGGTCATTGATCTGATTCGGGGGAAAAAGGTTAATCAAGCAGAGGCAATTTTAAAGTTTACGCCTAATAGACCGGCGGAATCTATTATTAAAGTATTGCAGTCTGCTGTTGCTAATGCTGAGAACAACTTAAATCTCAGCAAGGATGAATTGATTGTAACTAAGGCTTTCATCGATGAAGGCCCGAGACTTAAGCGCTTTAAACCGCGCGCTCATGGGCGGGCGGACAAAATGGTGCATAGAACGAGCCATATAACCGTAGTGGTTGGCACGAGAGAGGAGGTTTAAAGCGTGGGACAAAAGGTTAATCCAAAAGGATTTAGAGTAGGCGTTATCAATGATTGGGATGCCCGCTGGTATGCAAACAATAAAGATTTTAAAGATTTGCTTTACGAGGATTATCTTCTGCGTAAGCACGTAAAAGCTAAATTATACGCCTCCGGTGTATCAAAAGTTGATATCGAACGCGCCTCTTCCCGTGTGACAATTAATGTTTTTACCGCTAAACCCGGTATTGTTATCGGACGTGGCGGTCAGGAAGTTGAGACGCTACGTAAAGAATTAGAAAAGATGAGCGGCAAAAAGGTTGCTGTAAATATTACTGAAGTTAAGCATCCTGATCTCGATGCTCAATTAGTAGCTGAGAATGTTGCTGCTTCTTTGGAAAAACGTATTGCATTTAGAAGAGCTATGAAACAAACCGTCGGTCGTACCATGAGAATGGGTGCGCAGGGCGTCAAAATTATGTGTGCCGGCCGTTTGGCAGGTGCAGAAATCGCCCGTACCGAGTGGTATGCGGAAGGTAAAGTGCCTCTGCATACACTGCGGGCTAATATTGATTACGGTTTTGCTGAAGCCAATACCGCTTATGGTAAAATCGGCGTTAAGGTTTGGATTTATAAAGGTGAGATATTGCCGCGAAAGGCAGTCAAGCCTGTGCAAGTAAAAGCTGTGGAGGAGGGCGAGTAAATGTTATTACCTAAGAGAGTTAAATATCGCCGCCAACACCGTGGCAGAATGAAGGGTGCTGCTCATAAGGGCAATCAAGTCACTTACGGCGAATATGGCCTGCAGGCGTTGGAATGCGGCTGGATTACCAGCCGTCAGATTGAAGCCGCTCGTATTGCTATGACCCGTTATATTAAGCGCGGTGGTCAAGTTTGGATTAAGATATTCCCTCATAAACCCGTTACCGAGAAACCGGCAGAAACTCGTATGGGATCCGGTAAAGGATCTCCTGAATACTGGGTAGCAGTTGTAAAACCGGGTCGGGTAATGTTTGAAATCGCTGGTGTACCGGAAGATTTGGCCAAGGAGGCTATCCGTTTGGCGCAGCACAAGCTGCCGATTAAAACCCGCTTTGTTAAAAGGGAAGAAACGGAGGCGGAAATTAATGAAATCTAAAGATATTCATAACCTCACTTATGATGAATTAGTAGCTAAAGAAGGCGAACTAAAGGCTGAACTATTTAACTTGCGTTTTCGTTTAGCAACCGGCCAGTTGGATAATCCGATGACCATTAAGGCCGTTAAAAAGGACATGGCAAGAGTGAAAACCTTTATTCGTCAAAAAGATTTAGAGAAAGCCCAATAGCTTTTCGTTTATGAAAGGAGGCAGGCAAATTGGTAGAAAGAAATTCTCGCAAAAGCCGTATCGGTATTGTTACCAGTGATAAAATGGACAAAACCGTGGTCGTAAAAGTTGAATCAAGAGTGCGTCACCCGCTTTATGGCAAAATTGTTACTTCGAGCCAAAAGTATAAGGCGCATGATGAAAATAATGAAGCTAGGATTGGCGATAAGGTGTTAATCGCGGAAACCAGACCTCTTTCCAAGGAAAAGCGCTGGCGGTTAGTGGAAATATTGGAAAAGGCACCTATCGTATAAACGAATAAGTTTATAGGTAAATTCAAGTATGAGAAAGGGGGAGGCTTAAATGATACAGGCCGAAACCAGACTAAAAGTTGGCGACAATACTGGCGCTAAAGAACTGCTTTGTATCAAAGTGCTGGGCGGTTCACGCCGTAAATATGCTACCGTGGGCGATGTGATTATCTGTTCCGTCAAGGAGGCAAGCCCCGGTGGAGTAGTTAAAAAGGGCGATGTTGTGCGTGCTGTCGTAGTACGTGTCAAAAAAGAGATTCGCCGTGCGGACGGCTCTTATATCCGCTTTGATGAAAATTCCGGAGTAATTATCAACGAAGCGGGCCAGCCAAGAGGCACCCGTATATTCGGGCCGGTTGCCAGAGAATTGAGAGATAAAAACTTCATGAAAATAGTCTCTCTGGCTCCCGAAGTGCTTTAGGCGGAGGTGTAGAAATGATTAAAAAGATTGTAAAGGCAAAGAAGATGCATGTTAAAAAAGGCGATACTGTTGTTGTAATTACCGGTAAAGACGCTGGTAAAAAGGGTAAAATTATCGCTGTTGTACCTAAAGCCGGTAAGGTTTTTGTTGATAAGGTCAATCTTGTCAGCCGTCATACCAAGCCTACTCAAGGTGCGCCTCAAGGTGGTATTATTAAAAAGGAAGCTGCATTGGACAGCTCCAATGTAATGCTTTTTTGCAATAAATGCGATAAAGGTATCCGCGTCAGTAAAAAAATACTGGCCGATGGCACTAAAGTACGCGTTTGCCCAGTATGTGGCGCAGAATTTGACAAATAACAAGGGGAAGGAGGAGTCTTTATGGCAAGGCTCAGAGATCGTTATAATCAAGAAATCCGGTCTCAATTGAAAGACACTTTTAATTACGGCAACCCGATGCAAATCCCGCGTCTTGAAAAAGTCGTGATTAATATTGGCATGGGCGAAGCTATCCAAAACCCCAAAGCGTTGGATGCCGCTGTTCATGATTTGACAATTATTTCTGGTCAAAAACCCATCATTACCAAAGCCAAAAAGTCTATCGCCGCTTTTAAGCTGCGTCAAGGCATGTCTATCGGTTGCAAAGTTACTTTGCGCGGAGATAGAATGTATGAATTCGTCGATAAGCTTATTTCGGCGTCCATCCCTCGTATTCGTGACTTCAAAGGAGTATCAACCAAGGCTTTTGATGGTCGCGGCAACTATACATTGGGGTTGAAAGAGCAGCTTATTTTCCCAGAAATCGAGTACGACAAGATTGATAGAATTCGCGGCATGGAAGTAGCTTTTGTTACATCCGCCCAAACTGATGAAGAATGTAAGGAATTGTTACGGCTGATGGGTATGCCATTTGCCGATAAGTAAGAGGAGGGAAATTTGTGGCTAAAACTTCTATGCTGATCAAGCAAAAGCGGACTCCCAAGTATAGCGTTAGAGGATACAACCGCTGCAGTATTTGTGGCCGTCCTCATGGTTATATGCGTAAATTCGGCATTTGCCGTATTTGTTTCCGCAATCTTGCTTATAAAGGAGAAATCCCCGGAATTACCAAATCAAGCTGGTAATATTCGGACTTTGGAAGGAGGTTATTCCCTATGGTTGTCACTGATCCGATTGCCGATTTCTTGACCAGAATCCGCAATGCCAATATGATGTACATGGATAAGGTGGAAATACCCGCATCCAAGACAAAAATGGCTCTGGCGAATATTCTCAAGGATGAAGGCTTTATCAAGGATGTAGAGTATATAGAAGATGGCAAACAGGGCATTATCCGGCTTTATCTTAAATATAGCGGCGGAAAGGCGCGGGTTATCAGCGGTCTGAAGAGAATATCCCGTCCCGGTCTACGCGTATATGCGAGAAAAGATGAGCTGCCAAAGGTTTTAGGTGGCTTAGGCATTGCTGTTGTTTCCACGTCAAATGGTCTGATGACAGACAAAAACGCGCGTAAACAAGGATTGGGCGGAGAAGTTCTCTGCTATATCTGGTAATACGCTATCCGCTAAGTTTCTTTAGGAGGTGTAAGCATGTCCCGTATTGGTAGAATGCCTATCAGTATACCTGATGGTGTTTCAATAAATATTGATGGAAATTCTGTTTTAGTCAAAGGCCCCAAAGGTACATTGGCAAAAGAGTTTTCACCTTTAATTACCATAAGTCAGGAAGACAGCAAGCTTAATGTCTGCCGCAGCGGAGATAGCCCGCAAGAGCGTTCTTTGCATGGTTTGACCAGAGCATTGCTGGCGAATATGGTTGTTGGTGTTACTAAAGGCTTCGAAAAGAAGCTGATTTTGGTCGGCGTCGGTTATCGTGCAGCGATGCAAGGGGCTAAACTGGTATTAACTGTTGGTAAATCTCATCCTGTTGAGATGGATCCCGGTCAAGATTTAGCTGTTGTGGTTCCGCAGCCGAATTCTATTGTCATCAGCGGCATTGATAAAGAGAAAGTTGGGGCTTTTGCCGCTCAAGTGCGTGAAGTCCGTCCGCCGGAACCCTACAAGGGCAAAGGTATTAAGTATGCTGATGAAACGATTAAGCGTAAAGCCGGTAAAGCCGGCGTGAAGAAATAAGTCACTGCCGTAAAAAAGAAGGATATAATCTTCTTCAGCGGTAGAAAGGAGCGCTAATAATGTACAAACGGATTGATCGTAAGGCTATCAAAGCTAAAAAGCATTATCGGATTCGTAAGAACATTTCCGGTTCTGCAGATTGCCCGCGTTTGGTGGTCTATCGAAGTAACAAGCATATATATGCCCAGTTAATCGATGATGTTAAAGGTGTTACTCTAGCTGCGGCCTCCACTTTGGAGGGAGCGTGCAAGGATATCTACGGCGGAAATGCTGCGTCTGCAGAGCAAACCGGCAAATTATTGGCCGAGAAGGCAGCTGCTGCCGGTATAAAATGTGCTGTATTTGACAGAGGCGGTTTGCTGTATCATGGTCGCATTGCCGCTTTAGCGGAAGGCGCCAGGAAAGGCGGCCTGCAATTTTAGGCGAAGGAGGTTAAGCAATGGTAATTACAGAAGAAAATGTTGTTGAATTACAAGAGCGTGTAGTTTTTATCAACCGTGTCGCCAAGGTCGTTAAGGGCGGTCGCCGTTTTAGCTTTAGCGCTCTGGTAGTCGTAGGTGATGGCAATGGACGCGTTGGCTCCGGAATGGGCAAAGCCGGCGAGGTTCCGGAAGCGATAAGAAAAGGCGTAGAGGACGCGAAAAAGCATATGATCAATGTTCCTCTGCTCCATTCCACTATCCCGCATGAGGTTATCGGTCGTTTTGGTGCCGGTAGAGTCTTACTCAAACCTGCTGCCGATGGTACCGGCGTTATTGCCGGTGGTCCGGTGCGTGCGGTATTGGAACTGGCCGGAATGAAAAATATCCTTACCAAATCGCTTGGCTCCAACACCCCTGTTAACATGGTGCAGGCGACGCTGGAAGGTTTAAAATCCTTAAAGACGGTTGAAGAAGTTTGCCGTCAAAGAGGTAAAACTCCCGAAGAGATTTTGGGTTAAGGGGGAGAAAACAATGGCAAAAATCAAAATAACTCTGACGAAAAGCCCCATTGGTTATGATAAAAAACAAAGAGCCACGGCAGTTGCCTTAGGCTTAAAGAAAATGCATTCCTCGGTGATACAGGAAGATACTGCTGATATTATGGGTAAGGTGCGCAGTATTGCTCATCTCGTCACTGTAGAACAAGTTGTCGAGGAATCCGATAAATAAGTGCAGGGAGGTGCAAGCATGAAGCTTAATCAATTACAGCCAGCAGAAGGCTCCCGCAAGGATTCGACTAGGGTCGGCAGAGGTATCGGTTCCGGTAAGGGCAAGACCTCCACACGCGGCCATAAAGGTCAAAATTCCCGTAGCGGCGGTGGCGTACGTCCCGGTTTTGAAGGCGGCCAGATGCCTTTGTCCCGTCGTTTGCCCAAGCGTGGCTTTACCAACATCTATAAGAAGAATATTGTCGAGGTCGACTTGAGTGCATTAGAGAAGTTTGAGGACGGTACTGTTGTTACTGCCGAGCTTTTGTTGACATCCGGCATTATTAAAAGAGTTGAAGACGGCGTTAAGGTTTTAAATAATGGTGAATTAACCAAAAAGCTCACCGTTGCTGTTCCCGTTTCTTCTTCTGCAGCGGAAAAAATTACTGCATTAGGCGGAAAAGTAGAGGTGGTTTAATGTTCTCAGCATTGGTTAATGCGTGGAAAGTTCCCGAATTACGCAAAAAGATTATATTTACTTTATTGATGTTCGTGGTATTTAGATTGGGATGTCATATCCCTGTACCAGGTGTTAACTCGGAATTGATATCTAATATGTTTTCTTCTCAATTCTTTGGTTGGATAGACATCATTTCCGGCGGTTCTTTTAAGAACCTGACTGTATTTGCAATGGGGATTATCCCGTACATCAATGCCTCGATCATTATCCAATTACTGACGATGGTTATACCGTATTTTGAAAAACTGGCCAAAGAAGGTCAGGAAGGCAGAAAAAAGATGTCGCAATATACTCGTTATGGTGCGATAGGTCTTGGATTTGCCCAAGCTGTTATTATGTCAATCTATCTTAAGAGTGCTATGATCAATCCCGGAATCGGTTCGATAATCGTTTGCACTATTACTTTGACTGCTGGTACGGCATTACTAATGTGGATAGGCGAATTGATTACCGATAAAGGTATTGGCAACGGTATTTCTTTGATCATCTTTGCCGGTATCGTCTCAAAGTTGCCGCGAGGTATTTCAACCATATATTCTTATACCTCTACGGGTAGCGTTAGTTTTATCACAGTAGTGATATTTGCCATTTGTGCAATTTTACTGATTGCCGGCGTTGTTGCAGTTCAGGAAGGACAAAGACGTATTCCTGTTCAATATGCCAAACGAGTAATTGGCCGTAAAGTATATGGCGGTCAAAGCACCCATATCCCGATGAGGATTAATCAAGCGGGCGTTATACCGATCATTTTCGCAATGGCAATTCTAATGTTTCCACAGATGATTGCAGGTTTCTTTGCCAAAAACAGTTCGTTTGCTGCCTGGCTTAATACAGTCTTTAATTTTCAGCATCCAGTATATATCGTTTGTTACGCATTGTTGATCTTCTTCTTCGCTTACTTCTATACTGCTGCAACGTTTAATACTGTCGATGTGGCTGATAACATGAAGAAAAATGGTGGATTTATCCCAGGGCTGCGTCCGGGACGTCCTACAGCAGAATATTTAGATAAGATTCTATCCCGTTTAACCTTTTCCGGTGCTACATTTTTGACATTTATTGCTTTAGTCCCAAGTATTTTTATGGGGATTACCGGAATGAATCTCTATTTTGGTGGTACTTCGTTACTAATTGCGGTTGGTGTTGCTTTAGACACCATGAAGCAAATAGAATCGCATTTGTTAATGCGTCACTATCAAGGTTTTATGAAATAAAAGGGGGATGTGTATATGCGAATCGTATTGCTCGGACCGCCTGGAGCTGGTAAAGGAACGCAGGCTGATGTTTTAACGAAAAAACTCTTTGTGCCTCATATCTCTACTGGTGATATGTTTCGTGCCGCAATGAGCGCCGGTACGCCAATGGGAAACGAAGCCAAGGAATATATCAACAAGGGAATACTTGTTCCTGATGAGATTACAATCGGTATTATCAAGGACAGAATCAGTCATGATGACTGCCGTGAAGGTTTTCTGCTTGATGGTTTTCCCCGTACTTTAGCTCAAGCTGAAGCTCTTGATAAACTGCTGGAGGATATGAACACAACTTTGGATGCAGTTATCAATATTAGTGTTCCCGATGAGCAATTGATTTTGCGTCTGTCCGGCAGACGGATGTGCAAATCCTGCGGTAATATATATCATCTGCTTTACAATGCGCCACAAAAAGAAGGTATCTGCGATGCCTGTGATGGTGAACTGTATCAGCGCAGTGATGACACAGAGGATACTGTTAAAAACCGTCTCAAGGTATATCATGAACAAACAGCTCCTCTGATCGAATATTACACCAAGAAGGAAATTCTCCTCAATATTAATGGTGATCAGCCGATCAATGCTGTTTTGGCAGATATGGGTGAAGCATTAGGAGAAAAATGGAGCTAAGAGGTTTTCGGTGGTACTTTTCGCCAATCTTCGTTTGAAGTTTATCTGGAATCGGTGAAAGGATTATCAAATGGCAAAGTTTAGCAGTGCTGCTGAAAGGCATAGTTCTTTCATGAATAGTGCGGACACATCCTCTCAGTCTGATATTCAGGTAGGACAATTGGTTCGCTCTAAGGCGGGCCGTGATAACGGCCAATATTACTTGGTAATTGCTTTAGAGGGGTCTCGGGTGTTGGTTGCAGACGGCTATCGTCGCAGGGTTGCCAATCCCAAAAAGAAAAATAGGCAGCACTTACAAATAAGCCATCAGGTAGCGGCTGACCTGATAATCTTAATTGAACATGATAGATTAACAGACGAAGTAATCAGAGCATATCTCAACAATATGCAAAAAGGCGAAAATGCCGGAAAGGAGGAATTTCAATGTCCAAACAAGATGCTATCGAAATAGATGGCATAGTTATTGAACCGTTGCCGAACGCGATGTTTACTGTGGAACTTGCTAATGGACACCGAATATTAGCGCATATCTCTGGCAAGATCCGCACTAATTATATTCGTATTCTGCCCGGGGATAAAGTTACTGTGGAATTGAGTCCTTACGATCTCAAAAGAGGCCGGATTACCTATCGTTATAAATAGTTATATTGTAAGTTTTTGATCAAAGGAGGTTTCTTAATGAAAGTCAGAGCTTCTGTTAAACCTATTTGTGAAAAATGCCGTATTATTAAAAGAAGAGGCAAAGTAATGGTGATTTGCCCCAATACTAAGCATAAACAAACACAAGGTTAAATTTAAATATGTAAATTTTTTCGTGGAGGTGTTGCATTAATGGCACGTATTGCTGGTGTTGACCTGCCGAAAGAGAAAAGAGTGGAAATAGGACTAACTTATATCTATGGTATAGGTTTGAAAACTTCCCAGAAAATTCTCGCCGAGGCCGGTGTCAATCCTGACACTAGAGTAAAAGACCTAACTGAGGATGAAACCGTTAGGATTAGAGAGATCTTGTCCAGAACTTGCGCGGTCGAGGGTGACTTGCGCAGAGAAATCGCACTTAACATTAAACGGTTGTCGGAGATCGGTTGTTACCGGGGTATCCGTCACCGCCGTGGTATGCCTGTGCGTGGGCAGAGAACCAAGACAAACGCTCGTACCAGAAAAGGTCCGAAACGGACAGTGGGCGTTAGAAGAAAGAAATAAAAGAAGGGAGGAAACAATTTTGGCACGCAGACAAACTCGGAGAAAAAAAGAGAAGAAAAATATTGAATTTGGCATTGCTCATATTCAATCAACTTTTAATAATACCATTGTAACAATTACCGACAAATTCGGAAACGCTGTATCTTGGTCTTCAGCCGGTGCTATGGGCTTCAAGGGTTCGCGTAAAAGCACACCATATGCTGCTCAAATGGCCGCTGAAACTGCTGCTAAAGAAGCCATGGATCATGGTATGCGTCAGGTGGAATGTTTAGTAAAAGGACCGGGCTCCGGTCGTGAAGCTGCAATCCGTTCCTTGCAGGCTGCGGGTTTAGAGGTGAGCATGATCAAGGATGTTACTCCCATACCCCATAACGGCTGCAGACCGCCGAAAAGAAGAAGAGTATAGGAGGAAAGTTCAATGGCGAGATATACAGGTGCTGTTTGCCGGCTTTGCCGTCGCGAGGGTATGAAACTTTACCTCAAAGGCGATCGTTGTTATTCCGGTAAATGCTCTTTTGAAACAAAGAAAGGTCATGTGCCCGGACAACATGGTCCGTCACAAATGCGCAAGAAAGTTTCAGAATACGGAATGCAGCTGAGAGAAAAACAAAAAGTGCGCCGTATTTATGGAATTCTGGAAAATCAATTCCGAATTTATTTTGAAAAAGCTGAGAGACAAAAAGGCGTTACAGGTGAAAACTTGCTTACCCTTTTAGAATGCCGTTTAGATAATACCGTTTTTCGTATGGGTATGGCTTCTTCAAGAATTGACGCCAGACAATTGGTTCGTCATGGCCATTTCTTAGTTAATGGCAAAAAAGTAGATATTCCGTCCTTTATAATCAAGGTCGGTGATGTTATCGCAGTGCGTGAAAATAGTATTAAGAGCCCAAAATTTGTTGATATTGCTGCCTCTATTGTTCATCGTACAGCGCCCAAATGGCTTGATGTTGACAAAGAAAATCTTTCCGGTAAAGTCATAGCTAAGCCGGAGCGTGAAGATATTGATTTACCGATCAATGAACAATTGATCGTTGAGTTATACTCCCGTTAATAAGATTTTGACCTATCGCCGCTAATTTACGGTCCCCAGTAAGGAGGGATTAAATGTTTGGAATCGAAAAACCGAAAATTCAATGTATAGAGATTGCACAGGATAATTCATACGGTAGATTTACCGTAGAACCACTGGAAAGAGGCTATGGCATGACACTTGGCAATTCGCTGAGAAGAGTGTTACTGTCATCTTTGCCCGGTGCAGCGGCAACTTCTGTAAAAGTAGCAGAAGTGCTGCATGAGTTTTCCGCAGTTCCCGGTGTTGTTGAAGATGTTACCGATATTATCCTTAATGTCAAGGGCCTTTCGATCAAAATGTATTGCGACGAGCCGCGTACTATATATATTGATGCGGCAGGTCCGAGTGTTGTAACCGCCGGAGATATCAAGTGTGATGCGGAAGTAGAAATACTAAATCCTGATCATTATATAGCAACACTTGATAGCGATGGCATATTAAAGGCTGAAATCATTGTAGAAAAAGGGCGCGGCTATGTAAGCGCCGATAAAAATAAAAAAGAAGGTCATCCGATAGGAATTATCCCGATTGATTCGCTGTTTTCGCCTGTAATTAAAGTTAATTTTACCGTCGAAGATACACGAGTCGGTCAGCAGATCGATTATGATAAGTTGACACTTGATATATGGACTGATAAAACTATTGCTCCTGATGAAGCGCTCAGTTCGTCAGCGCATATCTTAAGTGATTACTTGGGATTGTTCATCGGCTTGGCTGGCAGAGTCCCACCCGAAATTGCCTTGGTCGAAAAAGAAGAAAGCATTAAAGGAAAGCTGTTGGAGATGACCATCGAAGAACTTGATCTCTCCGTACGCTCCTATAATTGCTTGAAACGGGCCGGTATCCATACTGTTCAAGAATTAGCGTCCCGCACCGAAGATGAAATGATGAAAGTCCGTAATTTGGGCCGTAAATCTTTGGAAGAGGTCATTGGCAAATTGGACGAATTGGGAATGTCTTTGAAGAAGTCTGATGATTGAGGAGGAGTTAGAATATGGCTTATAGGAGATTAGGTGTTAAGAGCGCACATCGTCGCTCTATGTTGCGTAACGCAACCACCTCTCTTTTCAAAAACGGCAAAATTGAAACAACGGAGCCACGTGCTAAAGAAATAGCCTCTGTTGCCGAAAAGATGATTACTTTAGGCAAACGCGGAGATTTATCGGCACGCAGAGAGGCGTTATCATTTGTTACCGAAGAGGACATCGTGACTAAACTCTTCACTGAAATGGCTACTAAGTACGCCGGTCGTCAGGGTGGATATACCCGCATCGTACGTTTAGGCCAAAGACGCGGGGATGCCGCTGATCTGGTTTTGCTGGAATTAGTTTAGTAGATATTTTCAAGTTGCCAAAAGTCAGGGTGGGAGGGGTTTCCTATCCTGACTTTGTTATATATGTCCGGAGGTTGTCATGATCGAGATTAAAGGCGTTTACTTTGCTTATGATGAAGATACGCCGGTATTAAAAAATATTAATCTCAATATTGAACGAGGCGAATGGGTAGCTATCATTGGTCCTAACGGCTCTGGTAAAAGCACGTTGGCACGCCAAATTAATGGCTTATTATTGCCGGATAGCGGCAATGTCTGCGTTGAAGGCTTAAGCGTGTTAAATAGTGAACAACTATGGCAGATCAGAGCCAAGGTTGCTTTCGTATTTCAAAATCCCGATAATCAGTTAGTTGCTACATCAGTTGAGGATGACATAGCTTTTGGACCGGAAAACCTGGGCCTTGAGCCGGAGTTGATCACCGAACGGGTCGAGAATGCTTTAAATATTACAGGGTTGCAGCAATTGAGAAATAAGCCGCCGCATTTACTATCCGGCGGAGAAAAGCAAAGAGTAGCCATAGCCGGAGCTTTGGCAATGGCAGCGGAATATCTGATTATGGACGAGCCTACTTCGATGCTTGATCCGCATTTGCGCACGCAAGTTTTAGGGGCTGTTCGGCAATTACATGCCAATTATAATATGGGCATTGTATATGTCACTAATATTCTCGAAGAGGCGTTCTTGGCTGATCGGGTAGTAGCTTTGGCTAACGGAGTTATCGTTGCACAAGGAACACCGGAACGGGTATTTGCTGATACTACTCTAATATCGCGATTAGGACTGGAATTGCCGCCTGTTTGCCGGATATCGTCGCTGTTAGCTGATGCCGGTTATGAACGGCTGCGCGGAATAGGAGATCTCGATCAATTGGTGGAGGTTTTATGCAAATTGAGCTGACTAAGGCGAGCTACAGCTATCAAGCAGGCAGCCCGTTTGAAGCACCGGCACTGCATGATATTGATCTTTCAATTGAATCAAACGAATTAGTGGCTATTATCGGCCACAGCGGTTCCGGCAAAAGCACTTTGGCGCAATTGTTGGCCGGTTTAATATTACCTACTAAGGGGACGGTGCTTATTGATGGTAATAAACCGTCTAAAGGCGGGGTCTTTCGTCAGGTAGGCTTAGTATTCCAATATCCCGAGCAACAATTATTCGGGGAAACAATATTTGAAGAGGTTGCCTTTGGCGCTAAAAATTATGGCGTTCCGGAGCAAAAAATTAAGCATATCGTTGTAAATGCTTTGACCGAGGTTGGTCTGCCACCCCAATTATTTATTGATCGTTCCCCTTTTTCTCTTTCCGGCGGACAAAAAAGGCGGGTAGCGATAGCCAGTATTCTGGCTATTAATCCACAAATAATGATACTGGATGAACCGACGGCTGGTCTTGATCAGCGTGGCCGCCGTTGGATTATTGATTTGATCAAACGGTTACGGGAGCAGCAGGGGAAAACAATCATTTGGATTTCTCATAATATGGAAGAAGTTGCCGAACTTGCCAAAAGGATAGTTGTTTTATCTGAAGGAGAGAAAATACTTGATGGCAATCCGCATCTAGTATTTGAGGCTGAACAAAAACTTTTGGCGTCCGGCCTTGATATACCACAGCCGGCACAGTTGGTAAGACGTTTACGCCAAAGAGGGAAACCGCTGTCTGCACAAGCAATCACAGTCGAGGAGGCTTATCAGGAGATAGCTGCCTGGTTGGGAGGTGGCGGCATTGTTTAAAGAAAAGCTGCTGATCGGACAATATTATCCGATTGAATCCCCAATCCACCGCTTGGATGCCCGCGCCAAAATATTAGCCAGCCTAATATATATGATAACCTTATTTGTCGTCAATAACTGGTGGGGCTATGCGCTGATGGCGGCAGTGTTTTTACTAAATACAGCCATATCTCGGTTACCCATGGCTGCTGTCTGGCGTGGATTAAAAATAATTTTATATTTCAGTATTTTGACTATGATCTTTAACTTCTTTTTTTACAGTGAGGGTGAAATTATTTGGCAATATAAGGCCTTAATATTAACGGATCAGGGAATATTGCATGGTATTGCCATGGGATTGCGCTTGCTGTTGTTAGTAGCCTTTGCTTCTTTACTGACGCTGACCACAACGCCGATTCAATTGACTGATGGTTTAGAAAGCTTGCTTAATCCTTTATCGGTGATTAAATTTCCGGCCCATGATATTGCTATGATGACCTCCATTGCTTTACGCTTCATCCCTACTATTTTAGAGGAATTTGATAGAATTATTTTAGCGCAGCGGGCGCGGGGCGCTACTATCAGCCAAGGTAGTTTTCTCAAACGAGTAAAAGCGATGGTTCCGTTGATGGTGCCATTATTTGTAGCAGCTTTTAGAAGAGCAGAGGAATTGGCGCAGGCTATGGAAGCTAAATGCTATCGCGGAGGTAAAGGACGTAGCCGTTGGAAAAAGCCCCAGTGGCATCAAAGGGATAGCGGATATTTAATATTATTTGCATTATTAGTAGTTGCATCAGTGTTGTTACGGGGGATTTAATATGGTGAGGATTAAGTTGACAATTGCCTATGACGGCACTGATTATTGCGGTTGGCAGCGGCAAGCGAACAAATCGGCAACTGTCCAGCAAACAATAGAGGATGCTCTTGCATCATTATTATATCAGCCGATAACCATTCATGGCGCCGGACGAACGGATAGCGGTGTTCATGCCTTAGGTCAGGTAGCCAGTTTTGAGTGTTGTAAGCCGTTTCCTGCCTCAAATTTACAACATGCTTTAAATAATATATTACCGTCTGATATCAGGATTATCAGCACAGAAGAAGCCGCAGATGATTTTCATGCCCGTTATTGTGCTATCGGCAAAAGATATATTTATCTTATTGATTGCAATGGACAAGCAAATGCTTTTAATTGCCGTTACGGTTGGCATTTACCGGGGAAATTGGATATTAAAGCGATGCAGCAAGCGGCTGCATTATTAGTTGGCAAACATGATTATTATCATTTTTCGGCACGCGGAAGTAATGCCAAAACAACGGTACGTACTATCAAATCAATTAATATCTATCAGCCTAATATTATAGCACCGGTCTTTCCTTGGCAGTATTTGCATGATCCATGGGTAATTGAGGCGACTGCAGACGGTTTTTTATACAAAATGATGAGAATAATTAGCTGTCGTTTAATAGCGGTAGGACAAGGTATAATATCGCTGTCTGACATCGGGGGATATCTTGACGGTAGTTTTAATAAAAACATTCAATTAGCACCGGCTAAAGGCTTATTATTAGCTAATGTATACTTTAAATAATGAATTAATTTGTATATATTTTTCTTGACAGCATTTGCTATAACATATATAATATTTGAGTACGCTCTTTGTCTTAGCCCCGTTAGGCAATAGCAAAGAATTGATTGTAATGCTTTTTAAGGAGGTAATCAACTTGGGTACTTACATGGCAAAGCCAGCTGATATCCAAAGAGATTGGTATATTATTGACGCGACCGGAAAACCTCTGGGACGTGTTTCTACCGAAGCTGCCCGCCTTTTGCGTGGTAAGCATAAACCGATCTTTACACCAAATACTGACACCGGTGATTTTGTAATTATTATAAATGCCGGACAAGTGGTGTTGACAGGAAATAAATTGGAACAAAAGAAATATTATCATCACAGCGGTTATCCGGGTGGTATTAAAGAAGTTGCCTATAAAGACTTAATGGCCACCAGACCGACTTTGGTTGTTGAGAAGGCTGTACGCGGTATGTTGCCTCATAATAGATTAGGCAGATCACTGTTTACTAAGCTCAAAGTTTATGCCGGTAATGAACATCCGCATACTGCTCAAAAACCTTTAAATTGGGAGTTTTAATATAAGGGAAGGGAGGAAAAATTAATGACAGAACTTAAGTTTTATCAAACAGGACGCCGTAAAAATGCCGTGGCCAAAGTATGGTTAGCTCCCGGCACAGGCAAGTTCTCCGTAAACAAAAAAGAGCTTGATGAATATTTCGGCAAGAAAACATTAGAAATGATTGTACGGCAGCCTTTTGAAATAACCTCCACCCTTGGCAAATTTGATGTTATTGCCAGCGTGCATGGTGGCGGTATAAGCGGCCAGGCCGGCGCTTTGCGTCATGGCATTTCTCGCGCATTGGCCAGTTCCGATATCGAATTGCGGCCGGTATTGAAGAGTGCAGGTTTGATTTCCCGCGATCCAAGAATGAAAGAGCGGCGTAAATACGGTTTGAAAAAGGCCCGTAAAGCCAGCCAATTTTCCAAGAGATAGTTTTTTATTACAAGGGGCGGTTTACCGCCCCTTGTTTTTTAGTGAGGAGGTAGAATTTTATGCAGCATCCGGTTTACGCTACATTATTGAGCGGTATTGACGGTGATATCCAATTACCACTGTTATTGTGGATGAAAGAGCATCTCTCGGTAGAAGGTGTTGACTATATAGATCATATTGCCTTTCCGGAAATTGATCAAAAAATAATAGCCGGTGATCAGATGATTTCCGATGCGATTAGCTATTCGTTAAACAATCATTATTCGCAAACAATTGCCGTGGCTGGACATACCGTCTTGGATAGTAAAGAGGATGTGCTTGAAAGCGCTGAGCAAATTAAACAGAGGGTAATCCATGCGGCTAAGTTGCTGGCAAATGCCTGTTGGCAGCGGCCGGTGTTAGGAATCTTTGTAGATCAATATAGTCAAGTAGAATTGATATTCGATAGCGAGCAAGTATAATATTAGCCTTATTCAATAACTTCATTTTCTATACTATTAGTCGATGTTTCAAAAAAAGCTATTGTAGCGAAAGTATCTCTCAGCTGAGATATCAAAGCTAATAATTCAATTTCTTCTGCGGTTTTATTCCTTGAAATTGCCACAGCAAGTACGGCAACTCCAGGGGCTCATTCAAAATCACCCCAAATTTGTTTTTATTTATGTTATTAGTTTAAATAATATTATTAAAATAAAAAAGACGGATATAAATTCCGTCTTTTTATTTAGAATTATTGGTGCCGGAGACCGGGGTCGAACCGGTACGAGGTCGCCCTCGCAGGATTTTAAGTCCTGTGCGTCTGCCTATTCCGCCACTCCGGCATTTGGAGGCGCCACCCAGATTTGAACTGGGGGTAAAGGATTTGCAGTCCTCTGCCTTACCACTTGGCTATGGCGCCACAGCAAGAGTATCTTACCATATATGAACGTTTTTTGCAATACCTCTTTATATTGAAAAATAAAAAAACACTATTGGATATTTTGTATAAAAAAGATTCATACCGCCAAAATAATATTGTCAAAAATTATGGAGGGTGACTATGAATAAATACTTTTATGCAATACAGGGCAGTAAAAGACTGTCTAAATTATTATTGTTTATATTAATAGTTGCAATTATTACTTGTGTGATAGTTACTGATATGTACGATCAAGCGTCTGCTGCTCTTGCACAGGGAAGTAGCGGCCAACAGGTCAAAGAAGTACAACAGCGTCTTAAAGAATGGGGCTATTACTATGGCCGTGTAGATGGCGTTTTTGGCACTCAAACCAAATCAGCTGTCGTCAAATTCCAGCAATATAACGGATTGACCGCTGATGGCGTTGTTGGCAGTCAAACGCTGGCAGCATTAGGGCTTTCCGGTTTGTCTAACAAGTCAGTATCTGTTCTTGCTCAAGGCAGTAGCGGTCAACAAGTAAAAGAGGTGCAACAGAAGCTAAAAAACTGGGGCTATTATACCGGCAGCATAGACGGTGTCTTTGGTAGTCAGACAAAGGCTGCGGTGATCAAATTTCAAAAGAACAACGGGTTGACTGCCGATGGTGTTGTCGGCAAACAAACGCTGGTGGCATTAGGGTTAGCATCTTCATCCGGAAGCTATAACGAGACATCAGATGACGTAGCTTTATTAGCAAAAGTAATTTATGCCGAGTCGGAAGCGGAGCCATATATCGGCAAGGTCGCAGTTGGTGCGGTGATGCTAAATCGTGTAGGAAGCTCATCATTCCCCAACACTTTGAGCGGGGTTATCTATCAATCATATGCGTTGGAATCGGTCAGTAATGGCCGTTATGGCAGCGGATATAACGATGAGTGTTTAAAAGCAGCCCGCGAGGCAGTCAACGGCTGGGATCCGTCTTATGGTTGTTTGTATTTCTGGAATCCGGCTACAGCTACCAGTACTTGGATTTGGTCGCGTAAAATCGTTGTCACTTATGGTAAACATGTGTTTGGCATCTAAAAGGAGCATATTATGAGTAAAGAACGAGGCATGAAATTATTAACAATATTAGTTACTGTAGCTTTATTTGTTGCTTTACTTTGGGGTTACGGTGAGCGCCAACAAAAACAAGTGCTTTATAATCATTTAGAATATCAATATCAACGAGCTTATTATAATTATATCGGCAATCTTGAAAAATTAACGCTATTGACAGGAAAAGCACGTCTGGCTGGTACTTTGCAAAGTGCCATTTTATTGGGAGAGATTCAATCTGAAGCTAATTCAGCAGCAACCAATTTGGCGATATTGCCGATTAAAGAGGAAATATCGCGAACACAAATATATTTTAACCAGCTGACTGATTACGCTTTATCTTTAAGTCAAGGTATCAGCCGCGGAGAGGAATTAAGCGCAGATGATCGCACGACGCTGGCTGATATATATAATCAATTGCAAGGTATTTATGATGATTCGATGCAGTTGCATGATGCTATTGCTACTGGAGAGGCAGTATTTGCAGAACGTATAGTGTGGTGGTCGAATTTATGGCCGACTGCGCAAGCACAAACAAATTCTGATATCAATACCAGTTTTGCTAATTTAAATCAGGCTATTGATGGTTATGAGCAATTGAAATATAATGGCAAATACTCATCGCATATGCAAACAAAAACAGCTAAAGGGTTAGCTGATTGTGAGGAAATAAGCCTTGATGAAGCAAAAAACGCTGCTGTTGAGTTTTTAAATATATGTGGTTTAGATGATTATGAAATTAGTTCCTCGAGTGAGGCTGCCTCGGCCCAGATCCCTGTTTATGTTTTTGTGTGTAGCGATGATCAAAATCAATTAAATATAGCTGTTAGTGTTTGTGGTGGTAAGCTGATTTCTTTATTTGGTGAAATAACTGCGCAAGAGGCGCAACAGAGTATTAATATTGAAGCAGCAAAAGATTATGCAGCTACACTGCTAGAGGAGTCAGGTTATACGGATATGGTACTGGCATCGGTCAAGACTAATGATCAGCAAACTGTTATGAAATATGTACGCAAATCTGACGATATAACTTATTATCCTGATAGCATTAGTATTAAGGTCAATTTGGACAAAGGTCTGGTTTCCGGCTTTGACGCCAGTGAGTATTGGCTAAATTATTGCGAACGGGATTTTAGCGGCACCGAAATGTTCGACCAACAGACTGTTATTGATGGATTAGGCGATGATTTTACGGTGAGCGGTAGTTCTCTGGCGGTGATATGTGACGGATGCGGCGGCGAGAAACTATGCTATGAAATCCGTGGCGGTTACCAAGGAGAGGAATATTGGCAATATATTAATACTGACGGGGGTACTGATGAGAGCTTATTGCTTAATAGTGTTTCCAAGGATGGGTATTGTCAGCGTTAAGTAAGAAATAGAGAAAAGATGGCTGCCTTAATAAGACAGCCATCTTTTTATGTTAAATATTATTGATGGGTATAGTTGACTGTTGATGACCAAGAACTGGTGGTTTTATTGATAGTGTCATAGGCATATACTCGATATTTGTAGCTTTGGCCGCTGACAACGCTATCATCTATATATGCATAGTCATAAACGGAGAATTTGGTTTTGTTGCCGGAACTATCGGTACGCTCCACTACATAAATAGTTGTTGAAGCATCGTTTTCGGCATACCAGGATATATAACAGCCCTCAGTTGTATAAACAGCACTGATGTTGCTTGGCGACTTTGGTTTTGAGCCGTTGTTGGTCGATCCCGATTTATATGTGATTGCGTGATCTGACAATGAGCAATAAGCTGTAGGAACAGATTCAGGCGCATAATATCTGGTTGCAACATATTCATCGGGACAGCCTCCGCTATCGCCATTACCGGCAATATTTGCTAATACTAATGTACTACCATGACGTGGGTCGGTACAGATGGATACTTTAATCAGGCCTTCCTGTACTGTTGTATGCAATGTACAACTCGCCGGTGCATAGAGACCGGCATCAGCGACACCTTTAAGCGATATGCCTTTCTCCCGGATAATTCTTACTTCTTTGGTTGTGTTGGGACAGTATTCGGTAGCTAATCCTTTACTGTCAACACAGATTTCTACAGTTTTCCATATATCACTTGACTCGGTAACGATATCGTCTTCATTGCATATTTCGGTGCCGATATACTCATCAGGCGTTAATGAGCTGGGCAATAAACCGCTTTTTGTATCTATGGTTACAGTAGTAATCCCCGAAGGTTCGTCAAAAGTGCCGGCTGGCGTATCGGACAGGGAGGCGGTCATCACCTTTTTCCAGATTTTTGCCGGATATGAACCGCCGCCACCCCATGAAAGTCGCAGATATTGGGCGTTGCCGTCTTCGTCCTTGGTATTATCATAGCCCATCCAGACGACACCTACCAGTTCCGGCGTATAAGCGGCGAACCAAGCGTCTTTATAGCCGCCTTTACCTTCAAATTCCTTAAGATCAGGCAACTGAGTAGTACCGGTCTTTGAGGCAACGGGGCGGTTCATTTTTGCGTTTTTGCCTGTACCACCGGTAGTAACAGATTGGAGCATATCTGTCATGATATAGGCGGTTTGCTTGCTGAAAACTTTAGTTTCATCGTAAGAGGCATCATAAATGACATTGCCGTCAGCATCGGTGATTTTTGTGATACAATGAGGCTCTATATAATTACCGGAGTTTGCAAAGGTACTGTAAGCTCCTGCCATATCGACAGGAGAAACGCCATTGGTTAATCCTCCCAATGCTAAAGCAAGGTTGGTATCATCTGCGACTAAAGGCAAGCCCATTTTGACGCCGTATTCCCAGCCAGTTTCGGGAGTGATTTCTTGTAGCATTTTTACTGCAGCCATATTGACAGATTTCATGATTGCCGTACGCATAGAGATACGTCCGCGCCAGGTGCTGTCGTAGTTGGTTGGGCTGTAACTCACGCCAAAGGTGGTGGGGGTATCCAGCAAAACTGTTCCGGGATAATAACCTTGATCGACTGCCGGTCCGTAGACTACGATCGGTTTAATCGTAGAACCGGGTTGACGTGTCAGGTCAATAGACCTGTTAAAACCGCGTTTTGTCTCATAGACTCGTCCGCCGACTACACCTCGCACTTCGCCAGTGTAGGGATCCATAACCGCCATGGCGCTTTCAACTATATCATTGCTGGGACTTTCGGGGAAATTACTGCTATCGTTGTATACCTCTTCCATGGCTGTTTGAACGTCGGTATCCATGGTGCTGTAAATATTGTAACCACCTGAATATATTGATGCAGTCGACATATCCAGGTCTGATAGTATATCTGAAGCCTCTTCGATCACATAATCGACAAACCAGCCATATTCATAACCTAAAGATGCAGATTGAGATTCGGAGGAGGATACATCCAGCTCTTCATCTTGTGCTTCTTTAGCGATTTCTCCATAAGTATCTTCATCATATTTGATCAGGTTGTCCAAAACAGTATTTCGTATTTGCAGAGCTCTTTCCGGATGGTTATATGGAGAATAGTAGCCGGGACTGCGGACTATGCCGGCTAACATTGCGGCTTCACTCAAGGTCAGATCCTTTGCGGGTTTGTCAAAATAGTATTGGGAAGCAGCTTCAACACCATATGTGCCGGGTGCAAGATAAATTTCGTTCAGATAATAGTTTAAAATTTCGTCTTTGTCGAATTTTTGCTCAACTTTGATAGCCAACACTGCCTCTTTGAGCTTATTTAGCATGGTTTTTTCTGTGTCATTAAGGATCGTGGTGCTTACCAGCTGCATAGTAATTGTGCTGGCTCCTTGTGTATAAGATCCCGAACGCAGATCGGCAAAAGCGGCACGGAAGATTGCGATGATATCAACGCCATTATGACCGTAAAAACGTACGTCTTCTGTTGATATGAAGGCGTCTTTTAAGTGTTGGGGCATTTCATCAAGAGAAATATCTACTCTGTTTTCGCCGCCGTTCAGAGCAGCTATTTCCTTTTCATCCGTATCATAGATAATACTTGACCGCATTGATAAAATGCTCTCGGAGTTTACATCCGGCAACGTTGCGGCTATGCAGAAAACAACACCCGCTGATACTATTAAGAAAACAACAAATGCCATTAATAGCATTAGCAGAACATGACGGACGTTAAGCTTTCTTTTTCTTTTTCTTCTATGCAAACCGGCATCTTGATTATCCATCGTTGTTACGTTGGATCTGTTTCTGCCGATTGGCAATTTAAATTTTGGCATATAATTACCTCCATAAAGCATAATTACGGCTTAAAATACATTATATCATGTTTATCTGTAAATAATCAACTAATTATCCTATGTTTACATATGTGTCGGGAACTGGGCCGATGATTATACCTTCAGTCAAAAGCACAGTAGTTTCAACGGTTATTTTATCGTCAATAAATGGCACTGATACCATCATTTCACTGCTGATATTCAGCCAGATCCGGTGGCGGGTCTGATTGACACCGGCTGAGATGAAGTCATCGGTTATTCCAATATTTACATAGCCCAGGCATGTAGTTTTAATAGGTATTTTCGGTCCCAATGATGCAAATAGTTTGCTCTTGGTAATACTGCCTGCCGGTATATAAAAAGTTTGATTTACTGTCGACAATTGATCACTGATCGCGAAAGTTATGTCTGCTACCAATTGATTAATCAATGACGTATTGGGAAGCATTAACTCGACATTTCCATCGCTGCCCCGCTCAATAGTCATCAAAGTTTGATAATCCTGATATTCGGGATTTTCCTCAAATTGTTGTTTGACAATCTTGTTGACACTTTCAGTGACCAGAGAATGAACCTTGGCATCCGCGATACTGCCGATCATCGGTGAAATAGCTTTTTCGAGCACGAATATGAAAGCCACCATAAGAACTAAAATAAAGACAATTATAAGGCGGCGGGATCTTCTTTTGTAGAAACCACATCGTCTGCGCACAATATCACCTCATGGCTACTATATGCTGCTCTATTAGGTGTGGTTACAAAAAAGACGACTTAATTTAACTAATTGTTCCCTTAATCAAACTCTTGACGTATATATGGATGTTTGTTACAATAAAATATAAAGTTTTATGTTCGAATAGCATTTTCTGAGGGAACAAGCAAATGGATTCTATTAGATCTACCTACAAGTTAAGACCTGACGGACAAATGTCGATGATGCAAAGCGTCTTCAATGAGAAGAAGCTTATTAATTTATGCTTAAATAAGCTGGCAAAAGTCGACCACGAAATTGTTTTTGAAAAACGAATGTGATGGCTGCTTCCAGCGATGAGAAGCAGCTTTTTGTTTGGCTTTCATGACAATTTTAAGATTTGAGGTGGAAATAATGGTCAAAAAAACTTATGAAGAAATTAATGAAAAAATTAAAAGGGGAACTGCCGTTGTAGTCACGGCGGAAGAAGTAATAGATATTGCAGCCGCGGAAGGAATCAAGAAGGCTGCTGAAAAAATCGATGTCGTTACAACAGGAACCTTCGGTATTATGTGTTCAAGTGGAGCTTTTTTAAATTTCTGGCATACCAAGCCTAAAATGAAGATGGCACATGTTTGGTTAAACGATGTTGCTGCCTATGGCGGAATTGCGGCAGTTGATGCCTATATCGGCGCAGCAGAGGTTATAGAAGGCGACCCCTGTAACAATAACCATCCCGGTCATTTTCGTTACGGCGGTGGTCATGTGATCGAAGATTTGATCGCCGGTAAAGAAATTCGTCTGCGAGCTGATGCTTACGGTACCGATTGTTATCCGCTTCGTAAATTGGAAAAGACTATAACTATTAACGATCTACGCGATGCTTTTATGTTTAACCCGCGTAATAGCTATCAGAATTATAATGTTGGCGTTAACTGCTCCGACAAGACTGTATATACATACATGGGCATTTTGAAGCCGCATTGCGCCAATGCTCATTATTCGAGTTCTGGTCAACTGTCGCCGCTGATAAATGATCCATACTACCGGACGATCGGTATCGGGACCCGTATTTTCTTAGGTGGCGGCGAGGGTTATGTGGCTTGGCCCGGCACCCAGCATGCTCCTAATGATCCCAGATCCGAAAATGGTGTTCCTTTGGGTGGCGCGGGTACGCTGGCTGTGATCGGCGATATGAAACAAATGAACAGCCGCTATGTACGCGGTGTCAGTATAACCGGCTACGGCGTAAGTTTGATGGTAGGTATCGGAGTGCCGATTCCGATTCTTGATGAAGAAATACTTGAATTTACCACGATTAAGGATCAAGATATATTCGCGCCAATTTGTGATTACGGTATCTTATATCCGGCAGGAGAAAAATGTGATATCGGTTCGGTCAGCTATGCTGAGCTTAAAACCGGTGAAATCGAGTTTCAAGGCAAAAAGATCCGTACCGCGCCTCTGTCAAGCTATACAATGGCTCAGGAAATTGCCGGTTCACTAAAAGGTTGGATAAATCAAGGCAAATTCCTATTAGGACAGCCAAGCCAATTATTGCCAACAGATGAGAAAAGGGGGCAACTATAATGGCTTATATAACTAAAAGCGTTTTTTTGAGGTTTTCGCCGGAGGTTGTTGATACACCGATTGTTTACTGTTTAGCGCATGATTTTCAATTAATCCCCAATATTATCAAGGCTGATATCAATCCGCAGAAGCAAGGATATATAGTAATGACTTTGTCGGGAGATGAAGACGATTACTGCCGTGGTATCGATTATCTTAAAGAAAAGGGCTTGGAAGTAGAGGCATTGGTAGACCGCATTTCCTGGGATGAAAAGACATGTACACAATGCGGTGCTTGCACCGCTGTATGCCCCAGTCGTGCCTTAACAATCAAGCGGCCACAGATGAGTGTGGAATTTGACGGCAGCAAATGTATTGTCTGTAATATGTGTATCCAGGCATGTCCGGTTGGCGCCGTCAAGTTAGACATCTAAACATGGAAGAAAAAAGAGTTTACCGCAGCCGTTTCGGCAAAAGTTTGGAAACGCATACCTTGAAAATCGGTGAAACCGATTTGGCACTTTGTCTTAAACCAGCCGTTTATCAGCAGGCCGAAGCAGGTTTGAAAAATTATATCATTGAGCTGCGCACCAAGTTACAAGCCTATATTGCTAGCGACAATCAGTTTGCGTCAACTCATCAACCATATCAAGTATCTGATGATGCTCCCGAAATTGCTCAAGCCATGGCAAAAGCGGCATCTCTTGCCGGTGTTGGGCCGATGGCCGCAGTTGCCGGTGCTTTCGCCTATTATGCCGGAGAGTATCTGCGCCAATTTAGTGACGAGCTGATAGTAGAAAACGGCGGTGATATTTATCTGGTTGGTCAAACGCCGCGCCTCGTCGGTGTTTTTGCCGGCAAATCGCCATTTTCCGATAAGATAGCTATTAAAATACCGCCGCGTTTATTACCGATGGGTGTTTGCACTTCTTCCGGTACGGTAGGACATTCGTTTAGTTACGGAATAGCCGATGCTGCGGTGATATTGGCGCCGTCGCCGCTTTTGGCCGACGCTGCCGCTACTGCGGCTGGTAATGTGGTCAAAAGTGACAAAGACGTTAAAGAAGCCGCCGATTTGGCGGCTGGTATTGAGGGAGTTTGCGGAGCCTTAATCATCTGCGGCAAGAGAATGGCTGCCTGGGGTGAAATAGAAATAGAAGCAATCAGTTAAACTCTTCAAGGAGGTTGAAAATATGTCCGGTCATTCAAAATGGGCAAATATCAAAAGAAAAAAATCTAAAGTAGACGATGAAAGAGGCAAGGTATTTACTAAAATATCTAAGGAAATTGCCGTGGCTGTAAAACAGGGCGGACCCGATCCCGATGGTAATTTTCGGCTTAAGCTCTGCATACAGAAGGCCAAGGCCAACAATATGCCTGCCGATAATATCAACCGCTGTATTCAGAAGGCGGCCGGTATGGGAGACGGTAATGTATACGAAGAATTCTTTTATGAAGGTTATGGTGCGGGCGGCGTAGCGGTACTTTGCGCTATGATGACCGATAACAGAAACCGTACTGCCAGTGAAATCCGTTATATCTTTTCCCGTAATAACGGTAACCTCGGTGAAACGGGCTGTGTCGGCTGGATGTTTGAGCGCAAAGGGCAAATCATGGTAGATATCAGCGGCAAAGATGAAGACGAACTGATGATGCTTGCTCTTGATAATGGCGCTGATGATCTGCAGACAAACCAAGAAAACGAAGAGGCGGAAATTATTTCCGCCCCAGATCAATTAGAAAAATTACGCAGTGTTTTAATTGAATATGGTTATAATGTCAGCAGCGCCGAAATCATCATGCTGCCAAGCAATACTGTGGAAATCACCGATGTCGAAACGGCTGCCAATCTGATGAAACTGATAGACGCTTTGGAAGACAATGATGACTTACAGGATGTTTACGCCAATTACGATATCAGCGATGAGATAATGGAACAACTCTAAACCAACAATTGCCTGATTGCAGCAATATGCTGAGGCGTGGTGCCGCAGCAGCCGCCCAGCAGTTGAGCACCTGCCTTATGACAGGCTAGTAGTCCGGCAGCGAATTCTTCGGTAGTTAAGTCGTAGCGGGTAGTGCCGTTTTCCAAGCGCGGTATGCCGGCATTGGGTTGGATAATGATCGGTAAGCCAACCGGTAGCATCTCTTTAACAATCGGTACGAATTCTTTAGGCGTAAGGTCGCCGCAATTGGCGCCGACAGCTACTGCGCCACCGTCTAAAGCTGCTTTGGCAATCTCAACTGCACTGTTGCCCATAATTGTTCTGCCGCCTTTGGCGGCGGTTGCGAAGGTCATAGAGAGGATTACCGGCAGATCGCTGGTATCGCGGCAAGCTTGGAGGATGATCTTTGCTTCTGCGAGATCAAAGACGGTTTCAATTATGAAGCCGTCTATTTTGTTTTCGGTAAGCGCTGCCACTTGACGGCAAAATGCATTAAAGAATTGCGCTTTGTCGCCTGTACCGTAAGGTTTGAGCATTTCCCCGGTAGAACCCAAATCGCCCAAGACGAATGCTTTACCGGCTGCTGCAGCCAAAGCAATACGGGCGGCGGCTCGATTAGCTTCGTCGCAGCCGCTGTCGCTGATGCCGCGTTTGGCTGCATAGATACTGTTAAGAGTCAGCGTATTGGTAATAATACAATCGCTGCCTGCCGCAATATATTCCTGGTGGACTTCGGCGACTTTTTCGGGCGCAATAATATTATTGTTAGCACTCATATCGGTGCCTTTTTGTGCTAGCAGGCTACCCATAGCGCCATCGAAAAACAACGTTTTGCCGCTTGCTAAAGTTTGCAGAAAATCCATATTATCACCTCCTAAAATATTCCTTTTTCACTATGTATATCTACCGAGAGAATTATCCCTAAAGAAATTAAATTCATCAGCATACTGCTGCCGCCATAGCTCAATAGCGGCATGGTAATTCCGGTTATCGGCATTAGACCAATCGTCATACCAACATTGATAAATACTTGGAAGAAGAGAATAGCGGTAATACCGATGCAGATCAACGAGCCAAATTTTTCTTTGGCGGCGGCAGCGATTTTGAGACAGCGCAGTATTAATGCTAAGTATAAGGCTAATAAGCAGACGACGCCGACAAAACCGGTTTCTTCGCCGACCACAGAGAAGATAAAGTCTGTGTGGTGCTCCGGCAGAAAGTCACCCTGTACCTGTGTGCCTTTGCCCAGACCTTTACCTAAAAAGCCGCCGGAGCCGATAGCTACCTGTGATTGTATCATATGATATCCTGAATCAAGAGGATCCATATATGGATTGATGAAAATAATCAGTCGCGTTAATTGGTAGCTTTGTAGTGGCATCCAAGAAGGAATATCGCTATCATTAATTTTATTATTGAAACCGTTTGTTACATTATAAAGAAAACCAAATAGAGCGACGACGCAAATCACCAGTATAAGTAAAAGTATCAATATAGTTCTTCGCTTCAGTCCGCCGACATAGAGCATTACAAAAAAGATAAAAGTACAAATGATTGTGGTGCCTAAATCCGGTTCAATCAAAATTAGACAGATGGGGATACCCATTAAGAAAAACGACTTAATTAAATTATTCGGTCGATTTATTTTTTCCTGCCAATTGGAAAGAAAATAAGCAAATGTTATAACTAATATAATTTTGGCTAATTCTGAGGGCTGAAAGTCCATAAAGCCCAAATCGTACCAGCGGTGAGCTCCTTTTTTTTCCGGCATTAATAAAACACCAGCTAAGGCGATAACAATAAAGCCATATAACAGACGCGTGAGTTTAGAAAAGTGGTGATAATCAAATATTGCCATAACGAAAAAAGCAACACCGCCAAGAACAATCCAAGTGATTTGTTTTTTAAGATAATAAAAAGGAGCACCACTGATTAAATTGTTCGAGGCGCTGTAAAGTATTACCAAGTTGACTACCAACAGTATCAATATTAAAATAACATATACCCAGTCAGCCCGTCGCAATTGCTGTCGTAGATGTTCGAACATTTTTTAGCTCCTTAATATAATACGGTAATTATAGCTTCTATTATTAGCAAAGGCAATAGCTTGGCTGTCAATTTAACAATAGA
This sequence comes from Peptococcaceae bacterium UBA5752, assembly GCA_002419055.1. Classification (GTDB taxonomy): domain Bacteria; phylum Bacillota; class Dehalobacteriia; order UBA4068; family UBA4068; genus UBA4068. The sequence goes on from DIFI01000002.1 coordinate 31,769, forward strand.
TTTATATATGATTTAATTATAATAGCGTTGTCGATAATTTGCAAATTAAAAGGGAAACACCAGTTGGTGTTTCCCTTTGAGTTATTCGGTAATGCCAACCATTACCGAAGTGGCCTTTATGACCGCTATAGCTTCTTTACCGACTGCAAGTCCCAAATCTTTGACTGCTTTTAAGGAGATAGTCGAGGTTATTTGTTTGCCATTTCCAATGTCGATGGTAACGATACTGTTAACGGCGCCGTTTTCAATATTGGTAATCTTGCCGGGTAGTTGGTTTTGTGCGCTGAGTATCATGATTAATCCCCCATTTGTTTTATTATTATTTGTTTAGTATTCCAGCAAAAAACAGAATTATTTATCGTAATATCAGAGTATTTGCTATCGCAAAACTGTTGTGATATGATTACAATTAAGATAATTGGAAGGAGCATTTGCCATGGAACTGGTTTCTTTGATATTGCAGATAATTATCATCATTATTTTGATAACGGTGATTATCATATTTTTGAATCGACGCAATCAACAGAGTGTCGGCTTTCAACAAATTGAGCAGCTGCAAAAGGATCTGCAAAGGATTGAAGAGCGTCTGCACAGTGATATTAGTGACAACCTGCAAAGTTCAATGCGCAATATCAGTGAGATAATCGGCGGTACTCAACGGGATAATTTCCTCAATCTTGAAAACCGTTTTAAGACGTTTGAAGTCACCAACGAGCAAAAGCTTGATAATATCCGCACTACCATGGAGATCAATCTGGCCAATATCCGTGAAGATGGCAATCGCCGTCTTGAAGACATGAGAGCTACTGTTGATGAAAAATTGCAAAAAACCTTAGAAGAGAAGATGACTCAATCATTCCAATTGGTTAACGAACGTTTGGAGCAGGTATATAAAGGGCTTGGCGAAATGCAGACATTGGCTGTCGGTGTTGGCGATCTCAAAAAAGTACTAAATAATGTCAAAACCCGCGGCATTTTGGGTGAATTGCAGCTTAAAGCTATTTTAGAAGAAATTTTAACACCGGAACAGTATGAAAGCAATGTGGCAGTGATTCCGGCCAGCGCTAATAGAGTTGAATTTGCCATCAAGCTGCCGGCTGAAGATGATAGCTTTATTTATCTGCCCATCGATGCCAAATTTCCCGGCGATTCCTACAGCGCGCTTCAAGACGCTTATGAGAGTGGATCCGTTGAGGCAATTAATAGAGCAGTTGCCCGCTTGCTGGCAGTTATTCGCAGCGAAGCAAAGGATATTCATGATAAATATATCGGTCCGCCTTATACTACTGATTTTGCAGTGATGTTCCTGCCTTTTGAGGGGCTTTATGCCGAGGTAGTAAACAGAGGTATGATCGAGGAACTACAACGCAAATATAGAGTTAATATTGCCGGTCCCAGTACCATGGCGGCGTTGCTTAACAGCCTGCAAATGGGATTTAAAACGCTGGCTATTCAAAAGCGCAGTACCGAAGTCTGGCAGTTGTTGGGGGCAGTTAAGGCGGAATTCGAAAAATTTGATGAAATATTGAGGGCAACTCAACAACGGTTGGAACAAGCCAATCAGAATCTTGACAAACTGGTTGGCATTCGCACCAGAGCGATTAATCGCAAACTGCGCGATGTGGAAAAGCTTGAAGAGAATATCAGTACGCAATTGCTTGGAGATGATCCAAACGAAATTGAGGAAGAAGAATTAAATATCGTTTAAAAACAAAAGCCGTCTGTGATATAAGTCACAGGCGGCTTTTTAGTATCTATTAATTTGTATTTAAGTTATTTCATTATTATATAATCTTCGCGATTGGCTCCGACCGATACATATTTGATCGGTGTTTGGACTGCTTCTTCGATGAATTCGATATAAGCTCTTGCCGCTTTTGGTAAATCCTCCGGTTTACGACAATGAGAAATATCACAATTGAATCCCGGCAAGTTTTGATAAACGGGCTTAGCTTTATCGAGGCGGCTACCGGTGACAAAGTTATCAATTCTTTCGCCGTCTATCTCGTAGGCGGTGCAAACTGGAATCTGGTCAAAGCAGGATAATACATCAAGCTTGGTCATTGCCAATACGTCGGCTCCCTGCATCAGACAGCCATAGCGAGAGGCCACAAGATCTATACCGCCGACTCTACGTGGTCTGCCAGTAGCAGCGCCATATTCAGCGCCGGCCTTACGTAACAACTCACCTTGCTCGCCAAAAAGTTCAGAGGTAAATGGTCCTTCACCTACACAACTTGAATAAGCTTTGATAATTCCTACTACATAATCTATTTTTTTGAAGGGAATGCCACTTCCGATAGGTGCATAGGCGGCTATAGTTGAAGAAGATGTCGTATAGGGATAAATACCGAAGTCTATATCACGCAGGGCTCCGAGCTGAGCCTCAAACAACAAGTTGCCTCCTTTATCAATAGCCTGCTGCAAATAGATGGTCGTATTGCAAATATAAGGTAAGATAACATCACCATAATGACAAAGCCATTGATAGAATTGTTCACGGTCGATGGGCGCAGCGCCGTAGCCTTTATGCACCAACAAATCCTTCCATTCAGATAGTGATTCGACTTTTTGTCTTAATAATGCCTTGTCTTGCAGGTCATGAATGCGAATAGCCTTTTTTAAATATTTGTCTCCATAGACCGGGCCAATACCACGGCGGGTAGAACCGAATTTTGCATCTTTAAGGCGATCTTCTTCCAATATATCAAGTTGTTTATGATAAGGAAGGCATATTACTGCCTTATCACTGATCTTTAAATTTTCCGGGTTAATATTTATGCCTTTGTCCTGCAACATTTTAATTTCGTTAGTCAGATGTTCAATATCAATAACCATACCGTTGCCCATGACATTGACTGTATTATCACGTAGTATGCCGGAAGGCAGCAGATTTAAAATAAATTTGCCTTTTTCGTTGATGACTGTATGACCGGCATTATTGCCTCCTTGGTAGCGAATGATTACTTGATAATCAGCAGAAAGCAAATCAACCATCCTGCCTTTGCCTTCATCGCCCCAATTGATACCTACTATAGCGGTTAGCATTAAACGCCCCCCTTTGTTTATCCATATCACAAAAAAAATACATTTACCAATTGCATGCTGGCGTTTGAGTACTCGAAAAAAGATCCCACCCTCAAACGCTTGGTGCAGCATCAGTAAATGCTATAACCACACAACTATATTATTACTTTAACTTAAATCTGTCAAGAAAAAATCCGCTCATGATACTAATTATTATAGTATTTTATAAATAATCATAGCTTACAGATAACAGCTAGATTTATGATAAATCAATCTGCCAGCTATTACAAAAAATAGTTCTTTTTAATCCAGCCTCTCCATATAATTTACAAAAGCTTGTCGGGGGAGGCTGTGTTATGCAGGATTATATTCAAAAGCGGGTATTGGAGATTAGTAATTATATAATAGAGAGCCAAGCCACCGTGCGCCAGACTGCCGGCGTTTTCGGTGTTAGTAAAAGCACGGTACATAAAGATGTTACTGAAAGGTTGCCGCTAATTAATGAATTAATTGCCATAAGAGTACGTGATATTTTGGATAGCAATAAGGCTGAACGCCATCTGCGAGGCGGGGAGGCAACAAAACAAAAATATCTAAAAAAACGTGAAGAAAATGACGAATAATATTATTTAAGAAAATAAATATCAATAAACTATAATAAAAAGCCGTATCTTTACCAAAATAATAAAGAACGGCTTTTTTATTGAGAGGATTTTATTTTTTGGTGAAGAAGTAACTTTGATACGAAATTTGGTGTAATGTAAGAATTTTTGTTGTCAGGGAGGTTGCAATGGGGCTTTTTAGCTTTGGAACAGATATTGGTATTGATTTAGGCACCGCCAGTATTCTGATATATGTTAAAGGAAAAGGTATTATATTAAACGAGCCATCTGTAGTGGCGCTTGATAAAAGGGAAGGCCGAGTGATTGCAATCGGTGAGGAAGCGCGCAGTATGCTTGGTCGCACTCCTGACAATATTATTGCGGTCAGACCATTGCGTGAGGGCGTAATTGCCGACTATGATATTACCGAAAAGATGCTGCGACATTTTATAAGTAAGGCCTGTGGTAATAATTGGCTGTTTCGGCCGAGAGTAATGATATGTATCCCCAGCGGCGTAACAGATGTTGAAGAGCGAGCGGTGCGGCAGGCGACAATGCAGGCCGGAGCGCGTCAGGCATTTCTGATGGAAGAGCCGTTAGCGGCTGCGTTGGGAGCGGGGCTTGATATTTCGCAGGCCAGTGGTTCAATGGTTGTTGACATCGGTGGCGGTACTACCGATATAGCAGTATTATCACTGGGCGGTATAGTATGCAGCAAATCAGTACGGATCGGCGGCGACAAATTTGATGAATCGATCGTTCGCTATATTCGCCGCACCTATAACCTTTTGATTGGCGAACGCTTTGCCGAAAATCTCAAAATTAGTGTTGGCACAGCCTATCCGCGCGGTCTTAAAGAAAATAAGATCATGGAGGTTTGCGGACGGGATATGGTAACCGGACTGCCTAAAAGTGTGGCATTTTCTTCTTTAGAAAGCTACGACGCATTGCAGGAGCCAATTGATGCAATAGTTGCGTTGGTTAGGGAAATTTTAGAAATAACGCCACCGGAGCTGGCTTCCGATATTATAGAAAAGGGAATTGTGATGACAGGCGGTGGCGCTTTGCTTAATGGTTTGGACACCTTGATCTCGTTTGAGGTGGGACTGCCGGTGCATATTGCCGATGATCCGATTTCTTGTGTCGCCAGAGGCACTGGTAAAGCTCTATCTCAAATTAATGCTTTAAGCACTCCTAAAAGGTCTAAATAATGTAAAAGGGCAGGATAACAACGAATACTGTCGAATTTTAAAGTTGATTATTTCTAATTTTAGAGGTGAAACATGGGAGAAGATTTTTGGAAGCATGACAGATCTACTTTGCATAAGTTTAGTTGGTTTGCCAAACTGACAATAAAGCAGCGGATTTGCATAATTTCTATATTTACGTTTGTTATAGCATGGTGCTTTTTTGTTGGGTTTAGCTATGCCGGCGCTATGATGCCTGATCTAATGGAGAACGCAGTAACCGGTGATACGATGCTGCAAGATGACATTGATTTAATATCTCAGGACGGCGTTATGACAATACTGATGGTTGGTTGCGATGCCCGCGAAAAAAACGGCGATGATGTTGGCAGGACTGATACGATTATACTGGCCTTTGTCGACGCTAACAATAAGACATTGCGCTTGCTTTCGATTCCCCGCGATACATATGTACAGATACCACGCACCAGCAGTAGAACTAAAATTAACCATGCCTATGCTTATGGCGGTATACCTCTGACTACCGAAACGATAGAGAATTTCCTTGGCGTTCAGATCGACCATTATGTAGAGGTTGATTTTAATGGGTTTAAAGATGTGATTGATGCACTCGGTGGCGTCTCTATTAATGTCGATTCGCGGATGAAAAAACTTTCGGAAGGAATTGATCTTTATCCGGGCGAGCAAGTGTTAAACGGCAAGGATGCTTTGGCTTATGTCCGTTACAGAGAAGCTACATATGCCGATATCGGTAGGATCGGTCGCCAGCAGCAATTCCTTTATGCGGTAGCCAATCAGGTTAAAGGTTCATCAGTGCTGAAAAAGGCTAAGGTAATTAAAATTATCTATGAAAATACCAATACTGATATCAGTATGAGTCAAGCGACTGCGCTGAGCGAAATCGTTTGGAATATGGATTTAACAAAAATGGAAACATATACGGTTCCCGGCTATGGTCAATATATCAACGGGGTCAGTTATTGGATTGTTGATGCCACAGAATTAAATAATATTATTACTTATCTGCTTGGCGGTGAGTATGACGGAGATTTAAACGTACTAAGCGGCGGTAGCAGTTCTACTGGCAGCAATGATAACAGCAGTGACGATAGCAGCACAGAAACGCAAACTGTTACTACTAATACACCGACTACTAATAATAGCGATAATACTACCACGCCATCCGATACATCGGATCAGGGTGCTCAAAACAGTCAAACCGATCAGTCAACCAATAATAATAGCGGGACTGATTCCTCAGATACAGGAGGTAGCGGCTCCGGCACCACAACCAATGGCGGCACGGATGTTAACGATATTCCTGAACCTACGGAGTAAAAAAATGCGGATACTTGGAATCAGAGTTGACAACATAGATATGGCATCCTGTCTGGCGCAAATCAGCCGACTGATTGATGATTATAAAATTAAAAAAAATAATGTTATCGCACAGGTGATTACGCTTAATGCAGAGGGTATCTATCTTGCAACTACCGACTCGGAATTTGCGGCGATTGTTGAGGATGCCGATCTCGTAACCCCAGACGGACGTGGAGTACTTTGGGCAGCGGGAAAACAAGGCCAGCCATTGTCGGAGCGAGTCACCGGTATTGATTTGTTAGAACAATTAGCGTCATTGGCAGCTAAGAACAGTTGGCGTGTTTACTTGCTGGGTTCTGCTGATGGAGTTGCTATTGAGGCAGCCGAGCAATTGAAGATGCGCTATCCCAAACTGCGAATTGTCGGCACTCATAATGGCTATTTCCGCGGCCATGACAATGAAGTGATTGCCGATATAGCCGACAAAAGACCTGATCTATTGTTTGTTGCGCTGGGAATGCCGATGCAGGAAAAATGGATTGCCAACTTTCGTAGGCAAATTAATGCTGCTGTTGCCGTTGGTGTCGGCGGTAGTTTTGATGTTGTGGCTGGTCGCATCAAAAGAGCTCCGCTTTTTTGGCAAAAACTGGGCTTAGAGTGGTTGTGGCGTTTGCTGAAAGAACCGAGTAGGATTGGTCGTGCTATGGCTTTACCATGTTTTATGATAAAAATCTTAAAAAATAAATAAGCAATAAAATCTCCCTTGACTGTATGACTTGAATTTAGTATAATACCATTTGTGGCTATATTTCGGGCCCATAGCTCAGCGGTAGAGCCATCGGCTCATAACCGATCGGTCCTTGGTTCGATCCCAAGTGGGCCCACCAAATAATAATCGCGGTTGCGATGCTTGAAGAGCGAAACGAGACTGTTTTGCTCTTCATTTCTTTTGTTGATATTTTTCTTTTCTGAAAGAATTATTTGTAGTATAATAAATTGTGTAGTATAATATTTAGCTGGAGGATGGTGTCATGCAAATCCACCTGGATAACAGACTGTTATCTGTAGCAAAGTTGGTTTTGCCGGGCAAAGCTGTGGCTGATATTGGAACAGACCACAATTGTCTGCCTGTCTATTTAGTGATGAATGGCATCAGCCCAAAAGTAATCGCCAGTGACAAGGCGCGGGGGCCTTTTAATAATGCTTGCCAGTTGGTGGAATTACTATCATTGGATAAGCAGATAGATATGCGTTTTGGTGATGGTTTGCAGATTTTAAGACCGGGAGAGGTTACGACTATCTGTATTTCCGGCATGGGCGGACATCTGATTTCGAATATTATTGCTGATTCATTAGATGTTGCGGTCACAACAAAACGATTGGTGTTGCAGCCGCAAAATAATATATCTTCGCTGCGACGATACCTTGTTGATAACGGCTGGCGGATAGTTGCAGAAGATATTGCCGTTGACAGAGGGTTTTATTATCAGATTATTGCCGCTGAACGAGGAGCAATGCAGTTAAGTGACGAACAAGCGGAGTTTGGACCATGTTTATTGGCCAACAAGCATCCTTTACTATTCGAGTATATGCAATTAAAACTTGCCGATCTGTGTGCGTTGATTGATCAAATAAGCGATAAGCAGGGACCGAATGTGCAGGAACGATTACAGGTTCTACTTTTAAAGGCCAACCAGATTGAATATATTTTAGGTAAATTAAGAAAAGAGTAACAATATTTAATGAAACTAATTTTCTTTTTAGTCATGTGCAAATATAATATTAATTTTGTTTAATTGAAGAAAAGGGGTATTTATGCTGAGACTTTTATATCAATTACAATTACTGGACGCAGAGGAAAGAGCAGTTCGAGCTGCCCAAACAGAATCCGAAGAATATCAGGATTTACGACGGATTAAATCAGAATTTGAACAAAAAAAAGAACAGCTGCGTGCATCTGCCTTAGAACGTAAAACTACCGAGGATGAGCTTCAGTTGCTCCAAAATCGTTTTACCGAATTAAAAGATAAGATCGCCAAAGAAAATGTGGCGCTATATGATGGTTCGGTAACTAATGCTAAAGAGTTGGCTGCAAGAGAGGCGCAAATTTCCAATATTGAAGAGAAGCTGCAATTGTTACAGGATCAGCAAAATACTCTAAATTTAGCAATCGAAACAGCGGTTGAAAAGTTTTCTATTATCCGTCAGGATATGGAAGAGCAATCACAAAGATTTAATGTGACAAGAGACATTTATTGGCAAAAATGCAGTCAATGGGAAGAAGACGTTAGTAATATAAATAATCAAAAACAGGAGATTACTGCTCAGATAGATCAGTCATGGCTTGATTGGTACAATGCAAATTACAATAAATTCGATGGTTCTCCGGTTGCAATGCTTAATGAAAATCATGTTTGCAGCGGATGCCATATTATAGTGCCATCGATAACTTATAAGCGTACCTTGACAGGCAAAAGCACAATTTGTGATAAGTGCGGCAGACGACTGTTTGTGGAATAGTAAAAAAATGCTCCGATGATAAGCCGAGTAAGCCAGATGAACGCAAGCGGGGAGAAATCCCGGTTTGAGGAAAGTCCGGGCTCCGTAGGGCAGGGTGCCGGCTAACGACCGGTGAGGGCGACCTTAAGGATAGTGCCACAGAAATAAACCGCCTGAAAAGGTAAGGGTGCAACGGTGCGGTAAGAGCGCACCAGCGATTGGGAGACCAATCGGCTAGGTAAACCCCACCCGGAGCAAGACCAAGAGGGAACGTTTTGGATTGCCCGTCCAGTTCTCCAAAAAGGTTGCTTCAGGCCGCCGGCGACGGTGGTCGCAGACAGATGTTCATCTAAGACAGAACCCGGCTTACAGGCTTGCTCGACTTATCATCGGAGAAAAATTAGGAGGCAATTTGTATATGGATACAAATCAACAAGTTACTATTGAATCATTGCAGCAGCAGATGGGTGAATATACCAAAATGACAGAGCAATTGCCGTTTGGTGAGTTTAGCGAATATTATCAAAAGCTAACCGGCTTTCTGCAAAGCAATTATCATCTGCTTAACGCAGATGATTTAGTGGTTGCGGTTGCTATTTGCCGCATCGTTGGCACAAATTCGCGGATGCGTGCTGTACATAGTGATCCAAACAAAAAGAAGTTTATTAAGATAGCTGAAAAGTGCGATTTTTGGCGTGATGCGATTACTGCTCGCCTAAAAACGGAAGGTGTTTCGGCGGAAGATTTGGCAAAGAAGGAAGAAACTCTTTTTGAATAACAATTATTGCGGAGATTAGAGAATGCGTTTGCGTAAAATACCCGAGGCGCGCACTGTTGTTGGAAATAATCCCATCGTTATTACTGAAACTGCTGCCCGATCACAGATCAATCAATGGCAGCAGCTATTTGGCAAAGCTCAGCCTCTTTATTTGGAAATCGGCTGTGGAAGAGGCCGGTTTATTACAGAATCGGCTGCTGCCTATCCCGATATCAACTGGATTGGTTGGGAGTTGCGTGAGGAAATGTTATTAATGACGTTGCGCCGTCTTGAACAACCTTTAACAAATCTGCGATTGATTTGGGGCGATGCATCTTATATCGATCAGGTATTTGCAGCAGGGGAGATCAATCGGGTCTATCTCAATTTTCCGGACCCCTGGCCCAAAAACCGCCATGCTAAACGCCGTCTGACATCGGTCAGCTTTTTAAAACGCTATCAACAGATATTAGCTGCTGATGGACAAATACTTTTTAAATCAGACGATAAAAATTTTTTTGATATCTCACAGGAAAATTTTGCCAGCGAAAAATGGCAGCAGGCTGCAGCCGGTATTGCGGTTGAGCCAGACAAAATTATCAGTGAATATGAAGCACGATATCGGCGGCAGGGCAAAGCAATCTATTATTGTCAATATCAAAGGAGGTAAAGAATGCTTTATCTAAGTACCAGAAACAGTGTTGATAAGGTTGAGGCATCCAAGGCTATCTCAGCGGGTATTGCTCCTGATGGCGGGCTTTATGTGCCGCAATTTTTTCCGGATTACCAACCGGATTGGTTTGAACTTCCTTTGATGTCTTACGGGCAGTTGTCTCAGGACATTTTTTCGCTTTATCTAACAGAGTTTTTTGCCGACGAAATTGGCGATATTGTTGACAAATCCTATTATCAGAAAAATTTTCCGGCAGCGGTAGTACCCACATATAGTTTAGATAATACGGAAGTATTAGAGCTGTGGCATGGTCCGACTGCGGCTTTTAAAGATTTAGCGCTGCAAGCACTACCTCATTTGATGCGCTACTCGGCAGCAAAAACAGGTAATGATAAAGAAACAGTGATTCTTGTTGCGACTTCCGGAGATACGGGAAAAGCCGCGCTGGAAGGATTCAAAAATGTTGCCGGCGTCAAAATCATCGTTTTTTATCCGGCCGGCGGCGTCAGCCGTATTCAGGAAGCACAGATGCTTACGACTGATGGTAATAATACCTATGTGGTCGGTGTTCACGGTAATTTTGATGATTGTCAGACAGCAGTTAAAAAGATTTTTAACGATAAATCATTTAATCAAAAAATGGCCGCAGCGGGTAAAGAATTTTCTTCGGCCAATTCTATCAATTGGGGACGCCTGTTGCCGCAGATCGTATATTATTATTACGGTTACGGCCAGATGATAAAAAAAGAAAAGATCAAACCCGGCGAACCGATCAATATCGTTGTTCCTACAGGCAATTTCGGCAATATATTAGCAGCCTACTATGCCTTGAAAATGGGGCTGCCGGTTCATCGCTTGATCTGTGCTTCCAACGAAAACGATGTCTTGACGGAAGTAATCAACAGCGGTTATTACAATCGTTGCCGTCCGTTTTTTAAGACTGATAGCCCTTCGATGGATATACTGGTCTCAAGCAATTTCGAGCGGTTCATTTTCGATATGTTTGATAATGACGCAGCAGCTACTGCACAAGCGTTTGCTAAGTTAGCGACGGAAGGCAATTTTCCTGTGCTTGATACTGTTAAAGAACGGTGGCAGCCGCTGTTGTGGGGCGGATGTGCGCGCGGTGATGAAGCCGCTGCCGCAATTGCCGACGTTTACCGGCAGTATGGTTATATACTCGATCCGCATACTGCTGTCGGATATGCGGTGGAGCAAAAATATCGCACGGCTACCGGAGATATGCGGCAGACATTGCTTGCCGCAACCGCGAGTCCCTGTAAATTTCCGGCCGCTGTGCTTAAGGCTTTAGGGGAAGATATTTCCGCAGTTGATGAATGGGATTTGCCGGAGTTGTTGTATAAAAAGGATATTTATCCGATCCATGCGGCGCTTGCCAATCTCAAACAAAAAAAGTTGCTTCATTATAGGCAATCCGAAAAAGAAAACATTGCAACTGTTGTAAAAGAAATATTGGCTATTTGATTTAAGGAGGATTATTAATTAGTGAAAAAAAAGGGGTATAATTATTTTGAGGCATTAGGCCGTTTGGCCAACTACTCCTGCCAATCTGCGGAGCATCTTCATCGTATTTTAAAAAACTTTGACCCGGCAAAATTACAGGAGACGATGGAAGAAATGCATAAAATTGAACATCAGGCCGATATTGAACACCATGAAATGCTGGAACATTTGGCCAAAGAGTTTATTACGCCGCTGGAACGTGAGGATATTATCAATCTGGCGCAGGAGATTGACGAGGTTACAGATTCGATCGAAGATGTGCTGATCAAAGTTTATATGTTTAATATAACCGAAATCCGTATCGAAGCGCTGGCAATGGCTGAAATAATCAAGGATTGTTCTCATGCCTTAGGTGATGCATTAAGCGAATTTCATAATTTCAAAAAATCTGAAGCTATCAAAGAGAATTTGATTGAAATTAACCGTTTGGAGGAAGTCGGCGATGAGCTTTACACAAAAGCCGTCAGTGGTCTTTATCGTAATTGCACTGATCCGATCAAGGTTATTGCATGGACGGAAACATTTTTCCGTATGGAGAAGTGCTGCGACTATTGTGAACATGCCGCGGACGCTATGGAAAGTATTATTATGAAAAACTCTTAATAAATAAAAAGTATTATTATTAATAAAAAACACCGACATATCTTAATAATATGTCGGTATTATTATTTTGTTATATTGTCATAACAGTGGTAATCACTGTTGAGGATGATTTTGCGGAGGAAGCTTAATATTACAGCTTAACCACATTAGCAGCCTGCGGGCCGCGAGGTCCTTCAACAATATCAAATGCAACGCCTTGTCCCTCGTCAAGAGTTTTAAAGCCATCGCCTTGAATAGCGGAGAAATGGACAAAAACATCTTCGCCGCCATCTCTCTCAATGAAACCAAAACCTTTTTCCGCATTAAACCATTTAACTTTGCCGTTCATGTGCTACCTCCTAAATAATTATTAAGCTTCCATATTATAACATAGGCATTGCTGCTTGACAACAAATTTCCTAAATTATTTTCAAAAAAACAGATGATTATAAAATATTAAGAATTTTTTATTGATTTTTTTTGTATATATGGTTATAATGCAAATAACCTGTTTTTTTCCCCGGTATTCCTCAATGTCCGCCAGGACCAGTTCGAATAGTGTGCGGGTAAACAATAGGAAACCAATAAAGGAGGAATACCAATATGGCATTTGAAGACAAAACACTAACTTGCAAAGAATGCGGCGCCCAATTTTTATTTTCTGCCTCCGAACAGGAATTTTATGCAGAAAAAGGGTTCCAAAACGAACCGGCTCGCTGCCCTGAATGCAGAGTAGCTCGTCGTCGTCAACGCAACACCCGCGGTGAAAGAGAAATGTTCAACGTGATCTGCGCCGAATGCGGCTGCGAGACGAAAGTTCCCTTTAAGCCCACTGAAGACCGTCCCGTTTATTGCAGTGATTGTTATCAAAAGATGCGCGACAGATAGTTTATCGCAAAACAGGGAGTGTTATCACTCCCTGTTTTTTTTTGTCTAAATTTGGTTTATAAAATGATATTGTTAGATATTGTTATAATAGAAGAAATTTTTATGAAATATTTTCCAAAACATGCAAGAAATGCTATAGTAACTTTGTATTTATTGCGTAGTAGTATTTTGGCGGGGTGGATTATGCCCGTCCGGAATAAAAAAACAGTAATAAAGTTTTGAAGACAAAGCAGGGCTAGCTGCAAGGCTTCAAAATAATAAAAGAAGGAGTTGAAAGTATGAAAAAGTTTTTTGTAGTACTTATCGCGATTAGCTTAGTCTTGGCTTTCTCCGCCACTGCTTTTGCAGCGGATACGGAAATTGCAACCTTTAGCGATATCGCGGACCAGAGTGATGCCGCACAAGTAGCCATCATGAAATTGGCTGCCCTCGGCGTTCTCGAAGGTGATAACGGTCTTGGCGGTGCATATGATCCTGCTGATACCCTCACCCGTGCCGAATTTGCCAAAATAGCCGTTTATCTGGCAGGCAAAGAAGGCAGTGTTAATGCTTTAGCAAATGTCTCCAGTTCTTTTAAGGATGTTGCCAAAGGCGAATGGTACACAGGTTATGTTAATGTTGCATACCAAAATGGCATGATCAAAGGTTATACGGATGGTACTTTCCGTCCTAATGCCACCATTACTTATGCCGAAGCTTCCACCATTTTGCTGCGCAGCATTGGTTATGATGATCATCTTTCCGGCGGCTGGCCTTCCAATTATTTAGGCAAAGGCGAATCAATCGGTCTGTTTGATGATGTCGACCAAGTTAATGCTTCAGCCGTAACCCGTGCCGATATGGCAATACTGGGTAGTAACTCCCTCGGTCTCAGTGTTGTTAGATATATTGAGAACGAAATTGCTCAAGGCTTAGGCCAAATCTGGTACGAAGGGACCGTTGATGCTGACGGCTACAGCACAGTTTATTATTATACCAATGATGAAGCCAAGTATGCTATCACAATGCTCGACAGAGCTTTTGATGCATATCAACTTGATGAGGTTATGTTTGATGTAGCTCCGGAGAATGACTATCCTGAAGCTTATGGTTGGGATTACTCCGACTTTGAAGAAGGTCAATTAACCTTCCAATTTGAAGATCTTAATGAAGAAAATAATTTTGGTCTTACTCAGTACATCGACTATTATTATGAATATGAAGTAGCTGACAATTACTACATTTATAACAGCGGCCTCGGCGAGCTCTCCGGCATGCTTGCCAATGTCATATATAATGAAGACGACGAGGTCATCTTTGTTGAAGTTACTTCTAGTTGTGAGAAGATTTCTGAATTTGAAGTTGGAAGCTACAACCATGACACCCACTCTACTATTACAGCTGACGACAGCAAAATCAAATATACTGCTAATAAAGTTGCACAATATTACACTGAATACTTCGATGATGATGAGAGATACATGGATGGCTCTTACGGTGTTGTATATCTCGATGCCGACGGCCGTTGGTACGGCATAAGAGATTACGATGATTATGAGAGTTATGCCTATGGTTATGTTGATGAAGTTGATGATGAATACATCACCTTTAACGCTGACAATAGCGACCTCGAAGACATCGCCATTGATGAAGACCTCTCTGATTACGATGATTTCATCCTCTACAAAGACGGCGAACTAATCGATGCTACCGATCTTGTTGAAGGCGACGTGCTTTATGCTACTGAGTTGGCAAACGATACTGATTTCTATATCGTCTTATCCGCTCAGACCGGAAATTTAACCAATTCTAACAGCACCGATGGATATAAGATTGCCGGCACCTATTATAATGTTGTTGATAATAGTTCCTACAGCGAAGACGGCGGTGCCAATTTCGTATACTTAGATTATAACCAAATTGATAAAGATGCTTTCGGCACTGTTGCCTATACACCCGCTTATGCCTTCAATACATTAGCTTGCGTTTTAGCTGATTATGAAGATACCACCGTTTACGGCGTTGTTACCGGCGTTAGCTATACCTCCTCCTGGGATGAAGGTATCAACGGTACTGCTTATGATTTCACGGCCGTTACCATCTTCAACGCTGACGGCGAAAAAGTCACCTATGACTTTGAGGATGATTTTGCCGATGATTATGCACAAAACGACTTCCGTAAAGGCGACATGGTTGAATTGACAATTGATGAAAACGGCGAAGTTACCGCCAGTGCAGAAGCAGTTGATTTTACAACCGTCAAAGCCTATGCGGCTAACGCATATGAAGTTACCGCTGATGATGATACTGATCGTCTGATTTGGACCGATGATACCAAAAAGACCTTCAAACTGACTGCCGATACGGAAATCTTCCTTGTCAGCTCCGATGAAGGCGCTTACGATGAAGTAAAAATCGCTTCCGTATCCAGCATCCTTGCTGATGACTTCAACTGCAGATACATTTACGTCTACGATAATGATGGCAATACTGCTAATACCATTTACATCCTTGACAACGACGAAGCCGCCTCTGAAATCACTCCTTGCGACTTCATCACCGATTATGAACAGGATGCAGACGGTTATTACTTCACCACCATTGATGACGTAAAGATCTATGTTGAAGACGGCAAAGCATATAATGCTTCTGTTACTTTAGACGCTTTCTATACCTATGAGACCTCAGGCGGCGAAATCGTTAATGGTTCGCTGGAGATGGTCGTCAGCGCCGCTGGTTTAGGTGCTCTATCACCTGCTGAAGCAACTGCATTAGTAGACTCAATCATTGAAGATGATACAGCCGTTGTAGTCACTGATGCTTGTACTGCTGCCGGCAGTGGCACAATCACTGTTGGTGGGGTTGCTTACAATGTTGATTCCAATACCTTTATGTATGCTTATAAAAATCAATTAGCAAGCGGCAATAATGATGCGGGCGAAGTCACCAGACTGGCTAACTTTGCTGGCGCGCAACAAGTTGTCATAATCTATGACTCTTATGCCAACGATGCCCTTTACATCTTCGCATACTAAGCAATTCCTTCTTAATTAACCCCGATCTAATCGGAAACTTTAGAGGCGCAGGATTTTTCCTGCGCCTCTTTTAATTATTCGTGGCTATTAAACCGCTGCATAATAACCACATGCTATGCCTGTATAATTTAAAGGTTGTGATATGCAAGTTAACAATCACCCCTCCGTCTGATAAACCGAGAATGTATCGCCGACTTAATAAAAACAGACTAAGGAAGTTCCAATGCTCTAAATAGTATAAGTGATATTAGTGTAGGCGCAACAGCGTGCCCTTTGGGCGATATTGGCAAAAGATATAGTATGGTCATTCCAAACCCGCCTGTAAATTAATAAGTAGGCAATAAAAAATGGGCTGCGGTACATATTAACCGCAGCCCTTAATAATAAGATACATTACTTTTTTAAATAAGCATACCAATAGAAACAGCCGACCAATATCGATCCGCCGATAATATTACCAATCGTAACCGGCAGCAGATTATGATAAAAGAAAGCACCCCAGCTTAATACATCAACATTGATACCGGCCTGTATAGCCAGAGCAGCAAAGTTTTGATTCATAGCCGCAACGATACCTGCGGGTACATAATACATATTGGCAACGTTGTGTTCAAAGCCGCTTAAAACAAAGAGCATAATCGGCAGATAAAGACCGACAACTTTGCCGACGACTGTTTTGGCGGCAAAGGCGATCCACACAGCGATACATACCAGTAAATTACAACCGATACCAAGAGCAATGGCCGAACCAAAACCAAGAGAACTTTTGGCGACGGCCACTTTGATCGTGGTAACTGCTAAAGCGCCGCCGAACAGACCCCATTGATTACCGGCCGCACAGATCAAAACGACTAATATTGCACCAATAAAGTTGCCAATAAAGACAAACAACCAACTTTTCAACATAGCCGCGACAGTGATTTTTTTTTCCAAAAGTGGTATCACCAGCAATGCATTGCCGGTAAAAAGTTCCGAGCCGGCAATTAAGACCATAGTAAGACCCGTGGGGAATACCAAAGCGCCAACCAACCTAGCGATACTGGCATTGGCAATCGTAGATGAGGCGGTATTAGCTCCGACTGCTCCCAAGGCGATGAACATGCCGGCCATAATAGCCAGTATAAGCATCTTCGAAACTGGCAATTGAGTCTTTTTTTTACCGATTTCCACATAATTCGCGGCAACTTCATGGGGTGCATTCATATGTAACACATCCTTTATAATCGTCAATTTTATGGGGATAGTGGTATCTGTTTCGTACTTATCTTCTTATAAAAATCGATTTTTCTATTACCAACTATCATACCATCAAAGCGTTTTCTCGGCAATCACTTATGTATAATAAACAAACATTTTGTCTGATGTACAAAAAAATTACCCTTATATCAAACAAGAGTAATAATAACTCATATATAGTAATAAATTAATCCGCAATGCTATATATTTATACAGGCCTTTAATACTTTACCGATCCGGTCGTTGATTACCAGATCAGCAATATTATCGCGCAAGGTAGTACTTTCGTTGATCAACACCAGCTTGTTGCCCTGGTAATAGTCAATCAGGCCGGCTGCTGGGTAAACGCTTAAGCCGGTACCGCCGATAATCAGCATTTCTGCCTTTTTGATGGCGTTCAAAGCTGCTGTTAAAACTTGGATATCCAGTTCCTCTTGATATAGTACTACATCGGGCCGTACTATGCCGCCGCAGTCGGGGCAGAGGGGTATGCCGTTGCTGTTGACGATAAAATCAACATCAAATTGTTTGTGGCAGTCCAGACAATAGTTTCGGTGGATGCTGCCGTGCAGTTCCAATACTGATTTGCTTCCTGCAGCTTGATGCAGGCCGTCAATATTTTGAGTGATAACCGCTTTTAATTTTCCCATCTGCTCAAGCTTTGCCAAGGCCAGATGAGCGGCGTTTGGCAAAGCTGCTGTATATATCATTTTTTGACGGTGGAATTTAAAAAACTGTTCGGTATGAGCAAGGAAATAGTCGTGGCTTAATATTACTTCCGGCGGTTCGGGCCATTGCTGATTATACAACCCGTCGACGCTGCGAAAGTCAGGTATGCCGCTTTCTGTAGAGACACCTGCGCCGCCGAAAAAAACAATATTATCGCTGGTTTCAATCCAGCTAATTAACCGAGACAGCTTTTCTTCCACTTATGTCTCCTAATTAATTGATTTGTGGTTTGTTTAGTTTCTTCAATATATAATATAGAATATTAAATAAATATATCAATTATACCGACGATTACTGAGGCCAAGAGCAGTACTTTGGCAAAGCGGAAATGGTTTTGAATAATGAAGCGCAGTATGAAGGCGAAAATAGCCAGTGCCCCCCATATACCGGCTAAAACTTGTTGTAAAATATAACTATCCGGTATCATAGACTTACTTAAAAAGGTAATCAGCAAGGCAAACAAGGTCAAAAACAAAAATACTATAGATTGCGTTTTTGGTTTTTTTGCGAACAACATTATTAAAATACCAACAATGGCCACGATTACCAATGCGATCAGTAATTCGGTCGGTAGAATATTGGGAGCAGTATTCATGCATTTTACCTCCTTTTAAATACAATATCATTCTTATGGCAGAAAGTCAAAAGGTACTGCTTATTAAAAATACTGAATCTATAATCGGATAGTGCAATTTGCAGTAATACTTTAAATTATGAGTGGCATATTCGGAAGAAAAGTCGCATATATACAAACAAACAAGCATTATCCGGGAGGGAATTATTGTGGAAAATTTTGACTTACTTAACGATGTTAATCAGCGAACCGGTGGCGATATTTATCTCGGGGTGGTCGGGCCGGTACGTACTGGCAAATCGACATTTATTAAACGTTTTATGGAATCATTAATCCTCCCCAATATATCTGATCCCTACGATCGCGAAAGAGCTTTGGATGAGCTTCCGCAAAGCGGCGCCGGCCGCATGGTAATGACAGGTGAACCTAAATTTGTACCTGCGGAGGCAGTGGAAATCACAGTCGCTGAAGGCATAGATATGAGGGTGAGACTTGTTGATTGCGTCGGTTATTTGGTTCAGGGAGCTTTGGGTTTTGAGGATGAAAATGGTCCGAGGATGGTAGATACCCCTTGGTTTGAACAGCCGGTTAGCTTTGCCGAAGCAGCCGAGGTTGGTACGCGAAAGGTAATTGCTGAACATAGTACCATTGGTTTGGTTGTATTGACTGATGGTAGTTTCGGTGATATTCCACGCGCTAACTTTATTGAAGCGGAGCAGCGAGTAATTGGAGAATTAAAAGAGTTAAACAAGCCGTTTGTAATATTACTGAACTCCGCCTACCCGAGTAGTGATGCGGCGCAAGCATTGGCAAAGGAGTTGACAGATACCTATGATGTTGCGGTGATACCTATTAATGCTACAACATTGTATTATGAAGATTTTCTTTCGATCCTATCTGCAGCTCTATACGAATTCCCGGTTACTGAAATCAATATCAGTTTACCGTATTGGGTTGAGGAACTTGAGGAAAATCATTGGCTGCGGCAAAAGTTAGAGGATGGGGTATCGACAGCAGTCATCGGCCTGATGCGTGTTCGTGACTTATCCGATACCATTGAGGCATTAAAAATTGATGGTTTAACAGAAAACGTTGCGCTGGAACAACTGCAATTGGGAACCGGAAATGCTTCGATCAGCGTTGATACGATGCCGGGACTCTTTTATCAAATCCTTGGCGAATATGCAGGTGAACCAATTGAGGGCGAGCATACTTTGTTGAAATTGATGCGCCGCTTTAGCACCAGCCATCGGCAGTGGAGCAAATTTGGCGATGCGATGGAGGAGGTATATGCCAGCGGCTACGGTGTGGTCACGCCGCGTATAGACGAAATGTATTTGGAGGAACCGGAGCTGATCAAGCAAGGCGGCCGTTTTGGCGTAAAACTAAAAGCCAGCGCGCCGAGCTTCCATATTATCCGCGCCAATATCGCGACAGAGATTACTCCGTTAATTGGCAGTGAAAAACAGTGCGAGGAATTGATGCGTTATATGCTCGATGAATTTGAGGATGATCCGCAGAAAATCTGGAACACCAATATATTCGGTAAATCATTGCATGAACTGGTATCAGAGGGAATCAGCAGTAAGGTTTGTTCGATGCCGGAAAATGCGCAGGAAAAATTGCAAGAGACAGTTCAGCGGATTGTTAATGATAGCGGCGGCGGTTTAATCTGCATTATAATCTAAGAAAACTGGGGCGGTTTTTACCGCCCCAGCTTTTGTCGAACTATTTATAAATTTTATAAAAATAAAACCTTGACTTTTAATCGCGCGGGAAATATACTATTAATGTATTCTAAATGTACTACTTGGGCTCACTCATGTGTAAGTCTCGTTCGTTTAGTGACTTACAATGCGTGAGTTTTTATTTTACAAAGAATATAATAATATTTTAGGAGGTACCTATGAATAAAGGTACAGTCAAATGGTTCAATGCTGAAAAAGGTTATGGTTTTATTTCCAACGATAATGGTGGCGAGGATGTATTCGTACATTTCTCCGCTATCGTTTCTGACGGTTATAGATCGCTTAATGAGGGACAAAAGGTTTCTTTTGATATTGAATCCGACCCCAAGAACAGCAGCAAGTATCGTGCAATCAATGTTCATATAAGCTAAGATCAACAACAGCAAAAAGTTAGAAAATCCCCCTTTATACAAGGGGGATTTTTGGTAATTAAAGGGAACTTTTATATGGACTATATTATCTAAGTAATAAAGATATAGCAAAATGGGTGAGTTATAATTTTGGAGGAGTTGATGGTTATGAAACATAAGCATCTTTTGACACTGGTTTTAATAATATCGGCAATAGTTTTTACAACTATTGCAGCGCAGATACCAAGTGTTTCATCTGCCGCAGCCTCTGAAGATGATAGCTTGATAATGCATATTAACAGCCCTTTAGTGCTGTCTAAAGGTGAAGTGGCTCGTTTGGACAGCAGTAATGCCGATGTAGTACCGATGCTGGTAAACGACCATACATTGGTACCGCTTAAAGCAGTTGCCGAACATTTTAACGCGACGGTCGATTATGATTCGATTGCGCAAACAGCCATCATAATTAAAGATGGGGTACGCTATATTTTCCCGATTGGCGAAAAATATTATCTGATTGACGGTAAGGAAAAGGTTAATCTTGATGTTGCGACTACGATTGTCAGGCAGCGTACAATGCTGCCGTTAAGAGCAATTGCCGAGCAAATTTTCGAAAAAAAAGTTTCTTATTATGATCAGATCATCGTGATTGGCAACAAGAGCGTTGATCTGGCGGCGGATAAGCAAACTTGTGAAACAATAAAAGATAAAATAGCGCAGGCGCTGCACCCACAGACGCTTACCGAGCTGAAAAACTATATTGCCATGGCCGGTGACAACGCATACAATGATGACGTTAAAGCTCTTACGACAGACGCGGGCGGTTCGGCTAGACAGGAAAGCTCCGCAAATGAACCGACTTCTGATGAGCAGGACAGCTATTCGCTGACTAATACGCAGGTTGAAGGTATTGATGAGGCGGATATTGTTAAAACGGATGGTCAATATCTCTATATCGTCGCCGGTCAAGATGTGGTGATTGTTGAGGCCGACGGTAGTAATATGCGTGAAGTTAGCCGCATAAAGGGGCAAGAGAATGTTTACATCAACGATCTTTTTATCGATAATGGTCGGCTGGTTTTGATGGGTAACAGATATGAATATCAAGAAACGAATGATGTAATCGCGTATGACGGACAAGAAAAGGTTAGTTCTTTATACTATAATTCCGGGTGCAACTATGTTTATACGGCTGTCTATGATACAACGGATAAGTCCTCTCCGCAGCTGCTCAAAGAAGTAGAGGCAGAGGGCAGTCTGGTCAACAGCCGCAAGAATGGCGATTATGTTTATATTGTGGCCAGTCAATATTATTATTGGCGGATGTATGCTGGTGCCGAAGATGATCAAATATTGCCGATGGTTAAGGACAGCTCCGTTGATGATGAGCCGATGCCGATTTCACTTAACGACCTGATGATTTGTCCGCAGCAAGATTTTGATTGTTATACTACGGTGATTGCAATCAATATCCGCGATACGGAGGTTGAGGCTGAGTTCGAAAGTTTTGCCGGCTCAGCGCAGGAAATATATATGAATGACAGCTCCTTGTTCCTGACTTTTTATGATTACGATTGGCAGGACAATACTACAAAGACGGGTTTGATCTCTCTTGATGTTAATCAGACTAATATTAACTATCGGGCTGGCGGCGCTGTCAAGGGTTATCTGCTCAATCAGTATTCAATGGACGAATACGACGGTTATTTCCGTATTGCCACTACCACAAATGATAGTGGTTGCAACCTCTATGTACTTGATCAGCAATTGAACGAAGTAGGTTCAATCTCCAATCTTGCGGAGGGAGAAAGTATCTACGCGGTACGTTTTAGCGGTGAGCGGGGGTATCTGGTTACCTACGAGACGATTGATCCGCTGTTTACGCTCGATTTGAGTGATCCTACCAACCCGTTGGTTGCAGGAGAGCTGAAGCTTCCGGGTTTTAGCAACTATCTTCATGTGATTGATGAAAACACGCTTTTGGGCATTGGCCGCGATACACAGGAAATGTATGCACGCAATTATGATGGCAATGAGACTTTTATCGGGATGCGTAGTGGCGGTATCAAACTCTCGTTATTTGATGTTAGCGATTATAATAACCCACAGGTGATTAATGAATATGTTATTGGTGGTGCAGGTTCTTATACGGAGGCGCTTTATAATCACAAAGCGCTGATGGTTGATAGTGATCAGGGAATCTTTGGCTTCTGCGCCACGCTGGTGGCCGATGGCCAAGATTATCAGCAATATTTTACTGGAGCATTGCTATTTAAAGTCAGCAACGATTCTATTAGTCCGCAGGGAGAAATCAGTTATAATCAACCGACTGGCGATGATGAAAATTACCAGTATTATCAAAGACTGGCTTATATCGGCGATACGATTTATTATCTGCAGGATGGTTTAATTCGTGCTTTTGATAACAGTAGTTTAGAGGAACTCGCCAGTATTAGTGTGTAAAAGCTACAAAATATATAAGCTATTTTGTGGTGTGCTAAAAAAAATAAAGGGTTGCTGCCTGTATAAAACGGACACCAACCCTTTTTTTATATACTTTATCTATTTGGCTATCGGTTAAATATCTATTTAGATAATTTAATACTTCCATTATAGATATAGAGATTAATCTATGTATATATCGTCAGATTTAACAAATGATATAACCCGTAATCCGGTTGTACTACAGTAAATACCAATTTTAAAAAACAAATAGAGAGGTAATTCTCCATATTTTTTTATTTAGATATATGTTATAGTTATTAAGAAAGAATAGTATCTAAATGGGGGTATTATTTTGAGAAGACACTTTGTTTTTGTGTTATGTTTAATTTTAGCTATATCATTTACTGCTTGCAGTAATAGTACTAGTGATAAAACAGACCAATCAACACAAACTGCTAGCATCGAAAACAAGACTGATAACAACTCCGAATCGGTAACGGAAAGTGAAAAAGAACCGCAACTGGTACTTTCCTCCACATTAAACACAAAAATAGTGGGGGTTACATTTGATAATACTGACGGTATAAACAGACAAGTAATTTTAGAGAAAATGAAAACAGGGGACAAAACTATTACATTAAAAAGAGACCCTAATAACGCGTACGATGAACATGCTATAGAGATTCATTCAAATTACGGTATGGCGGGTTTTATTAACGCCGATTTAGCACCGGATTTGGCCAGTAAAATGGATAGCGGCAAAGTTGTAAAAGCTACAGTAGAAGAAATAACAGGCGGTCAAGGTGGTTGCTATTATGGATGCAATATATTGATTGAAATATACGATGTGGTTGGTTGAGTGAAGTATAATGTATTAATATAATTTAATATTTTATGAGTAAAAAAAACACTTGTTATATTAACAAGTGTTTTTTGGTCGGAGCGACACGACTTGAACGTGCGGCCTCTACCACCCCAAGGTAGCGCTCTAGCCAAACTGAGCTACGCCCCGATATTGCAACATTAGTTATTATATGTCTATGCGGGGAGTTTGTCAAGAAAAAACAAATAATCTCTGACGTTTTGCCATATTAGTTTATCTAAAATATATCAGATTAAGTATGTATTAAATAAATAATTTGGATATGTCCCTTTTGGAATATGTTTTGGTATTAAATGCCATAAACTTCAAATATTTGCTGTATTTCTTTTGAGGAATAAAATTTGACGTCGCCTTCTTCTGATAGGGGGATAAAAGGATTACATATCACATGCAACAACGTCGTCAAGTAGACTTTAGCTATATATAAGCTGCCGTAAGGTTTGACTACTCGTGCAGCTTCTTTGGCAAATGCATTGACATCTGGCAAATGATGAAAAGCCGCACAAACAGTCATAATATCTATCGAATTATTCTCTAATGGGATATTTTCGCAGCCGGCAACTTTAAAAAGCATACCTTTTATTGTAGGCTGTTCTTGAGCTGGTATTGAAATCCCTCATTACACCCCTGCTTTGTTCTAAATAAAAAAAAAGGACATAGGATATATTTTTGTATCACTATGCCCTAATAATAAGCGAACTGTTGCGATGTATAGAAAATTATTCTACGGAAACTAAAAAGTAATAGAGCGGTTGCCCGCCTGGATAACACTCAACGTCAAAATCAGTGTATTTAGCCTTAATAGCTTCGATTAACGGTTCGACGTCTTCTTGTGTTTGATCATTGCCGTAAAAGAGGCTAATCAGGCCGTAATCTTCGTTATTATCAATCATTTTTTCGATTAGCTCTAGCAGCGTTAGTTCCAATTGTTTACCAACAACAACGATCTTATCGTTCTTCAAACCAAGCATGTCATCTTTTTTTATTGTAAAGCCATTGTAACTGGAGTCGCGTACTGCGTAAGTAAGTTCACCGGAGACAACAGCTTTAATCGCTTCACTCATGGCGGCTTCGTTGTCGGAGCCGTTATTGTCACGGTCAAAGCAAAGCATCGCCGATACTCCTTGAGTAATAAATTTACTTTCTACTACATAAACCGGGCGGTCGGCTAAATCAACTACCTGACGCGCCGTTAGTATGATGTTGCTGTTATTGGGCAGCAATACGACTTCCTCACCACCGCAATGACTGATCGCTTCCAGTAATTCCTCGGCGCTGGGGTTCATGGTCTGGCCGCCTTTGATGATGATTGCTCCCATACTGCTTAAAATCTGCGATAAGCCGTCTCCTGAACAAACGGCAATAACAGAACAGCGGCAGGGTTCTTCAACTTTTGGTGATATTGGATCGTCGCTAGGCTCATTTGTTAGATTATCAGTATTTCTTTCGGCCAACTCACTATGTTGGTCCCGCATATTTTCGATCTTAATATCATGCAAACTGCCGAAATCGGCGGCATAATTCAATACTTGCCAAGGCGTATTGTTATGAAAATGGATCTTAACAACTTCCGGTGTACCGACCACGACCAAAGAATCGCCGGCAATCTTTTTCGATAGATAAGTGCGGATCTTTTCTGCATCAATTTGGTCGCCTTTGATTAGTAATTCCGTACAGTAGGCAAATTCGATATTACCGGCAGCTTGTGCCGCTGCCGAAGTTGCCAAATTGGAGTTTGATATAGGTTGCGGCATGGGTTGTCCGACTACTGTAGCAAAGTCTTCACCACGAAGTGATCTCATACCACCCTCCATAATCGTCAGTAACCCTTTACCGCCGGCATCAACCACACCGGCCTCGCGTAATACAGGCAGAAAGTCAGGCGTATGCTGTAGCGCATTCTCTCCGGCTGCCAGCGCCGAGTTATACATCGTCAATATATCACCGCTTTTACCAGCCTCGTTGATAGCTGCGGCCGCAAATAAACGGTAAACGGTAAGAATTGTACCTTCGACCGGCTTCATCACCGATTTGTAAGAAAGATCAACACCTTTTTGTAATGCTGCTGCCAGTTCAATAGCGTTAATAGTGGTTTTACCGGCCACACTCTGGGAGAATCCGCGAAAAATCTGGGAGAGGATAACACCGGAATTGCCGCGGGCGCCCATCAAAGCTCCCATAGCAAAATCAGCTGCAACCTCGCCAACACTTGCAGTATTTTTAACATTTTTAACTGCGGAATTAATAGTTAAAAACATATTTATTCCGGTATCGCCGTCGGGAACAGGAAAGACGTTGAGTGCGTTAACCATCTCTTTATTTGCTCCCAGAAAGGCGCAGCCGCCTTCAAAAAACTGTTTTAGGGTAGCCGCGTCCATTTCTTTAATAGACGCCGTCATTGTATTCCTCCTTAATCGACTACGCGAACGCCTTGGATATTGATTTCGACGTTATCGACTGTTAATTCGGTGTACTTTTCTACCGTATATTTTACTTTTTCCATGACATTTTGGGCGATCATAGAGATACGGGTACCGTAGCCAACCACAATATTGACCTTGATCAGCAATCGATCACCCTTAAATACCACATCGACTCCTTTGGAGAGCGCCTCGCGTCCCAAAAGCTCACTAATGCCATCGCTGATAAAACGGGAAGAAACCATACCTACAATGCCAAAACACTCTATTGCGGCAATACCCGCCAAAGTTGCGATAACCTCGCGACTGATTGTGATAACGCCCCAGCGGCCCTGAATTTCTTTGCCCATTAACCCGACCTCCTTCCCAATATGTATGTTTTTACTATTATAACCCATTGTGGCTTAAAAGCCAACATATATCCGTCGCAAAAAGTGACTATATTATACGGGAATTACCATGTAAAGTCAATATCTGACTTGTATATAGGTAGCAAAAACAGGGGTGCTAAACAGCACCCCTGTTAAAAGAAATGTCACGAAAAAATATTAAGCACGATTCACTTTGCCTGAACGCAAGCAGCGAGTGCAGACAGTAACCTTTTTGGGTGTACCATCAACAACAGCACGAACCGTTTGCAGATTGGGCTTCCATGTCCTCTTGGTACGGATATGGGAATGGCTGACGTTCATACCGGAACGAACGCTTTTGCCACAGACTTCACATTTAGCCATCAAAAATAACCTCCTTATGCTTATACGGCGATTGCCGTTCAATTACTCTTTAAGAATACTAAAACATTCTATCAAAAATCTTACCGCTTGGCAAGGTTTTTTTTATTTTTTGTCACCGATTACTTGACCGTTGTATATGTTGATATAAATGCTGAACATAGGGAGGGAAGGCAATGCGCAGCAGCCGTGAAGTAGGGCAGAAGCTCGAAGAGTATAAACGGGAGCTGGCGTTGGCAATCGCCGAAAAAGCAGCTTTGGGCGATTTGGCAGATCCAGATTTAACGCTTTTGATATTTTCACTTGTAGATAAGATCGAAGCACTATTTTGGGTTTTAGAAATAGAGTTACCAGAGGGAGACTTGATAGAAAGACTGCCCAATGGCCATTTGATGTAGAAAAACTGTATAATAGAAACATTTATTCTGCAGGCACCAGAAGTTGAATTGCGGCTTCTTTAACACTGATATCTACCGGTAGATCACCAAAATATTCACCGTCCAAATCAAGTTCAACCGGTTTATCCGCAGTAGTGCTGCAGCTTAAATGTTTTGTTTGAAAATAAGTTATTATCCTGTTCTTTTTTAAATCAATTTTTTCACCCTCGTTATTAAAAATGGTATTAAAGAACATAGAGGCTGTGTTTATATCGGGCAAGCGGGCGACCAGTACGTCGAGTAGTCCATCGTCGGATTTTGCCCGCGGCATTAAATTGCGCATACCACCGACGCTGGCGGTATTGGCGACAATACAAATTGAAATTGGTCCTTTTAAGTGCCTTTCCTTACAACTTATTTCAATGGGAATGCTGTTTAATACATGATTGGGCAGTTCGCGAATACCTTGGAAAAAATACGCCAGTTTACCAAGAGAATTTTTTTCATCACTGGGCGTGTTATAGGCTACGGAGGTAAAAAGTCCAAAGGCGGCGACATTGACGAAATAATTACCGTTGGCTGTACCTAGGTCTATATAATGGGGATCAAATTGCTCGACCATGGCGCAGAATTTTTCGGCATCGGTAGGCAGTTTGAGCGAATAAGCAAAATCATTAGCGGTACCGGCCGGCAATATTGCCAAAGGAATATGGGAATTGCTTTCAACTAAGCCATTAACAACGGCGTTAATTGTTCCGTCACCACCGCAGGCAATCACCAAATCATATTCGTCTTTTTGCAGTTGGCAAGCTACTGTACGGGTTTCGTCGTGGATAATGCTGCGCAGCACCGAAATATCAGAGGCAATTCCTTCAACTAAAAGATGACCTATGATTTTTTCTAGCTCCGGTTGGACCGTCTTGCGTCCGGCCAGAGGGTTAACTATGACCTTAATTCTCATTTTAATTTTTTCTCCGGAAGTTTCAAATTATTATTTCTTATTAAATATTTACTCTTTATTAATTATTTCCTGCTTTAACTTATTTATTACTTCAAAGATTTTAAAACTACCAAGATCACCTTCACCGCGCTTGCGTAATGCTACGCTGCCGCTTTCCTGTTCCTTATCGCCAATAACTAGCATATATGGCACTTTCTCACATTGAGCAGCGCGAATTTTGTAACCGATTTTTTCATTACGGTCATCAATTTCTGTGCGGATACCGGCTTGTGATAGTTCAGTATAGATCTGCTGAGCATAATCATTTTGACGGTCTGTAATATTTAAAATCTTCGCTTGTACCGGCGCCAGCCACAACGGGAATGCACCGGCATAATGTTCAATTAGAATACCAATAAAGCGTTCAATGCTGCCGAAGATGACCCGGTGGATCATTACCGGACGATGCGGTTGATTATCGGCGCCGATATAGGTCAGGTCAAATTTTTCCGGCATTTGAAAATCGAGCTGGATAGTTCCGCATTGCCAGGTACGGCCGATACTGTCTTCAAGATGAAAATCAAGTTTGGGACCGTAAAAGGCGCCGTCACCTTCGTTGATGGTATAGGGCTGGCCAATTTCATCCATGGCATCAGCCAGCGCTTTGGTGGCAATCTCCCAAACAGCCAGGTCACCCATAGCATTTTCTGGCCGTGTCGAAAGCTCCACATGATAAGTGAAACCGAATAGTTTATAAAAGCTCTCGATCATCCGTGTTACACCGATAATCTCATCCTTCACCTGTTCTTCAGTCATGAAAATATGAGCATCATCCTGCGTAAAGCAGCGTACCCGCATCAAGCCATGAAGCGCACCGGACATTTCATGGCGGTGGACAAGACCCAGCTCACCGCAGCGGATCGGTAGTTCGCGGTAACTATGCGGTTTGTGCTTATAGACAAGCACACCGCCGGGGCAGTTCATTGGTTTGACAGCATAATCGACATCATCAATTTTTGTAAAATACATATTTTCTTTATAATGATCCCAATGGCCGGAACGCTCCCAAAGCTGTTGGTTGAGAATTATTGGTGTCTTGATCTCCTCGTAACCCCAGATAGTATGTTGCTGGCGCCAGTAATTTTCCAGTTCATTGCGTATTACCATACCTTTGGGTAAGAAGAATGGGAAACCCGGTCCTTCGTCAAGCAGCATAAACAGCTCCAGTTCAGCGCCAAGTTTGCGGTGATCGCGTTTTTTAGCTTCTTCGAGCCGGAAGAGGTATTTATCTAAGCTTTCTTTATCGGGGAAGGATGTTGCATAAATACGTTGCAACATCTTATTTTTTTCATTGCCGCGCCAGTAAGCGCCTGCTAGGCTCATAAGTTTAAAGTGTTTCACACTGCCGGTTGAAGGCAGGTGAGGTCCTGCGCAAAGATCAAGAAAGTCTCCCTGACGGTAGATGCTGATAATCGCGTCTTGTGGCAGATCGTTAATCAGTTCAACCTTATATTTTTCTCCTAAACCTTCAAATAGTTTTAAAGCATCTTCGCGCGATAATTCTTCACGTAAAAACGGGGAATTTTCTTTAACTATTTTCGCCATTTCTTTTTCTATTTTTTCCAAATCTTCAGTGTTAAAAACATGTTCGCTATCAAAATCATAATAAAAACCGTTTTCTATTGCCGGCCCAATACCAAAACTGGTGCCGGGAAACAGCCTTTTAACAGCTTCAGCCATAATGTGGGATGAACTGTGGTGAAAGACCTTAAGTCCTTCCTCATTATCAAGACTGACAAATTCAAGCAGACAATCATTATCTATAACAGTGCGTAAGTCACAAACTTTACCGTCGATTTTGGCAGCACAATATCCTTTTAACGCAACCTTATCCAACTCTTTAGCAATTTGTAATGCGGATAGTCCAGCCTCAAACGATCTTTTACTAGCGTCGGCCAAAGTGATATTTACCATGTAATTATTACCTCCGAATACTTAAAAAAATAAAAAATAGCTTCATCCTTTAGCGGGATGAAGCTTTTGCTCCACGGTTCCACCCGAATTGTATCGCACATATCTAAACGATACCGCTCGCAGGGTTATAACGTACCCGAAACGGCGGAAGTTCGCTTCCGCGCTCACCGGTGGTAATCATCCGTCTTGTTGCAACGATTTCAGCAAATACGCTGCTCTCTGTCAAGATGTCGCGGCGATCATGTCCGGATCATCGTTTTTCCTATATAATAATAAAAATATCATAGCATTTTAAGGAAATATTGTCAAGTAGCTGGAATGCACTTAAGATTGCTGTCGCATAATTACCTGCTAAAATTCATATAATATCGCAACGGAGGTGAAAAAATGGGCATAAAAATTATCGAATTACCACAGGAATATCTGCAAGTTTTTGACAGTTCCTTATTAATTATAGAGGAGAGTATGAGCACTGCTATTAGTTTGGCTTTAAGCGAGTGGTTTTTTGGCATGGGAGAAAAACTGCAATTACAAAGTTTAGCAGACGAACATTATATCTGTTTCAACGAAAGCCAAAGGCGGCAATTGGTGGATATTACTGTCAATCTCTTAAATGAGGCCCCGTTTAATTGGGATTTGTTTGCCGGTAAGCGGCGTCGTCAGCACCTTTTTGCCGCAATAGAACATCATTTAAAAAAATCCGACTATCTGAATTGGGATGGGTTTGTCCGTTTCCGGCTTTTTGGTTATCACCAATACTTGATGACAATGATGACTATTGCTGCAGATGAATTGCTGTCAATAGAAGAGGATAGAGAATTTGTCCGCTTGCTTAAGGATTTTTCTGCTGTCCAAAACTGCGATGAGTTGCATTTGTTTTTGGCCGGTAATGGTTATTATAATCTCTGTAAAGCCGAAAAAGATATTTATTGTTGCATAGAAGGCGGCCGTGAGGAAGGCTATGAGGATTTATTGGTAACAAATATTTTAATTCGTTCACCGCAGCGACTAGTTGTTCATGGCAATTGTGGCTCTTCAAAGGCAATGGCATTGCTAAGAGAAGTCTTTGGTGATCGCATAGAGCTAAGGAGGGATGATAATGATTGTTTGGCATATCGGTAAGCGGACGCTGACAATTATTATGATTTTAGCGTTGTTGCTTGCCGGTTGGGGAATATTGCAAAAAGTGGAGAGCAGTTACATAGTGGCTACGGTTAGCGCCCAAAGAAAATTAGTTCCGATTTATAAAGTAGATTGCAGCGAAAAAATGATTGCTATTAGTTTTGATGCCAGTTGGGGTGCGGAACGAACCGAGCAAATCCTTGATATTCTTGATAAATATAATGTTAAAACAACTTTCTTTTTGGTCAACATTTGGATAGAAGATTATCCGGATTTAGCCGCCGAGATCGTAGAACGCGGTCATGAAATCGGTCTCCATACTGAAACTCATCCGCATATGACGCAGCTTTCCGACAGCAAGATTATTGAAGAGCTTAATAATAATTGTCAATTGATTAGTGATACTTGCGATTATACCCCGAAACTGTTTCGCCCCCCTTATGGCGATTATAATAACCGCGTAATTGAATTAGCTAACAGCTTAGGCTATACTACGATACAATGGAGTGTCGATAGTCTTGATTGGAAGGATTTAAGCGCTGCAGAAATTGAGCAGCGGGTGTTAAAAAAAATTGAAGCCGGAGATATAGTGCTATTTCATAATAATGGCCTGCACACTGCAGAAGCTTTACCCTCTATTATTGAGGAGTGCCAGCGCCGCGGTCTCAAGATAGTGCCCGTAGGAGAGCTGCTGCTTGATGGTGATTGCTATACTGATATTAACGGTGTACAAAGAGAAAAATAACGGTTGACTAATGCAAATTGCTATGCTAATATGAGTACGAAAAGTTAAAGGGGAGCTGACGAAAGTCGGCTGAGAGGAAACATAAGTTTCGACCCTGGGATAACCTGATCCGGATAATGCCGGCGGAGGGATTGAGAAGTTTTCAAAACCGTTGCTGCCAGCAACGGTTTTTCTGTTGAAAGGAATTTATGCGCAATATCGTTTATCCGTCAATCGGTATATTGCTTTTATTGCTGGTTTGGCAGTTGGTGGCTGCCGCTGTTGGTATGCCTTGGTTATTGCCGACGCCGCAAAGTGTGGTTACAGCGTTGATTGATAACGCCAATTTGTTGGCACATCATAGCATTTATACCATTGTTGAAGCCTTGATTGGGTTGGCCGCCGCAACCGGCATAGCTTGTCTGATCGCTTTTGTTATGGCGTTAATTCCGCTGGTGCGCAAAATCTGCTATCCTTTGTTACTGATATCGCAGATGATCCCGATTATAGTAATGGCGCCACTGTTTTTGATCTGGTTTGGTTATGGGATGTTGCCTAAAATACTGGTAGTGGTGTTAATCTGCTTTTTCCCGATTGCTATCAATATGATTGTTGGTCTTAGCGCCGCCGATGAACAAATGTTGCTTTTTTATAAAAGTCTTGGCGCCAGCCGCGGCCAGTTGCTGCGATTGATTAGGTTGCCTTTGGCGCTGCCGTATTTTTTCAGCGGTATGCGAATTGCAGCCGCTTACAGTATCATGGGAGCGGTAATCGGCGAGTGGCTGGGGGCGCAATCCGGACTGGGGCTATTACTAACGCGTGCCCAACGTGCCTTTGACCTACCTTTGGTACTGGCCGCCATTGTAGTTATTGTTTTGCTCAGCTGTATGCTGTTCGCCATAATTAATTTATTGGAGAAAAAATTTTCACCTGTGTTTTGAGGATATTAATTAAAAATTATTATATAAAAGGAGTAATCAAATAATGAAAAAATTGCTGTTAATACTCACAATTGCTGTTACTTTACTTTTGACGTCTTGCGCCTCGACAGAAAAAACCACAAATACCGACAACGAAGATCTAATACCGGTAACCGTGGTTTTGGATTGGACGCCTAATATTAATCATAGTGGTCTTTATGTCGCCAAAGCGCTCGGATACTTTGAGAAAGGAGGGCTTGATGTAACGATTGTGCAGCCTGCTGATAATGTCGCTACGCAACTGGTTGCCTCCGGTGAAGCCGATTTTGGCGTCAGCTATCAGGAAGAGGTCACTTTTGCACGCGCAGCTGATCTGCCGATAGTTTCAATTGCCGCAGTTATCCAACATAATACTTCCTGTTTTGCCGCGCCAGCCGGTACACTAAACAGCGTTAAAGACTTTGCCGGTAAGACTTACGGAGGCTGGGGAGGCGAAGTTGAAAATGCATTGCTCAATTATCTTGCAGAGCAAAACGGATTTGCCGGAGATATCAATATAATCAATATTGGCACTACCGATTTCTTTTCGGCGGTAGATAGCGGAGATATTGACTTATCCTGGATATTTTATGGGGTAACCGGTATTGAGGCCGAATTACGCGGTGTGAAGCTTGATGCTATTTACCTGCGTGATATCGATCCGGCTTTTGATTATTACACACCGGTTTTGATTGCTTCGGAGTCAACGTTAGCAGATAATCCCGGTCTGGCGCGCGCATTTCTGGCTGCTGCCGGCCGCGGATATGTCTATGCTGACCAAAACCCCAATGAGGCGGCAGAGATACTTTGTGAAGCTGCACCTGAACTTGATGCAGCGGCGGTAATTGCCGGTCAACAATGGTTAGCCGGGCAGTATCAGGGCGATGCCGCATACTGGGGATATCAGGATTTGGAAGTATGGCAAGGATTTAGCGATTGGCTGATTGAACGAGAATTGTTAAACAAAGATTTTGATGCAACGTCAGCTTTCAGTAACGATTATTTGAGTGGAGCAAAAGAATAGCATCATCAGGGAATTATAAAAGTTGCCTAGCGGTTTTAGTTTTAATATAGGAGTCTGATCCGATGCAGGTTTCACTTTCCGATATATGCAAAACTTTTCTGATTGACGGAGCTCCGGTTAAGGTTGTAGATGACATTTCTTTGACCTTAGAACGTGGTGTTTTTGCTTCCGTAGTCGGCACTTCCGGCTGCGGTAAAAGCACACTGCTGCAATTGTTGGCCGGTTACTATCCGCCTGACAGCGGTCAGATTATTACAGAAGGCAGTATTTGTCTGTTGCCGCAGGACGACCTGCTGTTGCCTTGGCGTACTGTAATTGATAATGCTGCCATTGCTGCAGAAATTCACGGCAGCGATGTTGCAGATGCCCGACACCGTGCTGTTGAGCTGCTGCCGCTGTTTGGTTTGGAAGGTTTTGGCAACTCTTTGCCTTCACAGCTTTCCGGCGGTATGCGTCAGCGTGCAGCGCTTTTGCGTACCTATATCGCTGCCGGTGATTTTTGGTTGCTTGATGAGCCGTTTGGCAAGCTCGATGCCTTAACCCGTGAAGCGATGCAGCATTGGCTCAAACAGGTATGGTATACTTTGGGTGTTGGGGTATTATTTGTTACTCATGATATTGACGAAGCGGTATTACTTTCACAGCGAATATATGTAATGTCACCGCGCCCGGGGCGGATAATTGCTACCGTCGAAGTTGCACCCAATATAGATGATGTTGATAGATTGGAGCTTAAGAAGCAAATTAAATCATTATTATAAAATATGAATGTTAAATCTTAAATTATCAGTATTTTTACAATATTGGTTCTTTACCTGCGTTTTATTGCTTATTTCGCAGTAAGCATATATCATATTAATATGGGAGCCAAGTCCCTGTATTTTAATGTGCTTTTAATTAATATAAAAAACAGGAGGATTAAAATGCTTACTACCAATAAAAGCGTTCTGAAGTTTGTTGCTGATGCCGTGGAGTTAATGCAGCCTGAACAAGTAGTTTGGCTTGATGGTTCCGAGGAACAGCTAGAATCATTGCGTCAAGAAGCATTGTCTACAGGCGAGATTATCAAACTCAATCAAGAAAAACTACCGAATTGCTATTATCACCGCACGGCTGTCAACGATGTAGCGCGTGTCGAGGCACGTACTATGATTTGTGCTAAGAGCAAAGAAGCTGCCGGAAACTCCAACAATTGGATGGAGCCTGCTGACGCATATAAAATGGCCTATGATATTATGCGTGGTTCTATGCGCGGTCGGACAATGTATGTGATTCCCTTTTCCATGGGTGCGGTCGGATCTCCGTTTTCCCGTATCGGTATTGAGGTTACTGACTCAATCTATGTCGTGCTTAATATGGCGATCATGACCCGCGTTGGTACAAAAGTTCTTGCATCACTGGGCGATAGCGATGACTTTGTACGTGGTCTTCATGCTAAATGTGAGCTTGATGAGCAAAAACGCTATATCCTCCAATTTCCTGAAGATAACACGATTATTTCCTGCAACTCCGGTTATGGCGGCAACGTGCTGCTGGGCAAAAAATGTTTTGCTCTGCGTATTGCTTCCTATCAAGGCAAGGTGCAGGGCTGGATGGCTGAACATATGCTTATCCTCGGCATAGAGGATCCTAAAGGCAATGTCCGCTATGTAGCTGGTGCATTCCCTTCGGCCTGCGGTAAAACCAACCTGGCAATGCTGATTCCGCCGGAATTATATCTTAAGAAGGGCTACAAGGTATGGACTGTCGGCGACGATATTGCCTGGATCCGTATCGGCAAAGACGGCAGGTTGTATGCTGTAAATCCGGAGGCCGGTTTCTTTGGAGTTGCTCCCGGTACCAACGAAAAATCAAATCCTAATGCTTTAGCGGCTACAAGAGAAGGAACTATATTCACCAATGTCGTATATAATCCTGAAGATGGAACTGTTTGGTGGGAAAAGCTAGATAAGAACCCGCCTAAGAATGCCTTAGATTGGAAAGGTAACCCTTGGAATCCGGAAAGTGGCGTTCCCGGCGCTCATCCGAACTCTCGCTTTACTTCACCGGCACGTAATTGTCCTTGCATCTCGCCTGAGTGGGAAAATCCCGATGGTGTGCCGCTATCAGCAATAATATTTGGTGGACGTCGCGCCAAAACTGCTCCGCTGGTATATCAATCACGCGATTGGATGCATGGTGTTTTCGTCGGTTCGATAATGGCTTCGGAAACTACCGCTGCCGCCTCCGGTGCGGTTGGTGTTGTCCGCCGCGATCCGATGGCGATGTTACCGTTCTGCGGTTACAACATGGGCGACTATTTCCAACACTGGCTTGATATGGGCAAACGCACTGACAAACTGCCGAAGATATTTAATGTCAACTGGTTCCGTCTTGATGAGAAGGGCAGCTTTATGTGGCCTGGCTACGGTGATAATTTCCGGGTGCTGCAATGGATACTCGACCGCTGTGAAGATAAGGTCGGCGCGCAAGAGACGCCTATCGGTTACGTCCCATATGCCGATGATATTAATCTTGATGATCTTGATTATGAGATCGAACCGGGCGAGAAATTTACTCGTGACACCTTGCAAGAGATTCTTACCGTCGAAAACAAATATTGGCTGGAAGATGCAGAAAATATCCGCCAATTCTATGCCAAGCTCGGCGATCATGTGCCTCAGGAGCTGACCAAAGAACTTGATGAAATGGTGAAAAAATTGCAAAAATAGTAACTCAAAGTATAACAGCTTGAAAAGACACAACAATACAAAATGAGGAGGGATATATATAATGAAAAAGTTTCTCGTTGTATTGCTTTGCCTAATGCTGGTAGTTGGATTAGCTGCATGTGGTGGCAATGATGAGTCTACCGACGAAGCTACAGGGGAGCCGGCCACTTGGCCGACTGATGGTCCTGCTTCAATGATTCCGGCCCCTGATTTTGGTACTATTGATAAGGTAAAGATTGATTATGATTATCCTACCATCAATATGTCAGATGTTACTCGTGAAAATTATGATGCCTATAATGCAACTTTGAAAGCGGATGATAGTCTTGTCATTTATCAGGAAAAAGATGATATGATTATTTTCCACAACGAAACAGAACATTTTTATGCCACGACAATGTATTATGATGATAACACAATGCAGGTGTTGTTTGGTGAAATGGATTAATAATGATAGTAGGGTAATGCGGAGTTATTTAAATTAACACTACTATCATAACTTAAAACCGTATTTAAAAATCAGGTGCTACAATTTAGCACCTGATTTTTAATGTAATTATTTAAATATTATTGACATATATCACATCGTGACATATAATAACTATATCACATCATGATATAGTTTAACGTGATATAGCGAGGCGATATAATGAATATTGAAATAGTTAAGAAACGCTTTATACCGATGAGTGAAACAATGTTATATATATTGCTTTCACTGCGGGAAGAACGTCACGGATACGGTATAATGCAATATGTCAAAGAAATAACAAATGGTCGCATAACGTTAGGAGCGGGAACAATTTATCAAAGTTTAGGAAAACTTGAGAATGATGAGTTGATTGTTCCGACAAAAGAAGTCGAAAGAAAGAAGTTTTATATAATTACCGATATTGGTAATCAAATTCTTTTAGAAGAAGCGCAAAGGATAAAAGAAGTTTATCGTAATCTGGGGGGATTAATATGAAAAATGAAAGAAAGTTTCTATTAACCGCTTTTTGATATGTCATTCCTGCTGATTGTGAAGCATGGTTTGAGAAATTAGCATTTGAAGGATGTCATCCCCAAAAGGTCGGTCAGTGGAGTTCTCTTGCTATGAATTTTGTAAAAGAGAAACCAAAAAAATATCGATATGTAATAGATATGCAGGCTTTCCCCAAAAAGGATTATAAGTTGACTTATCAAGAATTTGGCTGGGAATTTGTAGGACAAATGGCAAGTGCTTTCGTTTGGCGAAAGGAGTATGCAAAAGAGCGCCCTGCCCTGAATCATTTAGCGATATAGAAAGCGTAAGACAGCGTAACGTCAGATTTGTCAAAGCAGTATCTGTTTCTTTTATAATGTTTTTGATAATACTGATTATCCTATTAGTAAGTTTTGCTATATACTTCAGGCAATTGACAGGGGAAGAATATTTACAGTATATACTGGGGATAGTGCTTTCATTTGCTTTTATGGCATATCTCGGTAGCGTGATGAAAAGAATATATAAGACCAGAGACCGATAAATAATTATTTGATCTTAGCTTATCTTAAGCTTTTGCATTTTAGCAGGATTATCCCAACATTCATAGAAGTCTCTATTTTCAACAATAATAGACAAGGGTGCTTTATGACTACACCGATTTTCGGCATTGCCGCTGCTCATGCCAACAGCGGTAAAACAACTTTAATATGTTCAATTATTGCTCAGCTGCGCAACCGCGGTTATACAGTTGCGGTATTAAAGCATGGCCGTCATTTGCAGTATCCCGATAAGGATGGTAGTCGTTTTATCGACTCTGGAGCTGAAGCGTCAATGCTGATTACAGATGCGGGCTGGATTATCCAAACTGCTCCGTCGACAGAACCTAACCTCAGTGAGGCCGCGGAGATGTTGGCCAAAACAGGCAAATATGATTTAATATTAATCGAAGGCTACAAGCACGAATCTCATCCGCGGTTGGAGATTTGCCTGGCCGGAGAAGTCGACGAAATGATCAAATCCGAGGGAGTAGTTGGCATTATCGGCGAAGAAGGCAATTTTGACCGCGATGATATAACTGAGATTGCTGATTTTATTATCAAATATATTAATTTAAACTGACTGCTATTGGAGGAACGAGATGGAGAACCAACTTACTCACATCGGCAAACAGGGCCGTGCCAAAATGGTAGATGTATCTACCAAAGCTGAAACCAAGCGTACCGCAATCGCCCGTGGCTGGATAGCGATGCGTCCCGAAACACTCAGACTGATAACCGACAAGGAAATAGTTAAGGGCGACGTTTTAGCTGTTGCACAGGTTGCAGGCATTATGGCAGCCAAGCGCACGCCTGATTTGATACCAATGTGTCACCCGCTGCTGTTAAGCGGCGTGGATATTGATTTTCATTTTGATTATGAAAAAAGCAGGGTAGAGATAGAGGCTACCGTTAACTTGAGTGGTGCTACCGGAGTAGAAATGGAAGCCTTAACTGCTGTTTCAGCAGCTGCTCTGACAGTATATGATATGTGTAAGGCGGTAGACCGCGCGATGATTATCGGCGACATTCGCCTAATATTAAAGGACGGCGGCAAAAGCGGCCGTTTCATCAGGGAAGGTGAACAATTATGGCAAAAATAATCGCGATCTGCACCAGCCCCCAAAAAGGAATGAGAAAGAAGGATGCTGGCCGTGCCACATTGGTACGCGAATACGGCATTGAAGGAGACGCTCATGCCTCTGGCGAATGGCATCGACAAGTAAGCCTGCTGGCTTGGGAGAGTATCGAAAAGATGCGAGCCAAAGGTCTTGATGTCGGTTGCGGTGATTTTGCGGAAAATCTTACCACACAGGGTATTGAGCTTTACACATTGCCGATTGGTACCAGGATGCGTTTAGGTGACCAAATCATTGGCGAAGTCAGCCAGATCGGGAAAGAATGTCATAATCATTGTGCTATATATAAGCAAGCCGGTGACTGTGTAATGCCGCGCGAGGGTATTTTTATCCGCGTGCTGCGTGGCGGTGAATTGGTCAATGGTGATGAGATAGTGGTCGATAACAGCATTATCACTGTCGGTGTAATTGTAGCCAGTGATAAATGCTCTGCCGGTCAGCGTGAGGATAAAAGCGGCGTTGCAGCAGCCGACACGATTGTCCAAATCGGCGGTGTGACTTTGGAGACACAGATAATCCCCGATGAAAGAGAACAGTTATCTGAAGCAATGCGGCAAATGGCCGATCGATTCCACTATGATCTGATATTGGTCAGCGGCGGTACCGGTTTTTCACCGCGGGACGTTACCCCAGAGGCAACGCTTGATGTGATTGAACGGCAGGTTCCCGGTTTGCCGGAGGCGATGCGAGCGGCATCACTTGCCGTCAGTCCCCATGCCATGCTCTCTCGTTCGATAGCCGGTATCAGGGGACGTAGTCTGATTATCAATCTTCCCGGCAGTCCTAAGGCAGTGCGTGAGAATTTACAGGCGGTGCTGACTGCGCTGCCGCACGGAATAGCAATATTACGGGGAGTAGCTTCGGAATGCGGCAGTCCTAAATAAGATCACCAAAAGCAGTCTGTGCTACGTCTGCTTACTGCTTTTTCTTATTAAATACTGATAGTCATACTTGACACCTTCGTAACATAACTTGTTGCGGAGGTGTTATTATGTTTCTGTTGTTGCGTTCGCGATATATCATTATCGTTTCGTTTGTTATCATTGCCGGTATAATTGCTTTTGCTGCGTGCAAAACTGCGGCGCCGGCATTATCTTCAACCCTATTTGGCCGGATAATCGTTATTGACGCAGGTCATGGCGGCAGCGACCCCGGCGTAATTGGTGTCAGCGGCAGTATAGAAAAACAACTCAATCTTGAGATCGCAGAAAAAACTGCCGAACTGTTACGCAACAGTGGCGCAACGGTGATTATGACCAGAGAGCAAGATATCTCTTTGGCCGATGACAAACGCGGCGACCTTAATGCTCGCGTAGGCTTAGCGACGGATAACAAAGCAGATTTATACATAAGTATTCATGGTAATAGCTTCCCTCGTACACCTTCGGCACATGGAGCGCAAGTATTTTATTCGGCCAGTAATCTGGCCGGTGAACAACTGGCTAACGCTATCCAAAACCAAATGCAGTTATTAGGGACTACTGATCGGGTAGCGCTGGCGCATAAAGATGCCTATATTCTTAAACATTTGACTTGCGCAGCTGTCGTCGCTGAGGTGGGATTTCTTTCCAATGCTAAAGAGGAAGAGATGTTGAATACATCAGAGTATCAATGGGATGTAGCTTACGCGCTGGTAAAAGGAACAATAGAATATTTGGCAGCAGAAGATCAAATAACACCAAAAAAATAATTTAAATTTTTTTAAATTTTACTTGCATTTTTATTCACGGTGGCGTATTATGTTACTATAATTTAAAGTGCGGAGGTTTTATCATGACACAGGTATCAATTATAGGTGTTGCCAGCTATGTTGGCGGCGAACTATTAAGGTTAATATATAATCATGATAGCGTGAAGCTGGTGCATTGTTCTGCTGCCAGTGCAGCAGGCCAGCAGCTTACGGATGTCTTTCCTCATTTATGGGGTTTATACAATATGCAAATTGAAAATTCTGCTGATCCGGCGGTAATTGATAAGATCATTGATGACAGCGAACTACTGTTTTTGATTATGGCACATGGAGAGGCCGCACCGCTGGCTGCAAAAGCCGTTGCAGCCGGTAAAAAGGTTATCGATCTCGGTGCCGACTTGCGTTTTCGTAAAGCTGATACTTTCGAGCAGTGGTATAAAATACCGCATCGGGAGGCGAATTTTACTGCTTCCGCTGTCTATGGCCTACCGGAAATCTATCGTGAACAGATTAAAACAGCAAATGCGGTAGGCAATCCCGGTTGTTATCCCACAGCAACTGTTATTGGCCTAAACCCGTTGCT
Source organism: Peptococcaceae bacterium UBA5752 (assembly GCA_002419055.1). Classification (GTDB taxonomy): domain Bacteria; phylum Bacillota; class Dehalobacteriia; order UBA4068; family UBA4068; genus UBA4068. The sequence continues at coordinate 73,725 of DIFI01000002.1, forward strand.
GAAAAACCAGTTGATTGATACTGCCTCCATCATTATTGATGCCAAGAGCGGCACATCCGGTACAGGACGTAAGCCGGTGCTGGGTTCTCTGTTTTCTGAGGCGGACGGTAGTTTTAAGGCCTACAGTGTTACTAATCACCGCCATACACCAGAAATTGAGCAGGTTTTATCCGATATAGCCGATTGTGAGATTACCCTAAACTTTACTCCTCATCTGGTACCGATGGTGCGTGGTATCTACATTACCGCCTATGCTGATTTAAGCAATAAGATTTCCGGTGAGGAATTGACTGAGTTATATAAAAAGGAGTATAATCAAGAGTATTTTGTTCATGTCCTACCACATGGTAAGTGGCCGGAAAGCAAATATACATTGGGAAGTAATTTCTGCTGTGTAGGCGTTACTACCGATTCCCGTACCGGACGTGTGATCATCTGCTCTGTAATTGACAATCTTGTAAAAGGCGCAGCCGGACAAGCCATCCAAAACTTAAATATTATGACCGGTCTACCGGAAAACACTGCGCTACAGATGGCGCCTCTCTATCCTTGATAATATCGCTGAAAATAAGGAGATAAATATGATTAACTTAAAATATGTTAACGGCGGTATTACCGCAGCTAAAGGATTTACAGCCGCCGGTATTCATGCCGGGATTAGGAAGAATTCGGATAAAAAAGATTTAGCTTTGCTATTTTCATCCCAACCTGCAAAAGTCGGCGGCGTTTTTACCCAAAATCTTTATGCCGCGGCGCCTGTTGCATATTGCAAGCAGGTAGTTAACCATGGTACTGCCTCAGCCTTGGTTGTTAACAGCGGTTATGCTAACGCGGTTACCGGAGAGCAGGGAACAGCTGATACATTAACTATGGCATCTGAGGTTGCACACGTTTTAAATATCGCGCCTGATCAGGTGTTAGTATGCTCCACCGGTGTAATTGGTGTAAAATTGCCAATGGCGGTGATCAAGCCTGGCATTAAAACTATTGCGACAAAACTCTCGCCAAGCGGCGGTAACGACGCTGCGCAAGCGATTATGACTACCGACACGGTGACTAAAGAAGTTGCGGTGGAAATAACGCTATCCGATGGCCGCGTTGCCACAATTGGCGGCATGGCCAAGGGTTCGGGGATGATCCATCCCAATATGGCAACTTTACTTTGCTTTATTACAACGGATCTACCCATTAGCAGCTCCGCCTTACAGACTGCAATTAAATATGCCGCAGACCGCAGTTTTAATATGGTGACCGTTGACGGTGATACAAGTACCAACGATACGATGTTGATAATGGCCAATGGTCTGATCGGCGGCACAATGATCGAGAAAAACTCTGCTGATTTGCAGCTATTTACTGAGGCGCTTACTATGATTAGCATTAATCTGGCTAAAAAGATGGCAGCCGATGGTGAAGGTGCAAATCATCTGTTAGAGATAGAAGTGGTTAATGCTTTCAGCCGTGAGGATGCCGCACGGGCAGCTAAAGCTGTAGCCTCATCCAATTTGGTCAAGACAGCGTTTTTTGGTGCCGATGCCAACTGGGGCAGGATAATATGTGCTGTAGGTTATGCCGGCATCACTTTACCCGAAAATAAAACTGATATCACCATTAGCAGTGAGGGCGGTAGTATTACTGTAATGCAAGATGGCGCTGGCTTAGTTTTTGATGAGATATTAGCCAAAAAGATCTTATCAGTCAAAGACATAAAAGTATTTATTAACTTAAAATGCGGCGCCTTTTCCGCTACCGCCTGGGGCTGTGATCTAAGTTACGAGTATGTACGCATCAATGGTGATTATCGAACCTAGATGACATACAATCTCTATGTTATTTCGACAAAGAAAGGATTACCAACATGAGTACAGCTAAAGATAAAGCCCGTGTTCTCGCAGAGGCGCTTCCCTATATCCGCCGTTTTCATGGCAAAATTATTGTTGTCAAATATGGTGGTAACGCCATGATTAACGAAGAACTTAAAACCGCCGTTATAAAAGACCTGATACTGATGCAATTGGTAGGTATGAAGCCGATTATTGTCCATGGCGGTGGCCCTGAGATCAATCTGATGCTTGAGCGACTGGCAATTGAAAGCAGTTTCGTTGATGGCTTGCGCATCACCGACGAAAATGTTATGGAAGTTGTGGAAATGGTGCTGGTTGGTAAAGTTAATCCTGAGATTATTAGGCATATCAACAGTATTGGAGGCAATGCGGTTGGCTTAAGCGGAAAAGACGGCAGACTGCTGTTATGTGAAAAGAAACAATCTGAAACCGATCTTGGTTTAGTCGGCGAAATCAAAAAAGTCAATACAGAGCTGCTTTATTCATTAATGGAGAAGGACTATATGCCGGTGGTTGCGCCGATAGGTGTGGATAAAGAAGGGCATAGTTACAATATTAATGCCGATGATGCGGCCAGTAAAATTGCCTCAGCATTAAATGCCGAACGCTTGATATTATTGACCAACGTTACCGGCATTAAGGGCCGCAAAGATTATATTACTTACCTTAACGTTGCCGATGTGCCGCAGCTGATTGAAGACGGTATTATCAGCGGCGGTATGATACCCAAAGTAAATTGCTGCATCGATGCCATTGAAGGCGGCGTTGGCAGTACTCATATTCTTGACGGCCGTGTTGAACATAGCGTATTACTAGAACTGTTTACTAACGAAGGCATTGGTACCATGGTAGGCCATATGCGTCAGACAAGGGAAGGGAGGATCCCATCTTGAATAATAAAGAAATTGTCGAAGAAGGACAAAAATATATAATGAATACATACGGCCGGTTGCCACTGGCTTTAGTTAAAGGCACGGGCAGTTACGTTTGGGATGCGGATGGCAAACGTTATCTCGATTTTGTGGCCGGTATTGCCGTTAATTCACTGGGCCATTGTCACCCGGCAGTCGTTGAGGCTATTAGTGAGCAGGCCAACACACTAATTCACTGCTCTAATCTCTATTGGATAGAGCCGCAGGTTAAATTAGCTAAGTTATTAGTAGATAATTCCTGCTTTACGAAAGCATTCTTTTGTAACAGCGGTGCCGAGGCTAATGAAGCAGCGCTCAAGCTAGCGCGTAAATACGCCAAATCGAAAGGTTATACAAACCGCTATGAAGTGATCTCCGCAACTAATTCTTTTCATGGCAGAACGCTGGCAACTTTGAATGCCACCGGTCAGGATAAGGTTCATCATAATTTTGAGCCGATGCTTGATGGTTTCGCCTACGCGCCTTATAATGATCTGGCAGCTATGGGAGCCGCGATCTCAGAAAAAACCTGTGCGATAATTATCGAGCCTATTCAAGGCGAGGGCGGTGTAATTGAGGCCAATTCTGATTACTTAGTCGGGTTGCGCCACCTCTGCAATCAACACGACTTATTGTTAATATACGACGAAGTACAGGTTGGCTGCGGACGTACCGGCAAACTTTTTGCCTATCAAAACAGCGGCGTTGAACCCGATGTGATGACTTTGGCCAAAGCTTTGGCAGGCGGCGTGGCGATCGGCGCTATGCTGGTAAAACAGCGTGCTGATGTCTTCGTTCCCGGTGAGCACGCCTCAACCTTTGGCGGCAACCCCCTGGCGACAGCGGCTGCAAATGCAGCGATCAATGTAATGATCAATGAGAATATACCCGAAGAGGTTGTATTAAAAAGCAATTATTTCGTTGCCAAACTGCAGCAGCTTGTCGATAAATATGATTCTCTGGTCTGCATCAGAGGCAAAGGATTATTGCTGGGATTAGTTGCCGATAAACAGGCATCCACTGTTGTCGAAGCCTGTCTTAACAAAGGTTTACTGATTAACTGTACCGCTGGCAGCGTCTTGCGTTTTGTGCCTCCGTTAATCGTAAGTAATGATGAAATCGACGAAGCAGTAGCTATATTGGATGAAGCCCTTAAAGAATGCAATTTTTGATCATGCACAATATTGAATATCATTGTTACCGCATACTGCGGACATTTACAGATAACAATATAACCTTGAAAGGAGATTATCACTATGATGATGCAACTGGACAAAAAATTTGCCGGCATGGATTTTATTTCTCTGCACGACTTTTCCCACGATGACATTGTCTATATGCTTGATGTCGCTGACCATATTAAGCGGGGAAAAAAGGCAGGTCATGATATCGATTATTTAAAGGGCAAAACGCTGGGAATGATTTTTCTCAAAAATTCGACCCGTACCCGCGTTTCGTTCGAGACCGGTATATATTACCTGGGCGGAATTGGACTCTTTCTTTCAGCTGCCGATTTGCAGATCGGCCGCGGCGAGCCGATCAAAGACACGGCGCGTACCTTATCGCGTTTCTTAAACGGTATCATGATTCGTACATTCAGTCATGATGATGTTTTGGAATTGGCGCAATATGCCGATATCCCGGTTATTAACGGTCTCACCGATTTGCTTCATCCTTGCCAGGCCTTGGCCGATGTCCAAACTATCCGCGAACATAAAGGCAAACTTAAAGGGCTGAAATTAGTCTACTTTGGCGATGGTAACAATATGGCTCATTCGCTGATGTTTGCAGGCGCTAAACTCGGCATGGAAGTAGTTATTGCTTCTCCGACAGGTTATCAGCCTGATCCGCATATTTTTGAGTTGGCAACGCAGGATGCTCAGAAAAACGGTGGTTCCGTTAAGGTATTGAATGATCCGTTTGAGGCTGCCCGCGATGCTGATGTTTTATATACCGATGTTTGGGCCAGTATGGGTCAGGAGATCGAAGCAGAGAAGAGAATCAAAGCGATGCAATCTTATCAGCTCAATGATAAGCTGTTGGCGGTTGCCAAGAGCGATGCGATTGTTCTGCACTGCCTGCCTGCTAAGCGCGGTTTAGAAATAACCGATGAGGTAATCGAAGGCCAGCATTCGGTAGTATTTGATGAAGCTGAGAACCGTCTATTTGCACAAATGGCAGTAATGGCCTTGATTATGCAGGATAAATAATATTAGCTTGATTCATTTATTTGATTTTAGATAAACAAAATCTTTAGGAGGTTACAATAATGGTAAAAAAAGTTGCATTAGCGTATAGCGGCGGTCTTGATACCTCGATTATCATTCCGTGGCTGAAAGAGAATTACGGCTGCGAAGTCATTGCAGTCTGCGGCGACGTCGGCCAAGGCGATGAAACTGCGCCGTTGGAGAAAAAAGCTCTCGCATCAGGGGCCTCCAAATTTTTCATAGGCGATTTGGTCGAGGAATTTGTATCCGATTTTGTGTTTCCGACCTTGAAAGCAGGTGCGATATATGAAGAAAAATACCTGCTCGGCACATCATTTGCTCGCCCGCTGCTGGCACGCTATCTAGTGGAAATTGCCAAACAAGAAGGCTGCGATGCCGTATGTCACGGCTGCACCGGCAAAGGCAACGACCAAGTTCGTTTTGAGTTGGCGATCAAGGCTTTAGCGCCGCAGATGAAGATCATTGCTCCTTGGCGCGAATGGGATATCCGTTCCCGTAACCAGGCCATAGACTACGCTGCTGCTCATAACATTCCCGTACCTGTCACCAAAAAAGTGCCTTACAGCATGGACCGTAATATTTGGCATCTTTCTCATGAAGGCGCTGACCTCGAAGATCCGTGGAATACACCTCAGGACTCGTTATATTTGATTTGTACGCCGCCGGAACAAGCTCCCGAAAAACCGACCTTCGTTGAAATCGAATTTGAACAGGGCACGCCGGTCAAAGTTGACGGACAAGTTCTTTCTGCCGCTAAACTGCTTGACTATCTTAACAAAATTGGCGCTGCCAATGGTGTCGGCATTGCTGATATGGTAGAAAACCGTCTCGTCGGTATGAAATCGCGCGGTGTCTATGAAACACCCGGTGGTACCATTCTCTATGCTGCTCATTCATCGCTGGAAACCATCTGTCTTGACAGAATAACCTCCCATTATAAAGCAGAGGTAGCATTGCATTATGCCGATTTGGTTTATGATGGCGTTTGGTTCTCGCCTTTGAGAGAAGCACTTGACGCTTTTGTCGCTAAGACGCAGGAGACAGTTACCGGTACGGTTAAAATGAAGCTCTACAAAGGCAGCTGCACCGTTGCAGGAATCAAGAGCCCATATTCGCTTTATAACGCCGAGATGGCAACTTTTGATGAAGATGATGTCTATGATCAAAAGGATGCCGAGGGTTTCATTAACCTCTTTGGTTTACCGCTCAAAGTAAGAGCTTTAATGCAGGGTAAATAGCAACTTGTAAAGTGGGGTGCTAAACGCGTCCCACTTTTTCACGAAGTTATACCTTAAAGACTAGTGTCTTATAGAAAATGGGAGGATATTATGGATGAGCTGCGAAAACAACTAAGTGCCTGTAACGACTGCGACCTCTGCCACAGCCGTACACAAGTGGTATGCGGCTGTGGTGAAAGCAGTGCACGAATTTTTCTAATCGGTGAAGCACCAGGTGGGGAAGAGGATAAACTTGGGTACCCCTTTGTTGGCAAGGCCGGTCATCAACTCGATCAATTTTTAGCGGCAACAGCAATTAATAGAGATCAACTCTATATAACCAATATAGTCAAATGTCGCCCAACTACTGATGGTAAACGGGGTCCTATCAATCGCAAACCTTCTTTATTTGAGATTGCTCTATGTTGCCGTTGGCTGGAACAGGAATTAGCATTGATTAAGCCACAATTGATTGTAACATTGGGCGCGGTACCGTTAGGCTACTTTATTGGTCGCGATCTCCGACTTAGCGATTATCACGGTCGGATATTATTGAATGAACAGGAAAAAACATTATTATTTCCGCTGTATCATCCGGCCGCAGTAATCTACAACAAAGGATTGAACGATGTCTATCAACAAGATCTCAAAATATTGCGAGAGTTAGTTAATAAACTTTCATAACTACTATTAAGACAACTTATTATTTCGTAATGCTTTAAAAAGGAGTAATAATTATGGAAACCGTTGTTTATGCCGGAACATTCGATCCTATTACCTATGGCCATCTGGATATTGCGGAACGTGCCGCTCATATTTTCGGTAATGTAATTATCGCCGTAGCCGAGGATAACTATAAATATCCGCTTTTTAGTCTTGATGAACGCTGCGATTTAATCAAACAAGTGACAGGTCATTTACCTAATGTTAGCGTTGAGCCTTTTGATGGACTGCTAGTTGATTTTTGCATGTCTAAAAAAGCAAGTGCTATCGTTCGCGGACTGCGTGCTGTGTCTGATTTTGAAAAAGAATTTCAAATGGCGTTACTTAATAAAAAAATGCAACCGGCAATCGAGACAGTCTTTTTAATGAGTGCTGCTCAATATCTGTATATCAGTTCCAGTTTAATCAAACGTAGTGCTGCTTTAAAGGGCTGTATTGACGATATGGTACCTCCGGTGGTTATGCAAGCTCTAAATAATAAATTTGGCAACTAATTAATTAATACTAAATAGCTCATAATATTTCAAATTGTTTGATTATAATTATAATTTTTCTTTTTCCTGCACTTATGTTATAGTTTAAATAACGACGGTAGGCGTTTATGCTCTAGTACTGACGCCGCCGCGATTTTTCTTGTTCAAATTTAACAAATTTAATATTGACTAAAGGAGGTAATTTGATGGTTGAAACAGCCGGACATAAGGTTTTAATATGTGATACAACTTTCCGGGATGCTCACCAGTCATTGTTTGCTACTCGTTTATCTACAGAAGATATCTTATCAGTAGCAGACCTAATGGATAAAGTCGGTTTTTATTCTCTTGAAGTATGGGGCGGTGCTACTTTTGACTCCTGCCTGCGTTATTTAAATGAGGATCCTTGGGAACGCTTACGGAAAATGCGCAAAGCGATGCCCAATACTAAGCTGCAGATGCTTTTACGCGGACAGAATTTGATTGGTTATCGTCACTATGCCGATGATGTTGTAGATGAATTTGTCAAACGCGCAGTAGGTAACGGCATTGATATCATACGTATTTTTGATGCACTTAATGATATTCGCAATCTTGAACGGGCGGTGAAGGCTACTAAGAAAGAGGGCGCGCATGCTCAGGCTGCTATTTCTTATACCAATAGTCCGATCCATAATATCGATTTGTATATTAAACAATGTGTTCAATTACGTGATATGGGCGCCGATTCAATTTGCATCAAAGATATGGCCGGAATTATCTTCCCCTATGGAGCCTATGATCTTGTTAAGGGTATCAAAGAAGCGACCGGTTTACCGATTGAACTTCATTGCCACTATACCAGCGGTATGGCCTCAATGTCATATTTAAAAGCTGTTGAAGCCGGTTGTGATATCATAGATTGCGCTGTTTCAAGCATGGCTTTGGCAACTTCTCAGCCGGCTTCCGAAACAATGATCGCTGCATTTGAAGGTACCGGATACGATACCGGTCTTGATTTAGCAAAATTAACGCCGATTGCTGCCAAGATGAAGTTGATCCGTCGTAAATATTCAGCTTTCGACCATACGGATCCGCGTGTCGATCCTCATGTGTTGACTTATCAGATCCCCGGTGGCATGATTTCCAACTTTATTACTCAGCTGGAAGCTGCTAATGCTATAGATAAACTCGAGGAAGTTATGGCCGAAGTGCCGCGGGTGCGCAAAGACTTAGGTTACCCGCCGCTGGTAACACCCAGCAGTCAGATTGTCGGCAGCCAGGCTTTGCTCAACGTTTTGAGCGGCGAGCGTTACCGTCAGGTTATTAACGAGGTTAAAAACTATGTAGCCGGACATTACGGCCAGCCGCCCGGAGAGATGGATCCGGTAATCAAAGCAAAGATTTTAGGCGACAATGAATACATTACCTGCCGTCCGGCTGATTTGATTCCACCGCAGCTTGAAGATGCTAAGAAAGAGATTGGTGCTTGGATAGAATCGCCTGAGGATCTACTTTCATATGTTATGTTCCCACCGGTTGCCACCAAATTCCTTAAGGATAGGATGGCCGGGAAAACAAACGTTGAATATGATCTTGTTAATGGCGGCGATAACGCAAATAAAGAAAAAGCTGACTTTTGTCCAGTATAATGCTTAAAAATTGAGACGGCAGAGTTTTGACTCCGCCGTTTTTTTATATTATTTAGGCATTTTTACCAATGCAAAGGAACATATGCAGGAATGTTTTCGTCTTAATAGAATAAAACAATCGGAGGGATGTATGCCGAAAAAACTACTAATTTTACTTATTTTAGGATTGATCTTGCTGATGTCGGTATCGACATCAGCATCAGCTGCTGTTAATGTCAGTATTAATTATAATAGCGAATGGGTATATACTCTTAACCACGAAATAGAGGTAAGCAATAATGGTAGAATTGCGGCATACGATATAACAATTACTGTGCCGCTGATGGACGAGTTGACGCCTGACTATATTGATCTACAAATCGAGCAATTGACTCCCTGGCCCTCAAAGATCAGTGTTGATAAATATGGCCATCGTGAGGCTGTTTATTATATTGACTCGCTGGCAGCCGGCCAGAGCATCACTATTATCCAAAAACATGTTATTTCCACATATAGCATCAGCTATAATATTGATGCGTCAACCATAAAAATCTCGAAAGCCGATTTTATTCTCGATAAATATCTTGAACCGGAAACCGGCATTGAGAGTAATAATGAACAAATTATCAGTTTTGCCGCGTCAGCAGTAGGCAGCGAAACTAATCCTTATCTAATGGCCAAAAAGATATTTTCCGCTGTCAATCTTCATATGACTTATGCTGATGATGAAAATGCTAACAAAGGTGCGCTCAATGCCTTACTTAACGGTCGTGGTGTTTGTGAGGATTACAGTGAATTATTAGTTGCCAGTCTGCGTGCTGTCGGAATACCGGCGCGCCAGCTTAGCGGCTACCTTTTTATGCCCTCTGAGCATTTAACCGATGATTATATTGACGATTATGGCCGAGTGGAGCTTAACACGCTGCGTCATACTTGGGTTGAGTTTTACATTGAAGACATTGGCTGGATCGTTTGTGATCCAACTTTTACCTACACCTTTACGATGGATGGTCAGACCGGCCGCTTTATCGATTGGGATTATTTTGCTGCAATCCCCAGTGAACGCCGTTATATTTTTTATCGAGAAGGCCAAGTATTGCCAGATACAATCAGTTTTTCCGCATCGGGCAGTAATTTAGATATAGATTTTATAGCCAGTTTAAGGTTTGGCAGTGACGCTGTTCCTTTTAATGATATCGAAGGCCATTGGGCCGAAGATTCGGTTATGTATCTATATAACTTGCCTAATCTAACAATTAACGGCATTGGCGACGGCCTTTATGGTGTTAATGATCAATTAACCCGTGCTCAGTTGGTTACAATGTTAGCGCGGATTGAGGGAGTCGATAACAGCTCAAGTTCTACTTTTACCGATGTCAGTACTTCTCATTGGGCATATGACTCTATCGGCGCCGCGCAGTCTGCCGGTTGGGTTAAAGGCTATCCCGATGGCAGTTTCCGCCCCGATAACCCCGTAACCCGCGCTGAGCTGGTTCAAGTATTTGAGAATTATTTTAAACTTTCAGCAGGATCAAGTCAGTATAGTTTTATTGATATCGACGATAATTATTGGGCGGCAAACGCTATCAATATTTTAGCTTCTCAAGGTGTTTGTAAAGGATACCAGGATGGTAGTTTCCGTCCTGATAATTATGTTACGAGAGGCGAATTTGCAGCGATGTTAGCACGCGTGCTCCAATAATAATGGGAGAAGAAGTTTTTGTTTTATGCTGATGTTTGGTAGCTTTATTTTATTAATACTAATATCTGTTGATTTACAGTCTATTTCGTTTCCTGTTTGCATATGCTATGGCATAACGTCATATTAGCGGGATGCGATAGTATGAAAGAACAATATTTAACCTTAAAACAGGTCGCAATCTTGGCAGGTAATTCTTATGGTGCGGTTAGGCGCGAAATAGAGAACGGACGACTTCATGCCTACCGGGTCGGGCGCAAATATTTGGTTGATGTCAATGATGCTGCCAGCTATGCCGAACAACACCGCCAGCCAACAGATGGTTATACTATTAAAGAAATCATGGAAATATTGCCGTTGAGTTATGCCTTTCTAATCAATCTTGTTCGCAGCGGTAGGTTAGCGGCGGTTAAATGTGGCCGCCATTATATCATCCCTAAACAGGCACTAAATCAATTTATTGCTGATAGTAAGTTGCATGGCCAAGATATTTCTATCGGTGAGAAAAGTTGATATATTAACTAAAACCAGAGGTGAAGTATCTTGCGTGAAGACTGGCAGCGCATAGAGCAGCAAATCCTCGCCCCCTATGCGGCTAAAAGTTATCAAAGCAGGGGGAGAGCAATACCCGAAGATGAATGTCCGATTCGTACTATCTTTCAACGCGATCGCGACCGAATTATTCATTCTAATTCTTTTCGACGTCTCAAGCACAAGACTCAGGTTTTTATCAATCCAACCCGCGATCACGTCCGTACCCGTCTTACCCATACGCTTGAAGTATCACAGATCTCGCGCACCATTGCTCGTGCTCTTAGCCTTAATGAGGATTTGACGGAAGCTATTGCGCTTGGTCACGATTTGGGGCATACTCCCTTTGGTCACGCTGGTGAAAGAGCCTTGGCCGCATTGAGTCCCGGTTTTACCCACAATCGACAGAGTCTGCGTGTTGTAGATGTTTTAGAACGGAATGGCGTTGGCCTCAATCTTAGTTTTGAGGTACGTGACGGTATTTTAAATCATAGCGGTAGTGGTGAGCCGTCAACTTTGGAAGGCGCTGTGGTGCGTCTTTCAGATCGGATTGCCTATATTAATCATGATATTGATGATGCATTGCGTGCAGGAATCATTGAAATGTCGCAGTTGCCGGCAGTACCGACAGCTTTATTAGGTGACCGTCATAGTGTACGTATCAACAGCATGGTTTCCAATGTGATTGCCGCGAGTTTTAGCAAAGAACAAATTATCATGACTGAACCGGTTGCATCCGCCATGGATCAACTAAGGGAGTTTCTTTTTACTTCTGTATATTTTAGACCTGAGGCCAGAAAAGAGGAAGAAAAAATTTGGCAGATGATCAATGTCCTATATGATTACTATTCGGCGGAACCGGAAAGGCTTTTAAATGAATATGGAAATATAGTTGATTATATTGCAGGTATGACTGATTCATTTGCCATAGATGTTTATCAAAAAATATTAAATAGCTAATTTAATATAGCATAACAATTCTAAGCCGTAATAACGGCTTTTTTAATTTGAATTAAATTGGAATCTACTTTTACTGACACACTGCTTCCTGTCTATCCATATACTATTAATATAATTCTTCTGTTTGAGGTGTTGCCTATGGCTGCCTTTTCTATAACAGCTGAGCAGAACTTACGTCATATGCCTTCCCCTGCTATTGCCATTCTCGGCGGCGATGCACGTGAACAGCAGTTGATAGGCGTTTTATATAAGAGAGGCTATCAGCTGCGTTGTTTTGCCAGGCCACCGGAATCACTGCCCGCCGGTGTTCGTTTTTGTGAAACGGCATCTGAGGCAATGACTGGCGCTGATGCTGTGTTAATGCCAATCCCGGGCTTGCGTGCAGGAGGAAAACTTTACTGTGGTGAGCTTTTGTCGCCGCGGTTGGTGGACGATGACTTTTCAGTGCTTCCTGCACAAACGCCGGTTCTGGCCGGAGTGATATCTCAGCCGTTGCGTGAGATTACCGCGTCGGCCGATCTCAGACTTATTGCTACAGCAGAGCTTGAGGAAATTGCAGCTCCCGCAGCTATTGCGACTGCAGAAGGCGCTATGGCTCTCGCCATAGAAGCTGATCAATTTTATCTTTATGGTCGTCGTGCTCTAATTATCGGTTATGGTCATATCGGTAGTGCGCTGGCACCACGTCTAAGCGGTTTAGGGTTATCGGTTGTTATAGTTAACCGTAATAGCCGTCGTCGAGATGAGGCGATAGCTGCAGGTTGGAATGTTGCCGAGTGGCAGCAGTTTGACGCTGAGGCAGCAAATGCTGACTTGATTTTCAATACTGCGCCGGCTTTACTGCTAGATAAAAAGCTGCTGGCTACTTTGAAACCGGATTGTCTGATTATAGATGTTTCCGCTGCTCCCGGAGGTTGTGATTTTGGGGCTGCTCGCCAATTAGGTATTAAAGCTATTCCTGCTTTTGGTTTACCGGGACGTTTTGCACCGCAAACGATGGGTAAAATATTAGCTACTGTTTATCCGCAATTATTGGATGAGTATCTAGTTAAAAAGGGGAGTGGCATATGAATCAGCAACCTTTTTTAGGCATCAGAATCGGCTTTGCAATAACCGGTTCATTTTGTACGCTATCCAAAGTTGTTCCGCAAATAGCGAAATTGCGCGAAGGCGGTGCGATTGTAACGCCAATTATATCGTTTGCAGTACGCGATTATAATACCCGATTTGGTGAGAGCCGCTTTTGGCGTGAACAGATAAGCCGTGCTGCCGCTACTATCGAGATCATTGATACAATTGCCGCCGCGGAGCCGATCGGGCCTCAGGCATTACTTGATATTATGGTGATTGCTCCCTGTTCCGGCAATAGTTTAGCAAAGTTAGCGGCAGGCATTGTTGATACGCCGGTTCTGATGGCTGCAAAGGCTCATTTGCGTAACAACAGGCCGTTGATAGTTGCTGTATCAAGCAACGATGCTTTATCCGCTAATTTCAGTAATATAGGTACGTTGCTTAACCGTAAACAGTTGTATTTTGTACCATTTACGCAGGACGACGCAGAAACAAAGCCCAATTCGTTGATAGCTGACTGGCAGCTATTGATCCCGACAATTGCCGCCGCACTAAAAGGCCATCAACTGCAGCCGATTTTTTGTCAGCAGCCTGATTAAAGTACTTGCAAACCAGTGTTTTGCCGATGTATAATGTCTAAGTATAATTAATATATTTGGCTAAATCGGAGGGTTTGCAGTGAGTAAGACATATAATGTTGCTGTGGTGGGCGCGACCGGCGCTGTCGGTCAAGAAATACTAAAGGTTCTGGCAGAGAGGGATTTTCCTGTAGGTGATCTGCGTTTATTGGCCAGTGAGCGTTCCCATGGTAAAAAACTTGTCTTTAGAGGCAAGGAATATACAGTAAGCGAAACAACTAACGATAGCTTTGGTAATATAGATATAGTATTGTTTGCCGGCGGTTCTGCCTCAAAAACATTTGCTCCTGCCGCCGTGGCTGCCGGTGCTGTTGTGATTGATAACAGCAGCACTTTCCGTTATGATGACGATGTACCGTTGGTGGTTCCGGAAGTCAATCCCGAAGATGTGCGTTGGCATAAAGGTATAATCGCTAATCCCAATTGTTCTACAATTCAATTGGTAACAGCATTAAAGCCTCTACATGATGCTGCCCAGATTACTCGCATCGTCGCGTCTACCTATCAGGCTGTTTCCGGCGCCGGCGCCGAGGGGATTAATGAATTAGCCAACCAGACGGAGCTGTTAAGCAATGATCCCTTCGCTCAAGTTAAGTCAAATGTCTTCCCTTATCAGATCGCATTTAATGTAATTCCACACATAGACATATTTAAAGAAAACGATTATACTAAAGAAGAAATGAAGATGGTTTGGGAAA
>DIFI01000012.1 GCA_002419055.1 Peptococcaceae bacterium UBA5752
GTCCGAATCCCGACAGTGGCTCCAACAAAAACCCTGTACTAATATGGTACAGGGTTTTTTCTTTTTGCTTTGATTTACGCTTAAAAAGTAAATTTAGTCACTATTTGGACACCGGGAAAGATAACGGCCAGAACAGGGGCTATTTATTGCTTTAAAAAAGAAGCTGATTCCCGAGTAGCGATAGGATTTTATGAAATTTTAAACTTGGGATCTTATAACTTCGTAAATTCGAAAGATACAATTCGTATGAATACAGAAGAGTTGGATGCAGGCATTCGGATTATTGGGAATCCGTAAACATGATCCGGATACTGAATATGCTGTTCTTTACGGAATAGTCAACGGTGGAAGTATACTTTTTAGCAAACGCGAAAATACTCTGATTGCCTACGCCGTGGTCTTTGCTTTGCGAAACAGGGCGGCCGTCACCGTCAAACTCAACGGCTCCGTTATATGAATTGGAGACTTCCAGCACAAACTGCTTTTTGTGCTGGATAAATTTTAGTTCGATAAACCGTTCGACGTCAAGTGACAGCTTCATACAGGCGTTATGAGCGTTCTCCAGCGCGTTCGACAGGACTGCGCCGATATCCATATCGTCCATAGGCAGATGATCAGGTATATGTACCTGAACAGAAAACCGAATTTCCTCTCTTTTCGCTATTGCGGCATAGTAGGAAATAATCGCGTTAATAACGGCGTTTGCACAAAAACTCTCCTGTTTTACCTGCATCAAATTATGGCCCAATTGGCAAATGTATTCCTGCGCCACAGAAAGTTTCTGATTATCTAGCAGTCCTGACAAAGTGCTTAAATGGTGACGTATATCGTGGCGCAGGATGCGCAGACTCTCGTCTTTTTCTTCCAGACTGAATAGGCGTTCTTTCAGTGCCCTGCTCTGAAAATTCAGGGCTGTCTTTTCCTCACGGTCCTTTTCAGCCTGGTAGGTTGTTGTAATAATGATCAGGACTAAAGAGACCGTATAAAACACCATAACCAGCAGAGCGATAAACAGGGGTATGTCATTGGGATATATATATCCTGCATAGGGAAGATAAATTTTATTTCCGATATCGATGAAACGTGTAGACGAGCCGTTATACATAACCCACGCTACAATGCATATGAACGGCAGGGTACAATAGAGCAGCCATCGCTGTCCCTGGTATCTGGCCGCTTCAAAAAAGCGGCTCCGAAAAAGGCGTTGGCAGACAAAGAAGACGCTTGCCAGTATTGCTGTATGAAACAGGAACGGGATTGCCTCGGACTGCCATGGCAAAAGATAAGCAAAAATATAGGAAAGAAAAGTGGCAATAGAGGCAATCACACTCACGGTAAGGTAGACAAAGAGAAAGCTGCCGTCCCTGTACTTGTTGAGATACAGAAGAGATAAAAAATTTGGAATGAGGGTCGTAATCCAGGTATTGTCATAGAGATCTGCAATACCTGTACCGTGCATATAATTCCAGCCGTCCATGAAAACGGTGACGCAGATGGCAAGGGCGATTACGATGATACTTCGCCTTTTGCCGAACCGAAACTCAATCATAGTTCCCATGATGGCATAGAGAAGCAGCAAGGTAACAAGAGACTCGATAACGCACCAAAACATCAAATCTCTCCTTTCGCGTACCGGGTTAGCAGATAATCTGAATATTGCCGACGTACTTTGGAGAACTGCTTTTGCGGTATCGGGATTAAGGCGCCGGTAGTCATGGAAAACTGGAGCTTACTCAGACAGTCTACATAATTTAAATTAACGATAAAGCCGCGGTAGGGAGTGCAAAACGGCGGAAAACGGAGTGTTTCCAGCAGTTTTTTTAGCGCCAGCGACGAGTCGAGCGTGTCGATTTTGCTTCCGTCCTTAAGATGGAAGCAAAGAGTATGTTTGTATGACTCAACATAAACAATCCGGTCGATAACTAGCGCATAGATTCCGTTCTTGGTCTGCAGCGGCAGTACTTCTTCTTTTTGATTGCCCAGGTAACGCAAAGCACGGTCAATCGCATGGTAAAGCGCTGTCTTGTCCGCTGGTTTGTTCAGGTATTGCAGGGCCTCTACATCGAAAGCGTCGCTATGGAATTCATCCGAGGTGGTTAGAAAGATGATCCCGCAATCGCTGTCGGTTTTGCGGATCTCGCGAGCCAGATCGATTCCCGTCATTTGGGGCATGACGATATCCAGGATGTAGAGGTCAAACTTCCTCCCGTTCCGGATCTCCTCAAGCAGGTCGAGCGGATCAAAAAAGGCGGCGCAGTCAAGCTCCGCGGGATATTCGATCATCATACTTTGGAGAGCGGCGATAACTACTTGATCGTCGTCGCAAACAGCGCAGTGTAACATGCGTATTCACCTCTAACGACATTATACCGCAAAAAATGCATATCGTCACGTCTTTTATGCGGTGAAATAGGCCTTTGGTGCGGCAGGTATTGCATAATTTGTCGCTTTAATGGAAAATAAAATATACAATATGCAATAAAGAGAGGCATCGTTCAAGTTGGACACAAAAAATACAAAACAGCTTCATAAGGGACTATCGGACGAAAATTTCCCTGTAGTAATGGAAAACGACACCTGTCCACATTGGGAAGCCGTCGGATACACGAGTCTCACCCCGATGCGCGAGTGCTGGTACTGTAAGTTTTCGGATTTTAGGAAAGAGACCCATGAGCACATGATCTATAGCGTCTGCCGCTGTCCTAAAAACAGAATCAATGAGATGAAATAATATTCATCAAGGTCGGTTATCGAAAAAAGATTGATCAAAAGTTTAAATATAATACGAAAGTGGGGAAACGAATGAAAAAAACGATAAGGGCTGTTTTGGAAAAGTTTGCCGGTATGAGAAAATCAAGAGGCAGAAGTACATTTAATTTTAAAAAAGCAGTATATCCTGCATTGCTTTTCATATTCATGATGACGCTGGTTCTTGCGGCGGGCGCACCGGCTTTTGCGGCAAGCGACCCCGGAAACTATGTCTTCGACATCTCCGAGGGGAATATTACGGTGGCCTCCGGCAGCGGCAGCGATCTTCATGTTACATACGGTGCGTCGCAGACCATGACCGCGGATTTTGCCAATACGCAGTCAATCACTATCATAGGCACAAGCGCTGCGAATAAGGTTAGTGTGAATCTTACCGCCAGTGCCAATCTGGCCAATATCATTCTTAACAATGCCCATATTGATTTTACTACGGGTGACAGATGCGCTTTTTCCATCGACAGCGGCACGGTCGACCTGACCCTAAGTGGGACAAATGCTTTAATCAGCACAGGCGGCAATCCCGGGCTGCGAGTGGCAAACGCAAATTCAGTGGTCATTGGGGGGACGGGTTCTCTCTATGCCACAGGCGGACCTTCCGGAGCCGGCATAGGCGGAGGCAACAGTAATAATGGCGGAATTATTACAATCAACGGCGGCACCATTGCCGCGACTGGCGGAAACGGCGTCGGTTCGGGCGGCGGCGCAGGCATCGGCGGTGGATTATTTGGAAACGGCGGGACAGTCACCATTAATAACGGAACAGTTACCGCAACCGGCGGTTCAAGAGGCGCGGGCATCGGCGGCGGAAATATCGGATCCGGCGGAACGATTGCGATTAACGGCGGGACAGTCACCGCGACCGGCGGGTTTAGCGCCGCAGGTCTTGGCAGTGGCAGCGGCACCGGCGCTGCAGGCGATATCAGTATTTCCGACTCGGCAACGGTAACCGCCGTTTCGGACGGGACCAAACCGGCCATTGACGCAATCGGCAATGCGCTTCATGCCGGAAGCACGGCCTATGTATTGATGGCCAATTTCAGCGCTGCGAAGAGCAGCGGCACAACCACAGGCGTTTACCTCAAATCGGATTCTTCGCTTAAGGCAAGCTTTGAACCGACAATATCGTACAAATCCATCGCTTTTTCACTGCCGGATGCAGATACATATCAACTGAAAACGTCGGGAATTCTCCAGCAGCATGACAGTAGCAGTACGGACTTTGCCATCACTGGCACAGGGCTTAGCATCTTCGGTAGCGTCATCGACGACGCGGACTCGCTCGCTGTGGCGGCGGATAAGGCAGCGTTGACTGCTGATGATATAATAGGGGCAAATACTGACCTTTCCCATATAACGGTAGCGCTAACCAACCCGCTGCCGTCAGCAGGTACGAACGGGGCTGTCATCACCTGGTCGTCGAATGTGCCCGATGTGGTGTCACATGACGGACAGACGGTGGTAAGGCCGGCCATGGACGACGGAGACGCGGAGTTGACCTTAACTGCGACCATCACCAAAGGCACGGTAACGGACACCAAGGAGTTTGCGCTGACGGTACTGGACATCCAACCGATTTTCGATATCGCGGGCGGCTATATCACGGTGGAGGCGGGAACGGCGGACGACACGCTGAAGGTGATCTGCGGGACGGAGGTCATGGACAACATTCCGAAGGCGAAGCAAATCATCATCATGGGGGAGAGCATAGCCAATGAGACAATCCCGGGGAAAAAAGTGACTGTAAATATCCCAGATCAAACGGCGAACATTACGCTTGACAATGTAGACATTGAGTATTACAAATATGTAGATAGGACGGATTGCGCTTTTTCAATAGACGGCGGAACAGTCAACTTAACGCTAATAGGGGCGAATAAAATAAAGACTACGGGCATGTGCGCCGGATTGCGGGTGGCGAGTCCATCTACATTGACAATTCAGGGGACCGGTTCCCTTGAGGCGACAAGTGTAAAAGCGGCGGGTACACTTAACTATTATGCGTCGGGTATCGGCGGCGACTACTGGAGTGCCTGCGGCACAATTATCATTGAGAGCGGGACGGTCACCGCGAGGGGCGGTTTCGGCGGTGCGGGCATCGGAAATATCGGCGGGAAAGTCACGATAAACGATGGGATAATTATGGCGTCTGGCGGCTCTGAAGGCGCAGGTATCGGCGGCGGCTCCAACAACCGAGGAGGGGAGCTCACCGTTAACGGCGGGACGGTCACCGCGATCGGCGGTAATTATGGCGCCGGAATCGGCGGAGGCTCTTACAGTTCCAGCGGGAAAGTCACGATCAATGGCGGGACGGTCACCGCGATCGGCGGCTTCGCTGCGGGCGATGGCGGTGCGGGCATCGGCTGCGGCGTGTATGGTAGTTCTGAGGGCAACGATATCAGTATTTCCGACTCGGCTACGGTGACAGCCGTTTCAAGCGGAACAATACCTGCTATTGACGCGACCGGCGGTACCCTGAGAAGCGGAAGTACAGCCTATGTACTTATGGCCAATTTCTCCGCGACGAAAAGCGGCGGCATTGCCACAGAGGTTATTCTGAAATCGGATTCCTCCGGGCAGGCAAGCTATACCCCGGGCGCCAGCTACAAGTCTATCGCGTTTACGCTGCCGCAGGCCGCCGCTACCTATGAACTCATAACGGACAGTATTCGACAGCAGTATGGCAGCGGCGACGATACGGACTTTTCCATCGCTGTCGCCGGCCTTACCACATTTAATGGCGTAGGCGATTCAGATGCGGATGCGCTGGCGGTGGATAAGGCGGCCTTGACGGCCGATGTCATTAAAAAGAATAACGCCGACCTCTCGAATATCACTGGGGCGCTTGCATTGCCGACGTTGGGAGCGCACGGCTCCACCATTTCGTGGGTCTCGAATACGCCGGGAGTGGTGTCAAGCGACGGGCTGACGGTGGTGCGGCCTCCCTACGATACGGGCGATGCCGAAGTGACGCTGACAGCGACGCTTACAAAGGGTGATTTTACCGACACGAAAGTATTTACACTGACCGTTTTGGAAAGCCCGAATTCCACATTTAACATAGCCGACGGAAACATCACGGTGCTGGCGGGAACAGCGGCGGGGACGCTCAAGGTGACCTGCGGGGCACAAACGGAGGACAATATTCCCGCGGCCCAGGAGATCGTCATCACGGGTACGAGCACCGGGGGCATCGTCAGAGTTGATATTACGGGCAAGACTGCGAATATCAGGCTAAGGGATGCCGATATTCAGCTTACGGCAGGCGACATCTGTGCGTTTTCCATTGACAACGGTACGGTCAATCTGACCCTTGAGGGGACAAACATCTTGAAAAGCACAGGCGGCAATGCCGGACTGCGCGTGACAGACGGAAAAACGCTGACGATTGTAGGTACCGGGTCACTGACCGCAACCGGTGCTCCGAACGCCGCCGGCATCGGCGGCGGCAACTGGGCGAGCGGCGGCACAATCACCATTCAAAGCGGAACCGTCACCGCGATAGGCGGTTCAAACGGGTCCGGCATCGGCGGCGGCGCTAACGCAGGCAGCGGGGCAATCAGCATTTCGGATGCGGCAACGGTCGTGGCAGTTTCAACCGGGGTAAGGCCCGCAATTGACGCGACCGGCGGTGCTTTACAGTTTGGGAGCTCGGCCTATGTGCTGATGGCCAATTTCGCAAGTGAGCGCATGGGCGATGTGACCACGGCTGTCTATAAAAAATCAGACGGGGAGCTTCTAGCGAGCTTTACGCCTGCAACAGTCTATAAGTCCATCGCGTTTACAGTTCCCACAGCCGATACCTATCAGCTAAAAACGGCGGATATGCTGCAAATGTATGACAATGATTTCGACAGGGACTTTGAGGTGGAGGGTACCGGGCTTACCGTGTTTGACACTGTCGCGGAGTATATTCCGTTATCTTGTACGGTGAAGGTAGTCAAAGATGCGGCAGATTGGACGGAGGGCACACCGGAGATTACGTTGTCCGTGGCAAATGACTCGCTGACAGACGCGGTAACCGGTACTTGCACGGATGGTGTGTATACCTTTACGGGCCTTGACCGAAGCAAAACTTATTATGTTTGGGATACATCCGATGCACCAAACAATCAATACACTGAGCTCAGTCTGTCGAATTCAAATGCGGAGGTGACGGTAAATTATTATTCTGTCACATTGACTGCCGGTGCGGGTATTGATTCGACGAGCGGCAGCGGCGCCTACTTATCCGGCAGCGAAGTGCAACTGGGCGCCACCGTAGCGGACGATTATACATGGTGCAGATGGAAGCAGGTTGTGGATGGCGTGCTTGTTTCTGGCACACAGAATTATACGATACCGGAGCTTTCAGCAGCTCAAAGCTATACGGCGTTAGCCACGCCCCAAAGAGAGGCAGGGGCCTTCTGGACGGATGCGGGAAATTATGATTCTACGCTTTATGATAAATTGACTAAGTCCGATTGTACAGGTGAGACCATATATATATCCACGCCACAGCAGCTGGCGGCGGTGGCCAGGGCGCAGGATGTCGATGGGATCGACTTTTCGGGCGTCACGTTTGAACTGACACAAAATATTGATTTGAGCGGTCGCCTGTGGAATCCGATCGGCCTGGCGGAGGGAGACACGCTCTTCGGTGCGGCAGACGGTTACGAGCATTCATTTAACGGCAATTTTGACGGAAAAAACTATGTAATCAGCAATATGGATATTGAGGACAGCTATATCAGCGCCGGGTTATTCGGAGACATCAATGCTGGGACAATTGTTACGATTGAAAACGTCACAGTCAACGGCAGCATCGATGTGACGAATACATATAGCATCGGCGGGGTTGTCGGCTACGGCCAAGGACTCGTCCTTACAAACTGTATCAATCATACGGCGATAACCGCTACGGGCGATGGTATCGTCGCCGGGGGTATCCTGGGTTACGGGATGGGTGTGGTTTTGGAAGGCTGCGTCAACGAAACCGGCGCCGATATTTCCATCACCACTACGCTAACCAATGCGGAATCGACTGTGGGAGCGGGCGGTATCGCGGGGATATTATTCCCCGGGAGTGTTTACAACTCCGCGAACTTCGCGTCCGTCACCGCCAGCGTTACATCAGAACAAATGGTTGTATCCGGAGGAATTTTGGGTCTGGCCATTGTGGGCACAGTCCATAATTGTTATAATACTGGGGCCGTCACGGCGGATGGAACCGCCTCCGGCGCGGGGGGAATCTGCGGTTATGACGTGAATATTGAGGACACGGGGGACATAGCTTTGATCCAGAACTGTTACAATGCCGGTATGGTGAGCGCGACACAAGCGGGCGGGATTGCCTTCCAACTCTACGCCGAGACCGAAACCGGAGCGGTCAGCAGTAGCTATTACCTCGCCGGGACGGCGGATTGCGCCTATTATGATGCGGATGCTAATCCGGTTGAGGGGGCCAATATGTCCGCTACGGAAATGCAAGCCGATGCTTTCTGCCAGACCTTGAACGATTGGGTTACGGCTAACTCCGTATCGAGCAGTTTAGCTGAAAGTATGATGGGTTTGACCGGTGTTGATTTTATAGGATGGGTGCAGCAGGCAAGCGTCAATGACGGATATCCGATCTTTGCCAATGATCCAAGGTATGTTGAGCCGACGACCCATGGCGGTGGATCCAGTGTTGTTTATTACACCATCACGGTCCAGACAAACGAGGGCGGTTCTGTGAGCCCGGGTACTTCCGATATCAAAGCGCACGTCAGCCGGACCTATACGATTACGCCAAACGACGGCTATAAAATTTCCGACGTCCTGGTGGATGGGGCGAGCGTCGGCGCTGTTTCCAGCTACGAATTTGTGGACGTGAGCGCGACCCATACGTTGGAGGTTGTATTTGCCAAAGAATCAGGATGGACGAACCCTTACAGTGACGTGGAAGGCTCCGATTGGTTTTATGATGCCGTTATGTTTGTTTCGGAAAACGGTTTGATGAACGGCATGGGCCAAAACAGGTTTGAACCGGGAATCGGCACCTCCCGCGCTATGATCGTGAGCATCCTGTGGCGTCTGGAAGGCAAGCCGGAAGCGGGTGCCGGTAAGAGCGGCGTTTTTGGCGACGTTGGTGAAGGTCAATGGTATACCGAAGGTATTGAATGGGCGGCGGCCAACGGAGTGGTGCTGGGGTACGATGTGGCGCATTTCGGGCCCAATGACTGTATCACACGGGAACAATTTGCGGTCATCCTGTACCGCTATGCGGCAGGACAAGGTTATGATGTTAGCGCCAGGAGCAGCCTAGAGGGCTTTGCCGATTCTTCCGCAATATCCGGCTGGGCGCTTGAGGCCGTAAAATGGGCGGTGGCCGAAGGATTCCTCAGTGGTGTGAACGATACGGAGCTCGACCCAAGGGGAAGTGCGACCCGCGCTCAGGCCGCAATAATCCTGATGCGCTTTATTGAAAAATTTCAAGGCTGACAAAAATGAGAATTTCATCTGCTGAGAAACTCAACCGATATTTGGAAAGGCCATTTAAGCAAGGATGAGGTCTCGGGTCCGAATCGCGACAGTGGCTCCAAAAAAAGACTAGTGAAAACTAGTCTTTTTTTGTTCTTATATAATTATCTAGGTTGGAGTAAGTAAATATATTTGTATTAATAATTCTTGAAACTCACATGAATGCTAAACACATAAAAGATTAATACTGTTAAAGAAAATGTATTACTGAATGGAGGGAAATCGAAGTGTACAACATGATGCAGTTTTTACTGGCGAATATGCTATTATTTTATTTATTGATCATTTGGACGATTATTTGGAAAGGTCTGGCTCTTTGGCACGCCGCTCGCAACAGGCAGACTGTTTGGTATATAGTGCTTTTAATAGTAAATACAGTTGGTATCTTGGAGATCATTTATCTTGCCTTTTTCAGAAAGAAAAAGCATGACGAAGTGGCTTAGAAGCAAGGGAAATATGAGAATGGTTTGTTTGCTTGCACTTGCTTGCAGTTATACTCAAAATCAAACCTTACAGAGAGATTTTAAAGACTAATTCCAGTAAAAACTAAAATGAGGGGCTGTCAAGTAATGACAGCCCCTCATATAAATGCCTCATATAAATAATATATTAATTAAGGTATTGATCTAACTATATTACTGCACTTTCGGTAGGAGGTGCCTCATCCTGGGTTTTAGTAGTTTTACTGTATTTAGCAGTCAAATTGTATTACTTAATATTTTTTCGCTGGCAATCCTATTAATTGTTCTATTTATAGTAACCGAAATGCTACTTCCATCGTTTTTTATTTACATTAATATATCAAGTGAGCCAGAAATGACAAGAGTATCTTGAGAAAACTGGCGGTAATAATCAAGGAATTTTTGATTAGACCTATCAAGTCAAAAATTAAGGCAGAGTATATTCCTGAATGTTTAATTACGGAATGTTAATAATTTATATATGTGGAACTTTTCTTTTACATGAAGTCTCTATTTATTTGGATATTATTGGAAATGATTATGAGAGAAGGGAGAAAAAGTAGTCCGATTATGACAAAAGAAATTAACGGCGTCATTATCCAGATCGAAAACCTGCGTAAAGTATATCGGATCAGCTCAGAAAAAATCTATGCTTTAAATACAATCGATTTATCTGTCAACAGGGGAGAAATTTGTTGTTTGCTTGGAACATCCGGTTCAGGTAAATCTACCTTGCTGAACTTAATGGCTGGTTTGGAAAAACCCACACGCGGAACGATTAGTATCAAAGGGGCGCGGATTGATCTCATGAGTGAAAAACAACTGGCCGAATTTAGACAAAAAAACTTTGGTTTTGTTTTTCAGTCATATAACCTTTTGTCGGCTTTAACGGCATTAGAAAATGTGGCCATGCCTTTGGTTTTTTGCGGTATGGATGCAAAAAAGAGGCAGAAAGAAGCTAAAAAAATGCTGGAACAGGTGGGCTTAAAAAACAGGATGAACCACCGTCCCACACAGATGAGCGGCGGGCAGCAGCAAAGGGTTGCCATTGCCCGCGCTTTTGTGATGCATCCGCCAGTGATTTTTGCCGATGAGCCGACCGGTAACCTGGATAGCCGTACGACCATTGAAGTGATGGAGATGATGGTGAATTTGGTCCATAAGAATCGTTCAACCCTAGTAGTTGTTACTCATGATCTGGAGATTGCGAGCTATTGTGACCGTATTATCCATCTGCGTGATGGTTTAATTGTTAACGAAGAGCTGAAACATGCCATACCAGCGGCATATGAGACAGCTAATTCTATGATAATAGCGGGGAATTAATATGAAAAAACATCTGAAAACAGGCTTATTTTTACTTTTGGCAGTTGTATTGATCATTGCAGGGAAACCTATTGTTTTTGCTTCAACTTTGCCGGCTGAATTATCCGTTAACAGCTATGGCGTTTATACGGACAGTTCGTCTACGGAAAAATTGAGTAAAGTTGAAGAAGGGTTGACGTATTGTATTAAGTTTTATGTTTTAAATTACAGTCAAAGTAATATTTCCGATGTAACGCTTTCTGTAGCCAATGCCGGAGGGTTTTCTGAGGTTAATTCTGCCGCATCTTTTGATATTGCGGCTAACTCCAGTACCGAAGTACCTGTCTATGTCGCGTACAACGGCGATAACAAATATTTGACATTGACGCTACGCTATAGTATTGGTGCCGATACATATAGCCGTACGCAAAAAATCAATATCAGCGAGGCTGTTGTAGAGGTAACTAGCGATAACAGTAGCGATGACGATACTGATACGGTAGTTCCTACGCCCAAGCTTTCCGTTATGAGCCGTGATGTTTCCGTAACGGCCGGCCAGCAGTCGACGATCTCCTTTTCTTTAAACAATAATAGCGGTTATACGGCCAAAAGTGTAGTCGCCATGTTACAACCGGGAAGCGGCATCGAAGATATTTTTGCCGATGCCGCTGACAGCGCCTATAAGAATAGCATTTCCAGTTTGACCTCCGGCAAAAGTCAAATCATCAACTTCACCTTTACACCTCCGGCTGATCTCAAAGGTGGATCCTACCCTATGACTTTGAATTTGACCTACCGTAATGCTAATGGCACTTCATACAGCGACCAATATGAATTTTCTTTGAAAATTGACAGTAATACCACGCCTATTGATTTGGGAGTGGTGTCTGTTAAGGTTTCCGGTAACAATAATCAGGCTGTGAGCGGTAAGACGTTTGATTTGCAAATGAATATTAAAAACAACGGCTCGGCGACGGCCAAAAATGTAAAAGTTTCCTTTGATGAGCTGAGTAAGGATACCTTTTTCCGCACCGGGGATTATAACGATCCTTCTTTTTCAAGCATCCCAGGCAGTCAGACGGTGACCGGAAGCGTTCGTTTAAGCGCTTCCGATGATCTGGAAAGCGGTTATACGCCGCTTAAGATCACTTTGAAGTATTTGGATGCAGGAGAAGAAAAATCTATTACATGCCAGGTATTTGTTCCGGTCAGTGGCAGTGGCGGTGGCGGTGGAGAAAATGCCGTTCCGCGCATCATTTTATCAAAGTATAGTATGGACCGGAGCGCAATCAGTGCCGGAGATATTTTTGCTTTTTCTTTTAGTTTACAAAATACCAGCTTGTCTAAAGCGGTAAACAATCTGAAAATTTCTGTCAGCTCGGGTGACGGCGTGATTATCCCCAATTCCGGTAGCAACAGCTTTTTTACCCGTTCCATTCAACCTGGGAAAGATGCGTCTTATAGGCTGGAGCTGAGTGTTAAAGCAGATGCAGAGAGCAAATCCTATCCGTTGACGTTCAATATTGATTACGAAGATAGCAAAGGCACGCAGTTGACTAGTTCGGAAACGATCAGTCTTCCCGTTATGCAGCCGCAAAAGCTGGTGATCCAAAATCAGTCTTATCCGACTGAAGGAAATGTGGGTTCGCCCGCTTCTGTAAGTTTAGAATACATCAACAAGGGTAAAGGCACATTGTATAATCTTTCCGTCAGCATAGAAGGTGATGTTACGACAGATGAGGGCGGCAGTATTTACATCGGCAATTTAGCAAGCGGCAGCATGGATTCTCTGGAAATGGATATCACGCCCAACACGGTAGGGGAAATTCCCTGCAAAGTTGTGTTTACGTTTGAAGATTCCTCCGGGCAGGAAAGCCGGATTGAAGAACCGTTTACCATGACAGTGGCGGAAGCCATTCCCCAAGATGAGGGCGCTATAGATGCTTTAGCCGAAGCAGTACCGCCGCAAGTGGGCGGAGGACTACCCGGTTGGGCGATTGCGGCCATTGTGGCGGCTGCCGTTGTTGCGACGGTATTAATAATTAAGCATAAAAAGAAGAAGGCCCGTCTGGCACAGGAAGCCGAAGATGCCGAAGACAACGAAGATACAGACCTGTAAACAATGAAGGTCGGGAGTAATGGTATGAAAAAAATTGATATTTTGCGCATGGCCTTGAGAAATTTTGGCCGCAGAAAAGCCCGCAGTTTTTTGACAGTTTTAGGCGTAGTGGTAGGAACCATGTCGGTTGTGGTTATGATCTCAATCGGTCAGGGTTTAAACGAATCGTATAAAGAACAAATCGAAAGCTGGGGCAGCCTGACGCAGATCCAGGTTAATGGTACCAGTACTGGCACCGATACTGGTGCTGGTGGCGGAGGTACGCAAGGCAATCAATTATATATGGATGATAACAGCGTTGCCGGTCTTTCTCAGATTCCCAATGTTCTGGGGGTAATGCCCGTCAAGAACGAGTCAGTTTCTTTAATCAAAGGCAAAGAGATTTGGACAGGTAATGTCATGGGAATAGACCTGTCAAAAATGGAGCTGTTTGGTTTTAAGACAACCAAGGGACGGCTTTTGGAATCGACGGACAAGGATAGTTTTGTTATGGGTTATATGACAGCTTTTAGCTTTTATGATCCCAAAGGAAATGGCGAATGGATAAATCCTACCGATGACCAGGGCAATCCCGTGCCTCTGCCTTTCGATCCTACGACAACAAAATTAAAAATGACGTTTGATACATCCTATGGGTACGAAATGAGCGTTGGTAAACCGAAGATGTCCAAGGTCAATTGTGTTGGCGTACTAAAGATGGCTTCCGATGATTTTTCCTACAGCATTCTTATGGATTACAACACAGTGGAAACATTAAAAAAGGACTATGAGAAAACACAAACCTCAACCGATACAAATGGCAGCACAACCGGTAGTAGCAGCAGACAGGAAAAAAGCAAGAATAAGTATGATATTTTCTATGTCAAAGTGGATGACGTAAACAATGTTTCCACCGTTCAGTCCGCCATTACGGATATGGGATTTTCTTGTTGGAGTGCCATGGATGTTTTAAACCAGGTCAAAGAACAAATGAAAATAATCCAGTTTGTTTTAGGCGGGATTGGAGCCATTGCCTTCTTTGTAGCTGCTATCGGCATCAGCAATACCATGGTGATGTCGATTTATGAAAGAACTCGGGAAATCGGCATTATGAAGGTTCTTGGGTGTCATTTGAAGGATATTATGAGCCTATTTTTAACAGAAGCTGCTTTAATTGGTTTATTGGGCGGATTGGTCGGACTGGGGTTGAGCGAGGGTTTGTCGTTCTTACTCAATTTTTTATCCTCTAGTGGTGCTTTAGGAGACATGAGCATCGGTAGCAAGCTTTCCGTAATCCCGTTTTGGTTGATTATTTGCGGAATTGTTTTCCCGACTTTTATGGGTCTGGTTTCCGGTTTGTATCCGGCGTGGCGGGCTACGCGGCTTTCTGCTCTGGATGCCATCAAAAACGAGTAATATTATATTGAACATGAAAGACAAAAACTTCGCTGACAAGTGTTTCGGCGAAGTCTTTGGGGTCCAAGAGGACAGTTTATTTGCTTACTCTCACCTCGCGAGTATCTTTTCATACTTGCGAGGTATTTTTTATGCCGAGAACAACGAAACAGGGAAGCTTAGCAGGAGTAAAAAATAAAATAATACGTGGTATTTTATTAAAGAATGCAAGCGAGAGAAACAAATGTTGTTGTATATTTATCATAGTGATATAATCGTTTAGGTGCGTTCGCAAATGACTATTTGGATTATATATTACTATAATAATTGGTCATGAATATGAAGCATAAACTTCTTTCAAAAGCCAGTATATATATTATTTTCATCATATATATCATTTTATTGTTAAAAACAACCGTATTCCGTTATGATTTTTTTTTGTTTGGCGGAAGCGTTAATCTTTATCCGTTTTTTGGTTATTTTTACCTGATAGAAGCAAAAAGATATTTTTATACTACATACCTTTTTGTTGGAAATATCATTTGTTTTGTCCCATTTGGGATTCTGGTGCCGTTGATATCAAAGAGAAATATTTTATTTTCTAAGACGTTGGTCTTGGGTTTTATATTATCGCTGGCAATTGAGACCGCGCAATATATTCTTGGTACCGGTATCAGCGAAGTTGATGATTTGATCTTAAATACAATTGGCGTCTTACTCGGATATCTAATTATATATAAGCTCATCTATCGCAGGCAAAAACTATAAAATAATAATAAATACTCCATATTTACTTCTATAAAGCATAAATAAAAAAGCTTGTAAGATTATAGGTTTTGGGGATGGTTAAACCCGAGAACCATACCTTTACTTCTATTGCTTTACTTGTTTGTGTTTTTTATTACTTTGATACTATTAATGCCTGTTGACATAACAAGCTTCCGCAGAGGGGGAGAGTACATAAATGGACATTTTAATACCTTAAGATATAATTTTAGCCGCAGTTTTAATGTTTTTTTATGATATGCTAAACAAGGATTTGGTTTCTTGGCATTAAGAACTTCACTTAAATAATACGCAGTGTTTATGGCGCTGCTAATACCCTCTAATGAACTGGCGCTGATAAATCCGGCAGCCTCACCTATTAAAAAAGCATTGTTCTTACCGGTACAGAAATCATTAAACTTAGATGGACGAAGTACCAGACAACATTCTGTCTTTTGCACCTCTTCAAGACAAAATCCCAATTCCTTTAGTTGTTTTTTCTGATTTTCAAATCTTGTGCGGCAATTTTTTTTGGGATATGCACCGCCAAATATAAAATAGCCATCCTTGGAAATTGCCCAGGAGTAACAATCCGTGTTTTCGGGATCAAATATACATGAATAAAAGGGATTGAGATGTTTTTCTAAAAACCATTGCTGAATTGAAACATAACTGCGTATCTTTTTATGAGGATATAAAAACTTCCGAATAATAGAATTCGCTCCATCAGCGCCAATGATATATTTGGCAGTAATGTTCTTTGTTTTACCACCACTAATATATTGCAGATGATAACTATCATTATGATGTTCTATACTGGTACAGATACTATCTTCAAAGATATCAACATGTTCTGGGATAAGAGACTTTAGCCACAAATCAAATTTGTACCTGTCAAGATTTATGTAAAAGCGTTGGTAGTGGCGGATAATCCCTGTTTTGATATCTAATGTACGAACTGCAAAAATCTGCGGATCGACAAGCACGTCTTTAGGGAGTGCTAAATCAAACTGAGAAATTGATTTTTGTGCATCTAATGCCAGAAGCCCACCGCAGGGTTTATGAAAACCTGTCCCGTCAGACCTTTTCTTATCAATTACCGCGATAGAAAAGTTGCTATCTAATAACCGTGCTAGTGTCGCACCGGCCGGCCCTAATCCTATAATTGCAATATCATACATATTAAGTACTCCCCAGTTTTCGCCATCTATTAATTTTGATATTTTTCTGCGGCAGGAAGTTCCCATCAGCAAATTTAATGAAAACGCAAGTGATCGCAGCATAACCACCATACCCATATTTAT
Organism: Peptococcaceae bacterium UBA5752; assembly: GCA_002419055.1. Classification (GTDB taxonomy): domain Bacteria; phylum Bacillota; class Dehalobacteriia; order UBA4068; family UBA4068; genus UBA4068. Next base: position 16,596 of record DIFI01000012.1, read on the forward strand.
AGGGGTTGTTTTTTTATATTAGATTTATCATCTACTGGATAATTTAACATATTAAAGCGGTAAAACAAGAAGTTGTTTTTTTTAGTTTTTATATGATACAATAACAGTATTATAATTTTTTGATAGATTAGATTGTAAAGGGTGATTAGATTGTTGGAAATTGTTGTTTGTGAAGATAACAATGAATATAGAAAAGTCATTGTCGAAAACTTGGATAGTATTATCAGCGATCATAATATTAATGGTTCCATAGTTTTAGATAGCGCTTCGCCGGAGCAAGTTGAAAAATTTATTGAGGTTAATAACCCAAATGTTTTCTTCTTAGATATTGATCTAAATGCCAAAATGAGTGGGTTAGACTTGGCTTCTATAATTCATACAAAGCATGTAGATGCATATATCGTATTTATTTCTCAATATGCAAATTTGGTTTTTAAGTCTTTTAAAGTAAGACCTTTTGATTTTTTGCCGAAACCTATAACCAAGAAAGGTTTAAAAGATGTTCTTACTGATATTAATAATGATTTTCTAAAAAAAATTTATGTTAAAAAACCGGGACTTCTTAATATAAAAATTGGTAACAAAATATATCAAATACCCAAAAGTGAAATTGTTTTTATGGAGAAATTCAGCAATAAATGTATTATTCATTCCACAACTAAAACAGTATATTGTTATCAAACGCTTGATACCATTTATGATGAACTTGGAAGTGAGGATTTTATAAGATGTCATAAGAGTTTTATTGTTAATAAAAATTATATAGAGCAGCTGAATTTATCAGACATGGTAATTATCATGAAGAATGGACAAAAGTGTTTTATTGGCGGTAAATATAAAAAGAATTTGGTTAACGGATTGGGCAATACGCTAAAAAGGTAGAGGATGCAAAATGTTTAAAGTAAATTCCGGCAACATTAATAAATATATGATTATACTGATTTGTATTTTTCTTATGGCTACGGTTTTAACAAACCTATATTTTTTTAATGTTATTAACAAAATCAGTATCGAAAGCGATTTGTATCAAAAAATCAAAGCCGGCTATGACTTTAAAGCCGATATATTGCCGCCCAAGCTTTATATTATTGAATCGTATTTGATTGTGCAGCAGATAGCTAATGAAAACGATCCTGATATAATTAACGAACAGATGGAAAAAATGGCAGAAACTAGAGAAGAGTATTTCAATTATTATGAAAAATGGCAAGATAATATTAATGAAGAAGATATGTTAAAACTAATTGCTTCTTCTAACGCGTATGTAACAAATTTTTATCAAATATATTATGAAGAATTTGTTCCGGCAGCGGAAAGCCAAAATAACCAGGCTATGCACAATATAGCCTATAAGGAAATGATGCCGGTTTTTGAAAAACACCGGGATATTATTTACCGTATATCTGCTATATTGGAAGAATCAAATTATGATATAGAGAACAATGCCCAAATATATGTTAATAAGTCGCAGGTAATACTTTTATGTGTTTATACAACATCGTTATTGGTAATACTCATAATTTCGTTTGTTTTCTTTAAAAAAGTTTCAGATATAGAAGAGTATAACATTGCCACTCAACATGAAACCAAAATGGCCAATCAAAGGCTGGAAGTAATGGTTGAAGGTTTAAAGAAGTTCAAGCACAGTTATGAAAATACTTTGGCATCGATTGACGGGTATGTGATCAGTAATGATAATGAGGGTCTAAAGAATTACTTAAACGAAATTATTGCCGAAAATAACAAAAATGAAATGATCAATTATTTCAAGCTTAATTTTATTAAAAATCCGGCGATTACCGGTTTGATTATTTCCAAAATGATTTATGCTGAAAATATTGGCGTTGAACTTATCTTAAAAGTTCGCAGTGAAGTTAATAATATTAAAATGAAACCAAGCCATTTATGCGAAATTCTCGGCATTTTACTTGATAACGCGATTGAAGCGGCCGGTGAAAGCGATGAAAAAAAGGTATATTTTAAAATTGATGAATCCTTAGAGGTAGTTACTTTTGAAATCAAAAACTCTACCGGCGTGGCTCCAGATCGCGTTAAGATGTTTGAAAAAAACTGGTCAACAAAAGGCGAAAATCGAGGTTATGGCTTATGGATTGCCAAAGATATTATTGGACAATATGATAATGTAATATTGAATACTATAGCGGATGAAAAATATGTTGAGCAAGATCTTTTCGTATTAAAAGAAGTAATCCCGAATGACGGCACGTTTTTTACCGACACTTTTTAAAAAATGCAACTGCTTTTCTTAACAAATTTATATAAGATCAACTACCAAAGTTTTTTCCTCACCATTTTTATAAAGATAAAAATAAGGCATTTTGGTAAATTTCTAAATTATTTTGTTTAAAATGTCGAAATAGAAGATAAGAACTCTTGTATGCCAATGTATGGTAATATTAAAACTGTATTTTTATAAGTACATAAGAGTAGCTTTGGGGTCAATTCTTTTAGTGCGTAAGTCTTGGTAAGTCTTCGTCCGGTAAAGGAGTATGAGTTTTTTGAGGAGCCTACGGAAAGCAAGAAAATATTCAATAATTGCTCTTATCGCATATTTTATGGTATTCTATCTGTTACTTTTATTATTACCTAATAACGATATGCTTATTTCCGATACCCTAGCCCCTTTAGGCACTATTTTCAGCATTTTTATTATCGGGTGGAGCTTGAAACAGCAACTAAACAAGTATAAAAAGGCCTGGATTGCATTCTTACTTGGTAATATCCTTTATCTTTTTGGCGATATGCTTTGGTTTTATAACGAAATAATTTTAAAACAAGTAATACCCTTTCCTTCGATTTGTGATGTTTTTTATATTTCCAGTACATTTTTTTATTTTATTGCCATTGTTTTTTATATCAATATTAAGAATATCTATCATATTTTACGTGCCAGCTTTGACATATTAATCACCATGGTAGTTTGTGCTACATTGAGCTGGGAATATATATTGATGCCAATTTATCATGATACCTCGCTGAATGTCTTGCCCAAGTTGGTCACATTGGCATATCCAATTACTGATCTGAGTTATCTTACTGCCATTATGCTGCTTTTCTTTATTTACCGGCCAAGGAAAACAAAGAATATCAGCAGCTTGTTTATCATTCTGGCATTTACGATCTGGTTTATTACTGACCAGATTTATTCCATTGAGAACGCCATGGGCAGTTATATGTCTGGTAATCTTATCGACCCGTTATGGCCGGTAGGCTTCTGGGTTTTAGGAATTGCCTCCCTCTGGTCAGAAAGTGCGGCTACTGTCAGCCATAAGAATTTATTGCATGATCCTTCTATTAATGGTGGCAATATTATTAAACAACGCATGCAGGTTATTTTGCCATATGGCAGTTGCTGTGTCTTGATCATTATTGTTAGTATGAGGTACTTGAACAAAGACCCCTTAATTGTAGGCGTTGTGATAACAGCATTACTTATTCTAATCAGACAGGTCTTTACTTTATTTGAAAATCGACATTTGATATCACTTATCAAACAGAAAAACCGATCTCTGGCGGTAAGCAAAAATGAGCTGGAAGCTCAGAACACCCAGTTGCAGAAGCTGAATTATTTAAAAGAGCAGGAAGCGCAAACAGATTTTCTTACCGGTTTATATAACAGACGATACATAGATCAGATATTAAAAACGTTGCCCAATGAAGTACAGGTAAAACATGATTTATTTTCTTTATTACTTATGGATATCGATAATTTTAAACAAATAAATGATCACTTCGGACATGATGTCGGCGATATAGTCTTGCAACAGGTCACGGTGATTATTAAGAACAATATCCGTTCCTTTGATATTGCAGGACGGTTTGGTGGTGATGAATTTATCGTTATATTGCCTGATGCCGATATTGGCTTAGCTAGAACGATAGGTGAAAGATTGTGCCGGCTGATTTCAGACCAGAATCTTACTCTTGAGTCTGAAGATAAGATTATTACCCTGAGCGTCGGATGTGCAGAATGGCAGGAAAATGAAACTAAAGACAGTATAAAATCTATGATTACCAGGGCGGATATGGCATTATATCAGGCCAAAAACAACGGGCGTAATCAGGTAGTAACGATGTCGTAATAGAGATCTTAGAGGACGTTTTGGTAAATCCATTACAGACAAAAGCGGCAGTCATAACTGTAAATTTACCGCTGATAATTTGGATTGATCTAAATAGGAATCATGTTGGCCCGATGTGTCACCAATAGGAAAACGCCGCCCGGTCTATCTCTTTACCGTGTACGTTCCCTATATTTAATGTGATAGCTTTTATTTTAATTTTTATTTTTCTATCCCTCTCCGGATAGGCGCTTTTTGCATCTTTTCTAGAATAATTTTTTGAGGTTATCGATTTACAACTACCCAATAGGCTTTTATGTTAATTGCTTAGTTTCCGATAGGATCATCGATAAAGGTAGCTAACCGGAACTCGTGTTGGTGGTCTTCGTCTATAGAAGTCACACTTGTTAAAAAATGAACATGTCTGTCACCAACCGTGATTGCCCCGAGGGTTCTGCTTTTAAATTCATGAAAATGGTCTTTATGAAGTCAGTTCGAAATTTGATCTCATGAAAATGATCATTGACTCCTAAAGGCAGTGCCTGTCCTGACACAGTTGCAAAACGGTGATCATGTGGATCTTCTTCAGGTTCAGCTATTTCAACACTGCCTTGTACTTCATGTACATGGAACTGCTTTTTAGATTCGTCGCATGGATATGACCAGCAATGGTTATTTCTTGACACAATATTAACCTCCTTATTCAATAGTAAAAAGATATTTTAAGCATTAGGTCAAAACTTCGTTAACTCTAATTCTACTGTAAGTTATTATACGAAAACGGAACTTGCAATATATGATATGTTGTCCAACAAGGTGTTGTGCTGTTTAGTATAAAAGAAGTAAATTAAACGATTGCATGTTTCTACCGACATTTTGTAACATAAAAACTACAATTCATCACATCTATATAGTGACAAGCTAATCTGAATGCTATGATATAATTGTAGTGATAGCAGTATTATTAAACGATAGAGAGAAGATGAGCATTTGATTAATCAAGCAAATACGGCATTTATGCTAATTGCAACAAGCCTTGTCATGCTTATGACCCCTGGATTGGCATTCTTTTATGGGGGTCTTGTTGGCAGGAAAAACGTACTAACGATAATGTTCCATAGCTTTCTGTCAATGTCAGTGACTACTGTTATCTGGTTCGCAGTTGGCTATTCGCTATGTTTTAGCGGTGGTGAAGGCGCGATTATTGGAAATCTAAATCAGGCATTTTTAATAGGCGTTTCGCCTGGGGATATTATGCAAGGTGTCCATATCCCTTTACTTGTATTTATTGCCTATCAGATGATGTTTGCAATCATAACACCTGCATTGATTACAGGTGCATTCGCTAACAGAGTAAGGTTTGGTGCATTCTTGGCATTTCTTGTTGTCTGGCTGCTTTTCGTGTATTTTCCACTTGTACATATGGTTTGGGGCGGCGGATTATTGGCCCAAATGGGAATTCTTGATTTTGCGGGGGGTATTGTTGTTCATGCCTCGGCTGGCATGGCTGCTTTAGCATCTGTTATATTTGTTGGTAAACGAAAAGTGTTAAATTTACCGCATAATTTGCCGCTTGTTGCTATTGGCACAGGATTGCTGTGGTTTGGTTGGTATGGTTTCAATGCGGGGAGTGAATTACAGGTTAATTCTATAACAGCTCTTGCGTTTTTAAATACAGACATAGCTGCTTCTTTTGCTGCTTTTGTGTGGTTAATAATTGATTGGGCAAGGCATAAAAAAGCAAAATTTCTTGGATTACTAACTGGCGCAGTTGCGGGCCTCGCAACCATTACACCTGCGGCTGGTTTTGTTACCACCAGCTCAAGTGTAATTATAGGATGTTTAGCCGGTGGTATTTGCTATCTTGCTGTTGAAATGAAGAATAGATTTCAATGGGATGATGCTCTAGATGTTTGGGGTGTTCATGGAGTAGGCGGCATCCTTGGTACAATTTTACTGGGAGTATTTGCTACCACAGCGGTTAACAGTGCCGGAGCTGATGGCTTACTTTTGGGAGGTGGAATGTTTTTTATAAAACAAACCATTGTTGTTTTAGCAGTCGGCGCCTATGCATTTTTCTTTAGTTATCTTGCCTTAAAGGTAATTAATGTTTTTATTAAAGTCAAAGTAAGTGAAGAAGATGAAAAAGAAGGGCTGGATCAGGCCTTACATGGTGAAACTGCTTATGAAGAAGGCGTGATGTAAATTATATTAAACAAGATCATAATATAGAAAAATAGAAAAGACCGGCGTTAACCGGTCTTTTCTATTTTTCTATATT
>DIFI01000008.1 GCA_002419055.1 Peptococcaceae bacterium UBA5752
TGACGCCGGATATTTTAACAGTCGCACCATATATCATCAGCGGCGGCGCGCCATCGCATGAAGGTGCGGCGTTGCATATATTACCGCCCATAGAGGCTCTGTTTCTTACCTGAATCGACGCCATATGCTCTACCGCGTCAATGATCGCCGGATACATTTCCTGGATTTTTGCATCTTCTTCAATGTTTCTCAGTGTGCAGGCAGCGCCAATGCTTGCGCCGTTATTATCAATCTTTAACCAGTCAATTCCTATACCTTTTAAGTCAATTACATGTTCAGGAGTCCATTGTCCTGCTTTCAGCCGTACCATTAAATCGCTCCCACCGACTAACATCCGTGCTTTGCCCCAATATTTGGCGGCCAAATCACATGCTTCGTCGATTGTGGTGGGCTTGTAATATTCAAATTCTTTTTTAATTAAAACCACAAAAACACCTCCTGTTTTATAATAATATCAGAAAGTAACTTCCACCTGTAAGCGTTCAATTTATTAGTTAGTAGAATCTCTACTTCATCAACGACTGTAAGGGTTATATATAATAATGGCAGATAGATATCAGCAGAAGAATTCGTTTAGTCATAATATTGATCGCCTATTGATGGATCTCGTTCACTTCAATAACCAGTGTCTATTGAAGGAATCGCGAAATAATTATCACCCCCATCGTTCAGATTAGCAAAGCTCAGCTATATACCACATGTCAAAATTCTGAATTAACGCAAGAAGACATGAATGGACAAATATTAAATCCTGCACCAGCCGCTCATTTAAAGCGGCTGGTGAGGATTTAAAAAATATTAAACTTTACTTACCGTTTTTCTCCCTTAAAGCACGGAGAACTTGTTCAGGTAAGATCGGAAGCGAATCAAACCAAATACCGGTAGCATCATAGAGGGCATTCTTAATTGCTGGAGCAGTAGGGGCTAGTCCCGGTTCACCAATACCTTTGGCACCGAAGGGACCAAATGGATCATCGTAAGTCTCAACCATAACAGCCTTCACCGGCGGCATATCCATAGCGCCGGGGACTTTATAATCTACATATCCGCGCACAACAGGCACGCCATCTACCCTATAAGATCTCTCAGTCAGACAATATCCAATACCTTGAGCAACCGAACCTTCAATCTGACCTTCAGCAGTCGCTTGATTGATAGTAGTTCCGGTTTCCTGAGTAGCCACGAAATCAAGGATCTCAACTTTTCCGGTCTCAGTATCAACTTCAACCTGCGCCATTTGGCAGCCAAAAGTATAGGCAATAACGTGAGAGCAGAAATCAGCGCGATTGATTGCATCCGGAGCTTCCGGATCAAAATACCGACCTCTGCCGCCAAGGTTGTGACCCAGTTTGCTATAGCAGAAGTTGATAATATCAATATAGGTTTTGCCGGTATCGACCCATTGACCATTCACCAGTTCAAGCAATTTTTCATCGGTAATATCAAGTACGGACGGATCTTTACCAACTAATTTGCCGGCGGCTTCCATAACTTCTTTTCTGGCGTCTTCACAAGCCGCTTTAACGGAATTGCCGATAACAAATGTCTGACGGCTACCCCAAGCACCCAGATCGTACGGAATTGCGTCGGTGCTTTCGTCTACTATTCTGATTCTATCGGCATTGATACCCAGAACTTCCATGGCAATCTGCATCACTACAGTCTGTACACCTTGACCGATTTCAGAACAACCGGTAATCAGCGAAATCAGGCCGTCTTCGGAGATTTTGACAAATGTTTCAGCCGAAACATAGAAATAGTAACGTCCGCCGGAACCGGTATGAACAAGACACCCCATGCCGGTACCACGCAGCTTATTGCCATGTTTACCTGATTCTGCACGTTTTTCTTTCCATTTACCGAGTTTAACTGCTTCATCAATACATTCCTTCATGGCGCAGCTAGCCAGGTAAGCGCCGGAGATTGTATGATCGCCGGGCATATTGCAATTTCTATAACGAATTTCAGTTGGATCAATCCCCAAATGTTTGGCAATTCTGTCCATCTGAGATTCAACAGCAAAGTGAACCTGCGGACTGCCAAAACCACGGAAAGCGGTACTGTACTGAGTATTGGTGTAGACGCCTCTGACATCCCATTTTTGATTTGGTATATTGTATAGAACGCACAACATACGTCCTGAATAATTAGCAACAGCTATGCCTTTATCGTTATATGCCCCATTATCCATAATAACGTCAGCAGCCTGTGCTATAAGTTTGCCATCCTTATTATAACCGGTTTTCAAATTAATCACATAAGGATAACGACCACGCGCGCTCAGAAATTCATCTTCACGGCTGTTAACCAACTGTACCGGACGTCCGCCGCTTTTTTTCGACAATAAAGCGGAAATCGGCGAAAGCATATCAATAACGACTCTTTGGCCAAAACCGCCGCCGTTTAAAGTTCTCTTTAATGTTACCTTGTTGGGCGGGACATCGAGAATACGGGTAATTTCCTGACGTACGGTTTGCGGCGCCTGAAAGGGGCCCCAAAGCGTAACTCTACCGCTCTGATCCCATTGTGCGACAGTATTAAATGTTTCCATACAACAATGGTAAACTTGGCCGGTGGTATAACGATGCTCCATAACATAATCGCATTCGGCAAAGGCCTTATCGATGTCACCAAAAGCTCTGTGTACTTCCCAGGCTATATTAGACTTTTTATCCGTCTCAGGGTGTACTAGAGGAGCATCTGGTAATAATGCTTCTTCGGCATCATAAACGCCCTTTAATACTTCATATTCAACTTTAATCAAATCAATAGCTTTGGCAGCAATAAGCGGATCATCGGCTGCTACGGCCGCTACTTCGTCGCCTACATAGCGGACATAGTCAGAACTTAGCATATACTTATCGGCAAAAGCCTGCATAAAACTGAATTTCTTTTTTGAAGTGTCATCAAAGGTGATCACAGCACGAACGCCGGGATATGCCTCCGCAGCAGATGTGTCAATGCTAAGAATTTTTGCAAAAGGATGGGGACTGCGTAAAACTTTACCATATAATAAACCAGTAAACGACATATCCTCTAAATACTTCTGGTTACCTGTTACTTTGTCAAGAGCATCATAACGAGGAATCGGTTTACCAATAACTTTAAAATTCGGTCTTTCCATTATTTCTGCCCCCCTTCTTGCATACTTTGAGCGGCCTTTTGGATAGCTTTAACTATCTTTACATAGCCTGTGCAACGGCAGATGTTGCCGCCAATACCTTTTCTGATTTCTTTTTCTGTCGGATTCGGATTCTCATTTAACAGCTGTACGCCGCTTAAGACCA
>DIFI01000018.1 GCA_002419055.1 Peptococcaceae bacterium UBA5752
TGGCCGGTATGGACAGGCTGTGCCGCCTAAGGACATACCCGGCCAGATAGTCGATAATGATGAACTGTTTCAGGCCAATCCAATCGATAATAAACCGGGCTGGAATATCTGGCATAAATGCTGCGGGAGTTGAATCAGTAGCGGAATTGAGCTTTTGCTGGAGATAATTTTCACGAAAGGATAAGACATTTTTGCGGTTCCACTGGGCGCATTTCTTTTTGTGCCACTCTTGTTTACATTCGGGGCTGCCGCAGGTTTTCTGACGATCTGATAATCTGGGATCGGGAAGAAACCACTTACGGCAAATTCGGCAGGGGTGTTTTCTGGATTTTGCTCGTGGCATATCGTTTTCTCCCTGGTGAAGAATCAGACAAAACGATATGATGAAAGACTGAAAAAGAAAAGAATAGAAGGAAGAATATTCGGGACAGAGACACCCGGCCCGGTTATGAACCAAGTAAATTGAATCAGATAAAGAAAATGGATCATTGCTAAAACCGGAATTAAATGGACCGAATCAGAGGGGGGCTCTTCCCGGGCAAACTGTCAACATATCCAAACTCACAACATAACGTCCCATAGGCACGGCAGACAACCACGGCCAATGCCATAATCCGCAATAATCTGGTTGCCGCAACGTCTGTGGCGATGCTGATACCCCACGCCACAACCGGTGGAAAAATCTGGCAAACGGCCAGCCATCCATTGAAACAGGCCACCCAGTATTCACTTTTGACGATGAGGCCAATACCAGTCTCAAAGATATGGGAGCCAAATCGTACACTATTGATATCGTCTGTAATTTGTTTTTTCAGTGTTTCGACCGGATCAAAACACCACATAAAGATCATGGCCAAATAAAATGACGCCAATGGATGTTAACCTGAAACGATTTAAACGGATTTATCCAGAAATGGCATTATCCATCAGAAATACATGATATACCGAAAAGCAACGCGGTCGCCGCGTATCTGTTGAGATGCATTACTATTTGATTTGATATATAAAAATGATTTATTGACATATATGCACACGAAAAGTAAGAGATATTCGGACAGTATTTTAATCCGAAAGTTTTTAGAGATTCAAAGATATACAGAAACTGTTGAATAACTTGTTCCCGGCGACTGCGTCGCCGGGAATCGCGGCGCTGACTTCGTCAAGCGCCTTGCCCCGTCGCCTTGCGCCGGAACAAGGCGCTTGACCTGACACCGGCGGCCGCACATACAAGCTGCGCTTGCCTGCACGGCCACCGGCGCAGGTCAGCGCCGCGATTAGGGCGACGCTACGCGCGTGAAGAAAGGCTTGAATACTGACAGCATATGTGCTATCATATATTGTATGAACATTGTTTTGGATACATCTATACTGTTTCAAGCATTATATAGCTCTCAAGGTGCTTCCCATGCCGTTTTAAGGCTGATTCGATCAGGAGATCTGAAATTAGCCTTATCAATACCAGTTTTTGATGAGTATTGTGATGTTTTAATGCGTACTTCATCATTAGAGCAATTTGATTTATCAAAAGAAGATATTCAAAAAACATTAGATTTTATAGCATTTATTGGAGTAAAAACGGATATTCACTATTTATTAAGGCCAAATTTAAGAGATGAGAATGATAATATTTTTATGGAATTGGCTTTCGCAAGCGATTCTAGATATATCATTACAAAGAATATTAAGGATTTTACATATAGGCCAGAACTTAAGCTTGAAGAAATACAAATTGTATCTTCTTCAGAATTTTTGAAGAAATGGAGGGAGCAAAATGCCTAAAACTAATACTATGACTATAAGAGTTCCTGAAGAACTTAAAGAAAGAATAGAAAGTACTGCAATTTTGCAAGGAGTATCAATAAATCAATTTGCGTTATATGCATTTACGAAAGAATTGTCGGAATTAGAAAATTCCAAATATTTTAAGAGATATTTAAAAGAAAAAAGGAAAAATGATATTATAGATGGATTTGACGAAGTAATGGCAAAAATTAAAGATCGCCCGGTTGAAGATTGGGATAGAAAATAAAGAGGCCCTAACAATCGCTTCAACCTGTCTCAGCGGTTTGTCACGGTTATGTGCTGCGTCGCTTCGCTCCTGGCACAAACCGCGCCAATTCCGCTTCGCAGGTTAAGCGTATGTTCCCGGCGACTGCGTCGCCGGGAATCGCGGCGCTGACTTCGTCAAGCGCCTTGCCCCGTCGCCTTGCGCCGGAACAAGGCGCTTGACCTGACACCGGCGGCCGCACATACAAGCTGCGCTTGCCTGCACGGCCACCGGCGCAGGTCAGCGCCGCGATTATGTTCTGAACATTCCAATCGATATGTTGCTACGATATGAATGGAGGATTTAAAGATGATAGCCAACTTACGCACTCTCCCGATAGTCGAACGAATACGACTGGTGGAAGATCTATGGGACAGTATAGCTGCTGATCAGGTGGTGTTACCGATAACGGATGAACAAAGGGCCGAGCTTGATCGGCGTTTGGATGCTTACGAATCGGATGGAATCAAAGGCCGCGTGGCCAGTGAAGTGATAGCAGATATTAGGAAACGATTGTGAGTTATAGGGTACATCTTCGGCCAGACGCGGAAACGGATATTGAGGAGGCTGCAACATGGTATGAGAAGCAACGTAAAGGTCTCGGCGATGAGTTTCCTTGATGAAGTCCTAAGTGTATTCGAAACAATTTCAGACAATCCGCATATGTATGCTGTAGTTCACCGGCACACCCGCCGCGCTATAATTCATCGGTTTCCGTTCGGAATCTATTATCGAATAGAGGAAGAGTCGCTCGTGGTCGTTGCAGTTATGCATGGTAGTCGCCATCCAAAGCGGTGGCAACAAAGAACATAACCAGTCACTGCACCTGACCGCCAACAGTTCGGCGGTTTTTGAAATGCTCTGCCCCGCATCAAAGCAGGTGGTTATTCAAGGTTCAGTGCTCCGCAGTGTTGGCGGCAGGTGAGCTTGTCGTTCCCGGCGACTGCGTCGCCGGGAATCGCGGCGCTGACTTCGTCAAGCGCCTTGCCCCGTCGCCTTGCGCCGGAACAAGGCGCTTGACCTGACACCGGCGACCGCACAGGCAAGCTGCGCTTGCCTGCACGGCCACCGGCGCAGGTCAGCGCCGCGATTAGGTCTCTACAGAACACACACACCATGGAAATGTAAGTTGCCGACATTGGAAAAAATTAAATATCATTTGCTCGTATTGCTTGCAACAACTCTTGTGGCGGGGTCATTTTTAGCATCTGAAAAACTTGCTGGAATTATTAACCCCTTTTCTCTAACGCTACTACGCTTTATAGGCGCATCTCTAATATTGCTTCCTATTGTTCTTTCTAAACATGAGTGGAGAACGAAGATAATATCGACATTGCCAAGAGCCATGGCAATAAGCTTGTTTTATTCTGCATTTTTTATTGGTTTTTTTGAGTCCTTAAATACAACGACGTCATTAAATACTGGCACTTTATTTACGTTGGTTCCATTTATTACAGCGCTGCTGTCTATTGTTATTTTTCGAGAAAATATCACTCAAAAACAAATTTTTGTTTATCTGCTTGGGGCGGCAGGAACTACATGGGTCATTTTTGGTGGCCAGTTAGAGTTGCTCTTATCCTTCTCGCTAAATAAGGGAGACCTTATATTTATCGTCGCCATATTGTTTATGTGTCTTTATTCTATTGCAATGAAGTTTCTGTATCGAAATGACAAAATGATCGTTTTAGTCTTTTGTACGCTTATAGGGGGTTCATTTTGGATGGTGCTTGCACTGTTATTTTCAGGTCAGCCACTTCAATGGAACTTAATACAAGGTGACTCAATTTTATATATGGCATACCTTATCGTGGGAGCAACGCTTGCGACGGTTTATCTATACCAAATAACTACAATAGCTCTGGGTCCAAGCCGAGTGAATGCATACATTTATCTAAATCCAATATTAGTAGCAATCCTGCTGTTTGTTATTGATGGGGTTTCTATATCAACATCTATCATGCCGGGTATATTAATTTCTATCATCGCTACCATTGTTCTTCAGGGTAGAAATATCCGTGAAGCCACTGTAGCGTCAGTAAAATAGACCTAACACTACATTCGAGAGGGACGCGCCAAAAGCGGCGCGCCCCTCAATTTGAACGTTCGGTATAAAAAATGGAATTAAAAATAATAACTGATTGCTCTGG
>DIFI01000019.1 GCA_002419055.1 Peptococcaceae bacterium UBA5752
GGGGGCAGAAATAATGGAAAGACCGGATTTGAAAGTTATAGGTAAACCGATTGCCCGTTTTGATGCTCTTGATAAAGTTACAGGCACGCAGAAGTATTTACCGGATACAGAATTTCAGGGTTGTTTATACGGTAAAATTTTACGCAGCCCATATCCCTTTGCTAAAATTCTTAGCATTGACACATCGGCTGCGGAAGCGCTGCCCGGCGTGCGTAAAGTTATGACTTATGAGGATACCGCCGATTATCGTTTCCAGGATGATAAATTCTTTTTGGCAAAAGACTATGTTCGTTTTGCCGGCGACGAAGTGGCGGCCGTAGCTGCCGACACCGAATTGATCGCCACTAATGCATTAGATCTGATTAAGGTTGAATATGAACAGCTTGAGGGTATTTATGATCCCGAAGAAGCCTTAAAAGAAGGCGCAACGCTTGTTCATCCGGAAGGCCAATCCAACGTAGCTTTTGAATTTCCTCAGGGATTTGGCGATGTTGATAAAGCTTTTGCCGAATGCGATTATATCATGGAACACAAATATACTACTGGTATGGTAGCCCACTGCTGCATGGAGACTTGCGGCGTTGTTGCCCAGTGGAATACTTCCAGAGGCAGCTTCGCGTTATGGGGTCCTTTCCAGGCTCCGCATCTAATGCGTCAAGGTATGGCCGGCATTTTCCAAGTGCCTCCGCGCAAAGTTACTGTTAATCCTACGCGTATCGGCGGCGGATTCGGTCAGAAGAGCGCCATCGATGTGATGGTTCCCATTGCGGTTCTGCTTTCCAAATACTGCCAGGACCGTCCTGTTCGCATCATCAACAGCCGTGAAGAAGAATTAATGGCTTCGCGCGGCCGTTATCCTTTTATTATCAATTACAAAACCGGTTACAATAAGGATGGCCGTATCGTTGCTCAGGATACCGAACTTATTGTCGATAACGGCGCCTACAACAGTAAGGCTGTTTCTATCGCCTGGTTTGGCGGCGGTATGATGGACCTGCTCTATAAGGTTGAAAATGCCAGATTCCATTGCCGTGGCGTTTATACCAATAACCAGGGCGGTACCGCTTTCCGTGGTTTCGGCAATCCCCAATGCAACTTTGCTCAGGAAACACAAATGGACCGCATTGCCGAGCATCTGGGTATGGATCCGATCGAGCTGCGTAAAAAGAACCCGCTTCTGCCCGGTGACAGCAATCCGGACGGAGCTTTCTTTGCTACCTGCGCTCAGAAGGAATGCTATGAAGCGGCTCTTACAGAAGGCAAATGGAAAGAAAAACGCGCTGCATCCGGTAGAAAAGGCAACAAGTTGGTCGGCACCGGTTTTGCCACCTTTGTCCATGCTGCTTCCGGCGGCCGTTATTACGGTTTTGATTCGCAAGACACATTCCTCAAGGTTTCTGAGGACGGCATAGTTACTTTGATCACCGATTCCTGTGAATCTGGCCAAGGTATCCATACCGTAATGCTGCAAATCGTCATGGAAGAGTTAGGCTTAAACGCTGACCGCGTAAGAATAGTCGACAATTCTACAGACGCTATGCCTTACGGCCTTGGTTGCTGGGGCAGTCGTCAATCATTCGTTATCGGACATTCGGTCAAGAATGCGGCACAAAAGGTCAAAAAAGACTTACTGGTTGCCGCCGGAAGATTGCTTGAGCGTGATTGGGAAAGACTTGCCATTATTGACGAAAAAATCTATAATGACTTAGGTGACAAACAGTATGAAGATACCGGTAAAACCTTTGATGATATAGTTAGCTACTGCTACAACTATTTGGGAGAACCCGTAGGTTGCAAAGGTAGTTTCGTCGATCATGAAGCTCATCTTTCTCCCGGCCGCAGAGAATTCTGGAAAGACTTGGTTTCTTTCTGCACCGGTTGCCAGATAGCTCAGGTTGAGGTCGACGTTACCACCGGTAAAATTGATGTTACTAATATTTACTGCGCACAGGAAACCGGTACGACTATTAACCCCGCTACCTGCGGCGGCCAGATTGAGGGCGCGTTGGTCCAGGGCATCGGTATGGCTTTGACCGAGCGTATTTATCGTGAAAACGGCGTACAAAGAACCAACGGTTATGTTGACTACAAGGTTCCCAATGCCATAGATATGCCTCAGATGGATCTGAAAATGGTCGAAGTGGCTGACCCGCATGGCCCTTATGGCATCAAGGCCGCCGGTGAATCAGGCCTTGTGCCTACCGTATCAGCGATCAATAACGCTATCTATGATGCTATAGGTGTCTACTTTGACAAATTACCGATCTTGCCCGAAGATGTACTGCGTGCATTAAAGGAAAAGGGTATTAAGTAGTAGTTTAATTTCTGAATCATACCAGCCGCCTTTAAAGGCGGCTGGTATGATTTTTTGTTTAACATCTGTAAATATAATATAGTTGACAATTATGCGAAGTAGTAATATGATATATTTGTTAGGCGGGTAAGATTAATTTTTTTGTAAACCGTTATACTCGACTAACTATAACGAAACAAAATTAAATTAACGCGCTCTTTATCTATTTTAACAGGGGAAGGAGTAATAAATACTTAAGGTCCCTTCAATCAATTACGGCGAAGGCATTATTTTTTTAATACCGTTATACTAAAACAACTATAACGAAAATTAATAGTTAACAGTTTAGCAATTAAATAGTCTTATAATACGATAGTTCCTTCAATTATTGAAGAGAACTTAATTTTATAAATGGTCATTATTCTCAATAGGGAATAGTACGACTCTACGATTTTGTGAATATAAAAAGGAGGTGAAAAAATTATTTTCAAGGAAAGGGGTGGAAATTACTTATAGTTCTGCAATTAATCAAGACAATGCAGTTTCATCGATTAGCGATATACTTACATGAGCATAACGATATAAGCTAAGAGATGGCAATTGACAAATAAATAACAGGAGGTGTTTTTGTGGTTTTAATTAAAAAAGAATTTGAATATTACAAGCCCACCACAATCGACGAAGCATGTGATTTGGCCGCCAAATATTGGGGCAAAGCACGGATGTTAGTCGGTGGGAGCGATTTAATGGTACGGCTGAAAGCAGGACAATGGACTCCTGAACATGTAATTGACTTAAAAGGTATAGGAATTGACTGGCTAAAGATTGATAATAACGGCGCAAGCATTGGCGCTGCCTGCACACTGAGAAACATTGAAGAAGATGCAAAAATCCAGGAAATGTATCCGGCGATCATTGACGCGGTAGAGCATATGGCGTCAATTCAGGTAAGAAACAGAGCCTCTATGGGCGGAAACATCTGCAACGCTGCACCTTCATGCGATGGCGCGCCGCCGCTGATGGTCTACGGCGCGACTGTTAAAATATCCGGCGTCA
>DIFI01000011.1 GCA_002419055.1 Peptococcaceae bacterium UBA5752
TGTTTGGGCCATTAGCTCAGTTGGTAGAGCACCTGACTCTTAATCAGGGTGTCCCGGGTTCGAGCCCCTGATGGCCCACCAGAATAAAAACACCTGCTACGCAACAGTTATATTGTTGACGGGCGGGTGTTTTTTATACCCTATATTACCTCAATAATGTCCATAATTAGTCGCAAAACGCGAGAATTCCGCCGCTAAAGGTATAAAACATCTTGATCTGTGGTTTTTACCGCTTATTTATAGTCAAGTAGGAAAAATGAAACACGAATAGAATAATGTATTGAGTATTATTGAGTCCGTTTATAGGGGTTATCTACTGCCCCGTTGAAAGGAGAAATAAGGTGAAAAAAGCAGCAGTAATTTATTGGTCTCAAACCGGAAACACACAAAAGGTAGCATTAAGTATCCAAAAAGGCTTGGAAGACGGTGGCATACAAGCTTCTCTATATAAAGTAGCAGAAACCGAGAACTTAGATTTTTATGATTTTGACCTAATTTGTCTGGGCATGCCATCTATAAATTGGCATCCTCCCAAACAGGTGGAAGAATATTTAAAAGGCATGTTTCAACGGTATAAAAAAGAAGACAGGGTCAAAGTTAATGCACCGATTTTGCCCGGGAAAAATGCTTTGATATTTTGCACATATTCCGGTCCGCATACGGGGATCAGGGAAGCGATCCCGGTTGGGAAATACGTTGGACAGTTTTTTGAACACTTTGGATTTACTGTAGTCGATGAATGGTATATCTTGAGTGAATTTTATGGTTCTGAAGAAAACAATACGATGGGAAGGATGGGAAACATTAAAGGACTCCCCAATATTGAAGACCTTGAAAGGATCAAGGATAGCGCCAAAAATCTTGCCCAGCGCTTATAAAGTTTAGTATATATTAAAAAGAGCCTCCTGCAAATTACAGGAGGCTCTTTTCAATATAAAATCCCTAACCCTTGATAAGTATTTAATAACTAAACTTTAAGCTGATATCAAGAGCCTTAACGCTGTGAGTTAACGCACCAATCGAAATTATATTAACACCAGTCTTAGCAACGATAAGCAAATCCCTATCACCCATATTACCGGAGGCCTCAACCAACGCCGCACCGTTGATCATTTTAACCGCTTTTGTCATATTCTCTATTGACATATTATCGAGCATAATAATATCTGCCTGACAAGCCAAAGCTTCGTTGATCATCTCGAAATTCTCAACTTCGACTTCGATTTTCAATGTATGAGGGGCATTTTTTCTTGCTGCAGTAACAGCAGCAGTAATACCGCCCGCTGCTGCGATATGATTATCTTTGATCAATATGCCATCAGAAAGATTGTAACGGTGGTTTGTGCCACTGCCCATTTTAACGGCATATTTCTCCAATACTCTCAGTCCTGGAGTGGTTTTTCTGGTATCAGTGATAACTGAGTTTGTACCTTTGACTGCCGCAACAGCTTGGTTTGTGCGCGTGGCAATGCCGGACATCCTTTGTAGGAAGTTTAACGCCACACGCTCTCCTGACAAAATACTTTGAGCATTGCCGGATACTTCGGCAATGACATCACCTTTATAAAACGATGCGCCATCTTCAATAATAGTGTTCATCATTATTGTACAATCGACGATCTCGAAAACGCGTTTTGCAACATCGATACCGCATAAAACACCGTTCTCTTTGGCTATAAACCGTCCTTTGATTTCCTTTGTCGGGGGTATTGTAGAAAGCGTAGTGATATCTCCAGTGCCGATATCTTCGGTCAAAGCCTTCTTGATAATATCATCAATCAATAACATATTAAACATAGCTATTCATCCTTTATCTCATCGCTTCTGAAATGTGCGCCAACGCTCTTTTTCCTGCTGATAGCAGCATTTAATATAGCAACTGCGACTGTTGACATATTCAGTGTTTCAACTTCGCTGATGCTTTCCAATTCTGCAGCAGCCAAGATATCATAGTAGTTGCTGATTTCCTCAAGAGCTGCTGTCATATCAACGCGGTTGCGGATAATTCCGCACCTTTTAGTCATAGCATCCCTGATATTAAAGCGAGTCGTAGAGATATCCAATTCATTTCTATTTAAATTAGTATTATAATAATCCGGTTTTGATATATTTCTGAGGCAGATATCTTTAGCCGAACGTCTGCCAAATACCAGGCATTCAAGCAAAGAGTTACTGGCAAGACGGTTTGCGCCATGGATACCAGTAGACGCACTTTCCCCGCAAGCATATAAACCGGTAATGTTAGTTCTGCCGTTAGTATCTGTCTTAATACCTCCCATAAAATAATGTTGGACAGGTATTACCGGAATCCAGTTTACCGCGATGTCAATATCCCGTTTCATACATTCTCCGTAAATAGTCGGGAAGCGTTTCTTTAAGAAATCCCTTGATTTATGGGTAATATCAAGATAGATGTTGGGCAAATTGTGTGTTTTCATTTCCATAACGATTGCGCGCGAAACAATATCGCGCGGAGCAAGGTCAGCCAAGGGATGGACATTTTTCATAAATGCCTCACCATTTCTATTGCGTAAAACTGCTCCTTCTCCGCGCAGGGCTTCGGATATAAGAAAATATCTGCCGTTTGTACCGGGATGAATCAATGACGTCGGATGGAATTGTACAAATTCCATTCTTTCAACCACTGCACCGGCTCGCATAGCTGCTGCAATCCCATCACCAGTCGCACTAAGAGCATTGGTACTGTTACGAAAGATTCTGCCGATGCCTCCCGAGGCTAAAATAACATTGGAAGTATTTATCCTTAAATATTTATTGTCTGTATCCATCATAATAACTGCGCAAACACAGTTATCACAGTCAGTTAGAATATCCGTCAGTGCATAATTATCATACATATGCAAATTTTCTCTTTCCGCAACTCGCGCTAACAGTGTTTTGGTAATATTTAGACCTGTAGCATCACCGTTACAGTGCAAAATCCGCCGGCAGCTGTGAGCTCCTTCCCTGGTAATAGCCAGTTCTCCGCTTTCATCAATATCAAAAGGTACACCCAATTTCATCAGATTTTTAATGTCACCGGGGCCTTCTCTAACCAGATCATTAACTGCATTGATATCACATAGTCCTGCTCCTGCTACTAGAGTATCCTCTATATGTTTTTCGGGACTATCTTCCATCAATGTAACAGCCGCGATACCACCTTGAGCATGGATAGAATTGGAATTATCTTCGCCGCCTTTATAGAAAACAGCACATTTTAGTGAACTATCAATATTCAGCGCAGAATAAAGTCCTGCTACTCCGCTGCCTACAATTACAACATCAAAATCTATGTGCGACAAAGAGTCTAAATTTCCGTTAAAAATAAATTTTCTCAAAGTTAAGTCTCCTTTATTATAATGTCTAAAGTGTCAGCATTCTTTCTAAGCTATTTACCGCTTTATTAATAATTATCTCGTTTAGAATTACTTCATAACTCATTGTTTCAAGTGAGAATAACAAATCCGCTAAAGTAATTTTTTTCATATCTGGACAGATAGAGTTTCCTGCAAGCATATGGAATACTTTACTCGGATTTTTCTCTTTTAATTTAATTAAGACTCCCTCTTCAGTACCGATAATAAATTCCTGTTTGTTCGAATCTGATGCGTAATTAATGATTTGTGAGGTGCTGCCAACAAAATCAGCTTGCTTAATTACATTGGGCGGGCATTCCGGATGAACTAATATTTCTACATTGGGATATGCCATTTTTGCCCGGGTAATATTATCGGTGGTAATTCTATCATGGATCGGACAATAGCCATCGAAGAAGTAGAATTTTTTCTCCGGCACAAAACTGGCCACATAACTGCCAAGATTTTTATCCGGAACGAAAATTATCTCATTAGCCTTTACGCTTTTGACAACTTTAACCGCATTCGCGGAGGTACAACAAATATCACATTCAGCCTTAACCTCAGCGGTCGAATTAACATAGGTCACTACTGCTGCATTGGGGTGTGCGGCTCTTAGATTTTTAACGTCCTCGGCTTGTACCATATTGGCCATGGCACAACCTGCTTCTTTTACAGGGATTAGTACTTTTTTGGCAGGACTCAGAATTTTGGCGCTTTCCGCCATAAAATAAACACCACAAAAAACTATTATTTCAGCATCAGATTGCTTTGCTTTTTTCGACAATTCTAAAGAATCACCAATAAAATCAGCTATCTGTTGTATTTCCTCAATTTGATAATAATGCGCCAAAATTATCGCATTTTGTTCTTTTTTAAGTTTATTTATTCTATTTATTATATCTGACAAAACAGTACATCCCCCTTTATTATCAAGCATAACCAATCAAAAACTAAATAATCATTATAATTTTTCTAAAATCCGCATTACATATTTTAAAAATGCATATAGATAGGCATTTTGTTTTTGTTATACCATATTTAATCTAATCTGTCAAAGATTAGCAAAATAGTTAAATATTTGTATTTTAAAGTTTAAATATAGTCAATCTTAATATATTAAAACAACATCTTAAATAATATACAAAAAAGAGGGCTAATTAGCCCTCTTTTTTGTATATTATTTAAGATAATCTCATTTTAAAGTCCTCATAATCAAACTCTCTGACAATGTTACAATTCCCATCTTGCTGTCGAACAGCAATTGCAGGCAATTTCATGCCGTTAAAAGTATTGTTTTTGACCATAGTATAGATTGCCATATCCTCGAAAACCAACCGATCACCGGGTTTTAGCGAAAAGCCAAATGAATAGTCTCCTATTATATCCCCTGCCAAACAGGTAGGACCCGCTAAACGATATGTATATTTTTTTTCACCAATCAAACCGGAATTTTGTAGCGGCGGACGATAGGGCATTTCCAAAACATCAGGCATATGGCACGCAGCAGAAGTATCCAAAATAGCGATATCAATACCGTTATGAAGCGTATCCAAGACAGTTGTAAGCAAATAACCGGCATTAAGAGCTACCGCTTCTCCAGGTTCAATATAGACCTGCAAGCCATAGCGGTCTTGCATTTTCTTAATACAATTTTCAAGTGTAATCATATCATAATCGGCACGAGTAATATGATGCCCACCGCCAAAGTTGATCCACTTCATCTTCTTTAACCAAGACCCCCATTTGTCTTCGACAACGGCCAAAGTCTCAGCCAGTGCATCGGCATTTTGCTGACACAAGGTATGAAAGTGGAGTCCTTCTACTTCATCTAAACTATCGGGACAAAAGTTCTCGTATGTGATCCCTAATCGCGAATAAGGAGCACAGGGGTCATAAATTTGATGTCCTTCTTGAGTAGAATGCGCAGGATTAATCCTTAAGCCTACGCTTGCACCGGCTCCTAACGCTCGCCTTCCAAATTTTTCTAATTGAGCAAAAGAATTGAATACGATATGATCACAAAGGGAAGCTATCTCGTTAAACTCATCATCACGATAGGCAGCCGCAAAAACATGGTTTTCCTTGCCCATCTGCTCTGCCCCAAGTTTTGCCTCATAAAGCCCACTAGCGGCAGTACCACTAAGATACTTAGATATCAGCGGATACAGAGTATACACAGAAAACGCTTTCTGTGCAAGCAATATCTTACAGCCGCTGCGATCCATCAAACCGTTGAGTATTTCCAGGTTATGAATCAGCCGTTGTTGATCAACAAGATAGCAAGGAGTAGGTAATTGTTCTAATTTCATTTAATCTACCAACTTTGGAGAGTAATCAATTTGCCAAGGCAATCCCCATTTGTTTAATGCATCCATAAATGGATCTGGATCGAAATTCTCTATATTATGTACACCGGGTTTATCCCAGGTACCGCTAAGTAACATCATCGCTCCGATCATTGCCGGTACGCCGCAGGTATATGATACTGCCTGAGAACCCACCTCAAGGTAGCATTGCTGATGATCGCAGGTATTATAGATATAAAGATCTTTGGGTTTTCCATCTTTTTTGCCGCTAAAGATACAACCGATATTTGTCTTGCCTTTAGTACAAGGTCCCAGCGACGCAGGATCGGGCAGCACAGCCTTCAAAAACTGCAGCGGCACAATTTCTTTGCCTTGATAAATAATCGGTTCTATCGAAGTCATGCCAGCATTTTCTAAACATTGAAGGTGCGTTAAATAGCTTTGACTAAAAGTCATAAAGAAACGGATACGTTTAATCCCCGATATATTCTTTGCCAGCGATTCCAGCTCTTCGTGATGCAGTAAATATATATCTTTTTCGCCGACTTCGGGAAAATTATAAACCTTTTTGATTTCCATTGGTTTAGTCTCTACCCATTGGCCGTTTTCCCAGTAACAACCATTGGCTGATACTTCGCGAATGTTGATCTCGGGATTGAAATTGGTAGCAAACGGATAGCCGTTAATCCCTGCATTACAATCGAGTATATCAATATAATTGATTTCATCAAAGAAATGCTTGATAGCATAAGCGGCATAAACGCCGGTTACGCCGGGGTCAAATCCGCTGCCCAGCAAAGCTGTTATACCGGCATTTTTAAATCTTTCATGATAGGCCCACTGCCATTTATATTCAAATTTTGCTTCATCCTCCGGCTCATAGTTTGCCGTATCAACATAATGGGTATGAGTTGCCAAACAAGCCTCCATTATTGTCAGATCCTGATACGGCAATGCCAGATTTAAAACTACCTGCGGTTTATATTTATTAATCAGCATTATTAACTGGTCTATATCGTTGGCGTTGACCTGTGCAGTACTAATTCTCGTGGCAGTGCTACCCGCAAGTTTTTCTTTTAAGGCATCGCATTTATGTTTTGTTTTGCTGGCAATACAGATTTCTTGAAAAACATCGGAGTTTTGACAACATTTACAAATAGCAACGCTAGCTACTCCACCACATCCGATTATTAATAGTTTCCCCATTTAATTTTCCTCGAATAAGTTATTTTATAAACATAGTTATTTTATAAACATAATAGAAGTTCACGTACTATCTTACATGCTGTAGAAGTCGAAACACCGCTGGGATCATAATCCGGAGATAATTCTGTGACATCACAGCCAACGATATTTAAACCTTTACAGACTTTAAAAACTGCATCTAATAATTGTGCAAAGCTAACTCCGCCTGCTTCGGGAGTACCGGTTCCGGACATAATTGAAGGATCAAGCACATCAAGATCAAGCGTAAAGTATACGGGTTTCCCCTCAAGAGCTGCAACTATATCTTCTAATCCCTCAAAATCATACTTACGGGTAGATACATGGTTTTTACCCCAAAGAAACTCTTCCCTGTCTCCGGAACGGATGCCAAACTGGAAAATCCGTCCATCGCCGATCATATCCCAACAACGCCGCAGCACACATGCATGAGATAGCTGGGTGCCGAGAAAACTATCCCTTAGATCGGCGTGAGCATCAAAATGAATAATGTGCAAATCAGGATATCGTTTGGCAACCGCCTCTACTGCCCCAACCGTAACAAGATGTTCTCCACCCAACATCAACGGTATTTTACCGTCATTCAGTATTGTCTCAGTCCTTTCGCGGATCGCCGTCAAAGAAAGCTGATTATCACCAAAACAAAGCTCCAGATCTCCGCTATCAAATACCGATATTTCCGAGATATCTTTATCTAAATATGGGCTGTAGGTTTCTAAACCAATTGATTCACTTCTAATAGCTCTGCTGCCAAAACGGCATCCTGGACGGTATGATGTAGTAGAATCAAACGGCGCTCCAAATATGACTACCTTAGAATCTTCGTACTCAGCATCACACTTGAGAAATACTTCAATATTCTTTTTCAACATTTTCTAAAAACTCCTCTACATAAGCCGGAAGTGCAAAAGCGCCGGTGTGCAATCGCGTCGTGTAATATCGTGTTTTAATCCCTCGCTTATTCCATGCAGCAGCATCCAAATCGTGTACCGGGTGATAATTTTTTGAGGCAAAACCAAACAGCCAATGGCCAGACGGATAGGTTGGAATATGAGCCTGATAGATACGACTGATAGGGAAATTTACAATAATGTGTTTATGCGCCAGTTGACAAGCTTTGGCATCCTCTGTATAGAATGGGCTTTCATGCTGGTTGACCATAATGCCATCATCATGCAGAGCTTTATAGCAATTGCCATAGAACTCTCTGGTAAACAAGCCTTCCCCAGGACCGAAAGGATCCGTGGAATCAACGATAATCAAATCATAGGTATCCTGCTTAGAACGCATAAATTTTAAACCGTCTTCAAAGTAAATATTAACCCGGGGATCATCTAACTTACAGGCTGTCTGCGGCAGATACTTTTTGCAGACTTCGACAACCATAGGATCAATCTCCGCAATATCAATTTGCTTAATCGAATCATAGCGTGTCAGCTCACGAATGACTCCTCCGTCTCCACCACCTATTACTAAAGCCCGTTCAACAGAGGGATGTACTGCCATCGGTACATGAGTCATCATCTCATGATAAATAAATTCATCCTTTTCAGTCAGCATAATATAACCATCCAAAGTCAGAAACCGCCCAAATTCCTTTGTCTCAAAGACGTCTATTCTTTGAAAGTCACTCTGACCGTTGAAAAGCTGTCGCTCTACCCTTATAGATAACTTTACATTGGGCGTATGTCGCTCGGAAAACCATAATTCCACTATCTCATACTCCTCTCAACACGTTTAAAACCTCTATGCTGGGATCTTCCGATCCGGTTAATGAACAGCCTTTCATTTTGGCATATCGTATATATTCCAAAATTTGTTTTGTGATCTTTTCTCCGGGAGCTAAAATCGGAATTCCAGGTGGATAGCACATAACAAACTCACTACATATTCTTCCTTCTGTTTCATCAATCGGCAGCGATTCTTTGGGAGCATAAAACGCCTCCTGAGGCGTAATAACTACTTGAGGATCAATATACTCTTGAGAAAGCAAACCGGTTTTATCACGTTGATACCTACGGCGTACTTCGGCAAGTGCGCTTACCAGCCTTTCAACATCCTGTTTACGGTCACCGATCGAAATATAAGCCAAAATGTTGCCAATGTCACCAAACTCGATCTGTATATTGTACTCGTCCCGCAAAATATCATAAACTTCAATACCAGCCAAACCAATATCAATAGTATTTACAGACAATTTTGTTACATCATAATCAAAAATACTGCCGCCGTTGATCAATTCCCGCGAATAAGCATAATAACTGCCTATGTCATTTATTTCAGCGCGTGCATATTCCGCTAAAGCAACCACTCTTGCAAATTCTTCTTTGCCTCGCAGGGCCAGGTTACGGCGTGATATATCCAAACTGGCTAATAATAAATAAGAACTGCTGGTAGTCTGAGTTAAATTTATGATCTGCCTAACATAACCGGCGTTAACAGCAGGACCTATCAGTAAATATGAGCTTTGAGTCAGACTACCGCCTGACTTATGCATACTAACAGCCGACATATCAGCACCGGCAGCCATCGCAGAAATTGGCAGATCATCACTAAAATAGAAATGAGTGCCATGGGCCTCGTCTACCAAAACCTCAATACCGTTTCCATGAGCCAACTTCACAATCGAGCTTAAATCGGAGCAAATACCATAATATGTGGGATTATTAACCAGTACTGCCACAGCATCAGGATGAGCAATAATTGCTTGCTCTAATTGAGTAACACTCATCCCTAAAGATATACCAAGACGTTGATCGACATCAGGATTGACATAAACAGGCTTGGCCCCGGATAACACAAGCGCATTAATGATGCTACGGTGAACATTACGGGGAAGAATCAATTTATCGCCGCGCTTGCAGACGGTAAGTATCATGCTTTGTACCGCAGAAGTAGTACCACCGACCATCAAGAAAGCATGAGCAGCGCCAAAGGCTTCCGCCGCCAAATCCTCCGCCTCTGCGATAACTGAGACCGGATGGCACAAGTTATCAAGCGGTTTCATAGAGTTGATATCAAGACTCACGCATTGTTCACCCAATAGTTCTACCAGCTCGTGATTACCCCGCCCCCGTTTGTGACCCGGCACATCAAAGGGAACCACCCGCATCTGACGGAACCGTTCTAAAGCCTCATAGATTGGGGCTTCAGTCTGTGAAAGTTTAGTCATTTATTTGTCCCCTTAAAAATAAAAAAAATACAAGTAAATGGCATAATTCTCCCTTACTTGCGTTTTATTCCCTGTACTCTGATTTTTAAAGTGAAATATTATTTGTCTACCGATATAATCACTTTTAAACTGACATTAAAAAACAGATTAAGGATTCAGAGTCTATATAGCAAATATTTTACTTTTACTACTCTTATTGACAGTTTCACAAGTTTGGTGAGCCGAATGCCCACTGGTTATGAAGTAACCAACTTATAAAATTCGAGCTTTTAACTCAATCAATAAGGCAACTAAGTTGCCAATCGGCAGTTGACCCGGCTGTCCGTATGGCCTTTACCTTAATCAAGGTGGTCAAAAAATATTTGCATGGAAAGACGTATCAAAATCTGTTTTCCATGTGGTTATTAGTCTATCATATCGATATTTAATAGTCAACAAAATATTGCTTCATTTAATATTAATAGTCAGCTTTACCTGGATGTTATTGATCTAATCAAATATGAATTCAAAAAGTGGGCCGCTGATAGCGGCCCACTAACCAAACTTGATTTCTATTTATTGCTCAATTTGTTTTGCCATTACACCGGCCGCAGATTGAGCTACTTTGCGTTCTAGATCCCCCAGCTCAGTACCGCCTTCCTTATCACAGATAACAACTGCGCCAATTGGATCGCCCTGCGATACTATTGGCATTACCATTTCTCCGAAAAACCGGTAGCTTTCCTCACCATTATCATCCGCAACGATGCTGCCTCCTAGAGGCTGGTTGCCACCGCTGCGATAATTGGTGACCATCGGTTTACGCTGCTCCATTGATTTTTCAACCATTGAGCCAATGCTTTTGCCTAGAAAATCC
This sequence comes from Peptococcaceae bacterium UBA5752, assembly GCA_002419055.1. Lineage (GTDB taxonomy): Bacteria > Bacillota > Dehalobacteriia > UBA4068 > UBA4068 > UBA4068. Next base: position 10,921 of record DIFI01000011.1, read on the forward strand.
TTCTTTGGCGCACCGCTGACGGCAATAATACTGTCACGGTCTGTAATAAATACGGTTTTACCCAGCGCATCATATATGGCATCGGCGTATTCGCGGGCGAAGGTGGCCAGCTCGCCAATGGGCGAATATTTTTTGAGAATAATTTCGCCTTCACGATCAACAAATATTTCCAAGGGATCGCCGCAACGAATCCGCAGGTTGCGTCGGATTTCTTTGGGGATGACCACTCGGCCAAGGTCATCTATACGGCGCACAATTCCTGTTGCTTTCATAATATTTCCTCCATCGGCAGTTATTAAAACTCATAGGTTATTGTTTGCCGAAAAAAGGATATTATGCAAATGAACATTGGCTTTTTGTCATTTAAATATTTTGGTTTAATTTAATTAATATTTTTAGATGGATTAATATAGATAAATCGTATTAATAATGAATATGAAAATATATCTCCGAAATGGCAAACCTGGTGAAAACCGGGGACGCAAAGCCAAGGATCTAAGGGCAGTCTGGATGATGCCTATGACAGCCGGTTGCCGAAGAGAGTCACAGAATATTTAACTGTGCGCTCCTTGGGACGCACTTTTTTTTCGGAGGAAAAAAGAAAGGGAGAAAAAAAAGATGAAAAAACTTCTGATTCTTGTTTTAGCCTTAGCGCTGGTATTATCGTTCTCTGTTACGGCATTAGCCGTAAATGGCAACGGTAATGGTAATGGTAATGGCAACGGTAATGGCAACAGCAATAACGCCATCATTGAAAGCGAAGAGACCACGGTAACCAACGAAGTTACTTCAAACGGACAGCAAAACAAAGAGGAAAACGCATTAAAAAAGGCCTTTAAATTAGAGCTTAACCAAGAAAAGAAAGCTCTTCAACAACAAAAAAGCGAGCTGGAAGTGCAGATCGAAGCTTTGCAAGCAGATTATGATGCTGCGATAGCTGCTGGTGATCCTGACGGCACCGCTGCTACTATCCTCGAGAGTATCAACACTCTAACAGCACAAATAGCAGGTTTGCAGGCACAGATCAAAGAAACCATTAACGAGAGATATATGGTAACAAAAACCATGTATACTGCAGAGGAACTGGCGCAATTTGAGAACGCCAACGCTCTTATCGAGCAAATGTATGCGGATGCATACACACTGGAAGCCGGTAGCATAACCGTTAAAAACAATATTATTAAACTGGAAGCTCCTGCATATATCAAGGGCGGTGTAACTTTAATTCCGGTCAGAACTATTACCGAAGAGTTCGGCGCTTCAGTGGATTATGATACAGTTAACAAAACTGTTACCGTTACTTTAAATAATACTGTTGTCGTATTCGCTATCGGCAGCTCGACTGTAACCGTTGACGGTACTACAGTAGAAATGCCTCAACCGGCCAATATCACCTGCGGCAGAACATACATCCCGCTCCGTTTTCTTGCCGAGACTTTTGGCATTAATATTACTTGGGATGATGAAAACGAAATCATCGACATTGATGATGAAGATCCCGTAGTTGATCCCGAAGTTGATCCTGTAGTTGATCCTGCAGACGCACCCGCAGACGTACCCGCAGACGTACCCGCAGATGCTCCTACTGAATAGTAAGAAAGCAATACCTCCATATAGGAATCAATTTATTAACACAAAATAAGCGATTTTTATTTTTATAAAAAAGCCTTAGGGTCTCCCAAGGCTTTTTTTATAGAATGCAAATTAAAAGGAGCGATAAAATCGCTCCTTTTAATTTGATGGTGCTTATACCGAATTGTTTAGCACTGAATACTCTGATAACCGCCGATGGTGCAACCCTTATTAGTAACTGCCTGCTTGGTTACAGCTTCACATTTTGTACTGGATTTACCTCCCATAGTAAAGAACAATGATACCTTTTTCCCCGGCGGCAATTGCGCTACCGTACTGTTAAAAGCCGGAGCCGGAAACCCGGCCCAGATTGGAGCACCGATTATTATTTCGTCATATTCATCTAAATTAACACCAAGCGGTTCGATTGCTGTTTTTCTGTGACCCATCGCTTGCGGGCAGCCAACTAGATATGCGCTGATAGTACTGCGCCTTTTTTTCTCTTTGATGGCAACTATATCAGCATCGTATTGCTTGGCCATGCTTTGCGCCACTTTCCGCGTTTTGCCGGAAAGCGAATAATAGATAACCAGTTTCTTCATATCTTCCACCCTCTTCCTGATTTTTAGTATACCATAATTTGTCAACTCAATTCAAACATCATTGCTACCTAACATAATTTAAAAACCTCAAAGGAGGGTTTCTAATTATCTGTCTTAATAAAGTTTATTGATTTAGCCACAAAGCGGAAAAGTCGTCTTTGATTGATATTGGCGTCCAACTATTATCTTCGCAGGCTGCCAATGAAGTATCAACATTATATTCGTACTCTCTTTGAGCATCATCATGGATAAGCAATCCGGCAAAGGTACGGTAATCATTGCTTAAAGTAAAATTGATCATCGGGTAATCGCCGCTGCTGTTGCCAAAGGCCATCACCGGTTTTTTACCAATCTGACGGTAAATATTAAATACCTTGGCATTATCAAAATTATAGCCATAATATGTACGCTGCCGCAACAACTCGTCAGCAACGGCAAATTCATAGCTGTCCTGAATTTGGGTTGACCCATAAAGATTGATATCGGTGCCAATCATTTGGCTGCGCGGCAGATCGATTACTCCCTGGTTAGCGCCCCAAACAGTTTGCCGATCTGTACCTGATACAATATAAACCGTAAAATTATTGTCTTCCAAGTAATTAATCAGTTCAATCATCGGGCGGTAAAAAGCATCTGCCCATTTGATATCAAGATCGGGGTGCTGAGTTGTCATAAATGCCGTGACATAGGATACATATTCTTCGATCGGCATCCCGGCAAAAGCGCCACCCATCACCGCATAAAGAAGATCAGCGCCATACTTGCCGAGCGTTGGATCTTCTGCCAGTTGCTGCTGCAATGCCTGATAATTATCGTAAAGTGCACCGCCCTCGTTAATTTTGCCGGCGGCTTTTAATTCTTCACAACGATATAGAGTAACCGCGACGCCCAAAACAGTCTCTGATATGTTGCCTTCGCAGAGAAAAGTGCCATCCATATCAAATACAGCTATCCGATCCTCAGCCGGAATGAAATCGGCGCTAGCCTTGTCTGTCACATCCTGTACATACTCTATTAACAATGCTTTTGATTCCGAATTTTTTGTCCATGAAGCCAATATTTCTTCATTAGATGCGGGTGTTGCGGTATCCTCAGTACAGCCGGCGGCAATAAGCATGAAAGCTGCTAATATAAAAACTAGAATTAGTAGAATTAGTCTTTTTTCATCTAATGACCTCATGACATTTTTCTCCCTTCAAGACGTCTTTTTTAAACCCCCAATAATTCTATATTTATACTACTATGACAACATTAATGCGTTATTACTTAAAACTTTTCATCTTATATAGCAGATGTGGTAATTTTTCTTTATCAAAATAAAAAGCCACGCATTAGCGTGGCTTACTTTCTATATTCTTTATACATCAAGTTCAACAATCGTTGCTCCGATACCGCCGTCATTATATTCGCCGTCTTTGAAACTCTTGACCAGCCGGTGGCCTTGTAAGTATTCGCGGATACCTTTTCTTAAAGCACCTGTTCCACGGCCATGAATTATCTTAACCTTCTTGGCGCCGGCAATAAAGGCATCGTCGATATATTTGTCAAGCACGTTTACTGCCTCTAAAACTTCCAGACCATGCAAGTCAATCTCACTTTTAACCGCCAGAGCTTTTTCCATCTGTATCTTTCCGAAACGGCCACTGCCAAAGCTCCTGATACTAGCAGTTTTATCTTCATCAATCAATCTAATATCACTAAAGGCATATTTGAGTTTCAGCGCACCAACCTGCAGTAACACTTGTCCGTCGCTATCTGATAATTTTAATACAACAGCCTCGTTATTCAGACGCGGCAAAAATACCCTTTCGCCAACCAGTAATTGCCGCGGCGCCTCGCCGGCTATGGGCAGTTCTGGTTTTTCTTGCTCTGCCTTTTTCTTCATTTTTTTTAGCTCGACCTGAGCTTGCTGAAAAGATTTTTGCGCAGCTGCCGTATCTACTGATGCTTGTTTGCGTATTTGCTGATATAAATCGCTGCACTGATCCATTGTAGCGGCAACCAGCTGCTGCGCTTGATGGTTTGCCTCAATTAAAGCCTCCGCCCGCTCTCGCTCGCCGTGCTGTTCTTGATCACGCAGATGTTGCTCCCGTTCTGCACATTCGGCCAGAGCTGTATCCAACTGCCGTTTTTGATTGGTCAATTCCCGACGCATATCTTCGAGGTTGGCCAGCATTGCAGTAATCTGTACATCCTCGCTGGAAAGAAAAGAGGCAGCTGTATCAACAATACTATCTTTCAATCCCAAACGACGGCTGATCTCAAAAGCATTGCTTTTGCCAGGCACGCCGGTGAGCAGTCGGTAAGTTGGCGATAATGTGGCCAGATCAAACTCGACGCTGGCATTGATTGTTGCTGGATTATTGCAGGCATAGGCTTTCAACTCACTGTAATGAGTTGTGGCTAATACCTTAGAGCGGCACTTTTGCAAATGTTCGAGTATAGCCATCGCCAACGCCGCACCTTCGGTGGGATCGGTACCAGCGCCCAGCTCATCCAGCAGCACCAGGCTTTTTTCATCGGCTTGCGCCAATATCTTAACTATATTGGCCATATGAGAAGAAAATGTACTCAAGCTTTGCTCGATACTCTGTTCGTCACCGATATCGGCAAATACCTTGTTAAAATATGAGATTTCACTGCCGGACTTTGTCGGAATATGCAAACCGGCCAAGCCCATCAAAGTCAATAGCCCTACTGTTTTGAGCGTTACAGTTTTACCGCCGGTGTTTGGGCCGGTGATAATCATCGCCGCTGTTTTTTTATCAATAGTCACATCAATTGGTACCACTTTGTCCGCCGCAATCAGTGGATGTCGTGCCTGTGTCAAACTAATAACGCCGCTATCGCTAATCTTTGGCGCCATACCCTCCAGCAAATAACTGTAACGCCCCTTGGCAAAAACAAAATCAAGCCGTGCCAGCAGTGAAATATTCAATTGCAGTTCAGCGCTGAAGCTGTTTACTACCATAGACAGCGCCCGCATGATCGCGGCAATTTCCTCTTCTTCCTCCCTCGCGGCCTGCTGTAGTTGGTTGTTTTGTTCCATTACTGCCAGCGGTTCGATAAAAAGCGTCGCCCCAGAGGCGCTCATATCGTGGACGATACCAGCCAACTGTCCACGATACTCCTGTTTGACTGGTACTACATAACGGTTATCACGGATGGTCACTATCGGATCCTGCAATAACTTGGCAGTCTGCGGGTTTTTAATAAGACTATCCAACCGTTCTTTGATCCGATCCGCAGCTTGCCGCTTACGCCGTCTAATAGAAGATAGCCTATCGCTGGCATTATCATTGATGCTGCCATCGTCGGCAATCGCCTTTTCTACCGCGCTTTCTATGGTTTTGAGCATCACCAGATCACGGCCAAGGCCGCAGACGATAGGATATTTGCCTTTAAGTTCACTAAAAAACTGCTTGCTCTGCCGTGCGGCCCGTGCCGTCGCCGCGATATTGATTAATTCCTCCACCGTCAATACCCCACCGATCTGCAGGTGCGCCAGAGAAGACCTGATATCCCAAACTCCACCAAGTGAAAATGACGGATAAAGCGTCAATACAGCTGCTGCTTCATCCGTTTCCACTAACCGTTCCGTCGCCTCTGCCACGCCAGTTGCTGGCAAAAGATTTTCAGCCAGCTCCCGCGAGACCGCAAATGAGGTGTAACCGGCCAGTTGAAATAAAATTTTGTCGTATTCCAATCGTAGTAAGTTTTTATCCATCTTTATCCTCAAATCACTTCCGTGGTCTATACTCCTCGATACAAATGTCCTTTAGTATAATCTTTGACTATCAGCTGCAACTTATTCCAGGCATTATCAAGATTCCAGCCATCATCTGATACGGCCAGACGATATAACTCTGTAATCCGCAGCGCCTGTTCCCGCGGATATAAACGCAAGTCGAGCCTTAAAATATCGACACCGGCTTGAGCCAGAGCCGGAATATCTTCAAGCAAGCATAGTTGTCGGGAATTGAAGATATGCATGCGGCAGTTTTGATCAAAACGGCAAGGGAAGACATAGCCTTTCTCGTCACGTAACGCTACTTTGGGGCTAATTTTTCCTTTACAGGGGGCACCACAATTGCAGCCCTTATCCCGCCCACCGGCAACAGCGCCAAGCAGACAATATTCGCTTACCATTAATTCCAATGCACCTTGAGCGATTACTTCTTTCTCCGCCTTGCAGACGATATTTGTTAGTTGATTCAACGTTAATTCAGGCGACAACGTCAACTTTTTCATGCCCTGCTGTTGATAAAAATCAGCTGTCGTGCTGTTGAAAATATTGAGACCGCTACCGCCGTAAATTGTGCCTTGCCAATCTGCTGCATCCGCCAACGCAATTTGGCTGCAATTTTCTATCAGCAGAGACTTTATTCCTCTTTCCTGCCACGCTTTGATATTTGTAATTAGCTGTACTGCTGCCTCATCGGAGATAATGCGCGGTAAAGCTACCGTTATCTTTTCTCCAAATTCAGCAGCAAGAGCATTAATGTTAAGATTAGGCTGCGGCTTTAATGGCTCCACTGCCACATAGATATCCTTAATACCAATCTTGGCACAATCGCGCGCCAACGCAGCGTCATCAACCATAACCGCAATTTGTGGTAACGATTGATGCTTTTTGGCTGTTTTGGGTTGATGCGCTAGCAACGATGATGCGGCCAAAGAAAACATCCTTTCTTCAACCGGCGGATGAGCATATGGTTGATGATGCTGCTGTGTCAACTGCTCTACCAGCTCGCGGCGACATTTATTCAGCACAGAAGAAGGAATCATAACTCCCTCATCAAGCTCCCCGTCTACCGAGCCACAGGTAAAGCCACTGCCACCCAGCCGTGCCAGCTGTCCTTGTATCGCATACCAATCGCTTTCGCTGGTTTTAGCTTTTTCTACGATGTAATCGCTGAAAACATTTGCTTTATAGCCATCGCTATCGGTTGCCGAAATCTCTAATGGCTGTCCTACATATGCCGTAACTAAATAATCAATCTTTTTTTCTGGTAATTGGGCATAGAGAGCTTCCGATTCGTCATTAAGCGCCTTATCATAAGTCTTGAAAACACGATCGCCGACACGGCCGCCATTGATCGCTATAGACACGGTTTCCCCTGCCGCTGCCGTTTCAACCCCTGTTCCCCCGACCGAAATCTGCTCTATGGTTTGACCGATGCGGCCGCCGACACTGACCCAAATCTCTAAGCCGTCGCCGACCGTCAAAGGCTGTTCACTCTTCAGTGTTATTTTACCGTTTTCGATACTGCTGATCCGCCCAACGAAAAGACCGCGGTTATTGGGCCGCTTGAAGCTGATCAGCGCAGCGCCGGGATTGCCAAACCAATAGCCGCCGCACTCGTCACGGTTAAATATCTGTAGCAGTTTGCGGTAATCTTCTTCATTAGGATACATTATCCTCTGCTGGTCAAGCAGATGTATATATTTACTGTAAATGCTGCTGGTCACTGCCACGTACTGCGGCTTTTTCATCCGCCCTTCGATCTTCCAGGCCGCAACCCCCAGCGCGTGTAGCTGCTCTATATGATGGAAAGCAAACAAATCTCGCGGCGAGAGTAAATAATTACCGCAATTGTCCAATATTATCTCATCATCAAATTCGTCAACCAAAGTATAACCCATGCGGCAAGGCTGCGCACAACGGCCACGATTGCCACTGCGGCCTCCGATCATGCTGCTAAACAGACACTGACCGGAGTAACAGATGCAAAGCGCACCGTGTACAAAGATCTCCAGTTCTAAACCGGTTTTTGCTTTAATTGCAGCTATCTGCTCAATTGATAGTTCCCGCGCCAATATCGCCCGCTCTACACCTTGAGCAGCCAAAAAATTGGCGCCATAGCTATTGTGAATAGTCATTTGGGTGCTGGCATGCAGCGGAAGTGCCGGTAATAGTTTGCGTATCAGCGACATTAGACCCGCATCTTGAATTATCAGAGCATCTACGCCCTGCGTATAGGCAAAATGGATCCATTTTAGCGCCTGTTCCATCTCTTCGTCAGCTATTAAGGTATTTACGGCGAGATAGATCTTGCATCCATGAAAATGAGCCAATTTGATTGCTTCCGCTAGATCATGCTCATCAAAATTTTCGGCAAACGCTCTCGCTCCAAACTGTTTTCCGCCAAGATAAACAGCATTTGCGCCGCCAACTATCGCCGCCTTCAGCGCTTCCATGCTGCCGCCCGGCGCTAATAATTCCGTCATATTATTTCTCCTGTCCACCCTATAGTATATCACTTATAAACCAAAAACTAATCACGCTGATGTCTGATCAGCCCTGCAGCAGCCACAATCTCTACGCCGCGCCGTTCAACTTGATCGAGCAATAAATTCAGTCCGAGACTATCGCTGGCCATATGTCCGGCTATTACCAAATTAAGCTGGACTTTTTTGGCCTCTTCTACCATACCGTCGGTAGCATGCATACAAAGCACCGTGCTGATTCCGGCATCACAAAGCTTTTCTAAAAATTCTTTGGGGCCGCTGGTACCGCCGGTGTAATCAACAAATATTTTACCGGCAGTCCGATCTTTTGTTCCAGCTACAATCCGCGGCGGGTTATGATTGATTGCTGCCTGACGATACTCCGGCACCTCTTTAAGCAACTTGATCAAATCGCCGATCGTATCGGGGGCGGCATTTTTCATATAGTTGGTAATGTATTGAGTAACGAGATTATCCGCCGGAGTATGAATGCAGATCATCGGTATTCCCAGCAAACGTGCTGAATCGACGCTGCGGTAATGATTTACAACACCGATACTCTTGTCGACCTCCTTAATCCTCTGATCGAGCAATCCTTCGGCTACATTGGGTAAAACGCCTGCTGCAGCGACTACACCGCTTTGCAATTTCATAACCTCCGGTAAGGCAGCCAAAGCGCCGCCTTCAGGATGATGCGCCCAGATCAGATCGATTTTAGCGCCACGGCTATTTAACATTGCCACTACCGCAATTTCGCCACTTTCCATATCAACGCCGCAGATCACTTTTTTGATATCTTGATCTTCATCACCAAATAAAATGCGGCTGTCGGCATAAGGATTAGTCAAGCTCTCAACATCAAAAAATTCCTTTTCGTCATCATCTAATTTGTCATATGTTTGTTGCAATTTTGTCAGCTCTTTGCGGACTGCTTCTTCTCCGCGCGGGTCGGCCGCAATACCCATAGATATCGCCATATCGTAAATTTCTCTGATTTTCATAATAAGCTATCCCCTTTTTGTTAAACTCTGATAGCCCCCTTTGCAAGGGGGCTGCAACCAGCCACTATAAGAAAAAAATATTATTATATATATTATTTTATTTCTCCGCCGATATCTGCTTCGGAGAGCAGCTCTAAATATTCATCCTGAATACTAAGCAATTCTTCAGCCAATTGCAGCGCTGCCAGCACTGCCGCGCGCTGTGGCGAATAATGCGGCGCTTCCGAGCGAATATGAGCTATCTTATCTGCTACCAAAGACGCTATTTGCTGCAATCTTTCTTCGCTGATATCCCCGCAAAGCGTATACGGAGCGCCATCAATAATTGTTTGCAGCGTTATTTCCTCCCGCATCTTTTTACCTCCTTTACAATACCGTACTGTAAATATTATTACAACAACGTTAAAAATGCTACCGCAATTTTAACCCCCACTTATCTGCAACACCGGCAACAATCCGCGCAAACGCAGCGTCAATCTCGCTATCAGTCAGAGTGCGTTGTTTACTTTGAAAGAGTAGTGAGTATGCCAAACTGCGTTGGCCAGCCTCGATAGGTGCACCTTCGTAAAGATCAAACAGCCGCGCTTCCTGCAGATCCTTGCCGCCTAAACGCAAGATCTCCTGCTCAATTTCGGCTGCAGCTATTGAATTATCGCCGATTAAGGCAATATCACGGTTTACTGCCGGATAGCGAGGCAACTCCTCTCCTTTGGGCAACAACTCGGCTAAAGCCAGTAATGGTCTAAGATCAAGCTCAGCGGCAATCACTGCGCCGTCTGCCTGATAATTGGCGACTACCTGAGGATGCAGTTCGCCGATATAACCAATCTCTTGACCACCTACCAACACCGCAGCACTGCGCCCGGGATGGAGAAAGCTATATTTTGCCCGCACAAACGCAGCATTATTTACACCGACTGCCGTCAGCAAATCCTCAATAATACCTTTAAGGTAGAAATAATCATATTCTTCTCCGCCATTCTTCCAGTAAGAAGGCGCTTGTCCGCATAAAACACAACATAGTGTCATCACTTCATCCGGTTGATCGGCTTTGGCCTGCGGTATAAATACTTTACCAAGTTCATAAATAGCGCAATTGTCATTACGACGGTTTAGATTTCGCGTCAAACAATGGAGCAGCCCCGGTAATAATGACTGCCGCATCACACTTTGTTCCTCATTTATTGGATTAAGAATGGCCAGCCCCTTATGCCAAGCATGGTTAGTAGGCAACTGCAGCCTTTCCGCCTCTTTATTACTAATAAAACTATAATTGATCGTTTCGATCAGTCCATGAGTACGTATCAATTGATTGATTTTTCGAATCAGTTGTTGTTGCGGCGTCCGGCGACCTTGCGCCGCTGAAGCAGGTATTGTTATAGGAATATTGTCATAACCCTTAATACGGGCAATTTCCTCGATTAAGTCTATCTCAAAAGTGATGTCTTGTCGATATGTCGGTACCTCTACCTGTAGACAATCACTTACCATCTCTATGGGGAAACCCAAAGCGCATATCACTTCTGTTATTTCTGTTTGAGTAAAACTAGTTCCCAAGACTTGATTGACTTTCTTTTGCCGCAGTTTAACTTTTTTGGTAGGAGTAGGGGCAATCCGTACATCGATTGAGCCACGCGCCGCCTCACCGCCGCAAAATTCGCAGAGTAACTGTACGGCCCGCCGTGAGGCAAATTCACAGCCTTCTATATCTACTCCTTTTTCAAAGCGTAGGGAAGCCTCCGAAGGAATGCCGAGTCTGCGCGAAGCGCGTCTGATCGGCACTTGAGCGAAGCAAGCACTTTCGATCAGTACTGACTTGGTTGACTCCGTTACCTCCGTATCGCTGCCGCCCATTACTCCAGCTATACAAACCGGTTTTTCGCCGTCGCAAATCAGTATTTCTTCACCAAGTAATTGGCGCTGTTTGCCATCAAGTGTTTGCATTGTTTCGCCGCTAAGCGCCTGACGCACAATTATTTTGTGGCCGGCCAGCTTATCATAATCAAAGAAGTGCAACGGCTGCCCTGTCTCAAGCATCACAAAGTTGCTGATATCTACAACGCCGTTAATCGGGCGCATACCGGATGCCAGCAAATATTGCTGCATCCAGGCGGGTGATTTACCCACCGTAATATTTTTAACCAGCCGCCCGATATAACGCGGGCAAAGACTGCTGTTCTCAACATCAATTGCCGCCTGCTGCGCTACTTCGCCGCCGCTTTCGCGGTATTGCGGACGTGGCAGTTTTACACGCACATCAGACAAGGCTGCTGCTTCATGAGCTACGTTGATCATGCCAAGACAGTCATTGCGGTTTGGCGTCAATTCTACAACTATCACCGCATCTTTTAAACCCAATGCGTCCGATAATTCTATGCCCAGCGGCAAATCATCATTAAGCAGCCAGATACCGGCGGTGCCTTCAGGATCAATGCCCAGTTCCGCTGATGAACAAAGCATGCCAAAACTTTCAATACCTGCTAATTTCGCTTTTTTGATTTTGACGCCGCCCGGCAGCTTGGCACCAATTTTGGCCAATGCCACTTTGCGACCAACCGTGACATTAGGAGCGCCGCAAACAATCTGCAGCAGTTCGCTGCCGTCATAAACACGGCATAAAGTCAGATGATCGCTATTTTCCACCCGTTCAGCGCTTTTGATCTCGGCTACCACTACATTTTGTAGATCATCACCGCGATATACTATCTCGTCAACCTCAAGACCAGCCATCGTAAAACGCTCTGCCAGCTGTTCCGGAGATAAATTTATATCAATATATTCTTTTAACCAATTATATGAAATCCTCATTCAAGTCCCCTCCTAAAACTGGCTGATAAAGCGTAGGTCATTATCGAAAAGCAAGCGAATATCGTTGATTGCGTATTTAAGCATTGCAACCCGCTCAACGCCCATGCCAAAGGCAAAACCGTTGACCTGCTCCGGATCGTATCCGGAGGCGCTTAAAACCTTGGGATGAACCATACCGCTGCCGAGGATCTCAATCCAACCACTGCCCTTGCAGAGGCGGCAACCTTTACCGCCGCAGACGAAACAGGAAACATCGACCTCTGCTGATGGTTCGGTAAAGGGGAAATAGCTGGGGCGCAAACGGATTTCCCGCTCTTCGCCGAACATCCGCCGCGCAAATACCAGTAGTGTACCTTTTAAATCGGCGAAACTGACATCATTGTCCACCAATAGGCCTTCAACCTGATGAAACATCGGTGAATGAGTGGCATCATCATCACGGCGATATACCCGCCCGGGGCATATTACTTTTACCGGCAACTGCGGCCGCAGTTGCTCCATGGTCCGTACCTGTACCGGTGAAGTTTGGGTGCGCAGTAGCAAGCTCTCGCCAAAATAAAAAGAATCCTGCATATCGCGGGCCGGATGCTCCGGCGGCAAATTCAAAGCTTCAAAATTATAATAATCAAGCTCTACCTCCGGCCCTTCAGCTATCGAATAGCCCATGCCGAGGAAGATATCTTCGATCTCTTCAACAACTCTGCTCAAAATATGCTGATTGCCCTGCACAAAGCTTTTGCCGGGCAAGCTTATATCTATTGTTTCAGCCGCCAGCCGCGATGTCAGTCCTGCGGCCTGCAATTGCATTAATCGTTGTCCAACGGCCTTCTCAACGGTCTGTTTAGTCTGATTCAAGGCGGCGCCGAGCTTTGGACGTTCCTGTGCGCTCAATCCTCCCATCATTTTGGCAATCGTTGTAATCGTACCTTTTTTACCAAGATAGGCGATTTTGATTTCCTGCAACTGTTCCAAATCTGCACAATCAACAACCGCCGCCACTGCTTCTTCCTTAAGGGAAGCCAGTTTGTTCAGCATCGTATTACCTCCGATTTAAAAAATAATGCCTTTCGTCCGGTAAAGGAGGAAAGGCATAGTTCAACTGTAAAACAGACCGCGTTGATCAAATAACCCCTTTTGTTCCGGCCCGAATTATTGTAAGCTCATTCTGCGATAAAATATATATGCCGCTATCGAACCAGTCTGTTCAAAAATCTTCCACAAAGCATCTGTATTCACTCTCATGGCAGCACTACCTTTCGCAACTCCAAGGAGAATTATTATCTATATTATAGCATAGGCTCCAATAAAAGGCAATTATAAATCTGGAAAATTTTTATACGTCAATTTTCGGCAACCTATAGATGATAATTTTATTTAATGTCATATCTTTGTTGAACAGTTTGATAAAGAAGTACCGCCGCGGCCACTGCAACATTTAACGATTCACATCCTTTAGCCATTGGCAGTTTTAACGCAGTATCGGCCGCTGCGCGCCAAAATTCGCCAACACCGCTTGCCTCTGCACCTAAAATATATGCGTGAGGTTTGGCTAATTGCTCCTGCCAATATAACAGCTCACCATCGGCTGCCGTCAGCAGTAATCGTACTCCGCGCGTACGGCATAGTGACAAAGCATCTTTCTCTTTGGCAACCCAAATCGGCAGCCTTAATGTTGCTCCCATCGCAGCACGCATTACCTTAGGGGAGGTCCAATCGGTACAGTTGCCGGTCAATATTAACCCGTCAACTGCCGCTGCCTCGGCACTGCGAATAATTGTACCAAGATTACCTGGGTCGGCTATATTATCAGCGATCAGTAAAAAATCGCATTTCGATTCATCAATTCGTTGATAGGCATCGGTAGGATAATGGACAGCTAATATTATTCCTTGCGAATGTTCGGTAGCTGCCGCCCGCGCCAATAAATTGTCTACAGCCGCATATGCGTTCACACCTTGTTGCCGAAGTCGGTCAATCACCTTCCCTGCCCTTTGCTGGTCTAACAGCTGTGGTTCGATTAGAGCAATCTCTATCTTTACGCCGGCGCGCAGCGCCTCTTCTGCTGCCCGTACCCCTTCAACAATGGTTAAGCCGGTCTGACGTCGCCGTTTACTCTGCTGCAAAGAGGCTAATAACTTAATGTATTGATTATCTTTCGATAATATCTCTTCCATATATTTTTGCCTCCAATTGCTTATGGTATTGATTATACTACACGCCTCTGCAATCGTCTACTCCACCACTAAAAAATAAACAGCGCAACCCCAGACGGGATTGCGCTGAAAAATAATCATTATTATATTATTGATTAGCTTTGGCAACATCGGCAAATTTGGCAAACGCGGCGGAATCGCTGACGGCCAAATCGGCCAAGACCTTACGGTTTACATCTACACCGGCAACCTTGAGGCCATGCACCATTTTACTGTAAGATAATCCGTTTAATCTGGCTGCTGCATTAATCCGGGCAATCCACAATTTGCGGAAATCGCCTTTCTTTTTACGTCTATGGGCAAACGAGTAATAGAGCGAATGCAATATCTGCTCATTAGCAACTTTAAACAGCTTTGAATTGGAAGCCCTATAGCCCTTGGCTAATTTTAATATTTTTTTATGCCTTTGATGGCGAGTATATCCTCTTTTAACTCTGGTCATTGTTTAACCCTCTCTTTCGACTAATATGCTTATGCGTACGGCAGGAGCTTGCTGACTTTTTTGGCTTCTCCCGGTGTTAAGATATCACTTTTACGTAAATTCCGTTTACGTTTGGGCGATTTTTTACCTAAAATATGGCTGCAATAAGCATGATGTCTTTTAAATTTGCCTGTACCGGTGACCTTGATTCTCTTAGCGGCACCGCGATGTGTTTTCATTTTTGGCATAATGTTCCCTCTTTCCTCAAATAGAATTGTTGCATTACCCTTATCTACCCTTTATCTAATTGATCTTTCGGCAGAGTAAAGTATATAATTTAAGTTTAGGCGTGTTTAGGCGCAAAAATTACTATCATATTCTTCCCCTCTAATTTGGGCGACTTTTCGACGGCTGCAATATCCGCTAACCGTTCAATCATCCGATGGCACAAGGCTAATCCCAGATCCGTATGGGTAATCTCTCGTCCTCGAAACATTACGGTGGCTTTTACTTTGTCGCCATCATTAAGAAATCGTTCCGCATTTTTAACTTTGGTATCAAAATCGTGATCCTCGATATTAGGCCGGAATTTGACCTCTTTGATCTGAACTATTTTTTGGTTTTTCCGCGCTTCTTTCTCGCGCTTCGTCTGTTCGAAACAGTATTTACCATAATCCATAATCCGGCATACCGGCGGATGGGCATTGGGAGAAATCTCTACGAGATCCAAGCCTTTTTCTATAGCGCAGGCCAATGCGTCTTTGAGCGGTATCACAATTTGATCCTGACCATCGCTGACAAGCCGCACCTCATTACCCCTGATTTCTTCATTAATACGCAGTTGTTTTATTATTTTTCACCTCCATAATACAAAAAAGCGGCAATGCCGCTTCCAAAACAATATAGCCACGCCCATAAAATGAACGCTT
The DNA here is from genome assembly GCA_002419055.1 of Peptococcaceae bacterium UBA5752. Taxonomy (GTDB): domain Bacteria; phylum Bacillota; class Dehalobacteriia; order UBA4068; family UBA4068; genus UBA4068. The sequence goes on from DIFI01000011.1 coordinate 26,698, forward strand.
TACCATATTGACCCGTGTGCCCATAAGGTCACAGGTGAGAAGCGTGCAACTTCTTCTTACTATAACGCAGTTATTTTATCACAACACCCTTCAGCTGTCAAGTTTTTTTCATTCAATTAATAAATAATTGTTCTATTAAAGCAAGTAATCAACGGCCTTTTTTGCAGCTAAACTTGTCTTAATATCCAAAACCCGTTGATTGGTGCTACCGCGCCATTTGAGATTTAGACTTTTTAAGTCTTGTTCAAATGGGCCGTCAATCAATATATCTATATGTTCCAGCAACTGTAAAAATCTGCTATCGGCAACTAATTCCTCAAAGGTATAACCGCTATAACACCAAACGTCCAAACCCAGCTGATGAGCTTGCTGGGCTAAGACGGCACAATCGGCAACTTGTAAAAAGGGTTCACCGCCGGAAAGCGTCAAACCGTCGGTTAAAGGGTTTGACGCCATTTTTTTGACTATGTCGGGGACTGCAACTTCCTTTCCGCCTGCCGGATCATGTGTGGAAAGATTATGGCAACCTTTACAATTATGCAGGCAGCCCTGGGTAAAAACCACAAAACGCAGTCCGGGACCATCAACAATAGAATCTTGAAGCAGTAGGGCTATCCTCATAGATTTCTCCTGATTAATCAAATCAATTTATTACTATGAGCAGTTCTGGGTTAACATGAACACTCAATATTATGTTTAACTCTATCTCTTTCCTCAGCTTTTTTTGCGTTATTAAAGCGTTCGACTGTACCAACCAAATAGCCGGTAATACGGCGAATCCTTTCAAAACCGACGTCTCCATCGGTCTCGCGGCGACCGCAGCCCGGACATTGATCTTTGATGATGCCGGAAAAGCCGCAAATTGGATCTCTGTCAACAGGGTGATTGATCGAACCGTAACCGATGCCACTCTTTTGCATATATCTGACTACCTTTTCAAAGGCTTCGGGATTTTCTAATGGGTCACCGTCCATCTCGATATAGGTTATATGGCCGGCATTGGTCAGATTGTGATAAGGCGCTTCAATATTGATTTTTTCAAAAGCTGCGATGGGAAAATAAACGGGAACATGGAAACTGTTAGTATAATAATCACGATCGGTAACGCCAGGGATTTCGCCATACAGTTCGCGGTCCAACCGTACGAAACGGCCCGATAAACCCTCAGCCGGCGTCGCTAACAATGTGATGTTTAAACCATAGCGGCGAGTGGCATCGTCTAATTTGGCTCGCATATAACCAATTATCTCCAATCCCAAATTTTGCGCCTGTTCACTCTCACCGTGATGAAAGCCAATTAGACTTTTTAGCGTTTCTGCCAGGCCGATAAATCCTACCGACAAAGTGCCGTGTTTCAAAATCTCACCTATTTCATCATTCCAGTCCAGCTTCTCGCTGTCAAGCCAAACGCCCTGCCCCATCAGGAAAGGAAAATTTTTAACCTTCTTTTTACACTGAATGGCAAAGCGTTCCAGCAGCTGATTGACAACCAGATCAAGTTTCTGATCTAGCGATTCAAAGAATACTCCGATATCGCCTTTGGCTTTAATCGCCAAGCGCGGCAAATTGATCGAAGTAAATGATAGATTGCCACGGCCATTGGAAATGGTCTGATCGGGATCGTATACGTTGCCGATGACACGAGTGCGGCAGCCCATGTAGGCGATCTCCGTTTCCGGCTGCCCTTCTTTGTAAAACTGAGCATTGTAAGGCGCGTCCATAAACGAAAAATTAGGAAACAAACGCTTAGCGCTGCAACGGCAGGCCAGCTTAAACAGATCATAATTGGGATCACTGGGATTAAAATTAATGCCTTCTTTGACCCTGAATATCTGAATCGGAAATATAGGCGTTTCTCCGTTGCCTAACCCGTCCTCTGTGGAAAGCAAGAGGTTGCGCATAACCATCCGCCCCTCAGGCGAAGTGTCCATGCCGTAATTAATCGAGGAGAAAGGCGTCTGGGCGCCGGCGCGACTATGCATGGTATTTAGGTTATGGATAAAGGCTTCCATGGCTTGGAAGGTAGCCCTGTCGGTATCCTTGATCGCCTGCGGCAAAGCAAATTGCTGCGCTTTAATAGCGCTGTCTTCACTATCTGCAAACTTGTCAACTAACTGTGACAACTCTGTCTTTAAATACTCTTCATTATTATCTATTGTCGGCATCAAGCCGGTATCAGCTTTGATCTTTTTTACCATCGCTTTGATCTCTGATTCCTGATCAGTCCGGCCATCAATTATCGTCAACGCCCGCGCTAAGTTTTGTGTATAAACGCGCACAAAAGTTTTGCGTACGCCCTGTGCCATGCTATAATCAAAATTAACTACACTCTGACCACCATGCTGGTCATTTTGGTTAGACTGAATGGCAATGCAAGCCAGCGCCGAGTAAGAAGCGATATCGTTTGGTTCGCGCAGTGTACCATGTCCGGTAGAAAAACCGCCGGCAAACAGTTTGATCAGATCGATCTGGCAACATGTGGTCGTTAAAGTATAAAAGTCAAGATCATGGATATGAATATCACCCCCGCGATGCGCCTTGGCATAAGTGGGATTTAGCACAAACATTTCATAAAACTGCTTAGCTCCTTCGGAGCCATATTTGAGCATAGCGCCCATAGCCGTATCGCCGTCGATGTTAGCGTTTTCTCTTTTTATATCACTATCTTTTGCATCGGCAAAAGTGATTTCTTCATAGCGTTTCATCAGCCTAGTATTCATTTCGCGCACCCGGTTGCGCTCCCAACGGTAAAGAATATAAGCTTTGGCTGTTTGGACATAGCCGTTATCCATTAACACTTGCTCAACAATATCCTGAATATGCTCAACCTCAGGACTGGGATTGTTTTCATTCTCCAATAATATCAAAACGTCTCCGGCAAGTCGTTGAGCATCTTGCTCATTGCCCGAATGATATGTAGCATTAAAAGCTTTAGTGATTGCATCTGATATTTTGTCCAAATCGAAGTGCGATAAACGACCGTCACGTTTTTTGATGCTTGTAATCATCATATTAAATTTCCCCTCTTCCATTTGGTTTGGCAATACGCATATTTTTTGATAAAACATCTGGGCTTTTTACACAATAACAATATGTGGTATAAAGTAATCATATTATCATATATATATAGTACAATAGTACCCTCTCAAGTTATAAAAGTCAATTAAATAGAAACTAAATTAGAGATTTACACAATATATTATTATATTGATTTGATAGATAAAAATAAAAACGCCAGTAAATCACTGGCGTTATATATACGAATAAATCACTAAATTTATAATTAAAGGGTTTTTTGGGCGGCCGTAACAACATGTTTGGCAAGACAACTGGTAGTGACGGTACCGATACCGCCAGGTACCGGTGTAATTTGCAATACTTTTTCCATCACCGCTTCAAAGTCGACATCACCACAAAGATTGCCGTCTTGGTCAACGTTAATACCCACATCGATAACTATCTGTCCGGGAGTGATGAAATCAGCGGCGATCATCTTGGCCTTACCTGCTGCGGCGATCACTAGATCGGCATTTTGCACAGTCTGCGGTAAATCTTTTGTGCGAGTATGGCAAATAGTTACGGTTGCATGGCGCTGCAACAACAAAATTGCTAATGGTTTACCGACGACCATGCTTCGACCAATCAAAGTAACTTTTTTGCCTTTTAGATCAATTCCGTAAAAATCAAGTAATTCGATTACCGCCTCCGGTGTACAGGGTGCATAACCGCTGCTGTCCCCTGAAAATAATTTAGCAATATTAATTGGCGTCATGCAGTCGACATCCTTGGCTGAATCCAAATGATACTTTATAATATTTTCGTCGATCTGTTTTGGTAAAGGACGAAAGACCAAAACGCCGTGGATGCTTTTGTCTTCGTTAAGCTTGTGCAGCTCTTGGACAAAATCGTTCTGCCCAATATCCTCGGGCAATTCTACTACTTTGAGACCAATCTCCAATCCGGCAAAACGCTTTTTGGCGCTGTTTTCGTAAGCAATATCATCACCTCTGGCACCGCAGCGGACAATCGCCATCATTGGCTCAACTCCTTGCGCTTTTAGTTGTGCCACCTCAGCCAATATATCTTCTTTTATAGCGGCCACAACGGCATTGCCCTTCAATAATTTTTCCATATCGGCCTCCTATTTTCTCACCGCACTGATCACTTCGGCAACCACTTTATCGGCGCGTTGCGTCCATTCTCTCAACAATGCATCTACCTTAGCATCAAGGTGAGCTGCATATTCCCTATTCTTCATCAAAGCCGTATTGATAGAAACATTAAGCGAGGCTCCTACTAAAGCGCTGCGGCAAAAAGCCGCACCCACGCCAACATCAGAAATAACCAGACGAGATCCTTTTTGCGCCAGCTCTTCATGAAGGGCAATAGCTTCTGTGATCTTTTCCATAATCTGCAACGGCACGGAGCTGGCGTCTTTGAGACATTTCTCCATGATTTGCTCACGAGCTGCAATTTCCTCGGGCGTGTTTTTGGGCAGACCATAGGCTTTAGAAAGTGGTGCGAATACCTCTGCATCGGCATTGACCAAATCCTCAAACTGCCGCCTCAGCCGTTCGGCATCCGCCAAAATTCTTTCAATATCCGCCTGATATTCGGCATATTTTTTCTTACCCGATGTCAGATTGGCGACCATACCGGCCAGCGCTGTTGCTAATGCAGCACAAAAAGCACTGGCGCCGCCGCCACCGGGAGTAGGGTCTCCGGAAGCCAGTTTTTCCAAAAAGTCTTTACAACTTGTTTGTAACATTTCATCAGTCCTCCATTATTTTATTTAAGAGGGCATCCATCTTTATTATAACGGCTTTGCCGAAAATCATCAAATTATTTGTATACAACTAGAGCCGCCTCAATATTTTGAGACGGCTCTAAGTAAATAATTTAGGTTAGCCGCAAATTGATAGAATAATTATTTGCTCTTAATATACTCGTCGATCGCAGCAGCGGCAGTTTTGCCGGCTCCCATCGCCAAAATTACTGTGGCTGCACCGGTAACAGCATCACCGCCAGCATAAACGCCTTCTCGGCTGGTAGCTCCGGATTCATCAGTGATAATACCGCCCCAGCTCTCAGCTGCTAATCCTGGGGTAGTATCCTTAATTAACGGATTGGGGCTGTTGCCGATAGCGATGACAACTGTCTGGACATCGATAGTGTATTCACTGCCTTTGATAACAACAGGACGACGGCGACCAGAGTCGTCGGGTTCGCCTAATTCCATCTCAACACAAGTGAGAGCTTTCACTCTGCCGTTTTCGTCACCGATGATCTCGGTCGGGTTGGTCAACAGCCGGAAGATAATACCTTCCTCTTTGGCATGATGGATTTCTTCGGCACGCGCAGGCATCTCGGCATCACTGCGGCGATAGATGATATATACATTTTCTGCTCCCATTCTTTTAGCACAGCGGGCAGCATCCATAGCAACGTTACCGCCACCGACGACGGCTACCGAATTGCCGACAAAGACAGGCGTATCGTTTTCGGGGAAGTCATAACCACGCATCAGATTGATACGAGTCAGAAATTCATTGGCGGAATAAACACAGTTTAAGTTTTCACCGGGTATCTTCTGAAACTTAGGCAAACCAGCACCGGAGCCGACATAGATGGCTTCGAAGCCTTCATCTTCCATTAGTTCATCGAGCGAATATGTTTTGCCAATAACTTGGTTGACTTTTAATTTGGCACCAAGAGCTTCCACTCCGGCAATCTCTTTTCGCACTAAAGCTTTGGGCAGACGGAATTCGGGAATACCATAAACCAAAACGCCGCCGGGAGTATGTAGAGCTTCAAAGATAGTAACATCATAACCAAGCTTGGCCAAATCGCCTGCGCAAGTCAAACCGCTGGGGCCGGATCCGACAATAGCCACTTTATGGCCGTTGGAAGGAGCAATGTCTTCTTTTGCGCCGCCTTGAGCCATAGCATAGTCAGCTACAAAGCGTTCCAGACGACCGATTGCAACTGGATCACCCTTTTTGTTGCGGATGCATAATTGCTCGCACTGTGTTTCCTGTGGGCAGACACGACCGCATATGGCCGGCAGTGAGTTGGTGCTCTTGACTATCTCTGCAGCTTCAATAAATTTTCCGGCAGCCACTAATGATACAAATTCGGGGATTCGTACATTGACGGGGCACCCTTTAACACAGGGCTGATTTTTACAATTAAGGCAGCGGGCTGCTTCGTCAATTGCCATTTCAGCAGTATAGCCAAGCGCAACCTCTGAGAAGTTTTTATTACGTATATTAGGATCCTGCTCTGGCATAGGAGTCTTGTTTGTATTCATATTAGCCATTATCTTACACCTCCGGTTAAGCGGCAATTATGCTTCTCCATACTGATTTTTTCTTCAGCTTTGTACATTTTGGAGCGCGCGATTGCTTCAGCAAAATCAACTTTATGACCATCAAAATCAGGGCCGTCAACACATGCAAATTTGGTTTTACCATCTACCGTCAGACGGCAGCAACCACACATACCCGTACCATCAATCATAATCGGATTCATGCTGATAATGGTATGTATTCCAGATTCATTAGTTAAATCGCAAACGGCCTTCATCATCATTAAAGGGCCAATTGCTATTACTGTATCATAATTAGCGCCTTGAGCCAATCTCTCCTGTAAGGCGGCAGTAACAAATCCTTTGTTACCGTTAGATCCGTCATCAGTCATCATTGTCAGATTTGTCGAAGCATCCTTAAGCTCTTCTTCTAAGATGATCAGATCTTTATTGCGGAAACCGACGATCAGATCTACTTCTGCACCTAAATCATGTAATGCTTTGGCTTGCGGATAAGCGATAGCCACTCCCAAACCACCGCCGATAACAGCCACTTTCTTCATCCCCTCGAATTCTGAAGCTACGCCCAGAGGACCAACAAAATCGATTAGGCATTCACCCTCTTCCATTGAATCGAGCTTAATTGTAGTATAGCCGACCTTTTGGAAGATGATGGTGATGCTACCGGCCTCACGATCGAAGCCTGCAACCGTCAACGGAATTCTTTCGCCTTTATCATCAACGCGTAAAATGATGAATTGGCCCGGTAAAGCTTTGCGTGCTACCTGGGGAGCTTCAATCTCCATCAGTGTAACATCTGGATTAAGTACTCTTTTTTTTAAGATCTTAAACATTTTTTGCCTCCTTAAATGTTGATATATCAAATATGTTTGCAATATGCAACCATAAACTATAACAGCCCAACATTAACACAGCCACTCTATTGAGCAGCCATGTTAAATAATTTCAGCTCTCATCGTTTTGCGTTAAAGGCTTTATTTCATTAACATAAATGCTATCTAATATACCGTTTACAAACTTGGCGCTTTGATTATCGGAAAACTTTTTTGCTAATTCAACTGCTTCGTTGATTACAATATTTGCTGCTAAATCCTTACAAAACAGTAGTTCATAGATGCCTAAACGCAATATGCTCTTATCAATGTTGGCAAAACGATCAATTTCCCAGCCACGGGCATACTTTTGAATTTTTTCATCAATAATTGCCAGATTATCATCTACACCCTTCACTAAAGAGACAGCGAATTCTGCGTTCTCGCCAGAAAGTTCCGCTTCATCAAGTGTCAAGGTTATCATGTCCCAATCATTGTTGCCTACATCGCGTTGAAACAACATTTGCAGCGATGTTTCGCGTGCTTTGCGTCTGCTCATTAATGTCCGCCTCTTAGTCTTTAAATAGTTTTTCCATCGATTCTTTAATATTAACCTTTTCGTCTATCTTTTTGCCTATATAAAAACCAATGAATATACAAATAAAGATAAATATTGTTTTCCAAAAGCCAACGCTTATCACAAACAACGCAAAGAATAGTGCGACAATTATACCGACGATTTTACCTTTGTTATTATGCCAAATATCTAACCAAATAGAATACCAATCCATAACCGCACCTCCTTTGGCTAATGCTTGTCCTGCTTATCCACAACGCTAGAAATAACAATCTTGATTTCAGTTACGCTGATACCGGTCATCGCCTGCAAAGTCTGCTCTACCTTATGATGAACGGTAGCGGTAATTTGCGGAAAATTTCCCTCCTGCGGCAACGTCAAAAACAGATATATCGATACACCTTCAGCTGCGTGATAAATCCGCGTTTTTACTTCCTTAACTTCGGGAATGTCCAGCGCTGCTTTTTTTACAACGCTTTCAACAGCTGTTGTGCTGATATTAACGCAAATCCCTTCTTCTGAGGCGACGCGGATCATCGGAGCATGCCCTTTGCGCAAGAAGGCTGCAAACAAACCAATAATGCCCAATGCCAATAGCAGCACTGCAACGCCGATTACCTGCCAAAAATAGTCGCCGCTAATAAATATAAGCTGAAACTTACGCAACCAATATGAAGCTACAACCTCGTTAATATTGCATATGAAAACAATAGTAGCCAGGGCGACTAAGGCCAATCCCCCAAGAGCCAATAAAATACGTCTAAAAATTGTCATGCTATCGCCCCCACTTTCTTTCGGAAACTACAAATGTATATCCGAGAAACGAATTACTCTGTTTCAGGCGGTTGTTCTTGAGGAAATGCAACGCCTTGAACATGTACATTAATGGAAGTGGCATTCAGACCTGTCATGGTTTCCACCGCTTCTTTGATGCTTTCCTGTACTTCGGTTGCTACTTTGGTGATTGAGGTGCCGTATTCAACAATAATATAAGCATCGATTGTAGCATCTTCTTCGCCAACTACGACTTTGACACCTTTGGTAAGATTCTTACGCCCCAGCAACTCGGCAATGCCACCGGCAACTCCACCGCTCATACCGGTTACCCCCGCGATTTTGGATGCGGCCAATCCGGCAATAGTAGCAACTACGTCACTTGCTATTTTTACAGTACCTATATTGCTATCTTCGACAATTTTTTCTTCTATTATGTCTGCGCTCATGTGATTTCCTCCTTAATTTTTTTAAAATCAGGTGAATCAACAATAAATTAAAAATACGCCCAATAACCCTTATAATATCTGTTTATATTATAACAAATAGTATCAAAAATAACAATATACTTTATTTATCTATCTATAATAATTATATTTTCGTATCCAAGACCGCTGACATTAGCACAAATATCTGCGGCTTGAGACGCTTTGGTATCATCAAGTTTGCCTGATATCACAATATTCATCTTGTCCTCAGACATGCTTACTAACGCTTCGCCCAAACCCTTAGCCTCTAAAAGCATTTCCGCTTGCAGTTCACACTCCATATCAGCGGCTATATCCATTTTGCGCGCCTGCGCCTCGGCCAGCGTCTTTGCATCGGTTGCTTCATCTTTAATAATACCATCCAATACCGCTAATTCCTCATCTCGCACACTATCGCGTTCCATACGATAAGAGGCAAAAAATTCGGCATCAGTTGTATAGTTCTTACTATCGGCAGTGGTTGTACTATCCTCATTGGTCGTGCTATCATCCGGCTCCGGCAACTGCTCATCGTCAAGAGAAACGACCGGAGCTTCGGCGGTAAGACTCCCTTTCAGTTCACTTTGACTGAGATCATACACAAATACCGCCAACGCCACTACCATTAATATTATTATTGCCTTTTTTCTTAAAGATTTATTGCTGTTTTTATGAATATTTTTCATAACCTTGCCTCCTTTTATGGTTAAGATAATACAGGTAACAAAAGCAATACATATTTACAAAATATGCTTATGTAATTGGGACAATAACCAAAGAAATAATGATATTATTCTGCCGGCAATACAACCACCTGGTTTGCCGAAATCCCTAATAACTGTTGAACAGCCTGTGACAGCTGCTCGCAAATCAGCGCATTATCCGCACCTTCGGCAACCACCAAAACGCCGGCAATTTGCGGCATCACTTTTTTGACTTCCACCGGCTCATCATTGGCTGATGCCAACTGCTCGCTATCACTTGTTTCTTTACTCACGCTATTACTATCTGTTGTAACCTCCTGAGTAGTAGTGCTAGTACTGTCACTGTCCTGCAAATATTCTGTCGATTCGCTTTCGCTGAATCTGACGGCAACGGCAACCTGACCCGCCCCTTTGACAGCGCTTAAAATCGTCGCCAGCTTTGCTTCCAATTGCTCTTCTTGCGTGTCAGCAACCGTTTTAGTTGTCGAACTCCCGGTATTTTCACTATTATTATCACTTTTATCATCTCCTATCGAGGTAATATTCATCAGCACAATTCCCAGCAGCAATATCACCGCCAAGCGCATAAATAATTTACGCTCTTTTTCGTTCAAGTTGGAAAAGCGGCTGAAGATACCTTTGATTTTATTTTTATTGTTGGCGTTATTGTCCACTGCGTACCTCTTCCTTATCTCCACTAATATCATTAACATCCACCAGGCTACAACTGATGATTTTCTCATCGATAGCCATAAAGCCGGCAATAGTACTGCGTACCTTTTCGGCAACAGCAGAGTCAGTTGCTACCAACGATACTTTCACCTGTTTTACCTGTCCGCTTGACGAATCCAGCTCTACTTCTACTTCTGCTTGCTGAACGCTATTATTGACTAAAGCCAGTGACTTGATCTGCTGTTCCAACTGCTGCCGGTAATCTGTATTGGCATCCTCACTCAGCGTCTGCGCCAACGCATCGCCTTCTGCAAGAACATCAGCAGTTTCATCCGCATAATCACTGTTATCATAAAGCGGTCCCCAATCGTTGCCGCTAAACAGCCCCAGTAGCGGATCAAGTATTACCATCAATAGCAGTAAACCCATCAGCAGCCGCACAAAGCGATTGAGAGTTCCCGAGGGCAGCAGCAGCTCAATAAATGAATTAATAAGCACTACTACAGCCAAATTGCCGACTGTTTCTTTAAGTACTGTCACCCTTTTCACCGCCTACCGCATCATCATCGTTATATTACCGGAACCGATCACTACAGCTAAGATAAAGAAGAAGAACAAACCACAGATTGCTGTTACCGCAAAGATTGCTATTAAAGAGCTACCCATACCGTTGATCGCTTCGGCTAATTGATCTTCTCCCAACGGTTGGATCAAAGCTGCGGCCAACCGATAGATTATCGCCTGCACCAGTATCTGCACAGCAGGTAACGCACAGATAACCAACAAAACTAATACACCTGCAATGCCAACAATATTTTTTAATTGCAGTGCCGTTCCCAGCACGCTGTCAATAGCATCGGCCAATGAGCGGCCCACTACTGGAATAAAAATTCCGGTGGCACTTTTCGCCGCCTTGACCGTAAGCCCATCAAAAGAAGCGGTGCCTACTCCCAATATGCCGATCAACGCTATGAAAACCGCCGTCATCACACCCATAACCCCTAGTGCAATATCCCGGAATAAGCGCGCCAATTTGTCTATATTAAAACGCGGTGATATTTGACCAAGCAACCGAAGGATAGCCGAAAAATAAATCAGCGGAAAAATAAAATTATTGATCAAGTCGACCATCAACGATAACGCTGTTAATATCAACGGATTGACTATCGCTACTGTACTTACGCCACCCATAGCCGCCAACAGCGGCATTAACACCGGTAACACTGCGTAGAGAAAATCGCTCATCGAGGTTATAGCCTCTTTGGAGGAATTGAGAACCAGCGAAAAAGACGAAAGCGCAATACCGGTCAAAACCAGATAAACCACGGCACGGCTAAGCATTGAAATATCGCTTTTTTCAAAGCTGTCCTTGATAGCGCTCAACAGCAAACAGATCACTGCCAATACTACCAACTGTCCGATTAATGCTGTATTGGCAGCCGCTTCACTAAAAAACAGACTGATAAACAAATCCGTTATCATCGTAACATCGAAGCTGATGTCACCGCTCAGCATCTGTTCCCACCAATCGGAAAAGCTAAACTCGTCAAGATATTCGTTCATTGTTCCGTCAAGCTGCTGTAGATATTCATCAATAGCTTCCGTATCAGTTGAGTCAGCTACTCCCTCGGTCGTGACTTGAGTCTCTGCTGCTGTATCTGTCGTTGTTGCCGCCACTGCCGCAGCAGGTAATGGCAACAATAACATCAACGCAATGGCGACGGCCATTATCAACGCCTTCATTGGAGTAGCCTCAACACTGTCTCGAGCATCGCCGAAGCAATAGGCATTGCCAAAAGCATGATGGCAACTTTTGCGGTAATTTCTACCTTGAGTGCGATTGCTCCCTGCCCCGCATCGCGGCAGAGCTGGGCACCGAATTCTGCTATATAGGCAATGCCGATGATTTTTAAAACAACAGTGAAGTAGTAACTATTAAGGCCACTTTTGAGCGCAATGTTTTCGAATAATGAAAGCAGCTCCGAAAACGAAGGCAAGAGCCTTAGAAAGATGATAGCGCCGGTGGCTAATGCCGCTATTACTGCCAGTACCGGCAGTTTACTCTGCTGGAGGAATACGCTGATGATGGCAGCAATTACCGCCAAGGCTACTATCGGTATGATTGCTGCAAATGAACTCATGGCTCATCACTCCTAATATAGCTTAAACACTGACTGAACACCGTTGAAAAGCTCCTCAATAATCGGCAGAACTTTTAATAGTCCGATGGCCAGTCCTACTACCAACGTCATATAGGCAAATTCATCGCGGCCGGCTTGTTTTAAAAAAGTATGCAAGACTGTAACGGCGATTGCCAGTGCAGTCAGAAAGAAAATAATGCTTGCGTCTTCCATATTTATCCTCCTTTAAATAAACATCAGTACCAATACTGCCCCAACCGACCAGCCGATGTTTTTCCAAATTTTGCCCCAGGAGGCGTACTGCTCTTTGGCTTCCGTTTCGGCACTTTGCAGCCGTAGGCGGATTAATTCGATTTTCTTAAGCTGGTCATCGCAATCTGACAATCCCAATCCAGCTGAGAGATCAGCTAATATCTGCCGGTCCTCTTTACTGATTGCCAGTTGGCTTTCGGCGATACTCTGTTCGAAGGCTTCTGCAGCACTCAATCCTTCGCCGTTAACCAATAAATCCGCTGCTGCGGTAAATACAACTCCGCCATGATTGGCCGCCAGCGCCGCCTGCGCCAAAGCCTGCGGCAGAGGCGTAGCTGCAAAGCCAACCTCCCGTTCCAGCGCCAGCAACCCCTGCTGCAGTTGACTTAAACAAATCTGACGCTGATGCAATTTAGCGGCAAACAAGCGGCCAATACTTGCACTTGCTATAATAATCAGCACTGCGCCGATAATCTTCAGCATACCAAACCTCCCGCCTCCAACGGCTGCAAGTTTTGATCGTAAATACCCTCGACGGTTCCGGGTCCCCGGCGGCGTGACAGCACCACCAGACGTTCAAAAGCATGTGCGTGCAGCAAAGCGGCAAAAACAGGGCGAGCAGCTAATTCATCACAGTCGGTAGCATGTGCTGATGCTACAACCTTAACACCGGCGTTAGCTGCTTCAATCAATGCCGCAGCGTCAGCTTCGCTGCCGATCTCATCACAAATCAATACCTGCGGCGACATCGAACGCAACAACATCATAAGGCCTTCGGCCTTTGGACAACCGTCAAGAATATCACAGCGAATGCCCAAATCAAGCTGGGAAATACCACCGCGCATCGCGGCTATCTCGGAACGTTCATCAACTATACCAACTCTCAGCGGTTCAATCATTCTGCCGCCTGCCAGCTGACGAGCAATGTCACGTAAAAGTGTAGTTTTACCTGCCCGCGGCGGTGAGATCAACAACGTTGAACATAGTTTGTTATATTGATCAAACAGCGATGGTAATAGTGTTAAAGATGCATCTGCTACCTGACGCGCCAAACGCAAATTGACCGATGATATTTCTTTGATTGTACGCACTTGTCCAGCTGCCAATACTGCACGTCCACACAAACCGGCTCTGTGGCCGCCAGGGAGCGTAATGTAACCGCGCCGCAGCTCTTCCTCCAGTGCATAAAATGAGCTTTGCGACAATAAAAGCAGGCATTGTTCCATTTCTTTGTTATTAAGAATATGTGCCCGTCCAAACTCGTTGGTAAGTCCGCCACCGCTGGCTACGAAAGCTTCGTTATCATGAAAACGGCAACTGACCGGTAAATTAAGATTAAGGCGGATCTCTTCCATGATTTTCCATTCAACAGGCGTCAGAGATGCTAACAGCAGACGCAACGAAGGTGGCAAATAAGGAAGAATTTGCAGTGCGACTGACATCAGAGGAAACCTCCTCAAAATTATCAAAAACATTTTCTAGTTACTCAATTCTATTTATATAAGGACAGGTTTAGAACTAAAAAGTCACAACCTCATCAGGTTGTGACTTATATTAATTATTAAATTCTTTTCCTAAAATCGAACAAATATAATAAGTTTAATTACGGGTATACTTAAATAAAATTATTCTACGGTAACGCTTTTAGCAAGATTGCGCGGCTGATCAACATCACAGCCTCTGACAACGGCCGCATAATATGCCAGCAATTGCAGCGGTATCACTGTCAATATTGGCGCCAGCAGATCATTGACATCCGGCAGGGCAATCAATTCATCGGCAACCAATCCGGCAGCGGCTATATCCGCAAACGATACCGCCAAAATATGAGCGCCGCGTGTACGCAGCTCAACTATATTGCTGACCGTTTTTTCCACCAACGAGCGCTGGGTAGCAAGCGCTATTACCGGTATTCCCGGCTCAATCAAAGCAATTGTACCATGTTTTAATTCACCTGCCGCGTATGCCTCGGCATGGATGTAAGATATTTCTTTGAGCTTTAATGCGCCTTCCAAAGCCACCGCAAAATCGACACCGCGGCCAATAAAGAAAGCGTGCTGCCAATCCTTGATCTGAGCGGCAAATCCTTTGATCGGCTCTTCCCACTGATCAATCAGTTGCTGCGCTAATTGCGGCAACTGCTGCAGCGAGCCAATCAGCTCGGCAATCCGCTCCGCCGACAAACATTGCATTTGGTCCGCCATAAATATAGTCAGCAAATAAATCACCATCAGCTGCGTCAGATAAGCTTTAGTCGAGGCAACTGCAATTTCCGGTCCTGCCCAGGTATATATCACATTATCAGCTTCGCGGGCAATGCTTGAATCAAGCACATTACAAATAGCGATGACTCGCGCACCCCGTGCTTTGCTCTCGCGCAGTGCCGCCAGCGTATCAGCTGTCTCACCCGATTGGGAAATAACTATTACCAATGTCTGCGAATCGATCAGAGGATCTCTGTAACGATACTCGGAGGCAATATCGACTTCGACCGGTAGGCGCAATATCTTTTCCATCGTATATTTAGCCACCAAACCGGCATGATAGGCCGTGCCGCAAGCCACAATCGCTATCTTTCTGATACCGTTAAGGTATTCGCCGGAGCAATCGATTTCCGGCAGCATTACTCTTTTACAATCGGAAATACGGCCGCGCAGCGTCTGACCAATCGCCCAGGGCTGCTCATGAATTTCTTTGAGCATGAAATGCGGATAACCGCCCATCTCGGCCGCCTCTTTATCCCAATCGATATAGACGATCGAACGCTCCACCGGCTGGCCATCATGGTAAATAACAACGCCATTGTCATTCAATACAGCAACGTCACCGTTTTCGAGAATAATCATATCACGGGTATATTTAATCAGGGCTGCGATATCGGAAGCCAAAAAGTATTCGCCGTCGCCGATACCGACCACCAATGGATTATCCTGACGCGCCGCAACCAGCGTCCGCGGCAGATGGCGGCACAGTGCTACCGCGGCATAAGAACCGCGCAGCTTACCCATTGCCTTGACAAAGGCTTCCTGCATATCACCTTGATAATAATGTTCGAGCAAATGCGGTAATACTTCGGTATCGGTCTGCGAAACAAAAGCATGCCCCTCTTCAGTCAACCATTGTCGCAGCTCCAAATAGTTTTCAATGATACCGTTATGTACTACGGCGATATCGCCGCTGCAATCAAAATGGGGATGACAATTTGCCTCCGATGGGCAACCATGAGTCGCCCAGCGGGTATGACCGATACCAATATCGCTGTTGCCCATATCACCGTTGATTTTTTCCTCCAACGAGGCAATTTTTCCTTGACAACGGATCAAGCGGATCTGACCATCTTCCAGCGTTGCGATACCTGCAGAATCATATCCGCGATATTCCTGAGCGTGCAAACCCTGCAGCAAAACAGGCAGCGCTTGCCTCTTTCCAACATATCCAATAATACCGCACATATTTACCTCCGAGTATTTAGTTTACCGCTTTAATCGCGGCGGCAATTTTTTCGATCAAGTGTTCCAAACGTTGCTTATCAGGACCTTGCGCCATCAAGCGCACTACCGGCTCGGTGCCAGAGGGGCGAATCAACAGTCGCCCTTCAGCGGCCAGTTCCCGTTCAGCATTGGCTATCATTTGCGCTACACGGTCATCTTTGCGCCAGCCATGCTTATCTTTAAGTTTGACATTGACCAGTACTTGCGGTCTTTTCTCTATTATTTGCGCTAACTCACCCAAGCTTTTACCCGTTGATTTGATTACACCCAATAAATAGAGCGCGGCAATCATGCCGTCACCGGTGCTGTTGTAATCACTAAAAATAATATGTCCGGACTGCTCGCCCCCTAACTTAGCGCCGGTTTCCAGCATCCGCTCCAAAACATAACGATCGCCGACATCAGTTTCATCAACAACAATATCTAATTTAGCCATGGCTTTGTTCAATCCGATGTTACTCATCGTGGTTGCCACGATCCGGTTACCGTTAAGCTTGCCATTCTTTGCCATTTCAGCAGCACATATGGCAATAATCACATCACCGTCTACAATGACTCCATCGCTGTCTACCGCGAGCAAACGGTCGGCATCACCATCAAAAGCCAGCCCTAAATCGGCCATCTGATCTTTAACAAAATCCTGTAGTGCTTGCGGATGAGTGCTACCGTAACCGTTATTGATATTGCATCCGTCCGGTTTGTCACCGATTGCTACCACCTCGGCGCCGCAAGAGTTAAACACATCCGCCGCTATACTGCTTGCCGCGCCATTGGCGCAGTCTATGGCAATTTTCATTCCACTTAAATCATAATTAAATTTTGATAATAAGAATTGTTTATAGTCAGCAGCTGCTTGATTATAACAATCGATCCTGCCCAATTTATCGCCTACTGCTCGCTCAATCGACGAACGGTTATTCAGCAGAGATTCAATTGCCGCCTCAACATGGTCGGGCAATTTGTATCCGGTGCCGGAAAAGAATTTAATCCCGTTATCAGAAAAAGGATTATGGCTGGCGGAAATAACCGCACCGGCATCGGCAGTCAGTTGACGACACAGCACTGCCACACCGGGTGTCGGTAATACACCCAGCAGTGTTACGGATACTCCGGCAGCACAGATACCGGCAGACAGCGCCGCTTCGAGCATATCTCCAGAAATACGAGTATCCTTACCAATAAAAATCCGCGGTGAAGCTGAATCACTGTTTAATGCCAAAATCTGCGCTGCAGCGCGTCCCAAATCAAATGCCAGCTCTGGTGTTAATTCTTTATTGGCAACACCACGTACTCCGTCTGTACCAAAAAATTTTGCCATTAGCATCCCTCCTAAAAGTAATCATATTAAACTTAATATGAATTTGTAATTGCCTTTGCAATTATTGCTTTATAATCGCATACTGCGTCTGCCGCAGCAGGCTGATATATTTCCATTAATGCTTGAGCTGCCCGCAAACCGTCAACCGCGGAGCTAACAATGCCGCCTGCGTAACCTGCACCCTCGCCGGCCGGGAAAACGCCGCTCATATTCAATGACTGTCCGTCCTGACCACGTAATATTCTCAAAGGAGCTGAAGTGCGTGTTTCCACGCCTGCCAATACTCCTTGGGATACAAAACCGGGAATAGAGTTTTCCCATTTCTTTAATGCAGCAGCTATTGAATCAGCAATTGATTCCGGCAACAGCTCCCGCAAATTCACAGCCTTGGTTCCTACGCTTTTAATTTTCAGTAACTCTTGATTAATAGCGCCGCCGCCGGATCCTGCCAAAAATTCTTCTCCCGAAGATACCGGTATAAAATAACTTCCTCCGGCCAAAGTAAAGGCTCGCTGTTCCAATTTTCTTTGCCATTCCATTGCCGCTAAAGGTTCGCTGCCAAAGTCGGACGCACCCACAGTAACAACAACAGCGCTGTTGATAAAATTGCTATCGCGGGCTGCATAACTCATGCCGTTGACAACAACGCTATCGCGTTCGCCGCTGGCATTGATAATATAACCGCCCGGGCAAACGCAAAAGCTATAAACCCCGCGTCCGCCGGGCTGATCTTGATACGTCAAACGGTAATCGGTAGCCGACAATGCCGGTGAAACAATACCGCCGTAAGCGACATCATTGATCAGCTTTTGACGATGACAAATACGTAAACCAACAGCAAACGGTTTATTCTCTATCGCTAAACCATGCTGACAAAGCATCTGATACGTATCTCGAGCACCATTACCAACAGCTAAAACTAGAGCTTCCGCGGGCAAACTGGTATGCTTTGCTGCCGAAATAGACACTTCCTGCAAACTATTATTGCCGCTGATATCATCAAGGCGAGCAGAAAAAATCATACTGCCACCGCAGGCAGTGATATTTGCGGAAATATTACCTACTACTTCAATCAAGCGGTCGCTACCGATATGCGGACGATGCCAATATGCAATAGCAGGATCAGCGCCAAAATTAATCAGGCGATTGATCACTAATTTTGCCAAAGGATCCTTGCCACGAAAAGTCAACTTACCATCAGAAAATGCACCGGCGCCACCCTCGCCAAATTGCACGTTACTATCATCGCAAAAGCGACCACTATGCCAGAAATCAGCTACAGCAAGCTGTCGCCGTGATAAATGCTGACCGCGCTCAAGCAGAATCGGACTGTATCCGTTTTCCGCCAATATCAAGGCCGCAAACAGACCTGCCGGACCGGCGCCAATAATCAACGGCGGATAACGTAAACGCCTTCCGTTGCCACTTTTACCTTCTATATTAAGTATTGGCTCAGATGTAATAGTTTTTAATTTTGATAACTTTTTATTGATATATTTCTTATCGGTAATATGGATATCTAAACAATAGACAAAATATGGCTGATGTTTGTGCCGTAAATCGAGTGATTTTTTAATTATCTTGATATCTTCTATTGCAGATGGATCTATACCAAGGCTTTTTGCTGCGATATAATTTAAACTTTGCGAGGCAGAAAGTATAGACTCTTCTTCTGCCAGCGATACTTTCAGTTCTTCCAGACGTTTTACTATTGTTTTATTCACTCAGTTTATTCTCCATCATCACTTAATGTTACTGTGACGCTGGCAGGCGAAATTTTATCTATATTAATATTGGCAGACAACTCCAACTGAATATCAAGTTCATGTTCTCCGGCTTCCAAGCCTTGACAATCTACATAAGGAACAATGTCTGACTCCTTTAATGTGTCAATATATGAAGCGGGACCGGAGATTTTGATCGATACTTTTTGGGTTTCAAATTTTGCCTTCAATCCATCCGCTAAATTATGAGCATATATGACGTTTCTGGTAAAACTTATTTGCTCTTTTTCTTCAATTGTAAGAATAACGGTAGCTTTTGATACATTGCCGGTGGTAATACCGTCAGGAAGGCTCAGGTTTACTTCAAAACTATCATTTGCTTTTAAACCGGTAACATCAATCGGCTCTGTTTCGATATAGTAAAGATCAAGTAAATCTCCAAGATTGCCAAAAACCTTAACCGTTGCAGGTTCAACAGAAATACGACTCATCTGGTAACTACTTGATAATTTGCCAATCAAGGGTACATAGACAGATACCGTCTTATCTGGTTCATCTCCGCCAATTGCCACAAAAACATATGCTGTGGCCGGGTTAATAGTAAACCAGCTACTGATATCATTGCCTTGTTTATCAGCTACTTTAATCATAATATTGGCGTTGATATTTTCTGTTGCGTCGGTAACATCTGTTTCTACATATATTTTATCAACTCTATCCAAGTAAACTTGAGGACCTGATAGTGTCACCTCTGTCGGTGATATGGATTTGCCAACCACTATATATCCAGCAGCAGTATCTCCTGCCACTACAGTTTCCAAATCATAAGTTTCGCTGGCAAGTTTTACCACATTGACGGTAATATTGGCCGGAGAAACCGATACAAGAGTAACACCGTCAGGCAATGTGACATTTATACCAATTTCAGTTGTGCCGATATCAACACCGCTAAAATCTAAATAGGCCTCAATATCAGCCGAACTTAATGATTCGAGTTCTGACGCTGAACCGGAGACTCTAACCTTGACATGCTGATCAACAGTTGTTGTAGTTAAATCAGCTGCCAGATTTCTATTTTCCAGGGGCACATTATATACGCTTTCGCTATTGGTATTATTGGTAATGCTAACATATGACCAAAGCAAGAGCGCCAGCACTATTGCTCCAACTTTATATCCCCAACGCTGTGTTAATTTACTTTTATCAAATGAGAATTTAGCCACGTTTTAACCCCCTTTTATGCAAGCGATATCTGGGAACACCTAAATTGGCCAGATTTGTAGACAGCACTTCCCGCAATTGTTTTTCATCTAAATTTCGGAAAAGCTTACCTTCTTTGGCCAAGGAAATCACGCCGGTCTCTTCCGACACAATTAGCGAAATTGCATCAGATACTTCGGAAATGCCTATACCGGCGCGGTGGCGAGTACCTAGACTGATCGATAAATAAGGGTTATCGCTAAGCGGCAAAAAACAGGCTGCGGCAATAATATTGTTACTACGAATTATTACTGCACCATCATGCAATGGTGTATTGGCAACAAAAATATTGCGTAATAACTCTTCGCTGATCTGAGAATTTAACAATACTCCGGTTTCAATGTAGTCATTAAGACCAATTTCCCGTTCAATTATTATTAAGGCTCCAGTTTTTGTTTTAGCACATGAAACAAGTGCATCGACAATTTCGTCTATAGTATGAATAATATCGCCCGAAGATATATCATTGGAAGCAAAGAAGAATTGGCCGCGGCCTATCTGCTCTAAAGCACGCCGTAGCTCCGGCTGGAATACTATCGCTAAGAATATAAAAATAACTGCCCAAAACTGATCCAATACCCACTGTAGAGCATGGAGTCCCAGTAAATCGCTGATATTGGCCATTATCAGCAAAACTATAATTCCTTTTATTAACTGTACAGCCCGAGTTCCGCGGACTAGCATTAATAGTTTGTAAATAATCAAAGCCAATATTGCTATATCAAAAATAGCTGCTATTATTTCAGAAATACCCAAGTCAATAAAAGCAATAGTAAACAAGTATGCACCTCCTCTTCTCCTTTTATCTTAAAATTATCAATTCGACGCTTAAATATGAAACCCCTGCGAATTTAGCTGCTATTTTCTTTAAGATTAAATGATTTATAATAATTATTTTTTTGAATTATACTCCAATATACTTGGCATTACTATTGTATATATAGTATAATTAATTTGGTATACACAGTAAATTATTTTTGAAAGGATTATTAACTTGCAAAAGTTTGCTATCAATACGTTAATAATGACAATAATTGCGATTGCTGTAGGTTTTTTAGTTGTCTTTGCGATCTATAGCAATAAGGCTGCTGTTGGTCAACAAGCCGATGCCAGCTCCGATTATCTGATTAAGCAAATTGAAGAACTCGAAGACGATGCCGCCTCGTTGGAAAAACAAATAATTGATACGCGCAGTCAAATCGAATCGCTCCAGACTAAGCAAGAAAACAGTCAAACTATTATTTCCAATGAAGAGAAAAAATTGAGCAATCTTAATTTGATGGCTGGGTTTACAGAATTAACAGGGCCCGGTATTATAATCACACTTGATGATAATACTGAGGGCGCGGCATTGGCGAAAAAAACGAATCCGTCAACATATCAGCCTGAAAATTTCATAGTGCATGACAAAGATCTGCTCTATATTGTTAAATCCCTGTCAAATGCCAGTGAAGCGGTTTCAATCAACGACATCCGCCTTGTCGACACATCCCATATTCGCTGTGTCGGTACTGTTATTATGGTTAATTCAACTCGTGTGGCTCCGCCTTATGAGATAAAGATTATTGGTAATGCCGACGCGTTAGAAAATACACTCTATGAATGCAGTCGTTATAAATATTTGATTCAATACGATATGCCTATTAAAGTTGAAAAAACAAAGGATTTAACGATACCGGCTTACAGCGGTGTTTATTCAGCAAAATATATGCAATTGGTTCCGCAAGACGATAACGAATGATGGGAGATAAACGAAAATGTGGTTGCCTATTTTGGGATTGTTTATCGGTATTTTATTGGGGATCGGCTTTGCTTTTCCTCTACCGGCCATATATGCCGAATATCTCTCAATCGCAGTTCTAGCGGGGCTTGATTCGATCCTTGGCGGCTGGCGCGCCGGTTTGGAAGGCAAATTCAAAAGCAATGTTTTGCTTTCAGGTTTTTTTGTCAACGCTGCCATGGCCGCTCTACTCGCCTATCTTGGCGATTTGTTGGGTTTAGACCTCTACCTTGCTGCCGTTATCGTCTTCGGTCTGAGAATTTTTAATAACATTAGCTCTATTCGCCGCGGTTTGCTAGAACGTTATAATATTAGAAAACACCATAAAAACCAACAACCGTCTTCTGACTCACAGATTACAGAAGAACAAATTTCTACTAAAACTCAAAAATAAATAAGGGTGAAACAAGTGCTGAAAAAGTTTTTAAGTAAGTTAAAATTTTCATATCGGCAATTACCATTAATATTAGTATTTATGGCTTTCGGTTATTTACTTGTAGCTCAAATCAATACACAGTCTGCCTTAAGCGGCTCGCTGGAAGCACAAACAATCGGCAACCTCAGTATAATCGCTATTAATCTCAGTCAAAACAATCAACATCTGGAAAGCGAGCTAAATTCCCTACAAGACCAATTAGCTTCTGTCAAAGAGAAAGTTAATTCTGGTTCAAGCCTAACTACCTCTATTGAAAGCAATATCGACACTCTAAGCGCTGCCATCGGCACCGAAGCTGTCCAGGGTGAAGGTATAAGCATTACTATTACTACCGATTCTAATCTGCTTTATTATGATTTGATCGATTTGGTAAACGAATTGTTTGTTACAGGTGCTGAAGCAGTTTCTATCAATGATATACGCATCACTGATGATACATTGATCAGCGAAATTTATGAAATGGGCCACTTCGCAATAATTATTAACGGCGAACCACTTCTATCACCAGTAGTAATAAAAGCTATTGGCGATCCTGCAACTTTGGAAAAGGGATTAACTTATTCCGGCGGTATTATCGATAATCTTAATATCCTATATCAAGTCTACCCCAAAATCAAACAACAAGAATTAATACAGATTTCTGCAGCTAAATTAGATGTATTCACATATGCCAAGCCAGTCGAAAAAGAAAAAAGCGAATAAGCATAATGCTTATTCGCTTTTTTCTTTAATTTGTAACGGAGGTCCTTCTACTGTATAAATAATATCAGCAAACTTTTGGGCCAACGCAAGTTCATGGGTAATTAGTAATATTAGCCTGCCCTGCCATGATTTAATTAATATTTCCATCACTTTAATCGCAAGCTCCGCGTCAAGTCCTGTTGTCGGCTCATCTAGTAATAATATATCGC
This sequence comes from Peptococcaceae bacterium UBA5752, assembly GCA_002419055.1. Lineage (GTDB taxonomy): Bacteria > Bacillota > Dehalobacteriia > UBA4068 > UBA4068 > UBA4068. The sequence continues at coordinate 50,345 of DIFI01000011.1, forward strand.
CATTATAGGCTAATGCTCTGGCGATTGCCACTCTATGAAGCATACCACCGCTCATCTCCGCAGGTAACTTATCTGCTTCTGATGCTAATTCCATTTTTGCCAAAGCCGCCATCGCCTGCTCGCGGTTATCATTTACTACCAATGCAACATTTTCTGCAGCATCAAACCAAGGCAACAACCTGTTCTCTTGAAAAACCATCGACATCCGCTTGTTTTTCAACCCGTTGATTTCTCCGCTATTGGGCTTAATTAGCCCCGATAGGCACTTAAAAAGCACTGTTTTACCGCAACCGGAAGGACCAAAAATACAGACTACTCCGCTTTCGGGTAGAGTCAACGAAAAATCGCGCAATATATATTTTCCTTCAAAACTGACATTTATTTTGTTGATTTCTATTGTCATAATTTTTCCTCTGCCGGATATTTGGCCTGACGCCGACTAATCAAAGCGGTAATAATCTTTTCTAATATAATACTCATGATAACTACAACTATTGTCCAGACAAAAGTATCGGCTGATTCTAAATAAACTTTCGCCGCCTGTAATTCACTGCCGATAGCCATTCTGGGGGCAGCAATCACTTCTGCGGTAATGCCCGATTTCCAGGCTAAGCCAAGACCGCTGCTGACTGCGGCCAATAAATATGGCTGTATTGAAGGAAAATATATTTTGCGCCAAATGCGCAATTTTTTTACTTTATACAACGAAGCCATCTCCAGCAACTGCCTATCTGTATTTTCAATACCGGAAAGAGTATTGGCCCATGCAACTGGCAGCACCATCAAAAACGAGATAAAAACCGGTAAACTGTTCGAGACAATCCACACCAATGCTAATATGATAAACGAAACTACCGGTGTTGCTCTGACTACTTTGATCAGCGGCGCAAGCAAAGCCGCCGCAAACTTGTTGCTGTTCATTAATACTGCCAGCAAGATACCTGCAAGCATACCGCCTACGAAACCAATGATGATACGCAGTAGCGAAGCAAAGGCTATCTGCCAAAACTCTAATGTAAAAATAATCACAAAAAAGCGCTTGGCAACCTCTAGGGGGACAGGTAAAATTAGCTCTTTGTTAACGGCATGGGCAATTACTGCCCATACAGCCAACCAAAAGAACAAAACTACCAACCCCTTGAGCACGGAAAGCGCTTTTTCTTTTATTTGTGGATTCATTATACTGTATTTTCTACTCAGTATAATAAAATTCCTTCTCAGGTAACGCACCGCCAATTGACGCCGGATCAGCCGCCAACAGCATCGAATAATAGCCTTCCACTGCAGGCTCCATCGCTTCGCCGCTGATGAATGTCAACCCGCAATTAGGAATAGCCTGCTTGGCTATTACGGCACTATCAATAATGCCGTGCTTTGCACATAATTCTGCTGTTTCGCCGATATTACTATTGGCATAATCTATTGATGTAGATAAATCGCTCAATAATTCAGCTATCGTCTGCTGATTTTCTTCTACATAAGATTTGTTGGCTACTACACAGCCCATAGTTAAACTACTACCGGTAAGCTGTTGCCATTCTTCGTTAAAGTCAAGAGCAACTCTGATATCTTGATTTTTACTTAGTACGGTAGAAACAAAAGGCTCCGGCAGCATGGCAATATCGACTTCTCCTGAAGCCATTAGAGCCGCCAGCTCCGCATGTTCGGATTTGTAAACAATATTAACATCCTTACCAATTTTTAATCCTGATTCTTTTAGCATAAATTCAAGAATATATTGAGGATTTGCTCCCTGTCCGGTCGCATAGATGGTTTTGCCTTTAAGGTCGCTAAGGCTGTTGATGCTGTTTCCATTTTCTAAAATATACAATGAACCAAAAGTATTTATAGCAATCATTACTATTTCGCCATCTGTCTTTTTATAAAGCTTTGCCGCCAAATTGGTGGGTATCGCCGCTACATTTGCGTCACCATTGGTCAATGCGGCAACTATCTCATCGGGACTACCAACTATTCGAAAGCTATAATTACTGTTAGAGTCATCTGCAGCTTGATCTATCATCTTCGCCATACCGACCCCGGACGGACCCTTTAATGCGATTATTGAAACCGGTTGAGACTGATCTTGCACTTCAGACTCGGAAACAGCACAAGCGGATAATAACACAACTGTGAACAGCAGTAAAGCAATTAATAACTTTTTCATCTGTTCTCCCCCATTTTGATATTTAATTCAGATGTAAATAATGGCATTGCATTAGCCCTACAAAAATCATTTATAATTTCATCTATAGGAATGACCATCCCCTGCTTAATCCACTGGTAAAGGACAGAAGCCAATCCAGCACCTTGAATTAACGCGTTAAGTTCTTTTTTTTCATAGTTTGGATAAAGCGAATCCATCATTAATGAGCTTAAATGATAACACCCACTGGTAATTACCATTGATGAAAAACCAATACCGTTTTTGATATTGACAGCCCGTTCATAAAAACCCCTGTTAGCTTTAATACAAGAAAAAAGCATCAGTAATACATGATTCTTAATGTCATACTTTATGGAAGGCATAACAGATGAATCGATATCACGGATAAAAACCCATTCCAAAAGCTCATCCTTATTATCAAAATAATTATAAAAAGTACTCCGGCTTATACCTGCAGATTCAACAATCTTTTCCACTGTAATCTTGGTGTAATTTTCTTTTTGTACAAGTTGAATTAAACTATCGGCAATAGTATTTTTAATATTTACCTCTGTTTTTTTGGTCATAATCAACCCCCTTATAACCATATAACTCTACGCAAAGCTACAGGAGGTCTCCAATATTATTGGAGACCTCCTTGTTTTGCCCAATAAATCAAAAGTTACTTTTTAACTACAAAGTCTTCATCGGTAAGCTCATTATAAGTGCCACGCGGTACATAATTAGTATGCAAATATATATGAGAATTATGGCCGCAGGGCTCGCCCCATTCTTTATAGAATTCGAGCAGATAAGGATTCTGATGCGATTTGCGCAATTCTTTACCTTCATCTTCTTTGTATAGGGCTTGCAATCTCTTCTTGCGGGTTTCTTCAACATCAGCAGTGCGCGGTTGTCCGCCACCGGTAATGCAGCCGCCGGGGCAGCCCATAACTTCGATAAAGTGATACGGGGAAGTTCCATCTTTAATTTGCTCCATCAGTTTGCGAGCGCCGGCTAAACCACTGGTAACAGCAATTTTAACTTCGAATCCCTCAAGGATTGACCAAGCAGGCAATACATTTTCAAGTTTGATGGTTGCTTCTTTGATCTGGTCCAAACCAACGATCGGAGGAACATGCAAATCGGGCCAAGGAAGATCGCGACCGGTAATGATCTCATAGACAGTACGCAAAGCAGCTTCCATAACGCCGCCGGTTAAGCCGAAAATATCAGCAGCACCGGTGGAGAAACCGAGCGGATTATCAAATTTTTCTTCCGGCAGAGATTTGAAATCAATACCGGCAGATTTAATCATGTCACCTAATTCGCGAACAGTCAGCACTGCATCAACATTCGGTTGACCGTCATTTTTTAATTCCGGACGGGCAATTTCTGTTTTCTTGGCGGTGCAAGGCATGATCGAAACAACAAAGATATCTTCGGGGTTTTTGCCAATTTTCTTAGCATAATAAGATTTGATCACAGCACCAAACATCATATGCGGAGATTTGCAGCTGGAAAGATGATCAAGTTCAGTCGGGAAAGTGTTTTCAATGAATTTGATCCAGCCGGGAGAGCAACTGGTGCACATCGGCAATACAGCATCGCCACCGGTCAGTGCTGATTTGACACGGCCGAGGAATTCAGTGCCTTCTTCAAGGATCGTCAGGTCAGCAGCCCAGTTTGTATCAAAGACATCATCAAAACCCATCCGGCGCAACGACGCTACCAGACGACCGGTTTGGCAGGTATCAGCTTCCATGCCGAAGCATTCACCGATACCGGCACGCACTGCCGGAGCCGGCTGTACTATGACATATTTCTTGGGATCATTCAAAGCGGCCCAAACACGCTCTTTATGGCTGGTCTCTTTCAACGCGCCTACGGGACAAACAACGGTGCATTGACCGCAGAAAGCGCAGTTGGTATCACCGATTGGATCAGCAAAAGGAGGAGCAATTATGGTTTTGAAACCACGTTTTTGGGCATCAATAGCACTGACATTTTGGATGTTTTTGCATGCAGATACGCAACGACGGCACAAAATGCACTTGCTTGGATCACGGGTCAAAGACTCACAGACATCCAGATCATAGTCAAGTGTAGTGACTGTATATTTGTTCTCGTCTACGCCAAGCTCACGACCGAGAGATTGCAATTCGCAACTGCCGCTTCTTTCGCAAGCTAAGCAATCTTGGTTATGATCGGCAATCAGTAATTGATAGAGTACTTTACGGGCTTCACGAACCCGATTGCTATTGGTGTGAATAACCATACCATCTCTGGCCTCAACCATACAAGATGCCTGTAAATTACGGGCGCCATCCACTTCAACTACACAAATACGGCAAGCGCCAAATTGATGGATTTTATCTAAATAGCATAGTTTGGGAATATGAATGCCGTTAAGTTCTGCTGCCTTTAAAATCGTAAGACCTTCAGGAGCCTGACATGCTTTCCCATTGATTGTTAGATTAATCATTTATTTCTCTCCTCCTTATTTTATCTTCTATCACAGCGCAGGCAAC
>DIFI01000001.1 GCA_002419055.1 Peptococcaceae bacterium UBA5752
GAAGAGTAGGTAGCTGCCGGGTCTAATTTTAAGAAGGATTGCCATAAATGGTAATCCTTCTTTTTTAATGTTTTTTAATGAATTTCTATTTGCCGAACATCTTCTTTTGCTTTTTCTTCATTTTTGGGTAACGTTAATTCTAAGACGCCGTTATGATAGTTGGCTGTTATATTATTTTCATCAATACCGGAAATATCAAAGTTACGGTAAATGCTGCCGTATTTACGTTCGCGGTGAACATAGTCTTTTTCGTTGTTTTGATTTTCTTCCTGGCGTTCGGCAACAATAGTTAAATGGTCATTAATGATATTAATTTTAATATTATCTTTGTCAAAGCCGGGAAGTTCCGCCTGCAGAATAAATTTATCGCCTGTATCTTTAATATCGGTGCGAAATTGATTGGCATCGCTGTTCCAGAAAGGAATAAAACGATCTAAATTATCAAAATAATGTGATAATCTTCGTTCATTATTATTAAAAGGGATCAAACTAAACATAAAATTTCTCCTTATTGATAATTGATTTGTTAATTATTATTATGCTTGCTTTTTATTATTGATATTCTAATATGATTTAATCAATAACTTTAAAATAAAGGTTAATAATACCAATGTACTATATATCATTTTGAATATGTCGGCTTATATTTTTTTAAAAAATATTATGTTATAATAGCTGCACAAGCACTGGCGACTGAGCGTCTATTTAAGCTTTAGATTTTTCCGGGAAGGGAAAAGCCAGCAATCTCCGCGAAAGTGGATATGTTATAATATTTAAGATAGGGAGGAAATAACTGATGGAATTTCAACTTCAAAGCAATTATCGGCCTACCGGCGATCAACCGCAGGCGATTGATTCATTAGTAGATGGCGTTCGCAGGGGACTAAAACATCAAGTATTACTTGGTGTCACCGGTAGCGGTAAAACTTTTACTATGGCAAATGTGATTGCTCAAATACAAAGACCAACATTGGTTATTGCCCATAATAAAACGTTGGCGGCGCAGCTTTGTGGTGAGTTTAAAGAATTTTTCCCTAACAATGCTGTCGAGTATTTTGTCAGCTACTATGATTATTATCAGCCTGAGGCATATATTGCTTCTACTGATACCTATATAGCCAAGGATTCGGCGATCAACGATGAAATAGAAAAACTCCGTCATTCTGCTACTGCCTCACTGCTCCAGCGCCGTGATGTATTGATTGTGGCCAGCGTCTCGGCGATCTACGGGTTGGGCGATCCTGCCGATTATCTTGAGCTTAGTCTCTCTTTGTCAGTAGGAGATATGGTGGAGCGGGAACAGATATTGCGCGCTCTGGTTAATATGCAGTACAGCCGCAACGAAATGGATTTTCATCGCGGCACATTTCGGGTGCGCGGCGATATTATCGATATATTCCCGGCAGGCAGCGGTGAACGCGCTTACCGGATTGAGCTGTTTGGCGATCAGGTGGAAAAACTGACTGAAATTGATGTACTGACAGGAGAGGTAATCAGCGAGCCTCGTCGGGTGACGGTTTTCCCTGCTAATCACTACGTAACTCAGGATGATAAAATGAAGGCGGCGCTGGTATTGATTCGGGAGGAATTGGCTTGCGAGTTGGTCAAGCTGCGTCATGACGGAAAACTGCTGGAAGCACAACGCCTTGAACAGCGCACCAATTTTGATTTGGAAATGATGGAGGAGATCGGGCATTGCAGCGGCATCGAAAATTACAGCCGCCATCTAACGGGACGCCAAGAAGGAGAACCTCCATATACACTGCTGGATTACTTTCCTGATGATTTTTTGATCATGATAGATGAGTCGCATGTTACCCTGCCGCAGGTGAGAGGCATGTATGAGGGTGACCGCGCCCGTAAGGAAGAGTTGATTAAATACGGATTTCGGCTACCTTCAGCTAAGGATAACCGACCGTTGCGTTTTGTAGAATTTGAACAACGCACTAAACAATTAATATATGTTTCCGCAACTCCGGCGCAATATGAAATGTCAAATAAGCAGAATATGTCCGAGCAAGTACTGCGGCCAACCGGCTTGCTTGATCCGGCAGTAGAGGTTCGCCCGGTTAAAGGGCAAATTGATGATTTGCTTAATGAAATCAATTTGCGTGTCGCCAAAAATCAGCGGGTTTTGGTTACTACCTTAACTAAGCGGATGGCGGAGGATTTGAGCGAGTATCTTAACAAAGCCGGAGTAAAAGTCCGCTATCTACATTCCGATATTAAAACTTTAGAGCGTATGGCGATCATTCGCGATTTGCGATTAGGTGTGTTTGATGTACTTGTTGGTATAAATTTGTTGCGTGAAGGTATCGACCTGCCGGAAGTATCGCTGGTTACTATCTTAGATGCTGATAAAGAAGGTTTCTTGCGTTCCGAACGGTCTTTGATTCAGACCATGGGACGCGCGGCCCGTAACAGCGAAGGCCAAGTGATAATGTATGCGGACCGGATGACCGATTCGATGCAAGCTGCGATAGCTACAACAGCGCGCCGCCGGGCGGTGCAGCAAAAGTATAATGAGGAGCATAATATCATACCGCAAACCATTATTAAAGAAGTGCGTGATGTAATAGCGGCCGTGTTACCTCAAGGCAGCGCCAGTAAATTGAAAACACCTGAAAAGCTGAACAAACGGGAGCAGGAAAAGCTGATTCGTTCACTGGAAAAAGAAATGCGGGAAGCCGCCCGGCGCTTGGAATTTGAAGCCGCGGCTCAGCTACGTGATGCAATTATGGAATTAAGGGCTTCCGCCAGATAAATATTTATATGTCATTATTTTAAATGATAGATTGCTTTTGCAAAAATTCGCCGTTATAATAAATCTGCTAAATACTAAAAAGAATTACCTACTTCAAGGAGTAACATTAATGAATCAGAACAATATTGTTATTCGCGGCGCCCGCGAACATAATCTCAAAAACATCAATGTGACAATCCCCCGTGATAAGCTGGTGGTAATCACAGGTTTATCCGGCAGCGGCAAAAGCTCGCTGGCATTTGATACAATTTATGCCGAAGGACAGCGGCGTTATGTGGAATCGCTTTCATCATACGCACGCCAATTTTTGGGGCAGATGAGCAAGCCTGACGTCGACCAGATAGAGGGTTTATCACCGGCTATCTCAATTGACCAAAAGTCAACCAGCCATAACCCCCGTTCTACAGTCGGTACTGTAACAGAGATTCATGACTATCTGCGCTTGCTTTATGCGCGGATTGGCCATCCTCATTGTCCGAACTGCGGAGATCCGATTAGCCGCCAGACGGTGGATCAGATGATAGATACTATCAAAGCGCGGCCAGAAGGCAGTCATCTGCAGCTGTTGGCGCCGATAGCTCGTGGGCGTAAAGGTGAATATCTAAAAACTTTTGCCGATCTTAAGGCGCAGGGTTATGTTAGAGTCCGCGTTGACGGAGAGACAAGGGATTTGGGCGAGGAAATTAAGCTTAATAAGCAACAAAAGCATGATATAGAGTTGGTTGTCGACAGGATAATCTTAAAAGATGGCCGCGATAAACGGCTGGCCGATTCATTGGAATTATGTTTACAAATGGGCAATGGGCTGGTAGTTGTATTGGTTGAGCATCCCGATGGCAAATCCGAACAATTGATATTCAGCCAGGAACTGGCCTGTGTCAAGTGCGGCATCAGTATTGAAGAGTTGTCGCCGCGTGCTTTTTCATTTAACAATCCTTTCGGCGCTTGTCCGGCTTGCGGAGGATTGGGTTTTAAACAATATATTGATGAAAACCTGATGATCGCCAATGAAAATCTTTCGATCAACCAGGGAGCCTTGTTGACGATTAACGTTACTAACCGCGGTTGGTTTTACCGTCAATTGGAGGCGGTAGCTAAAGCACGTAATTTTTCTCTTGATATTCCGTTTAAAGATTTAAGTGCTACAATGCGGCAAGAGATTTTTTATGGCTGCGGTAATCAGCGTTTTGCTGTCCGCTATACCGACGAGCAGGGTTTTGAACGCGTTTGGCAGCATCATTGGGAGGGCCTGGTTAATAATTATCAACGTCGCTATGCGGAAACAAATTCTGATGGTATGCGCGATGAATTCGAACGTTATATGACAGTCAAGCCATGCGAGGTATGCAACGGAGCACGTTTAAAAAAAGAAAGCTTGGCGGTGACGGTTGGCGGGTTTAATATTTATCAACTTAGTTTACTGCCGATTGCCGAATCGGCGCGTTTCTTTGATCAGTTAAAATTAAATGAACGTGAACAGATGATTGCTGTACGGATTCTCAAAGAGGTTAAAGAACGGCTGCAATTTTTATCTGATGTGGGGCTTGATTATTTGACTTTGTTTCGTAGTGCGGCAACACTATCCGGTGGTGAGGCGCAGCGGATACGCCTTGCAACTCAAATCGGTTCCGGACTGATGGGCGTGTTATATATACTGGATGAGCCGAGCATCGGCCTTCATCAACGTGATAATGCCCGCTTGATTACGGCATTAAAGCATTTACGCGATATTGGTAATACGGTGCTCGTTGTTGAGCATGATGAGGAAATGATGTGGAATGCCGATTATATTCTAGATATCGGGCCCCGCGCAGGAGAGTACGGTGGCGAGGTGGTGGTGGCCGGTACGGTAGATGAGATCATCGCCTGCCCCGAATCATTGACCGGCGCTTATTTGAGTGGGCGTGAAAGTATAGAATTACCGATGCTACGGCGGGTCAGTAACGGCAAGAGGCTGCAGATCAAGGGTGCCCGCGCCAATAATCTGAAAAATGTTGATGTCGAGCTGCCGCTGGGTTTGTTTATTTGTGTCACAGGCGTTTCTGGTAGCGGTAAAAGCTCACTGATCAACGAAGTGTTATATAAAGATTTGGCGCGGCGGCTTAATAGGGCTCATACGTTGCCAGGCGATCACGATTTGATAGAGGGAGCGGAGCACCTGGAAAAAGTTATAGCCATCGATCAGGCACCGATCGGCCGTACGCCAAGATCCAATCCGGCAACTTATACGGGGTTATTTGATTTGATTAGGGAACTGTTTAGCTTGACGCCGGATGCTAAGGCGCGCGGTTATAAACCGGGGCGCTTCAGTTTCAATGTTAAGGGTGGCCGCTGTGAAGCCTGTCAGGGTGATGGCATTATCAAAATAGAGATGCATTTTCTTCCCGATATTTATGTGCCTTGCGAGGTTTGCAGGGGTAAACGCTATAACCGGGAAACTTTGGATATATATTATAAAGAAAAAAATATTGCCGATGTATTACAAATGACAGTAGATGAAGCCTATCTGTTTTTTGCCAATTTACCGCGGCTCAAGCGTAAGCTGCAAACACTGAAAGATGTCGGGCTTGGCTATGTCCGGCTGGGGCAGGCGGCAACTACGCTCTCCGGCGGCGAAGCGCAGCGGGTAAAGCTGGCTACCGAGTTGTCACGCCGCAGCAACGGACGGACGCTCTATATATTGGACGAGCCGACAACTGGACTGCACAGCGACGATATCCGTAGTTTGTTGCAAGTATTGAACAGGCTGGTCGAGGCAGGAGATACGGTCGTAGTGATTGAGCATAATCTGAATGTGATTAAAACAGCCGATTATGTAATAGATATGGGACCTGAGGGCGGCGATGGCGGCGGTACGGTTGTAGCGACCGGCACACCGGAGCAAATTGCTGCCGATCAAAACAGTTATACCGGACAATTCTTGCAGAAGGTGCTGTAAGAGGGATTGTGATGATAGAAAAGCTGCGTGAAAAATTAGCGTTGCTGCCCGGTGCGCCCGGCTGTTATTTGATGAAGGACAGCCAGGGGCAAATTATCTATGTCGGTAAGGCGATCAATTTGCAAAAACGGGTGCGTTCTTATTTTCGTCCCGTAGCCTCGCTCGATAGTAAGACGGCGGCGTTGATGGAGAAGGTAGCAGACTTCGAATTTGTTGTCGTTGCCAATGAAACGGAAGCGCTGATTTTAGAGGCCAATCTGATTAAGGAACACAGCCCGCATTATAATATTTTGCTGCGCGACGATAAGCACTATCCCTATTTGCGGCTGACGGTTAACGAACCTTTTCCACGGTTGTTGGTGGCGCGGCGAGTATATAATGACGGCAGTAAATATTTTGGGCCTTATCCGGCAATTGGCAGTATCCGGCAATTGGTGAATACTATTCACGAGATAATACCGTTGCGGCGCTGCAGTGTTAGAAGCTGGCCGCAAGGACAGCGTGCCTGCCTCAATGCTCATATAGGCCGCTGTCTTGCTCCTTGTGAGGGTAGAGTCAACGAGCAGCAGTATGCTGAGGTGGTTGGGGATGCGCTGAATTTATTGCAGGGGCGGACAGCAGATATCAACCGCCGGCTAACGGCTGAGATGGAAGAAGCCAGTCGGCAACTGCGTTTCGAAGATGCGGCGCGGTTAAGGGATTCCATTGCGGTGCTTGACAAAATTGGTCGCAAACAGCGTATGGACAGAAGTGCCAAGGGTGGCAACTATGATTTGCTGGCTGCTGCCGCTGCTGATGGACATTGTGTGGTGCAGGTGTTTTTTGTTCGCGGCGGTCAGGTAATTGGTCGAGAGCATTTTACCCTAATAAATGGTTTTACCGGAGAAGAGCCGCTGTTGCTGCGGCGGTTTATCCAGGAATACTACAGCGGTGACAATATGCCCTCATATATTTACTGCAATCAGTTACCGGAGGATGCGGAGGCATTAAACGAGCTTTATGCGGCCAAATTTGGGCATAAAGTGAGCTTTGTTGTGCCCTGTCGCGGCGATAAGCTGCGCTTAATCCGTTTAGTGGAGGAGAATGCCAGATTATTACTCGATCAGTATCTTAATTCGCGGGAGCGGCGGCAGCAAAAAGCGGCTCAGGCGTTGGAGGGGCTGAGGCAACTTTTGGCGCTGCCGGCAACACCGCGGCGGATTGAGTGTTTCGATATCAGCCATATCCAAGGCAGCAATATGGTCGGTTCGATGACAGTGGCAATTAACGGTTGTCTTGAACCGTCAGAATACAGGCGTTTTAAAATAAAGACTTTGGAGGGCAGTAATGATTTTGCCGCCTTGCAGGAAGTATTAGAGCGTCGTTGGCGGCGGGGTATGGCGGAGATTGCCGAAGGCAAACAGCCGCGCAATTTTGGTGATTTGCCGGATTTGACGGTTATCGACGGTGGTAAGGGACAGCTTTCTTCAGTTGTCGAGCGATTGCGGGAGATTGGAGCGCCGATGCGGATGGTGATTGCCTTGGCCAAGGAAAACGAAGAAATTTTTATAGTCGGTAGCAGTCAGCCGATATGTCTGGATCGGCAGGATCAGGCTTTGCAATTACTGCAGAATTTACGTGATGAGGCACATCGTTTTGCCATAACTTATCATCGGCAATTACGCGGACGTCAGCAAACAGCATCAATTCTTGATCAGGTTCCGCATCTTGGGCCTGTTCGCAAACAGTCGCTGCTTAAAACATTTGGATCATTGTCGCAGATCAAAGCGGCCAGCGAGGATCAATTGGCTGCTGCGCCCAAAATGACAAAGGCAGCGGCAGCTGATTGTTATAAATATCTGCATAAAGATGAGAAAACCGATGACCAATAATTTGCTGCAATATGTTAATATATGGTATAATAGCTGCACAGGCCGAAATCTCTGATTTCGAGGCTGAGCGTCTATTTTATAGCTGAGATTTTCCCAACGGGAAAAACCAGCTAGAATAGCTGCACAGGCACTGGCGACTGAGCGTCTATCTAAGCTTAAGCTTTTTCCGTGAGGGAAAAGCCGCAATATCCGCGTCAGCGGATATGATATAATAATATTGCAAATATTTTTCGAGGTGAGATATGTCTATAAAGTTGATCGCAACCGATATGGATGATACGCTGTTTAATCGAAGTTTGGAAATTTCGGAGCGCAATAAACAGGCGATTGCCGATGCTATTGGCCGGGGCGTGATGGTTACCATCTCTACCGGTCGGATGTTTCGTTCGGCCGCTATGATTGCGGAGCAATTAAAGCTTGACTTACCGCTGATTACATATCAAGGGGCGCTGGTCAAAAAAGCGTCATCCGGTGAAGTGCTACTTTCATTGACTATAGATATGGAAACGGCGCAGGAGATGATTGCTTTTGCCGAAGATCATAATTGTAGCGTCCAGGCTTATGTTGATGATGTTTTTCGGGTAAACTATATTGATAAGAGAGTAGTCTATTATACCCATACCTCCAAGGTTCCGGTAATGGCTGTTAAGGATCTGCGCCGTAATCTAGGCGGCTGCCCACACAAAATATTGATCAGTGGTGACCCGCAACGGATGGATGAATTGTGGCCGGTGGCGGAACAGCAATTTGCCGGCAGAGCATATATTACAAAATCAAAACCTTATTTTCTGGAGCTACTCAATCCAGCTGCCAATAAAGGCGCAGCGTTGCGTTATGTAGCCCATCAACTGGGCGTCAGCCAAGCCGAAACTATGGCCATTGGCGATAATTTTAATGATATTAAACTGTTTGAAGGCGCCGGTTTAAAAGTTGCAATGGGAAATGCCGTCGAACCGCTAAAGGCGATAGCCGATTATGTTACAGATGATTGCGATAGTAGCGGCGTTGGTCAGGCAATAGAGAAATTTGTTTTGCAGGAGCAGAAATCGGAGGTTTAAAATGACTGGTAATAATGAGAGTATACTAATTATCACCGGTATGAGCGGCGCCGGCAAGTCGCAGGTAATGGCAGCCTTGGAAGATCTCGGATACTTCTGTGTTGACAACCTGCCGCCATCGCTGTTTGCGCGCTTTATCCGCTACAAGCGGCTGGCTCATGGCGAGCTACCCAAAATGGCTGTTATTATTGATGTACGCGGCGGTGAGGATTTCTACTCGTTCGAGCAAGTTTTGGCCGGTCTTACTTCGGAGGGTCTTGGTTATCGGATCCTTTTTATGGAAGCCTCCGATGCTGTATTGGTCAGCCGATATAAAGAAACAAGACGGCGGCATCCGCTGGCGAGTAGCGGCCGAAGTGTCAGCGATTGTATTGTGGAGGAGCGGCAACGGCTAACCGAGATGCGGGGTCTGGCTGATATCGTAATTGATACGACTGACTTAACAAATCGCCAATTATCGGCTATGATAGTAAAGATGTTTTCCGAAAACGAGAGTGAAATCTTTACCGTCTCTGTCAGTTCCTTTGGTTTTAAATATGGTTTGCCGATCGATGCAGATATGGTTATTGACGTGCGGTTTTTACCTAATCCTTATTATATTGAGGAAATGCGTTATCAAAACGGACTTGATGCCCCTGTCCGAGATTATGTGCTTGGCAAACAAGAAACGACCGAGTTTCTTAATCTCTATCTAGCGCTGCTGCGATTCTTACTGCCAAATTATATTAAAGAAGGAAAAAAGAATCTTTCCATTGCTGTTGGTTGTACCGGCGGTCGTCACCGTTCGGTAACAATTGCCGAGGCTATTGCAGCTGCATTCACCACTAATGGTTATGATGCAAGTTTATCTCATCGCGATATTGAAAAGGGGAACAAGATCAGTTTCTGATTATAGTTTATGCGGAGAAGCTGTCCATGACGTTTACTGCTAAAGTAAAAGATGATTTAACCAGGGTTGTCTGCACCCGTCATTGTTGCCGCCAGGCGGAATTGGCGGCGTTCTTTCGCTTTGGCGGTAATATCCATATCGGCAGCCGTCAAAGGATAGCGCTTTCTATGAATACCGAAAATGCAGCAGTAGCACGTCGGATTTTTGCCTTATCCAGAAGTATGGGCCTGAAAACGGAGTTAGCTACGCATCGACGTGATCGCCTGAAAAAAAATCAGGTGTTTTCTCTGATTGTTAGAAACAATGCTCAGGTTGAACCATTGTTGGCAGCTATGGGCATTTTGGATGCCTCCATGGTATTGAACAGTGATTTTCCCGGACGTTTTAATGAGAATATCATCAATAACGATTGTTGCCGGCGGGCTTTTATCAGAGGCGCTTTCTTGGCCAGCGGATCGGTAAGTAATCCCGAAGGAGCCTATCATTTGGAGATTATTGTCCGCGACCAAAGATTGGCATCTTTGTTGCAGCAGCTTTTGGCTGAATTTACTGTCAACGCCAATATCACCTCTCGTAAAGATGTTTATATTGTATATCTCAAGTCAGGTGAGCAAATCAGCAGTATGCTCAATTTGATGGGTTCGCACCGCTCTTTGCTGCAGTTTGAGAGTATGAGGGTAGATAAAGAGATGCGCAATAGAGTTAACCGTCTGGTTAACTGTGAGGAAGCTAACCTTGATAAAACAGTGGCTGCAGCGATGCGGCAAATTGAAATGATCAATCATCTTCAAGCAACTAAAGGTTTATCATGTCTATCGCCATCTTTATTGGAAGTTGCACGATTGCGTCTCGATCATCCGGAAGCATCCCTTTCAGAATTGAGTGAAATTTCCCATATTGGGCGTTCAGCAATTAACCACCGTTTACGCCGATTGATGGATATTGCTGAAGGATTAAATAAATAAATATAAGGATTATAGTAAAATATAAAAAATGAAAGGATTTTTATAAAGAATCTAGAATGGCTAATAAGCTCTGGGTATTTAACTATTTAAATATAAGGGGGATTTTTAAATGACAATTAAAGTAGCGATTAATGGGTTTGGCCGTATTGGCAGACCATTTTTCCGCCTAGCTTTCGGAAACCCGGAAATAGAGATTGTGGCAATTAACGATTTTGCCACTCCGGAAATGCTTGCATTTTTGCTCAAATATGATTCGGTCCATGGGCGCTATGACAAAGAAGTAAGTTTTGCTGATGGATATCTCATTGTTGAAGGAAAAAAGATTAAGATTTTGTCTGTTGCCAATCCGGCTGATTTGCCCTGGAAAGAGCTGGGTGTTGATATAGTACTGGAATCTACCGGAAAGTTTACGGAACATGATGCAGCTTATGCTCATATCAAAGCAGGCGCCAAAAAGGTTCTGCTTAGCGCTCCGGGTAAAAATGAAGATATTACCGTTGTATACGGTGTTAATCATAAACAATATGATCCGTCAAAACATCATATAGTTTCCAATGCTTCTTGCACTACTAATGCGTTGGCTCCTGCGGTCAAAGTTATGCAAGAAAAATTTGGTATTGTTAAAGGCATTATGACAACGGTTCATTCTTATACAAATGATCAGCAAATATTGGATAAAGTCCACAAGGATTTCCGTCGCGCCCGTGCTGCTGGCTGTTCAATTATTCCTACTTCAACCGGCGCTGCCAAAGCAGTGGCATTAGTCTTGCCTGAGGTAAAGGGAAAACTCAATGGTTTTGCCCTGCGTGTGCCTACTCCTAATGTGTCTGTTGTTGACTTGAATTTGCTTTTGGAAAAGCCGGCGACTGTTGAAGAAATCAACGCTGCCTTAAAGGCTGCTTCTCAAGGCGAGCTTAAAGGAGTTTTAGGTTATTCGGACGAGCCGTTGGTATCTATTGACTATAATGACACGCCCGAATCCGGTACTATTGATGCGCTCTCGACAATGGTTGTTAGTGATGATATGGTAAAATTGTTCATTTGGTATGATAACGAATGGGGTTATAGCAACAGAATTTTCGATATTATTCTCTATATGGGCAGAATGCTGTAAATCTCGGAATGAAAGGAGCAGCTTAAAAATGTCCGTAGATTATCCTAATAAAAAGACAGTACAGGATGTTAATGTTGATGGTAAAAAGGTATTTTTGCGCGTTGATTTTAATGTGCCCATCAGTGATGGAAAGGTAAGTGATAACGAGCGTATAATTGCTGCTTTGCCAACGATCCATTATTTGTTATTGCATAACGCTAAAATTATCTTAGCTTCTCATTTAGGTCGTCCTAAAGGGGAGCGCAATCATAAGTATAGCCTTAGGCCTGTGGTTAAGGAATTATCGGAGATTTTGGATAAACCGGTAATCTTTATCGAAGATTGTTTAAACGAGGATACTAAAAAAGCTATTGATAAATTAAAAAATGGCGAGATTATGCTTTTGGAAAATATCCGTTTTTATCCGGGAGAGGAAGCCAACGATGATAATTTTGCCCGTGCTCTTGCCTCATTAGCGGATATTTATGTTAATGATGCATTTGGCACTGCGCATAGGGCTCATGCTTCTACGGCCGGTATAGCTAAATATCTACCTGCCGTTGCCGGATTCTTGATGGAGAAAGAAGTCAAATGTTTATCGGCGGCTTTGCATAATCCAGCCCATCCTTTTATATCTATAATCGGCGGCGCCAAAGTATCAGATAAGATTCAGGTAATTGAAAATCTATTGAATATAGTAGATAAATTACTGATAGGTGGCGGTATGGCAAATACTTTTTTGGCGGCGCAGGGGTATAATATGCAAAAATCTTTGGTTGAACAAGAGAGAGTGGACTGGGCCAAACAATTATTGGCGACTAAGGTCGCAAATAATTTGTTGTTGCCTGTTGATGTGATTGCCGCTAAAGATATTGATACATCAGATGTAATAGAGGTAGATGCAGATAAATTGCCTGAAGGATATATGGCTTTAGATGTTGGCAGTAAAACCAGACAATTATTTGGTGCGGCTATTGCTGATGCTAAAACGATTATTTGGAATGGCCCCTTGGGTCTTTTCGAAAAGGAAGCCTTTGCGAAAGGTACGTTTGAACTGCTTAAAACTGTGGCAGATAGTGATGCCTTCAGCATCGTTGGCGGCGGTGACAGCGTAGCTGCCGTTAATCAAGCCGGATTGGCGAGTGAAATCAGTCATATGTCAACCGGAGGAGGGGCTTCTCTTGATTTCCTTGCGGGTAAGGTTTTACCCGGTATAGCAGTATTAAATGATAAGTAATTCTACATACTTTTGCCCGACATATGTCGGGCAAAAGTATGTAGAATACACTTATTGTCATAAACCGAGAGGAGAGAATAATAATGAATCAAACTTTGCGCAGGGTAATAATGGCCGCAAATTGGAAAATGTATAAAACTGCTTCTGATATACCAAGCTATGCCGATAAACTGCTGCATTTATTGCAGCCCACTAAGGCAGAGGTTATTATATTCCCTCCTGCTATTGTAGTACCGGCAGTAGTAGATGCGTTTGCTGCTAGCTCTGTAAAAGTAGGAGTGCAAAATATCTATTGGCAACCGGAAGGTGCTTTTACCGGAGAGATTTCTTTGCCGATGGTAAAAGAAGCCGGAGCCAGTTATAGCTTGTGTGGTCATAGTGAGCGGCGACACTATTTTGGAGAGAGTGCAGAAATGGTGACTCGTAAAGCTGCTGCAGTGTTTGAAGCGGGGTTGATACCGATTGTTTGTATCGGCGAGACTCTCGATGATCGGGAGAACGGTGAAACGTTTGATGTTTTGCATAGTGATTTAACGGCATCTTTGTCTGCAATAGAACCAAATGAGGATCTGATCATAGCCTATGAACCAGTTTGGGCAATTGGTACAGGTCGGGTTGCTTCCCCTGCTGATGCCGAAGAGGTTATTTCATATATCCGCGAACAGCTGTTTGAACTCTGGGGCAATATTGCTAATCGTATTAGCATCATTTACGGTGGCAGCGTTAAACCCGACAATATTAAAGAACTGTTGGCATGTAGTAATATTGATGGTGTTTTGGTTGGTGGAGCAAGTCTTAAGCCGGAGGGTTTTGCTGCTATTGCAAATGCAGCTGACTGAACTATTATTGATTAATATGCGATTATTAAATCGGAGGATAATATGAAGTTTGCTGGTAAACCATTGGTGTTAATGTTACTGGATGGTTGGGGTATACCCGAACATACTCCATATGATGCTACGTGTTTAGCAAAAATACCAGTCTTCAATAGTATTTGGGAAAAATATCCTCATACGATTTTAGGCGCTGCCGGTACCGATGTTGGGTTACCCAACGGACAAATGGGTGACAGTGAAGTCGGACATATGAATATTGGCGCAGGGAGAGTAGTTTATCAGGATTATACCCTGATCAGCCGCGATATTGAAGAGGGTACTTTCTATAAAAATGAGGCTTTTATAAATGCTTGCCAAGAAGCTAAAAAAAACGGTGGGGCTTTGCATTTATTTGGTCTTGTTTCCGATGGGGGCATTCATAGTCATATTAATCATTTAATAGCACTTTTACATTTATGCAAACAACAACAAATGCAAAAAGTCTTTATCCATTGTTTTACTGATGGCCGAGATACCAACAGTGAGATGGCTCTGCAATTTACGAGTCGTTTGGAGCAAGTTATAAAAGAGCTGGGTGTTGGTAAAATTGCCACTGTTTGCGGTCGTTTTTATGCTATGGATCGTGATAAACGCTGGGAACGTGTACATGAAGCTTATGAAGTGTTGGCCTACGGATGTGGTCACAAAGAAAAGTCGGCAGCCGATGCGATAAGGGCTTCTTATGCGCGTGGTGACAGTGATGAATTTATCGAACCGACAGTAATCGTTGATGATGATGACCAACCTGTTGGGTTGATGAAAAATGGCGATAGCGCAATCTTTTTTAATTATCGATCTGATAGAGCCAGAGAAATCAGCCATGCTTTTACCGATAAGGTTTTTGATTTCTTTGATCGTGGTCCACGTCCGCCGCAGTTATTTTATGTTTGTTTTACTAATTATGATGATACTCTGGAAAATGTCGAAGTTGCTTATCCTCCGCGTCCTCCTCGCAATACCGTCAGTCGGGTTATTTCCAAAAACGGTTTACGTCAACTGCGTATTGCCGAAACAGAAAAATATGCTCATGTAACCTTCTTTTTCAATGGCGGTGTTGAAAAAATTGATACCGGTGAGGACAGAGTCATGATACCCTCGCCCAACGTTAAAACATATGATACGAAGCCGGAGATGAGTGCCGGAGCTGTAACTAAAGCAGTAATTGACCGTATTCGCAGCGGTATCTATGATGTTATTGTTATTAATTATGCCAACCCTGATATGGTTGGTCATACCGGCAATCTGGAAGCAACTGTCAAAGCTTTAGAGTATATTGATGACTGCATTGCTCAGGTTGTGGATGTTGTGAAGGATGTAGGTGGCACGATATTTATTACAGCTGACCATGGAAATGTTGAGAGGATGGCCGATGAGCATAACGGACCGATGACTTCTCATACTACCAACAGCGTCCCATTTATTTTGGTTGATGACGATTTGCTTCATTTGCAATTGCGAGAGGGTAAGCTGGAAGATATTGCACCGACTATGCTGCAATTACTAGGAATTAAACAACCGGAGGAAATGACGGGTTCTACATTGATCATATCCGGTTTGAAACAGTTTGATCAGATGGAACTGGATTTTGGTTAGGAGACCTTTTAAATAGGGTTATGTCCCTAAATAATAAAGTTGGAGGTAATAAAATGTCTACTATTGCTGATGTCAATGCAAGAGAAATTCTCGATTCTCGCGGTAACCCTACTGTAGAAGTAGAAGTAGTATTGGAAAATGGCGCGTTTGGCCGCGCTGCTGTGCCTTCCGGTGCTTCTACCGGTGCCTATGAAGCGGTTGAATTGCGCGATGGCGGTGAAAGATTTTTAGGCAAGGGCGTCATGCAGGCTGTTGATAACGTTAAAACTGTTATTGCCAGCGCTCTAATTGGTAAGGATGTTTTTGATCAAGCAGGTATTGATGCATTGCTGTGTCAATTGGACGGTACGGAAAACAAAGCTATCTTAGGAGCTAATGCTATTCTGGGTGTGTCTTTGGCAGCAGCGCGGGCAGCAGCCGATTGTCTGGGAATGCCTTTTTACCGCTATATCGGCGGCGTCAATGCCAAAACTTTACCTGTGCCAATGATGAATATCTTAAATGGCGGCCAGCATGCTGATAATAATGTTGATATTCAGGAATTTATGGTTATGCCGGTTGGAGCTGACTCATTCGCGGAAGCGCTGCGGATGTGTGCCGAGACTTTCCATAATTTGCGTAAAGTTTTAAAAGCACGAGGATATAATACTTCCGTTGGCGATGAGGGTGGGTTTGCTCCTAACCTCAAATCAAACGAGGAAGCATTGGAATGCATTTTGTTGGCTATAGAGAATGCAGGATATAGGCCATACGAGCAAATTCGCATTGCTATTGACATAGCTGCCAGTGTACTTTATCAGGATGGTAAATATCATTTAGCCAGCGAAAACCGTTATTTAAGTTCTACGGAAATGATTGATTACTATGAGGATTTATGTAATCGTTATCCGCTGATTTCGATTGAAGACGGTTTGGCTGAAGACGATTGGCAAGGCTGGACTGAATTGACGGCACGCTTAGGTAATAAAATCCAGATAGTAGGCGACGATCTCTATGTTACCAATACAAAGCGGCTGAAGCAGGGAATCGAACAAAAGGCCAGCAATTCAATCTTAATTAAGCTTAATCAAATCGGTACTTTGACGGAAACTCTGGAAGCAATTGAAATGGCCAAAAAAGCCGGTTTTACAGCTGTAGTATCTCATCGTTCCGGTGAAACCGAAGATACAACAATTGCAGATCTGGTAGTAGCCTTAAATAGCGGACAAATAAAAACCGGCGCGCCTTCACGCACCGAGCGGGTGGCAAAGTATAATCAATTATTGCGGATTGAAGAACAACTTGGCGATTCCAGCATATATATGGGGATAAACGCATTTTATTGTATACGATAATTGCTTGATTTTTTATAATATTCGACCAAAGCGGGAATTGTCTAATAATGTTGTATTGTTTTATGTTTTATATTAGAATAAGTTTTATATTGAATTTTTTTTAGGAGGTGAAATTTTTGAATATTGCTTTGACCGTTGTGCAAGTAGTAATAGCCTTGGCAGTAATTGCTACAGTACTACTTCAATCGGGTACTTCGGCTGGTCTATCTGGTTCTATAGCCGGAGGTGCTGAGACATTCTTTGGTAAGAAGAAAGGAATGGATGAGTTTTTAAGCAAGGTAACAAAATGGTTAACCGTGTGCTTTTTTGCAATAACGGTTATTATTGCTATCATCCAGTAATCTTTATCAAGCCATCAAAAAGAATGACAAAAATTTTGCTTCTGACATATAAGGAGGGTTTTTTGTAATGGAGAACATGTTGTATTTGGCGCCATTAGCGGGTATTATAGCTCTGATTTTCGCATTCATTCTTACCAAGCGGATTAATTCTATGGATGCAGGTAACAGTAGAATGAAAGAGATCGCCGATGCTATTCATCAAGGCGCTATGGCATTTTTGAGCAGGCAATATAAAACGTTGATTGTTTTTGTTTTATGTTTGGTTGTTGTTTTTTGTGTTGTTGGTTTTGTAACTACCGGTGAGGACAGTTTGCAGCCGGAGACGGCTATTGCTTTTGCGATCGGTGCTTTCTGCTCCATTTTAGCCGGTAATATCGGCATGCGAGTTGCTACCAAAGCTAATGTTCGTACGGCTAATGCAGCCTGGAAAAGTGGTCTTAACAAAGCTCTTGGTATTGCTTTTTCCGGCGGTGCTGTTATGGGAATGAGCGTTGTCGGTTTAGGACTGTTGGGATTAGGCATTGTAGTATTTATTTTTTATGGAAATAATTCGATAATCAATGGATTTGGGCTTGGCGCATCTTCTGTTGCTTTATTCGGTCGTGTAGGCGGCGGTATCTATACCAAAGCTGCTGATGTCGGCGCTGACCTGGTCGGCAAAGTTGAAGCCGGTATTCCCGAAGATGACCATCGCAATCCTGCTGTTGTAGCTGATAATGTCGGCGACAATGTCGGAGATGTTGCCGGCATGGGTTCTGACTTATTTGAGTCTTATGTCGGCTCGATCATAGCGGCTATAGCCCTTGGCGCTTCGTTACACATCGGTGCTTCCGGTGAAGGCATGATCACACCGTTGATCATCTCGGCTGTTGGTATTATTGCTTCGATTATTGGGGCTTGTTTTGTTAAAGTTAAAGAAGGCGGCAATCCTCAGGCTTCTCTTAACAGAGGTACTTTGGTAGCCAGTATTTTGGCGATAGTTGGCGCATATTTTGTCTGTCGCTTAATGTTGCCGTCAACCTTTGATGTTACCGGCTTAACCGGTGCTACAATTACTTATACCTCTACCGGTGTTTTTCTCGCTACCATCGCCGGACTTATTGTCGGTTTCTTCATCGGTAAGGTGACCGAGTATTATACATCTGCTGTTTATTCTCCGGTCAAAAAAATTGCCAAGTCCTGTGAAACAGGTACTGCTACCAACATTATCAGCGGTATTGCTACCGGAATGGGATCAACTGCTATCCCGATCATACTGATTTGTATAGGCATTATAGTTGCTTATCAATTTGCGGGTATTTATGGTATTGCTTTGGCGGCTGTTGGTATGCTTTCTACGACCGGAATGGTTGTTGCGGTTGACGCTTACGGCCCCATTTCTGATAATGCCGGTGGTATTGCTGAAATGGCTGAACTGCCTCCCGAAGTCAGAAAAATTACCGATCAGCTTGACTCTGTTGGAAATACTACTGCCGCAATTGGTAAAGGTTTTGCTATCGGTTCGGCTGGTTTGACTGCGTTAGCTTTATTTACTGCTTATACTCGGGCAGTAGGTATTGATATTATTAACATTCTCGATCCAAAGGTAGTTGTTGGTTTGTTTATCGGTGGTATGCTGCCTTTCCTATTTTCTTCTATGACCATGCAGGCGGTTGGTCGTGCGGCCGGCGCAATGATTGAAGAAGTTCGCCGTCAGTTCCGGGAAATCCCCGGTATCTTGGAAGGCAAGAATAAACCTGATTATGCTCGTTGTGTTGATATAAGTGCCAAAGCAGCTTTACATGAAATGGTTGCTCCCAGCCTTCTGGCAATAATTGTACCTGTTGCAATTGGCTTGATCCCCTTCTTGGGTAAAGAGTGCTTGGCCGGTGTTTTAGCCGGCACCTTGGTCACCGGCTTTCTGCTGGCCATTTTCATGTCCAATTCCGGCGGTGCCTGGGATAATGCCAAAAAATACATTGAAGAAGGTAATCACGGCGGCAAAGGTTCCGAAGCTCATGCTGCTGCGGTCAATGGCGATACAGTCGGCGATCCCTTCAAAGATACCTCCGGTCCTTCTCTAAACATTTTGATCAAGCTGATGACGATCATTGCATTAGTTTTTGCACCTTTATTTTTATAAAATAATATAGTATCATTGAACCGGACGATTTTTTCGTCCGGTTCATTTTATCTTCTTAAGGAGAATCACTAATGCAAGAAATATATTTTGACAATAGCGCTACTACAAAGGTTGCACCAGAGGCGATAGCTGCGGCCGTTAAGGTTATGACTGATGAATACGGCAATCCTTCTTCTGTTCATGGCAAAGGAGTTGCCGCATTTAGGCTGCTACAACAATCACGTGAGGAGCTGGCGCAAATTTTAGCGGCTGATAAACGTGAGCTCTACTTTACCTCCTGCGGCAGTGAGTGTAATAATGCGGCTATTTATGGAGCTGCTGCTCGCCGGCATAGCGGCAGATTGATAGTTTGCGCTACCGAGCACCCGTCTTTGTTGGAACCGGCAAAAGACTTGGCAGCAAAGGGTTATGAGTTGCAATTGTTGCCGGTTGAAAGTTCCGGAATTGTAGATATGGCAGCACTTGAACAGCTTTTGACTAAAGATACGCTATTTGTCGGCGTTCATTATGTTAATAATGAAACAGGTGTTATTCAGCCACTTAGGCAAATCGGTTCGATAGTAAAACAGATATCGCCGCAAGCACATTTTCATATTGACGGGATACAAGCTTTTGGTAGATTGACTGTTAATCTTGCTGAATGGCAAGCGGATAGTTTTGCTATCAGCGGCCATAAAATTCATGCACCAAAAGGTATCGGCTTATTATGGCTTCATAGCGGCAGTAAATTGCCGCCTTTTATTCGTGGCGGCGGGCAAGAAAACGGCTGGCGCAGCGGTACGGAGAATCTGCCGTCTATTGTGGCTTTAGCCGCTGCAGCAACTAAGATTTCTGCTAATATGGAGAAAAATGCGGTTAAAATGGCAGCAGTAAAACAAACATTACTAACGAATATAAGCCAATTAGTCGGAGAATGCTTTGTCAACGGCGATATTGAGCATGCGGCACCTCATATTCTCAATATGTCATTTATCGGCGCAAAGAGCGAGGTGCTATTACATTATTTAGAGCAGCAGGGGATATATGTTTCAACAGGTTCTGCCTGTTCATCTCATAAAAATGTTGCTAGCCATGTGCTGACGTCAATGGGTCTTTCAAAGGAACGTATAGCCAGCGAAATCCGTTTTAGTTTTTGCCCCGATAACAATATCGAGGAGGCAATACTCGCAGCAAAAGCTGTTGCGGCGGCTGTGACGGAAATTCGCCTGATGACAGGTTATCAATCGGGAGGCAAAAAATGAAAAGCTTAATATTGGTTCGATATGGCGAATTAGGATTAAAGGGCAAAAATAAAAGGCAATTTATTATTCGCTTGGCTGAAAATATGCGAGCGTCACTGCACGATCTGGATGGTTGGAGTGTGCGGACAACGCAGGGCAGATTATGGGTTGAGACAGAGGATAAGCAAGCAGTGATACGGCGTCTGACTAAAGTATTCGGTATCTATTCATTCTCGCCGGTAGTAGAAGCGGAAAAAGAGCTGTCTGCAATTTGCGACGCCGCTTATGAAGTTTTAATGGCGGCATTACCGAGCGGAGGTACATTTAAAGTTGAGACGAAACGCGCCGATAAGAGCTATCCAATGCTTTCGCCAGATATCAGCAGAGAGGTGGCATCGGCGTTGTTTGATCGTCTTGACCAGCGCTGGGCTGCTGATATGCACACGCCACAGAGGACAATTAATATCGAAATCCGTGTTGAGGGCGCTTATGTTTATGGCGAAGTAATCCCCGGCGCCGGAGGTTTGCCTGTCGGTTGCAGCGGAAAAGCGGTACTAATGCTTTCCGGCGGCATTGATAGCCCTGTAGCAGGTTATATGGCATTGAAACGCGGCGTTAATATAGAAGCTGTGCATTTTTACAGCTTTCCTTTCACCGGAGAGAAAAGCAAAGAAAAAGTACTTGATCTTTGCCAATTGCTGGCGGAGCGGATGCCGGGTAATATTCGCTTGCACGTTGTTCATTTTACCGAGATACAAAAGGCGATTCGTGCAAACTGCCGCGAGGATTATACTATCACTATCATGAGGCGGATCATGTTTCGCATCGCCGAAAGGATAGCCCATCAACGTGGTGCACTGGCCATTTATACCGGAGAAAGCGTTGGTCAGGTGGCCAGCCAGACTTTGGAAAGTATGGTGACTATCAATAATGTGACGCAAATGCCGGTACTGCGGCCGCTTGTCGGTATGGATAAAGAAGATATTATAAAAATTGCCAAGGATATTGGCAGTTATGAGACATCTATTCAGCCGTTTGAAGATTGTTGCACTATTTTTCTGCCAAAGTTTCCGGCGATCAGGCCGAGAATTGATGAGTCCGAAAAACAGGAGAAAGCACTTGATATTGAGGCATTAATAACGGAAGCCCTGGAAAAAACTCAGTTGATTCATATTGGTAACCATGTGCCAACAGCTCGTGCAAAAGTTTAAATTGGCCGCATTTAAGTTATAATAGTGACATAAAGAAGGAGTGATATTATGCAAAATGCAGATTTATGGCAAAAATGTCTTGATTTTCACGGTCATAGCTGTGGAGGTTTGGCCATCGGTTTTAGAGCAGCACTATATGCCCGCAAACTACTAGGCATTGATTTCTCTGAGGATGAACAAATAGTATGTGTTTCAGAAAACAATGCTTGCGGTGTTGATGCTATTTCGGTACTGCTTGGCTGCAGCATTGGCAAGGGTAATTTACTGTTTCGTATCCGTGGGAAACAGGCGTTTTCATTTTACAATCGCCAAAATGGCCAATCCTTCCGGCTGATATTAAAGGCGCAACCTGATGGTGTAAAAGATAAAGCGAGTAAGCTTGAATATATGCTTAATGCCCCTGATGAGGATTTGTTTTCTATTACCGAAGTACCGCTGACGATGCCGCTTGAAGCACCGATATTTGAATCTAAACCGTGCGGTGAGTGCGGCGAAATGACAGCTGAATGCTTTTTGCGTTATAAAAACGGTAAGTTGTTGTGTGCCGATTGCTATGATAAGTCATAAATATAATATTGTTTCGGATCAAACAAAAAGCCCGCCTCTGTAGAGGCAGGCTTTTTTAATGAATATTAATAGTTATCTGCTTTGATTTGGAAATAAGACTGAGGATGATCACAAACCGGGCATTGTTTTGGCGCTTTTGGGCTTTTAATGGTATAACCGCAATTGGAGCATTGCCATACTACAGCATCATCCTTTTTGAATACTGTATCGTCTTTGAGATTGGCTAATAATGTGCGATATCTTTCTTCGTGTTCTTTTTCAATTTTACCGACAGCAGTAAAAAGAGCAGCGATTCTATCGAACCCTTCATTTTTAGCCTCTAGAGCAAACTTTGCATACATATCGGTCCATTCATTATTTTCGCCATCGGCAGCATCAAGTAAATTAGTGGCTGTATCAGGAACTGCTCCGTCATGGAGAAGTTTGAACCAAATTTTGGCATGCTCTTTTTCATTGCCGGAGGTCTCTTCAAAAATTTTAGCTATTTGTTCATAGCCGTCTTTTCTGGCTTTAGAAGCATAATAGGCATATTTGTTGCGCGCCTGTGATTCACCGGCAAAGGCAAATTGTAAATTAGCCTCGGTTTTGCTTCCCTTTAATTCGGTCATAGCGTTTACCCCTTTTCTATACTAATTTTGATGCTGATGATATATTATCATAATTGTTTAGATAGTAGCAATATAACTTTTTAGCATAGCTATAGTTTTTTCTTTGGTATCTTTTTTGAGCTTACCTACTTTGCGCATCAGATAATCAGTAAAAGCTGCGGTAATGTTAGGCTCGCTGATGAAAAAAACTACTGATGGCGTCTTTACCGTGGCAAGCACAACGCCGATGCCTTCTTTTACATAAATCAAATTTTGACTGTCAGCTCCATCATTGATAACAGCATTATAGTATCGACAATCGGTTAGTAACTTAATAATATTCTCTAAATGTTGGACGAACTCATCTTTAGTGTAGTAAATATTATCGATCATCATGGGATTACTCAAAGTAGCCGGAACAGCATTATCTCTGACCATTTGAGGATCAGGAAGGGTCAGCAACTCAATAATTTTATGTGATGAGTTATTGGTTGTAGCATTGATCGGTACTCCGACACGATTCAAAATTTCTTTTTGCAAAGTTTCAGGCATCGAAATTTGGGAGAGATATGGCGGACTAATTATTGTATTTTGTGGCTGCTTAGCTAATTTTATTATCCACTCATTGTATTCATCTTGTTTCTCTGCAGTATAAACATTCATCAAAGGCTTGCATATATATAAATAATCATTGAATTCTTTTTTTAGAGCATTAATCGCTTGTTTATCTGTAGTATAGAAGTTGAGCATGCCATGAGTGTTCTCCATAATTGAATTGGATACTACAGCCGCAGTGTTAGGGGCAATAAACAGCGAACGCCGATAAATCCCGTCTCGAGAATTGGGGTAGAAATATGGTTCGATCGCAACGGTCAAATAAATTGGTATCCATTTGCATATAGCAAAAAAAGTATCATTAATTTCTTTATTTGATGTATGTATGAATTTAATCTTATTACCTTTTTTTATTGCCTCAATTAAAAAATGAATTAACAAACGACAAAAATCGTTGCTTTCGGTTAACCAGCTATAGTTTTCATCGCTGAATAGATAGAGAGTTTGTGGTTTATTTTCATCTGCTATTTGAGAAAATAGGCGGATAACTGCCTCTCGTTTTCCATCAACGCCAATATAATAATCTAAAGATTTATGTTGTTTTTTATAGCCTTCTAAATTAGTATCGCCAATTGATGAAGATAACGTAATGTTAAAGGTTTCCAAAAAATTTTCTATCGATTTTTCATTCTTTTGTTCATCATAAGCAAACCATTTATATATGATTTGTGTTACATCATCAATGTTATCAGGCAAATCGCGTGTTAACATAATCATTTCCTGAAGCGATGCCTTTTGCGAATCACTTTTGATTTTTTTTGACAAATAATCTGCCATTGGCAATAAGAAAACAGGATCTTTTGAAAGCCTGCGACCGCCATTACGCAGTCGACTTACATATGATGCGTCTATTGATGCGGCCACGCCAAGTTCATTATTTGATGTTTTTGTCAACTCCATAAGCATATTTAATTTTTCATTAAACATATAATGCCCCACCCACTCCTTATAAATTATTACTTTAATTTTGGCAGAGTAAAGTAATAATTCTTTGTTTTTAAATTAAAAATACAAAATTATTCTAACATATTCTGTTTTATCTTTCAATAAAATATATTTAGGCAAATTCATGACAGAATTAGTTAATATATATTAAGGACTGATACCTAATGTATCAGTCCTTAACTTTGTGATTATTAAATTGTTATTGCAGCATTTACTTTAATAGTTACCGACAGTTATCTGTTTGAGCATTATTGTTTGCCTGATTGTTAGCCTGTGATCTGGCAGAGTTGGAATTAGAGCTGGGGCTAGGATTGGAGCTCGACTTCTGTTTGGAGCTAGAATTGGCATTAGGATTGGTAGAATTCGGGCTAGGGGAGCTCGGACTTTGAGCGTTAGAGATTTTAGGTTGATTGGATTTGTTGTCACATTTGTTTTCGAATTTGTTGTTTTCGGATTTCATTTATTTCCCTCCTATTAAGATGCTTGTGCTGCTTTAATAGTTTGTTCCGATTTGATTTTTTTATGTGTCATTTTTTAAAGGATTATTTTATCAAAGCTAATTTAGCACGTGCTTGTCTGATATCATGTTCGATTTGACAAATTTTTGCATTATGCTGACCATATATATTTGCTATTTGATAACGTTTTTTTACTGCAATTCCATGTTTTATATAATCTTCTAATTGATTTTTAGTCTTCATTATGTTTCACCTATTTATTAATCTTTTTATACTAAATTTATTGCCAAATATTTTCTAAAATATACTATAAAAATAACTTGACAATTAACGGTAATTATATTACAATCAACCTCAATATAAATATGTAAAAGCTTTGACGGAGATAAGTACAATCTTTACCCGTTTTTTCAGGGAATGAATGTCAGTGACTGAAAGCATTCTAAAGCGGCGGATTAGAAATTCACTCCCGAGCAGCCGGATGAAAAGATTATGAGTAGTTTGGGACGGTTTTTCCCCGTTATAGGAAATAGATATCGGATTAATTCTCCAGTATCGAAAGAGGTGGGTTGTGTTAGAACAGCCAATTAAGGTGGTACCGCGGAATACTTCCGTCCTTTTGAAGGACGCGAAGTTTTTTTATTTTTTAAATAGGAGGGTATTAATATGTACTGGAACCAAAAAGCAGAATGTATGAGTCGGGATGAAAGAGCATTGTTGCAGTTATCACGCCTGCAAAACATTGTCAAACACGCTTATGACAATGTAGTTCCTTTCCGCAAAAGCATGGATGATAAGGGATTACTGCCTCAGAATATTAGATCGCTTGAAGATATTACCGCCTTGCCTTTTACCTCCAAACAGGATTTACGCGACAGCTATCCCTTTGATCGTTTTGGTGTGCCGATGAGTGAAATAGTTCGTATTCATGCATCTTCGGGTACAACAGGTAAACCAACTACCGTTGGTTATACGAAAGAAGATATTGATGTTTGGGCAGAAACTGTGGCCCGTGGTCTGGTCAGTGCCGGATGTAATAAAAATGACATAATTCAGGTATCATATGGTTACGGACTATTTACCGGCGGCTTGGGATTGCATTACGGCGTCGAAAAAATTGGTGCGGCGGTCCTGCCGTCATCAGTCGGTAACTCTAAGCGGCAGGCCATGATGATGAAGGATTTTGCTGTTACCGCTATTTGCTGCACTCCTTCTTTTGCTACTTATATGATTGAGGTATTGGAAGAGAACAAAATTGATCCGCAAGAATTGGCGCTAAAACGCGGTATTTTTGGTGCTGAGCCATGGAGTGAGGCTATGCGGCATAATATAGAAAAAAAGCTTAACATCAAAGCTTATGATATATACGGTTTGAGTGAAATTTGTGGCCCCGGTGTATCGATGGAATGCGAAGGCCAGTGCGGCAATCATATCTTTGATGATCACTATTATCCGGAAATTATTGATCCTGATACAGGAGAGCTTTTGCCGGAAGGCCGGGTTGGGGAGCTGGTATTAACCGGTTTGACTAAAAAGGGTATACCGATGATTCGCTATCGCACTCATGATTTGACCAGCCTTCATTATGGACCTTGTGACTGCGGACGTACCCATGTACGGATGGGACGAATTCTCGGACGTAGCGATGATATGCTGATTATCCGCGGCGTCAATGTGTTTCCCTCACAAATTGAATCGGTTTTATTGGAAATGGGGCAAACATCCCCATATTATCATATCATTGTTGACCGGCAGGGTAGCCTTGATACTTTGGAAATCCAGGTTGAGCTATCGGAGAGTATGCTATCGGACGAGATTCGCGTGATGGAAGCCCTGCGCGATAAAATTAAACGTAACATTGAGCAAATACTTGGTTTGGCCTGTAAAATTACGCTCTCGGAACCACATTCTTTGACTCGTTTTGAAGGTAAGGCGGTTCGCGTTACCGATAGAAGGAAAATATAGTTTTTATTTAAGGCAGGAATGAAGTAAACAACAGGGAAATACTTTTTAGTGGGGGTGATCTAGTGTCTATCAAACAAATCTCCGTTTTTCTGGAAAATAAAAAAGGGCGGTTAATCGCCATTACTGATTGTTTGTCTCGTAATAATATTAATATTCGTGCCCTTTCTATTGCCGATACCACTGATTTTGGTATCATTAGGATGATTGTTGATAATCCGGAATTAGCCTATACTTCTTTAAAGAAAGATGGTATTACTGTTATTGAAAGTGATGTATTAGCCGTTCAGATACCCAACATTCCCGGCGGCATGAATAAGGTTTTAAAACTGCTATGGGAAGCCGGTGTCAATCTTGAATACTCTTATGCATTCTTTGGTAATGATCCGCAGTATGCAATATTAATACTCAAAGTCGATAAAAAGTCGGAAGCAATAGAGGTCTTAAAAAAAGCAGATATTAAACTGCTTTCCAATGAAGAACTGTCCGAGCAGACAATTCAAGGTTAAAATAAAAAATCAGGATCTTAAAGGTCCTGATTTTTTTATTAATAACTTATTTATTCTAATTCATGTTGACCGGTGTAAAGTTGATAATATCGGCCTTGATGTTCCAGTAACTCTTGATGGTTACCGCGTTCAATAATCTGACCATGTTCTAATACGATTATTGCCTTGGAATTACGGATTGTAGAAAGGCGATGGGCAATCACAAACACCGTTCTTCCTTCCATCAAACCATCCATGCCTTGTTCTATTAAGTGCTCTGTCCGAGTATCGATTGAACTGGTTGCCTCGTCGAGAATCATT
Organism: Peptococcaceae bacterium UBA5752; assembly: GCA_002419055.1. GTDB lineage: Bacteria > Bacillota > Dehalobacteriia > UBA4068 > UBA4068 > UBA4068. Next base: position 27,455 of record DIFI01000001.1, read on the forward strand.
ACCGGCGGGTCAGATACATAAACGCGGGCAATTGCCAATAGCTGACGCTGGCCTTGCGAGAGGTTTGCTCCGTCGCCGCGCAGCAAAGTTTGATACCCCTGCGGTAGGCGGCGAATGAAACCGTCGGCGCCGGCGGCTCTTGCAGCGGCAATACAATCTTCATCGGAGGCATCGAGTCGACCGTAACGAATATTATCCATTACCGTATCGGTGAAAAGGTGGGTATCTTGCAATACCATACCTAGAGAATGGCGGAGGTCGTCTTTTTTTATTTGTCTGATATCTATACCATCATAGGTAATCTGGCCTTCTTGTATCTCATAGAAGCGATTTAATAAATTAGTAATGGTAGTTTTACCGGCGCCTGTTGAGCCGACAAAGGCAATTTTCTGTCCCGGCTTGGCATAGAGAGAAATATCCTGCAAAACAGATACTTTGTCATCATAAGAGAAGTTTACATTATTAAAACGGACATTACCTAAGAGCGGTGTTTGGGTTTGCCCGTCGCTCCATGCCCAACTGCGTTCTTGCTGTTCGCAGTTAAGTTCTATTAAGCGAATTTGGCCCAGATCGGTTTCCGGCTCTTCATCCATGACCTCGAAAATTCGCTCAGCTCCTGCCAAGGCAGCAAAAACGTTATTAAGCTGCGCTGTAATCTGACTGATCGGCTGTCCGGCTTGCCGGGAAAATTGCAGAAAGGCAGCCAGTGAACCGATATCAAATCTACCCATCACTGTTAGCACGCCACCGAAAACAGCAGTCGCTGCATAGCTGATGTTGTTGAGATTGCCCATAATTGGCATAATTACACCGGCATAGATAGAGGCTTTGATAGAAGAATTACGGTAATTATTGTTTAGCTCGTAGAATTCTTCCCGCATTTGCTGCTCGTGGTTAAATACTTTTACTTCTTTGATGCCTTCAATACTTTCTTCGATAAAGCCGTTAAGTATGCCTAAATTGCTTTGCTGCTGTTGAAAGTGGATACGGCTTTTCCCGCCTAATGTTTTGCTGATCAGCATCATTACTACCAGCAGCACTGCCGTGATTATAAACAGTAGTGGGCTTAATACTAACATCAATATGATGGTACCGACAAACAAGACGGCACTGGAAAACAGCTGTACTAAACTTTGTTCCAAAGCCATGTAGATATTATCCATATCATTGGTAAAGCGGCTCATCAGCTCACCGTGAGTATGGTTATCAAAATAGCGAAGAGGCAATGTTTGCATTTTAGCAAACAAGTCTTTGCGCATGGTATTCGTTGTTCGCTGAGCGATGCCAATCATTAATTTATTTTGTAGGTAGGTAGCAGCTGCACCAATTAAGGCGATGGCTGACAGGAATACTAGAGCTCGCGCCAATCCTGCAAAGTTACCGGGCAATATATAATTATTGATCAATGGTTTAAGAAAATAGGAGGCGACAAGCATTGATACACTGCTCAAGGCCATCAGTAAAAATACTATTATTAGCTTGCCTTTACTTTTGCCTATATAAAATCCCAGTCGCTTCAATGTTTTTTTAGCATTTTTAGGTTTTCGAAATCCGTGGCTACCGGGGCCGCTGGGAGGACCGCCATGATTTTTGGGCATATTATTAGGATCAGGTTGGCGATATTTTTTATTAGCCATTAGGCAATCACCTCCTGTTGAGAATTATAGATTTCGCGGTAGATCTGATTTTCGGTCAACAGTTGCTGATGGTTACCAAACCCAACCAACCGTCCGTCGTCAAGCACAAGAATTTTATCAGCTTCTACTATGGAGGAGATGCGTTGAGCGATAATAATTACTGTTGTGTCTTTAAAATCTTCATGGAAGGATTCGCGTAAATTGGCCTCGGTTGCGCTGTCAACAGCACTGGTGCTGTCATCCAATATCAGCACTGCCGGATCTTTTAGCATAGCGCGGGCGATACACAAGCGCTGTTTCTGACCACCGGAGAGGTTAACTCCGGATTGTCCCAATTCGCTATCATAACCACCGGGGAAGCTATTAATGAATTCCTCTGCTTGAGCAGCTTGGGCGGCCATACTGATGACTTCGTCATTTGCCTCTTGGTTGCCCCAGAGCAGGTTTTCACGGATAGTGCCTGAGAAGAGAACGTTTTTTTGTAGAACCATACCGATTTGCTGCCGGAGAGTTGCTAATGGATATTCGCGAATATCCATGCCATTCAATAATATTTGGCCTTCGCTGACATCATAAAGTCGTGGTATCAAATTAACCAAAGTAGTTTTACCGCTGCCGGTAGCACCGACGATGGCGATTACTTCTCCCGAGCGAGCGGTAAAGTTGATATTGTTGATCACATAATTATCGGAGTTGCGATTATACTTAAAGGATACATTGCGAAATTCGATTTTGCCGCGTTCCTTATTATCAACCGGAACCTGTGTTTGTTGCTGTTCAACGATGTCCGGCAGGGTGTCGAGCACTTCAATAATTCTGATGGCGCTGGCTTTAGAACGGGCCAGCATCATGAACACAAAAGAAATCATCATTAAGCTAATCAATATTTGAAAGATATAACTGACAAAGCTGATCAATTCTCCTGTACCCATACTGCCGACCCCTACCATATTACCGCCAACCCAAATGGTAGCTATTGTTGTGCCATTTAAGATCAACATCATGATCGGGAAAAGGATAATTACTAACCCTGCGGCGCGTAATCCGGCGCGCATCAGCGCATTGTTTGCCTGTTGGAACTTATCTTTTTCATAATCCTCTCTGACAAAAGATTTTACTACACGAATACCGATCAGGTTTTCTTGAACTTTACCATTCAAATTGTCAAGTTTTTGCTGCATTGTTTGGAAGAGGCCATAGGCGCGTCTTAGTATTAAATATACAGCTAATAAAAGTATAGGAATGGAAATACAGATGATAGAAGCCAGGCGGGCATTAATACTTAACGTTAACACAAGAGCGCAGATAAACATCAAAGGTGCGCGTACCATTAACCTTAAAGTTAGCATAATTGTCGACTGAATCTGGTAAACGTCATTAGTCAAGCGGGTGACTAATGAAGCAGTACTGAATTTATCAATATTAGCAAATGAAAAATCTTGTACTTTATCAAATATAGCCCGGCGGAGATTGGCGCCGAATCCCATTGAGGATTTGGATGAGAAGAACATATTGGCACAACCGAAGGCAATAGCGATAATAGCCAGTACTGCCATGATGATGCCGATATGGAGTATATAACCGTTATCCAGCGCCGGAATACCAATATCTACGATTTTGGACATCAGATATGGCATCAGTAGTTCTGCAATAACTTCAATCAGTACGCATAATGGGCCGAGAATAAGATATTTTTTATATTCCTTAATGAAAGGATAGAATTTCTTAATCATTGATCTTTCCTCCGGATAATTCGGCAGGTGCTGTGATACCGGCTTTATTGAGATTGGCGATAATTTTTAATAGATATTGACCAAATTGCTGCTGTTCCGCTTCACTAAATTCAGCAAACAGGTTATTGTCAGCTTCCTTAGCTAAACTTTTGCAGCGGTTAATCATTGTCAATCCTTTTTCGCTTAATCTTACATAGCGAGATCGATTATCATCTTCTGCTGTGCTTTTTTCGATCAGACCGTTATTAGCCATCCGCTTTATGGAAATAGCAATCGCAGCAGCCGATACTCCTAGAATTTCCGCAATATTTTTTTGAGCAATTTGCCTATCTTCTAACTGCGTTTTATATATTATAAATAAAAGATGCGGATTACTGATTTCATCTAAGCCCTCTTCGGCAAATTTAGATTTAATATATAAATGATGCATGCGGCTGGCTATCGAAAATAACTTGCCAACGGAGGTATTATCTATCGGCATGACCATAGTCTCCTTTTAAAATGATTATACGACTAACGATTATTATGCCACGGCATCAGTTTATTGTCAAGGGTTGTTTTAAATTGCCGAAGTGCTATAATAATTGGTAATAATGTAAAAGGAGCTAAAAAATGAGAACAATAGATTTAAGCCATGCAATGGTCGCCGATATGCCGGTTTACCCTGGTTCACCGCATCCGCAATTTACTACACTGGCAACAGTTGCAAACGATGATTATAGTGAATCAATTATTGCCTGCAGCTCGCATTGTGGTACTCATATGGATGTTCCGGCACATATGATTAAAGGTAAGGCTTCTATTGATCAAATAGACACATCACAATTTATCGGTTGGGCGCAAATTATCGATATACGTTCTAAACGTAGTGGAGATTTAATTACTATCGAAGATTTACTGCCTTATCAAAAAAAGATTGCTTCTGCTGATTTTTTGATTTTTTGGAGCGGCTTTGATAAGCAATGGGGAAAGCAAGAATATTTTAACGGCTTTCCCACTTTAATGGCCGATGCTGCGCGCTGGCTAACCGGTTTTTCTCTCAAAGCGTTGGCGATAGATGCTCTTTCGTTTGATGCCAGGGGTGCTGAAGTATTTGTGATACATATGACGATGCTTGGGGCAGGTATTTTATTGATCGAAAATCTCTGCTGTCTTGAGCAATTAACTACTGATAAATGTTTTTTTGTTGCTTTACCGCTTAAATGGCAAGACGGTGATGGTTCACCAGTACGTGCTTGCGCTATCGAAGGAGTCAGGGAGGAATAGTAATCGATGTTAAGAACTTTATGGGACAATTTGCTGCGCGGACGTAATGGGTTTGACAGTTTTAGCCGCTTTTTAATAGTTACTGCTCTGGTGGCAATGATCGCAGATATGATAGTCGGCGGCAGTGTATTGGGTCAATTCTTAAGAATTATATCATTATTGTTACTGCTTTATGCTTGCTTTCGGGTTTTTTCGTGCAATATTGCCGCTCGGCAAAGAGAACTGATCCGTTTTAATATTTTTGTTCGAGAATGTCGGTATCGTTATGGCAAAGCTGTTAGTTTATTGAGGAATCACAACATAAAAGAGATATTGCATTTCAAATATTTTACTTGTCCGGCTTGCGGTCAAAAACTGCGCGTACCCAGAGGTAAAGGCAAAATAAATGTTAGATGCAGCCGCTGCGGCGAAAGGTTTTTAAGCAGATCATAGAAAATAAAAAAGCTGCCTTTATAAATTAAAGGCAGCTTTTAATATTGATGCATTTATTCTACTGTTTGTACGGCTATTGCTTCAGAAACATCGATATGACCGGACAGAGATTCTACCGCCTGACCATCGATGAGAATTCTCACCGCATCAACAGTCTCAAATTGGCTTAGTGTTTTAACTATCGAATAGACGGCCAGTTGTTCTGCCATTAACCCGCCATTGAGATTATCGCTCAGCTCACTGGAAAAATCAACGGTGCAAAGACCGTTACCGATATTAATGTCTTCAAGTATTGTTGCCGAAGGTAGTGTTGGTAATAAATCGGTACTTTGTGGTCCGTCAATCAGATTATTGATAGTAGCCCGCGCCAACCCCTCTTGTTTAGGTATATCGCGCTTTTCTGCGACTAAACCGGTGCCATCGGCATTGGAGAAATACAGCGTTACTTCTACAGTTTCGCCTATGGTGGTTGCGGCAGTTTCTTCTGTTGTTGTTTGATCATCACTTTTAACTAAAGGCTTATCGATGATCGTCTGCGATTGAGAATCATCATTTCCATTATTGCTAGTGTTGCTGTTTTTCCAGGCTTGTAGTTGATCAATCCAACTGCATCCTCCGAGCAACAGTGCGATGATAATCAAAAATATTATTAGCCTTTTCATTGTTATCAGTCCCTATCGTTTTTTTTATCTCTATTCAAATAGGGACAGCTTTATGCCTTATCTGGTCTGACAATTGTAATAGCCTATAAAGATAATGTAAAATTGTTTTTTAAAACAAGTATTAACTTTTGGCGATTCATATTTTATTAATTAACTTAATACTTTTAATAATATTAATTACGCTATTCCGTAATAAATTACTATGATATAATGACTATTATTCTATCTAATGAGAGGAGTTTGTCAATATTGGACGCACCGGATTTTGCTGTTTATATTTTTTCGCTGGATGATTCACTAACCGGCGTGGAGAGACTTGAGACTGCAGCAGCTACTTATACCGGAAAAGATCATCAGCATTTTGCTAAACAGCTGTTGCCAAACGGTAAGCCATATTTCCACGATTTTCCTGACCTGCATTTTTCCATTTCACATAGCGGTGATTATTGGATATCTGCCTTTGGTCCGGCTGCCGTTGGTATTGATCTTCAGCAACATATCGATTGTAATGTTGGGCAGCTTTCCCGCCGCTTTTTTCATCCGCAGGAAAATGATTATTTAAGCAGCCTAAATTATTCCCCTACAGAATTTTTTAATATTTGGGCGGCCAAAGAAAGTTATGTCAAATATACCGGTCAAGGGATCTCCGGCTTTGATAAATTCTCGGTAATACCCAATCTTGATGTGGCAATATTACATGAACTGGACTTTTTGCAGGGGTATAGCCTTTATTTATGCGCTAAATTAATTGGTAAGGTAAATATTTGCTCAATTGATTTACGATAAAACTAATGTTAATCAAATATTGGTTATTAGGACGCGTTCAGCATCCTTATTTCTTAATGCGATAACGGCGCCGCAGATCAGATAGGCGGCTGGATCACCGGCAGGACTTCTTTGCAGGCAGCGGATTTTACTGCCAACTATTAAACCTATATCTTCAAGCCGTTGTCTCATTGATGCCTCATGAGTTAGCTCGGTTACTATTACTGTAGTACCTTCAGGTGTGCTGTTTAATGTCGCTTTCATTTGCTGCCTCCGATGTAAGATAATGCTTATACGATAAATTATGCTATAAAGTAATTGTTTGCGCATAATTTTTTTCCATAAAATTTTCTGTTGAAAGACGGTAGTTATTCTGTTAATATAGAAGATACCATCATAAGTTCACAAGTTTGCCGTGCTAAATGGGGCGCTAGCGGTGCCTTGTAACCTCAAATCCGCTATAGGGGGGTTGATGCCGGCGTGGAGGGTTTATCTTGTGGGGTTTGACTTGGTTAAGCGGTGTTGAGAATTGGGTCCCGCGCGGCGGGCTGCTGTGAACCCCGTCAGATTCGGAAGAAAGCAGCGGTAAGCAGATTTTGTCCCGGGCGCCGTGGGAGTGCCTTTTTTGAGCTGGCTGACCTTGTACCACCCGGAAGGTATTATTCGAAATCCGGTGCACGGCAAAACTTTTTATAAAAACAAAACCCCTGCATGAATGCAGGGGTTTTGTTTTTATTGTTATTTATGTGATTTGATTGACTATTGGTAATTCAAACCAGAAGGTGCTGCCATGGCCAACGGTGCTTTCAACTCCGTAAGCGGCTTGATGGAGTTCTAGAATATTTTTTACTATTGATAATCCGATGCCGCTGCCGATAGCCGCGCGGCGATGCTCTTTATCGACTTTATAATAGCGCTGCCAAATATACGGCAGTTTCTCTGCTTCGATGCCGTCGCCTTTATCGCAGACTTCAATACGTATATGATCAGTGGCAGTGATGATTTGCCGGATTACGATATTTTTATCATTGCTGCTGTAATTGATGGCATTGTTGAGCAGATTGGTTAATACCTGAGTGATTTTTATAGCGTCAGCTTCTACAAAAACATACTGTTCGGGAGCAAATTTGATAGTAAAACCTTGCTGTTCTGTTAGTTTAGTATAAGTGGCAAGCAAATTTTCGATTGAGGCGGTAAGGTTGTAGCATTTAAGTTTAAGCTCAGTTACGCCTGCCTCCAGCTTTGATAAATCAAGCATATCATTGACGAGCACAGCCAGGCGGTTGACTTCGTCTATGATTACCTGCGCATTTTCGGCATTATCTTCTCCGGGTAAATCCCGCATTGCTTCCGAATAGCCGCCGATCATGGTCAGCGGCGTGCGTAGATCGTGGGATATATTGGCGATCAGTTCCTGTTGCAGCTTTTCGGTCTGCGACAGTTCGCGGGCGGCATAGTTGAGCGTATCCGAGAGTTCAGATATTTCTTTGTAGCCGTTGCCGCTAAACTCTACGTCAAAATTGCCGAGTGCCAGTTCTTTTGCTGATGTATTGATCTTGCTGATCGGTTGGGAAAGCCGCCGCGAGATTAGAAATGATAATAGCAGTGCAACACCGACGATGATTATTGATATATAAATCAACTGAACTCGCAATGTGTCGACAGTGGCGCCGACAGGTGAAATATTGGAATTAAGCATTACAAGTAGCGTCTCGCCGCTTTCATTTTCTATGACGCTGGCATAGACCATGCTTTCGGTCAAACCTTTATCGGCGCCGGGAACACGGCCTTGAAAGCCGAGCGGGTTATAATCGTCATTGGTGAAAGAGGCGCGGGAAAAAATCTTAATAACGCTGCCGCCGTTTTGTTGTGCGGCTACGTAAAATTTATTATATTCCGACCAGGACATATTATGAATCAAGCAATCGTTAAGGATATGGGCGCTGTATTGTACATCTCCGTCAATATTGATTACAGAAACACAGCTGTCGTAGCGTTGAGCAATACGTTGGATTAAAGTCGAGATGTCTTCGTTATCAATATTTTCTACAATACTATTGGCTGCATCTTCAATTTGATTAGTTTTGATTTTTTTGTAAAAATCATCAAGATAGATGATTTGGAAAAACCAAAGTATCACAACCATAATTAACGCGAAACCGAGCAGGTAGCCGAAGATGCGCCATTTCATGCTCGTTTGTTGGGGGCTTTGGCCAAAGGGTAACTGCAGATGAAGTTTTTTAGTAATATTATTATGTTTCAAAGCGATAGCCCACCCCTCGCAGCGTGACTATAAATTTGCGATATGGTCCGATGCTGTTACGCAGCAGCTTGATATGAGTATCTAGAGTACGGTCGTCACCGTAAAAATCATAGCCCCAAACAGTATTGATAATTTGTTCGCGGGTTAGAGCAATATTGTGGTTTTTGGCCAGATACAATAGCAACTCATAGGATTTTGGCGACAGTTCTGTTCGTTCACTGTCGACATAGACGATGCGGCTGTCGCAATCGATAGTCAGCCCTTCGTATTTCAGCTGATTGTGGACTCCGCTAGCGGCAGTATGGCGGCGGCGGCTGATCGCATTGACACGCATCATCAGCTCTTTCGGAGAAAAGGGCTTAACAACATAATCATCAATCCCTAATTCGAAACCGTGGATTTTATCGTATTCTTCACCTCTGGCCGAGAGCATAAGTACGGGAATATCTTTGATTTTCTTTATCTCTTTGCAAGCCGAAAAGCCATCCAACTCCGGCATCATAATGTCGAGAATAATCATATCAAAATCGCCTGTTTTTACTTTTTCGATTGCCTCCATACCATCGGCAGCTTCGGTAACCGTATATTCTTCAAATTCGGCATATTTACGTATTAGTGCGCGGATCTTTTCTTCGTCATCGACTACTAAAATTTTGTTCATTAATGTTCCTCCTTAAATAGAGATACATTTTGAAATATTATTCTTATTTGAATATTATACTTCAATTGTAGCAGGAGCGCAATATGCGCTCCTGCTACACAAAAGAGAGATGAAAAAAAGGAAGGATAGCAAATAATAGGAAAGATTCATAATAGTAATTAGTATGATGTGCTGGTGGCGCTGACGCTGCTGGGTACATCTTCATTAAGCGTTACAGACAGTGTCAATGTCTTACCGTCACGATCAACTTTTATTTTAAGAGTGTCTCCGACAGAATAGGATGATACTTTATCAACCGCTTCGTCAGCAGTGCTGATTTGGGTGCCATCAATTGATATAATTCTGTCTCCGGCTTTCATTCCGGCATCTTCTGCATTGGAGCCGCTCGTAACCTGAAGTACATAAACTCCGATTTCGTCTACTCGGTAACTCATCGCTGTTTGTTGATCATTGATATTAATTAATGTTACTCCAAGGCTGGTACGTCCTTTTACATAACCGTAATCAATTAACTGGTCGATGACTTCAGTAATATCATTGATGGGGATAGCGAAGCCGATTCCTTCTACATCAATGCTGGCGGCTTTAGCTACGACTAAGCCGACCAATTCGCCATTGTCATTGAATACGCCGCCACCGGAATTACCTGGGTTAATAGAAGCGTCAATCTGCATCAAGTTCATAGTTTCGCCGTCTAACGTTATTTCCCGCTCTAAACCGCTGATGATACCTGCGGTGACGCTACCGCCCAATTCACCAAGGGGATTACCAATGGCGACTGCCGTATCACCAACTTCTAGTTTATCGGAATCTCCAATCACGACCGGAGTCAGATCATCAGCATCAATTGAGAGTACTGCAACATCAGTTTCGCTATCGGTGGCAACCAGCGTAGCAGTGTAGCTTTTACCGTTATGGAGAGTTACTGTGATGGTGCTGGCACCATCTATAACATGATTGTTAGTGATGATGTAACCACTATCGCTGATGATAACACCACTGCCGGCGCCGGTGGCTGTCTGCGCTCCGAAATAGCTTAATTGGGTCGATTCGGTGGAGATTTCTACAACCGAATCTGCAGCGGTTTTGGCAATTTGATTAACACTGAGATTAGCAGAATCCGAACTATCAGTGCCTGAAGTTTCCACGGTACGATAGATAACATCGCCGTCCGCTTTTGTCAAAATATCTGAAACGCCATCGTCAAGCTGCAAAGCCAGTAAACCGCCTCCGAAACCAACCAGTCCGGAACAAATAATGCATAGTATTATAATAGCTTTTTGAGATTTTAACCTTAAATTGCTTAATTTGTATTTTTTAAAAAAATTAATTCTCTTCTTTTTTAACGGTGGAGATTGATAATTATTAACTTGATCAATCTCGGTTGGTTCTAAGCTAATTTCATTATCAAGCGATGGTTGTGATTGTTGATAAGTTTCATCTTGACCAAAATCGTCATCATCGGTTGATTGTTGATGTCTTTTTTCTTGACCAAAATAATAATCATCATTGTTTTCCATAATTATTACTCCTTTAAGCTTTGATGGTCTTAGCATAAAGCACCAATGTGAAGATTTTTTGAAGAGTAATTGAAAAGGAGTTGAAAAATATTAAAATAATGAATGATTTTTTACAAATCAAAGCTGGGTTATAAGAGGTTTTGCCAATTAAGATGCTCATTTTCCAGTACATGGTGAATGTAATAGTGCAGGGCCGCTAATTCGCGGGAAGCTTCAATTTTATCTTGTTGATGAATAGCCGTTCCCAGATCAATAAAAGCAATTTCTACATCGCGCATATCTTGGTGATTGATAAAAGTCGGTAATACTTTATTTGCTTGATCCCATACTTGTTTAGCAGCAGTATATTGAAGCTGTGCTTGCGGCCAGTCCTCTGCTGCGATAGCCTCTTCCAACTGGGGGAAAATTTGATCAATTTCCCTGGTAGTATCGTCAAGAAAATTTATTGAAAGAATGGCAACCGCAATAATCACTGCCAGCACCAGAGGTAAAAGCCAATATCTCTTCATGATCGTTTTCCCTTTGTTTGTTTGCGTTGATAAAAAAATTCACCGTTTTCGCCAATGCCGGCAATAAATACCTCGGTAGGACTCTTTATATTATTATTTTCTAATTGTTTTTCTAACCAGCTTTCGTCATAGTCATAATTATGGAGTGCCTTTTGGTTGATATGTCCGTCAAGTATTATTAATTCCGATAGAATTTCTTCGGGTAATTCTTTGTTGATATCTTTGACTTGCAGCGGCCGCGAGCCGGTCTTGGGCGCGATGCTTAGCTGACCGTTTGTTTCCAGTATGGCAGTTTCAATAGTACTGAGATCAAAATACCCCTGAGCACGGCATTGTTCAGTCAAATCATTGAGGTTAATCCGTTGTTGTCGCATTTCTTGCTGATCGATAACGCCGTTTTTGATGATTATTGCCGGTTTACCACAAATAACGTAGCGGGCCTTTTCGCTTTTGAGATTGAGTAATGAGAGTGAGACTTGAAGCATGCAGATAGCAACAATAGGAATAATACTGTTGACAAGCGGAGTAGTATTGCTTTGCATTCCCAGCGATGCCATATCGGATATGATTAATATTACCACTAACTCAAATGGTTGAAGCTCGCCCAATTGTCGTTTGCCCATGACTTTGACGGCGGCGAGAGTCAAAAAATAGAGAATGACGGTACGAATTAGCAATATTGACATGGCGATTTTCCTCCATTCTTTTCTATTATTCCAGCGCAGCTATCTATTATCCATTGCCTGAATGGTTAAAATTACCGCTAATAGTGAAGCCGAATCTGCCAATAATAGTCAAGAAAGGGGGTTTTTGTCTTGGTTAAAAAACCGAAAGTAGCCAGTTGGTATGATCCGATAATCAAATCTCATGGTACACCGCGGCCGCTGGCCAAAAACTGTCTTGCCGCCTTTTGTTTCGGAGGAGCTCTTTGCGCTGTGGCACAATTTTTTCAGTTGCTAATAAGTCAAATTGCCGGAGTTAGCGACAAAGATGCTGCTGCGATAGTCATGATAATAGTTATTGCCCTAGCCGCATTGTTAACAGGGCTTGGTGTTTTTGATAAAATCGCGCAGCAGGTCGGAGCAGGGTTGGCGGTACCGATTACCGGTTTTGCTAATTCGATTGCTTCTTCAACGCTGGAGTTTAAGTCGGAGGGATATGTGCTCGGCAGTGGATGTAATGGTTTTAAGCTTGCCGGTGCGGTTATTTTCTTTGGCATTGGCTCGGCGGTGGTGGTAGCTCTGATAGCGCTTATCTTAGGGTTAGTATAATGAGCGGGACAATTGTGCAGCAAGGCCAAAGCTGGATATTTTCTGTTCCCGCGACGCTGATTGCGGCATCAGCGATAGGCGGTCCCAAAGAAGGCAAAGGGCCTCTGGGAGCAGACTTCGACTATTTGTTTTCCGATAATCGTGACGGTCAAGCAAGCTTTGAGCAGATGGAGCAAAGAATGCTGCAAATTGCTTGTGAAATGGCAATTGCCAAAGCCGGATGCGTAGCTGATGATATAGATTTCTTTTTATGCGGTGATTTGCTGAATCAGATTACCTCATCCGGTTTTACGGCGCGTTCCTTGGCACGTCCTTATTTTGGTTTGTTTGCGGCCTGCGCAACCGCAGTAGAAGGACTTATTTTAAGCTCATTAATGGTTGCCTCCGGTGCAGCCAAGAAAACCATGTGCGCAGCCGGTTCCCATACCTGTACGGCTGAACGGCAATTTCGCTATCCTAATGAATACGGATGCCAAAAACCACCGCAAAGCCAGTATACGACAACTGCTGCCGGAGCGGCTATTATCGGCAATGAAGAAGGAGTAATAAAAATAACTGCCGCAACGATAGGCAGAGTTGTCGATCTCGGCATTACCGATTCTTTTAATATGGGAGGCGCTATGGCTCCGGCATTTGCCGACACAATTACTGCCCACTTACAACAAAGGGGAGTCAGCGCCGATTATTACGATTTGATCTTAAGTGGCGATCTTGGGCGTGTTGGTCGCGATATCGCTTTGGATTTGTTATACCGCCGTGGTATTGAATTAGATGAAAGACGTTATATAGATTGCGGTTGTTTAATCTATGGAGATGATAAAGCTGTCTTTGCCGGTGGCAGTGGCTGTGGTTGCGTGGCTTCGGTGAGTTTTGGTCATATTTACCGCCGCTTAATGGCCGGTGAATTAAATAGAGTTTTGATAGCAGCAACAGGCGCTTTGTTATCACCGACATCAAGCCAGCAGAAACAAAGTATACCCGGAATCAGCCATGCAGTTGCTTTGGAGAGGATTTAATAATGAGCGGAGAATGGTGGATCGATATTCTAAAAGCATTTATTGTCGGCGGCGCTTTTTGCTTGATCGGCCAGCTATTATTTGATATTGCCAAACTGACGCCAGCCCATACAATGAGCATAATGGTTACTGCCGGAAGCATACTAGGCGGTTTCGGCATATATGCAAAACTTGCTGATTGGGCGGGCGCCGGTGCGACACTACCTATTATCAGTTTTGGCAATATGCTGGTGTTAGGTGCGCTAGAAGGAGCTAAAAGCGACGGCTTTTGGGGCATCTGGACAGGTATCTTGGGCGGTGTTTCCGCCGGTATTGCAGCCTCGGTATTTTTTGCCTTTGTCATCGCATTGATATTTAAACCGAAAACCTAAGTTTGCAAAGTTTACCCATAATGATATAATATGGCCAGAGGTAAAAATAATGGCCAAATATGCAGATACAGTGATCAATAGAAAGATAGCCGCGGTAGATAAAGTCTTTAGCTATGCTATCCCCAAACAATGGCAAAAACAGATTGTACCGGGCATGATAGTGCGCGTGCCTTTCAATCGCGAACTAATTGAGGCTGTAGTTGTAGCTACCGGTGACAATCCGCCGCCAAATATTAGTCTCAGAGAGATTGAGGCACTTGTTTATGATCAGCCTTTATTCAGTCGGCAGCTATTGCAACTCTCGCGGTGGGTCGCCGATTATTATTGCTGCCCCTGGGTCAGCGCTATGCAAGCGATGTTACCTGCCGGTCTGATGCTCAGCGGTAGCATGCCCCGCGCAGCTTTAGGCGAATATTATTACTGGCAAGAAGACTCAAAACAAAAGTTAACACCGTTACAACAACGGTTGGCTGATTACTTAATACTACATAAAGAAGCTGAGCGCAGCCAATTATTGGCTGCCGGTTTCAAGCATGCCTTTTTAAACAGTATGATCAAAAAGGGTAATATTGGCAGCCAGAAGCGGCGTATAAGTGCCTTTGGCGACAGTTTTAATACTCAAAAAACAGTATTAAGCCAATCTCAGCAGCAAGCCATCAAGGAAATCGCAGATTTTTGGCGTGACAATGATAATCCGGTGTTATTGTTTGGTGTTGCCGGTGGCGGTAAAACCGAAATCTATTTGCATCTGATTGAGCAAATATTATCGCAAGGACAGCAGGCAATTGTGCTTGTTCCCGAGATAGCTCTTTCCGCACAGATGGTGGAGATGCTCCATCTGCGTTTGTCCGGTCCGGTGGCTGTACTTCACAGCGGTTTAAACGGCGCCGACAGACGGCGCATTTGGCAGGAAATTGCCGAAGGCAGTATTGACGTGGTGGTAGGTGCTCGTTCAGCAGTATTTGCTCCCCTGCCAAGGCTGGGACTGATCATTATTGATGAAGAACATGAGAACAGCTATAAGCAGGATAATCAACCGCGTTTTCATGCCCGTGAGACAGCATTAATGCGCTGTCGCCTGTCCGGTGCAAAACTATTGTTAGGCAGTGCCACACCGGCAATTGAAAGCTTTTATAAAGCCGAAAACGGAGAATACCGTTTAGTACAATTGCGTGACCGCTATTATCCGGCTCCGCCACCGCAAATCGAAATCGTTGATATGCGCGAGCAGCTTAGATGCGGAAACCGTTCAATATTCAGTCAACAATTGGTATCAGCAATTGATCGTGCTTTAAATCGCCGCGAGCAGACAGCGTTATTTATTAACCGCCGTGGCTACTATTCATTTTATTCCTGCCGGAGCTGCGGCGAGGCGGTTTACTGCCCGCATTGTAATATTGCGATGGCTTATCATAAGGATAAAAACCTTCTTTGCTGTCATTATTGCGGCATGAGCATGGCATTGCCCGAGGTATGTCCTCATTGTGGTTCCAAAGCGATCCGTCATTTTGGTATCGGTACCGAAAGGGTATGCGATGAGATATCAAAGCTATTTCCTCAAGCCAGGGTTGCACGGCTTGACAGTGACGTGATGAATAAAAAAGGAGCCCATCAGCGGATTATAAGTGAGATGCGCGAAGGTCAGCTTGATATACTGGTCGGCACGCAGATGATTGCCAAAGGGCTTGATTTTCCCCAGCTGACCGTTGCAGCGGTAATTGCTGCCGATACTTTGCTTAATCTGCCTGACTGGCTGGCTGCGGAACGGACTTTCCAGTTGCTCAATCAGTTGGCAGGGCGTGCCGGACGCAGGCAACGTCAGGGTGAAGTGATTATTCAAACATATATGCCGGAGGCGCTGGCGTTACAAGCCGTAGCTGCGGATGATTATCAAGGGTTTTATCAAACTGAGCTTGCCCAAAGGCAAATGCATGATTACCCGCCATTCAAACACTTGCTGCGTTTATTGTTCAGCTGCAGCAGCCTGTCGCCGTTGGTTACAGCTACCGCGGCCTGGGGTAATCATTTACAAAAGATCATTGGCGATCAAGGTATAGTATATGGTCCGGCCGCAGCGCCGCTGGCTAAAATCAAAGACCGTTGGCGTTACCATATTATTCTTAAAGGCGATGATCTTCAGTTACTGAGAAATGCAGTAGAACAGGCGGAAACATTGATAACAGACAGCGGACTGCCTATAAAAGATATCATTATCAGCATTGATGTCGAACCGATGAATTTGATGTAGAATCATGCAGGATTGATTTTAATGGATATTAAGTATATAATTAACCAAATAAAAGCAATATTAAATAGCAGGGGGCGGCAATTTGATGGCAAATGTTCGGCAGATTACAAAAGTTGGTGATCCAATTTTAAGAGAAAAGGCAGTGCAGGTGCGGCGTTTTAATGAAGCGCTCGCCAATCTGCTTGATGATATGGCGCATACAATGTATAAAAGCGAAGGTATCGGTTTAGCTGCGCCGCAAATTGGTATCGGCAAGCAGCTGATCGTTGTTGATGAAGGTGAAGGCGAAGGTTTATTTGAAATGGTTAATCCTAAAATTATCTATACCGAAGGCAACAAATCGGCAATTGAGTACTGTTTATCGGTACCGGGTCGCGGCGGTAGAGTTGATCGGGCTACCAAAATTACTATTGAGGCGCAGGATAGACATGGCAAAGTTTTCGATCTTGAAGCAGAGGGCTCTTTAGCAAGGGTATTCCAGCATGAAATAGATCATCTTCAAGGCATATTGTTTATTGATATAATGACGGAAGAGGTAGAAGATTAATGCGTATCGTTTATATGGGCAGCCCCGATTTTGCGGCTGCTCCTCTTAAACGTTTGATTGAAGCCGGTTACGATATTGCCTGTGTTGTGACACGTCCCGATATGCCCAAAAACCGCGGTGGCCAGTTGACGGCAACACCGGTCAAAGGAGTTGCTGAACTTGCCAATATTGCAGTATTTCAGCCGTCGAAGATCAATCAGCCCGAGAGCGTGGCTTATCTGCAGGCTCTGGGCGCCGATATTTTTGTGGTAGTGGCCTTTGGTCAATTACTGAAACCGGCGGTTTTGGCTCTGCCGCCGCTTGGCATCATCAATATTCATGCCTCATTGCTGCCTGCTTACCGCGGTGCGGCGCCGATCAATCGAGTGATCATAAACGGTGAAACTCTCACCGGCGTAACCAGCATGTATATTGATGAAGGTATGGATACCGGCGATATGATATTAAGTAGCAGTTGTCCGATCAATGATGAGGATGACTTTGGCGTCATTCATGATCGCTTGCGGGATCTCGGAGGAGAGTTGTTGATAAAAACACTGGACGCTATAGCTAACGGCACTGCGCCGCGTACACCGCAGGATCCGCAGCTGGCGTCTTATGCACCGCTGCTGACTAGAGAAGATGAATTGCTTGATTGGCGCTTGGATGCCCTTTCGTTGCATAATCGGGTACGTGGCCTTTCACCATTCCCCGGAGCTTATAGTTTTCTTGCGGGAAAAAGGTTAAAAATTTTACGTAGCTCTTATAGCCTGCAGACGGTTAATGTTGATTGCGGACAAATAGTGTCAGTAAATGCGCAAGCTATAGACATTGCTTGCGGTAACGGTATATTGCAAATAAAAGAGTTGCAGCCGGAAGGTAAAAAACGCATGGATGCGCGGGCATTTGCCTGTGGTTACGGTATAAAACAAGGTATGTGTTTGGGTTAAAAGGAGAAGGCAAGATGTATTACTATTATAACGGTTGGTCATGGGTACTGCTATTAGCTGCTATTATATTGTCAGCGGTTGCTCAGTTTAAAGTTTCTTCAACTTACAGCAAATATGCAAAGGTGTATTCAAAAAGCCAGCGTCCGGCTTGTGACATCGCCCGGCAGATACTCAACTTTAACGGTCTTGGTAATCTGCCGATTCAGCAGATCGAGGGCAAACTAACAGACCATTATGATCCCCGTGCCAAGGTATTGCGTCTTTCAAAAGGTGTCTATGGAAGCCCTTCTGTGGCAGCATTGGGAGTTGCGGCTCATGAAGCGGGACATGCGATGCAGGATGCAGAAGGTTATATGCCACTAAAAATCCGCAATTCTCTGATACCTGTTGCACGCTTTGGCTCAACAGCCTCATGGATATTAATTATCGTGGGTTTTATAATGGGAGCTTTAGGTTTGGTGCAGCTGGGAATAATTTTATTTTCCTGTGTGGTAGTTTTTCAATTGGTGACACTGCCGGTCGAATTTAATGCGTCATCGCGTGCTTTAGCGTCGCTTGAGGGTGGCGGGTTTTTGGATAGCGGGGAAATTGTGCAAACAAAAAAAGTGCTTAGCGCCGCAGCTTTCACTTATGTGGCAGCAGTGTTAGTGTCTTTATTGCAATTGCTGCGTTTAATTCTTATTTTCAGCGGCAGGCGGTCGTAGTATGATGGATAAGCAGACGCAGACAGCTACAAAAGTAATCGGTGCCCGAGAAGCAGTTTTAATCGGTTTGCTCAAAGTTGAGCGTGAACGCGGCTATTCTCATATTGTGCTTAATCAAGTATTGTCAGCCTCGGCTATGGAGTCGCGGGAGCGGAAATTAACAACGGAAATTTTCTATGGCAGCTTGCGGATGCGGGCTGCTATAGATTTTATATTGAGCCGGCTGCTGACTCGGCCTATGTCCGAACAAACGGCACAGCTTTTAGCGGTACTGCGTTTGAGTTTGTATCAATTAGTATATATGGAACGGATACCGGACTTTTCTGTTGTTAATGAAGCTGTAAAACTAGCTAAAAAGTATTGCAGCAAACAAGAGTCCGGAGTGGTTAATGCAGTGCTGCGTAACTATCTGCGGCGTAAGGATAATCTCAGCTTGCCGGAGCGCGAGCAGGGCAGCGAATATCTTATTACTACTCTTTCCCATCCGCGGTGGCTGATCGAATATTTGCTTGAATATCAGTCTTTTGATGAGGTCGAAGCTTATTGCCTTTATAATAATGCATCTCATCTGCTTTCTTTGCGGACAAATACATTAAAAACGACTCCCGAACAATTATTGGAGTCTTTGGCAGCTGAAGGAATAAATGCACATCAGGGCAGGTATGCCCCCGAATCGATAATCGTTGATGAAGGCATCAATTTATCAGCAAATAGTGTGTTTAAAGCCGGTTTGTTTGCGCCCCAAGGAGAAGCATCGATGCTGGCAGCTTTGGCTTTATCGCCAAACCCTGGGTCTGTCGTTTATGATCTTTGCGCTGCCCCGGGCAGTAAAAGTATTCATATGGCGCAATTGATGGCCAACGAAGGCCAGATTTGTGCTTTCGATATCCATAGCAGCCGCATCGCGTTAATTAAAAATGCTGCCAAACACCTTGGCGCAACAATTATCGATTGCGTAGAAGCAGACTCCCGTAAATTACCGGCAAAATTTGCGCAAGGCGCCGATTATCTGCTTCTGGATGCTCCGTGTAGCGGGCTGGGTGTTTTGAGCAGGCGCGCAGACTCCCGCTGGCGTAAGCAATTAAGCGATATTGATCAGATAGCCGAGTTATCACTGGAGCTTTTGACGGCGGCAGCCAAGTATTTACGTAGTGGCGGTTTGCTTTGTTATACAACCTGTACAATCACAAAACAAGAGAATTTTGATAATCTTAAACGATTTTTATTGGCACATGATGATTTTGAGTTGATGCCCTTGACCCATCTACTGCCTTTATTTACCAAACAGGCGGATAAAGATGCTTTGGAAAAAGGATATATACAACTTGATCCTTATCATCATGGTATTGAGGGATTTTTCATCTCACTGCTGCGTAAGACAAAATAAGTGCTTAAATGCGGTAAACTTGACAACCGCTTGTTTTGCTGTTACTATTATTCTGCAAAATCCTCAATTTTAGGAGGTATTATAATGCATTCGCATTATATTTCCCATGTTGGAGCTGTAAGAAAAAATAACGAAGACGCGGTTTATTGTGATGATAAAGCCGGTGTTTATGCAGTGGCAGACGGTATCGGCGGTAGCCAAGCCGGTGAAGTTGCCAGCGCTATGGTGGTGCAGGTTATTGCCGATAAACTTGGTAATCAAACCGATGGCGAGCCGCTGATATTACTTAGAGAAGCTTATTATGAAGCTAACGATTTGTTATTCAACGCAGGAAAACAAAGGGCTCTCGATGGCATGGGTACAACTTTGACTACCGTTATGGTGCGTGGTGACAAAATATATTTGGTACATGTCGGAGACAGCCGTGCATATCTTATAAACAAGCAGGGAATCTGTCAACTTTCGACAGATCATACGTTAGTAAACGAGTTAGTTAAAGACGGCAGAATTACGCAGGCAGAGGCAGAAAAGCATCCCCGCCGCAATATTATTACACGTTCACTTGGCGCGGATTTATTGGTTGAAGTAGATGAGAGAGAAGTAAATTGGCAAAAAGAGGACTATTTGCTGTTGTGCAGCGATGGTCTTTATTCAATGGTTGAGGATAGAGAAATTCAGGAGATTACGCTAAATAGCGATGATCTCCAATCTGCATTGGAGCTGATGGTAAAGATAGCCATTGACAGAGGCGGTTATGATAACATTTCCGTAATACTTGTACCGCATCAATGATTGTCTGAATGATCCGGAGGGCTAATAATGATAGGTAAGCTATTTAATAATCGATATGAAATAAAAGAAAAGCTTGGTTCCGGCGGTACTGCTATTGTTTATCGTGGTCAAGACACTTTGCTTGGCCGGGCGGTGACGATTAAAATACTGCGCGAGGAATATGCTTCGGACGAAGATTTTGTTCGTCGCTTTCGGCGTGAAGCGCAAGCCGTAGCCAGTCTTTCACATAATAATATTGTCGCCGTCTACGACGTCGGCTATGAAGAAAACATGCATTATATTGTCATGGAGTTTGTCGAGGGTATGTCGCTTAAAGATATGATAAAGCAGACCGGAGCCTTCCAGATTGTTGATGGGGTGGCAATCATTACCCAGATTTTGGCTGCAATCGAACATGCTCATGAACATGGCATTATTCATCGTGATATCAAACCGCATAATATTTTGATCGGTAATGACGGCCGGGCCAAAGTCACAGATTTTGGTATTGCTGTCGGTATGACCGAAATGACCCAAACATATAGTACTTCTTCGCGTATTATGGGTTCGGTACATTATATCTCACCGGAACAGGTACAAGGTTTGCCGGTAACCGAAAAATCGGATATCTATTCCGCAGCGGTTGTTTTTTATGAAATGCTCACCGGGCAGGTTCCTTTTGCCGGTGATACGCCTATCAGCATTGCCATGCAGCATGTCCAAGGCGAATTGCCTCTGCCTCATCAGGTTAATCCTGACGTGCCGATAGCGCTTTCCTATGTGGTAATGAGAGCAATGCGTAAAAACCCAGATGCCCGTTATGATTCGGCAAAAGCATTTATGGAAGCAATCAGAACTGCAGTTAATGATACTGATGGCACCAACAAGGTTGAAGAAGAACAAAGTCTGGATGCAAAATTAGCCGAAGTATTTCGTACGATGGGTGATAATGAGCAGAGTAACAATGATATTGCTCCACTGATATCAGATGATTATATAAACCCACATAAAAAAACAGATAAGACAAAAAAAATATTTATTATTATCGGAGCTATATTAATAGGGGTAGCAGTTTGGGCAGCAATACAATTAGGGCTCTTCCTCTATGGTAATGATAAAGTTGTCATACCCGATGTAGTCGGAGAGAATGTTGACGATGCGGAAGAAACATTGACTGATTTAGGGCTGGACGTTTCTGTTACGATGAAAAGTGACGAGGAAGTAAAAACTGATCTGGTAATCAGCCAGTCATTGAAGCCTGATCAAAAAGTCGGTAAAGGGCGCGAGATTAAGCTGGTTGTCAGCAGCGGCAGTGAGGAAATCGAAGTGCCCGATGTGGTAGGAAAATCACAAAAAGCGGCTGAGACGGCATTAGAGAAGAAAGGCTTGAAGGCGGAAGTTACCGAAGAAAATAGCACTACAGTTGAAGCGGGTAATGTAATCAGTCAATCGCCCGAGGCCGGAGAAACAGTTGGAGTCGATACGAAAGTCAATTTAGTAATCAGTTTGGGCACCAAGGCGGTAAAGCTAACTATGCCTAATTTGGTTGGAAATTCGTTAACCGAAGCTAAAAAGACAATCAGCGATTGCGGTTTATTTATTGAAAAAATCCAATATACAAGCAGTAATGAGTATTACAGCGGTATTGTCATAAAGCAGAGTATTGCCCCAGACACCGAGTTGGAGGAGGGAAATTATGTGACTTTAACGGTTAGCGAAGGCCCCGGCCCTTCTGCCAAGACAACCGATGTAAACTATAGCGTAGTTGATGATGGTAATGATCATCAAGTAAAGATTATTGTTACTGATTCTGCCGCTTCACGAGAGGTCTACAACAAAACTGTTGCCGGTGGGACTTATATCAGCCAAACAGTGACCTTCTATAATGAAGGAACAATCAGTATATACGTAGATGACGCTTTGGAAGACCAACAGCAGGTGTCTTAATGGATCATGAATGGTGTGGAATTGTTTTAAGCAATCACGGTGGCTTTTACGAAGTGCTGCTGAATAATGGTAGCAGCCAAACCTGTCACCTGCGCGGAAAGCTGCGTCTCAATGATTACGAAGGCGTGTGGGCCGGAGACCGGGTTTGGATAAGCATTGCCGATGATGGCAGCGCAATGATTGAGGGAATTTTTCCCCGCCACAATTTTCTCCTGCGTCCGCGAATTGCCAATGTCGATCAGGTTTTGGCGGTGATAGCCATTAACAATCCGCCACCTGATTTATTAATGATTGATAAACTGTTGATTTCGGCGGAATACCAAGGTATTTCACCGCTAATCTGCATTAACAAGTGTGATTTGGATAGAAAGCATCTTGCCGAAACAATTAAAGAGACATATCAATCAGCAGGTTATCCGATTTGCGTGGTAAGCGCAATCGGGGGAGAAAATGTTGATGATTTGCTTTCCTTACTACGAGGGAAAATTTCGTTGTTGGCGGGCTGTTCCGGAGTAGGCAAATCGAGTTTAATCAATGTGCTGTTGCCGGATGCTGATCTGGAGACCGGTGGAGTCAGCCACCGCCTGCAACGGGGTCGCCATACAACGCGATATGTTTCGATATTACAATTAGCCAGTGGCGGTTTGATTGCCGATACTCCCGGGTTTTCATTGTTGGATTTACCGACGGATCTTCAGCCGGAGCAGCTGCCGCAGCTTTATCCTGAGTTTCAGCTTCGTGATTCGTGCCGTTTTGATGGATGCCTTCACGACAAAGAACCCGATTGTGCTGTTAAGCAAGCTGTAGCGGATAATGAAATAGATTCGGAAAGATACCGTCGTTATATTAAAATATTAACGGAATTGCGGAGTAGGGAGGTAAGGTACTGATGGCCAGAATTGCACCATCCTTTTTAGCTGCTGATATTTGGAACTGTGCCGAGCAAGTTGCATCTATAGAAGCTGTCGGCTGCGAATTTTTACATTTAGATATTATGGACGGTTGTTTTGTCCCGAATATCTCATTTGGTCCGGATTATGTAAAGATGTTACGGCCGCACAGCAAAATGTTTTTTGACGTTCACTTGATGGTTTCAGAGCCCGCATATTTGTTTAATGATTTTGCTGCTGCCGGTGCTGATTTGATTACAGTCCATGTTGAAGCTTGCCGCCATATTCACCGCAGTTTGCAGCAAATCAAAGATTTGGGCCTTAAGGCCGGCGTGGCATTGAATCCGGCAACGCCGCTTGCCATGGTAGAAGAAATAATCAATAATGCCGATTTGATATTGCTGATGAGCGTTAACCCCGGTTTTTGCGGACAAAGCTTCATTGCAGCGACGTTAGACAAGTGCTGTCGACTACGGGGAATTGCGCCTGATTTGGTAATAGAAGTTGACGGTGGTATTAACGCCGGCAATGCGGCGGATATTGTTGCCGCCGGCGCGGACTTGCTGGTTGCCGGTTCCGCTGTTTTTGCTGCCGCTGATTGTGCAGCGTCTTATAAAAAAATTTCTGATGCTGCTGCTAACTCTAAAAATAAAAGCAATAAACTTGCTTGCTGGAAACGATAAATATAAGAAAATAAAAAAACGCCGACGATAATGAACTCCACCCTTTTAGTTTGACAGTATGATTTATACTGGTCCAATTTATTAAAATAACTAAAGGGGTGTTTTTATTTTGATCATTTATAGGTAAAATAATTTAGCATAATATTCCAAACTTTTGTCATAATAATGGCAGAGGTTTATTATTATGATCTGGTTAGCTATTGTATTAGAATTAATTGCTTTAATGGCATATCCTTTGACATTTAAAATAATATGGGAACAGCGGCGGCTAAATATTTTTTGGCTGCCTTATGTCTTTGGCGGTTATGCGAAACCAAAAATTATAAATTTTAGTAAAACCAGACAATGGTCAAAACGTAATTTACCTGTAGTATTTATTCATTTAGTATTAAAACAAATTAAAATCTTAAAATTATCTTTTCGGGCAGAAATAAAAGTCATCGATCCTTTTATAACTGCGATGATAGTCGGTGGATTACAAGTAGCTGCCGGTAATGTTTTGGCAATTATTGCTGCAAGGTGCAAAGGTTTTGAATCAAAACCTAATTATCAAATAATAATGGCAACGGATAGTAAAGAAGACTTGCATTGGCAGGGAGAATGTATAATTGGTATCCGCTTAGGAAATATTATTGTTGCCTGGATAAGAGCCAGGATTATTAAAGGCAGAAAGAAGGCGTTTAGATGGCGGGTGAAAATGAAATCCAATCTTTAATGCAGACAGCAATGTCTAGCTTGCGTCAAATAGTAGATGTTAATACTATTGTTGGCGATGTAATCGAAAGTTCTGATGGTGTTACCGTTATTCCTGTTTCAAGAGTATCTTGCGGCTTTGTTGCCGGCGGCGGTGAATATGGCAGTAAAAACGTAGCAGATCTGCCTTTTGCCGGAGGCAGCGGTGCCGGTATTAGTCTGCAGCCTGTTGGTTTTTTGGTAATGAGCAAAGGTCAGGTTCGTTTAATCAGTGTTTGCGGCGCCGGAACTCTTGAGCGAGTAATCGAAGCAGTCCCGCTTGTCAGTGAGCAGCTGCAAAATTTGTTCTCAAAAAATAATTGCTGTAATACTAATCAAGATAATATTGAGAATACTACTCAAAATACGACAATGTAGTTAAAGTAAAATATTGCAATAATAAAAAATAATCCTGCCTGGCAGGATTATTTTTATATTTAGGGAAATTTAAAAAAATTAAGAAAGGACGGTATTTGTGAGAGTTAGGCTATTATTTATACTTACTATAATATTTGCATTATTTGCGCTGTTGATTTGTCCTGCCAGTGCCGGTGCAATTGAAGTTGAAGCTACTTCAGCGATACTTATAGATGCCGCTACCGGCAGAATTGTTTATCAGCAGAATGCTCATGATTCGTTACCTATCGCCAGCACTACTAAAGTACTTACGGCGTTATTGGTGCTGGAAAATATTGACGATTTGTCGCAGGCGGTAACGGTTCCCGCCAATTTTGTCGATGCCGGTGAAGCCAGCATTTGGGTGGAGCCGGGAGAGACGTTGACCGTAGAGGATTTGCTTTACGCGATGTTGTTGCGTTCCGCCAATGATGCGGCGCAGGTTTTGGCGATAGCCGTTGCCGGCAGCGAAGAAGCCTTTGCCGATATGATGAATCAGCGCACAGCCGAATTGGGACTTAAAGACAGTCATTGGGTTACTGCCTATGGTCTTAACAATGATGAGCATTATTCATCTGCTTACGATTTAGCATTTATCACTAAGCAAGCTATGACCATACCTAAATTCAATCAAGTAATAGTCACCCGTTCTTGGACTTTGCCCTGGGCTAACAATGATTATAATAGAGTAGTCTATAACATTAACAAGTTTCTCGATAAATATGAGGGCGCAGACGGAGTAAAAACCGGCTATACTAAGGAGGCTGGTTCCTGCCTGGTTTCTTCCGCTACTCGAGACGGCATGCGCTTAATCGGCGTTGTGCTTAATTGCGATTCGATGTATGACCAGATGGCAACATTGATGGATTATGGCTTTGGCAATTATAAATCGGTATCGGTTGCCGCTGCCGGAGATAGTTTTGGCATTGTTGAAGTACATAAGGGAAAATCCAACAGCGTTAAAGCCGTACTGCGGCAGGATGCCGTAGTAGTACAATCTGATAATAGTGATGCAGAACCAATCGCTACAATTGATATTCCTTCATCAATAACTGCGCCGATTGATCCTGATCAGCCGATTGGCACTGTTACTCTTGACGACGGTGACGGTGGAAAAGCGGTTTATAATCTATATCCCGATCAAGGAGTAGAAGAGTATACATTTGGCATGGTGCTGAAAAAATCCTGGGTACGAATTTGGGGTGTCTTGTTGGCAGAGTAACTTTTAAGCGGGGCAGTTGCCCCGCTTTTTTTGTTGAGCATAATAGCATTGGACAGCTCATATGCTGTGTGAGGGGGACAATGCTATGCTTAATATTATTTGGTTTGTCCTACTGGCGGTAGGAATAATATATGCATTATTAAATGGCAACATTGATGCTGTTACAGCGGCGGTATTTTCTTCGGCCGGCAATGCGGTAAAGCTTTCCATTGAATTGGCCGGAGTGCTGTGTTTATGGATGGGATTGTTCAAACTGGCAGAACGCTCCGGCATAATAAACATCATTGCTAAAATAATAGCGCCGGTGGCCGGTTGGTTATTCCCTTCTGTACCGCGGGATGATCCGGCCTTTTTTGCCATTGTCATGAACTTGGCCGCCAATCTGTTGGGATTAGGTAATGCGGCTACCCCTTTTGGGCTTAAAGCTATGGAACGGCTGCAGAAACTTAATACTGATCCTTCCGCTGCCAGTGCGCCGATGATTACCTTTTTGGCGCTGAACACCGCCTGTATTACTTTTATACCAACGTTGGTGATTAGTTTGCGTACCGCATCCGGTTCGGCCAACCCTACTTCAATCATAGGCGCAACGGTGGTGGCGACAACCTGCGGTACTATTTTTGCGATCGTATTTGACCGTCTGATGCGCCATCATTATTTTCGATAGGTGATGATTATGCTTAATTATATTTCTATGTTGGCGGTTCCTTTGATTTTGTTATTGATACCGCTCTATGCTTTAATAAAAAAAGTACCGCTCTACGAAACATTTGTTGACGGCGCTGCCGAGGGCTGGACGACGGCTTTGAAAATAATGCCTTTTCTCGTTGGTATGCTGGTAGCTATCGCTGTCTTTAGATCCTCCGGCGCTTTTGCTGCCTTAGCCGGTATGCTGTCACCGTTATGCAAGGCGCTCGGAATACCTGTAGATGTGCTGCCGATAGCTTTGATGCGTCCGCTTTCCGGCAGTGGTTCGCTGGCGTTGACTGCGGAAGTATTTGAGCAATACGGACCTGATTCGTTTACCGGTATGCTGGCCTCTGTAATGCAGGGCAGCACCGATACAACATTTTACATATTAGCTGTCTATTTTGGCTCGGTGGGAATCAAAAAATACCGCTATGCGCCGGCTGTGGGTTTAGCTGCAGATGCGGTAAGTTTTATTAGCGCCGTGATTGTTTGCCGTATTCTTTACGCATAGAAAAGGATATGATATACTTATATTTTAAAGAAGGGCGGCGCAAAATGAGTATAGAAGACAATCAACAACGGTTGCAAAAATTAATTGCAGAGGCGGGGGTAACCTCACGACGTGCTGCCGAACAGCTGATCAGCGAAGGAAGAGTGACGGTTAATCACCGCGTCGTTACTTCATTGGGCAGCAAGGCAGATAAAACAAAAGATTTGATTGCGGTCGATGGTAAAATATTGCGTTTTACAGCTAATAAACAATATATAATGCTGCATAAGCCGGTTGGTTATATTACCTCTGTCCGCGATGAACGCGGCAGACGGACTGTAATGGATTTGCTCAAAACGGTTAGTGATCGTGTTTATCCGGTGGGGCGGCTTGATTATGAAAGCAGCGGCCTGCTGCTGATGACCAACGACGGTGAACTGACCAACCAACTGCTTCATCCGTCAAAGGAAGTGAGCAAGACATATTTAGCGGAGGTAGAGGGCATTGTTACCAGGGACAAGCTAAATATACTGCAACGCGGTATTCGACTAGAGGACGGTATGACGGTGCCTGCCAAAGCCAAAATGTTACGTCCGGGCAAAGACAGCAGCCGTATTGAAATAACTATTCATGAGGGGCGCAACCGTCAAGTGCGGCGGATGTTTGAAGCAATCGGACACCCGGTAATCAGGCTTAAACGCATCAAGCTTGGGCCTCTGGAAATTGGCAAATTGCCGCCCGGCAGTTGGCGTGAGCTGACGGCGGAGGAAATAAACTCTTTACAGGCACTATCAAATACAAACGGAGGCGATAGTGATGGACGCAAAAGATAAAGAAAAACTGGGTTTGGTGCAGGTTTATACCGGCGACGGTAAAGGTAAAAGCACTGCCGCTTTTGGTCTGGCATTAAGAGCCGCGGGCGGCGGCATGCATGTTGTGATAATTCAATTTATGAAAAAAGGCGAATGGTATGGCGAAATAGTCGCTTTTAAACGTTTGCCTGAGATAGAAATATATTCGTTCGGCAGTGATAAGTTTCTCAAAAAAGGTAATCGGCCTGACGAGCAAAATATCAACTTGGCCGAGGAAGCCATGGCTAAAGCACGCGCTGCTATGGATGATGACAGCGTTGATATTCTGATACTCGATGAGCTGAATAATGCTATTTATTTTGATTTGATCAGCGAAGAAGATGTCCTGGATCTGATTCAAGCCAAGCCACAGCACCAGGAGTTGATTATTACCGGCCGTAATGCGTCGGAGAAGCTGATTGCCGCAGCGGATTTGGTAACAGAGATGCGGGAGATCAAGCATCCATACCGCCTGCAAGGTATACAAGCGCGGCGCGGTATTGAATATTAGGGAAGGAGCCAACGTGGGCAAACGAAAAGTAGTTATCATCGGCGGCGGTGCTGCCGGAATGATGGCGGCAATTGCTGCGGCTGATGCAGGCGCCGCGGTGACGATTATCGAACGCAATCAGCAGCTGGGCCGAAAACTTGCCATTACCGGCAAAGGCCGCTGTAATTTAACAAATAATTGTTCGGTTCAGGAAATCATCAAAAATTTCCCCGGCAACGGCAGTTTTCTTTATAGTGCTCTTAATGCTTTTGACGCCGGCGATTTGATGAGTTTTTTTGCTGATTTAGGTGTGCCGCTAAAAATGGAAAGAGGCAGGCGCGTTTTTCCTCAATCCGATGATGCTAACGATATTGTTAATGCCTTAAGCCGCAAGTGTCAAAGTTGCGGAGTGAAATTTGCTTTTTCTGCCCGTGTTCAAAAACTGCTGGTTGTTGATGGGACAGTCATCGGCGTGATTACCGAAGACGGCAGCCAAATTAATGCCGATGCGGTGATTATCGCCACCGGCGGTAAAAGTTATCCTCTCACCGGCAGCAGCGGTGACGGTTATCGTTTGGCGCAGCAGGCCGGTCATACGATAGTGCCGCCGCGGCCTTCACTGGCACCGTTTGATACCATTGAACAATGGCCCACAGAGCTATCCGGTCTGACGCTGAAAAATGTTGAGGTAACAGCCTTTTATAAAGAAAAAATTTTAGATCAAGAATTTGGCGAAATGCTTTTTACTCATTTTGGGGTTTCGGGGCCGGTCATACTGACGCTTTCTCATTATATTTGCCGTATTGAGCCGCTGGAGCGGGTGCGTTTGTCTATCAATCTTAAACCGGCATTAAGTACGGAACAGCTTGATGCGAGAATTCAGCGTGATTTGGACAAATATAGCCGCAAGCAGCTGCAAAACAGTCTCGGTGATTTGCTGCCGCAGTCATTGATACCGATTATTATGCGTTTGAGCGCTATTGACCCAGAGAAATATTCGAATCAGATCAGCCGTAGCGAGAGGCAAAAGCTTGGTTCATTGCTGCAAGATTTACCGCTTGCGATCAAAAGCGTGCGACCGCTGGCCGAGGCGATTGTAACCGCGGGCGGTGTATCGGTAAAGGAGATCGAACCGAAAACGATGGCGTCAAAGCTAATTAAAGGACTTTATTTTGCCGGTGAAGTAATAGATATAGATGGATTGACCGGTGGTTATAATTTAACGGCCGCCTTTTCTACAGGACGCGCCTCAGGTTTTGCTGCTGCTGATAAAAAATAAAAAATTATAATAAAATATCTTGACGATTTTTAATGTTTAAGCTATACTAAAAAAGCTGTCGCATTTTAGTCTCCCAAAAGTAAAAATACCTTTGACAAGCATGAGGAAATTGTGTATACTAACTTTTGCACGGGTGATTAGCTCAGATGGGAGAGCGCTTGCCTTACAAGCAAGATGTCGGCAGTTCGATTCTGTCATCGCCCACCATATATGGCGCAGTAGTTCAGTTGGTTAGAATGCCAGCCTGTCACGCTGGAGGTCGTGGGTTCGAGCCCCATCTGCGTCGCCAAACCCGCCTCGGTAGCTCAGTTGGTAGAGCAGGGGACTGAAAATCCCCGTGTCGGTGGTTCGACTCCGCCCCGAGGCACCATGCGGGTATAACTCAGTGGTAGAGTGTCACCTTGCCAAGGTGAAAGTCGAGGGTTCGAATCCCTTTGCCCGCTCCATATTTAGAAGTAAGGGTTTTGTCAATAGACAAAACCCCTTTTTATTTTTTATTATTGATGTTTGACAAAAATAATAAGAGACTAGGCGTCTCCTGTTATTTTTGTCAATTTATTTATATCGTGAATAATCATATGTGATTAAAATATTTATCAATTATTTCATCAATAGCCTGACTTCGATTTGAGGTGGTGATATAGTCGGCAGCTTCTTTCAGGTTTTTCGAGGCATTGCCGACGGCAATGCCCAGACCGGCCCATTTTACCATTTCCAGGTCATTGCTGCTATCACCAACCGTAATGACTTCACTGCGGTTGATACCCAGTTTCTCGGAGAGCTCAGCCAGCGCTTTGGCTTTTGAAACATTTTGAGGCATAAGCTCCAAAAGATATGGTTTAGAACCGGTTATATATAAGGCGTCACCGATTGTATGCCGCAAAATATCATAGACACTGCCGATGTTTTCCGGTTTTTCTACAATCATTATTTTGGGTGACGGTTTGATGTCAGCAGTCAGAAAATCGCCGACCGCCAGCGTTGAGGCATTTTTTAAATCCGGATCTATACGGGTCTCAGCGGTGATATTTTCCACAACTATCCGGTCCTCGTTATATAATTGCATGTACCAATGATGCTCTTTGCAACATGCGATGACCATTCGGATCTGCGAAGGCTCGATCAGATGCGCAAAAAATGCTATATCAGATGCTGCGGCACGTACAACCGCGCCATTATAAGTAACGAGCGGCAGTGTCAGCCCCAGTTGCAAGGCATAGATGCGGGCAGATGTGAACATTCTGCCCGTGGCCAATGTGACTCCAATCCCTTTTTGATGCAGGGTGCTGATTTTATCTACCGTTTTTTGCGGTATGGTCAGGTCTTCTGATAATAAAGTGTCATCAAGATCTAAGGCTAAAAGCTTGTACATTTATTCTCCTTACATGCGGGTTTTAAGATAATCAGCTCAAAAAATAGCACATAGAGCAGAGCAGAAGAACAAAAACCATGAAATTATAGATAATAAAATATTGTCCGGTACTGATATATTTTTTTTTATCCAGTTGGTTATCAAAATAATAGAAACAGTTAATATCCGGATGTTTTTGATCGGTGTCTTGAGGGGTTGAAGACTGGCTCTTGTTTAAAAACATAATGTAGATATTTTTGGCCAGAGCATAATGGTTTTTAAATACTTTATTCCAGCGTTTGGTAAAAATGAAACAAATGATATCTATTATCATCAGAATGCCGAGAATTACTATGATGATAATCTTGTCATCAAGCTGCGATACCACCGCAAGTGCGCCGCCAACCAGAACGGCAAAGAGGGAATTAAACATCATGCGTTCATTTTCTATATGGCGGGCGTGCGCCAGATTTTCTTTCATACATTCAATCAGAAAGTTTTCATTTAATCCGTCCATTGCTGATTCCTCCGCTACTGGTAAAGCCTCGGTTTTTTATTTTCTACGCTGACTGCCGAAAACCTTTTTAGGCTTTTTCCGAAATGGGCTGCATTGATGGCAAGTAAGGGGTTAGCGTGGGGACGGATGTGTTGCTTAAAATTACTTCGCAGGTATGGTAAATTATTTCCAATGACGGGTTTGGAATGCTGCAGGTTATTTTGGTATATTTCGATTTACCGCAGGAATTATCATGCTTTATATATAATCATTTATTAAAATTAAATGTAATGCCTAATAATCAACCGTTAAGCGGTAAATTATAAATAATTATCAAATACAAAGAACGTCAAAATAAAGGGGGAAATTATTATGACAAAAATTGATTTAGTCAGGCAAGAAATGATGAAAGCTCTAAAGGCAAGAGATATGGATCGCAAGGATGCTCTTTCGCTGCTGCTTTCAGCGTTAAAAGCAAAATTTATTGATAAACGGGCCGACCTTACCGAAGAGGAAGAAAACGCGATCGTTTATAAAGAAATCAAAGCAGAGCAAGAAACTATAGATACCGCCCCTGCGGATAGAGTTGATATCATAGAAAAAAGCAAACTTAGAATCAAGGTCTATTCGGAATTTGCCCCACAAAGAATGGGCGAAGATGAAATAAAAGAGGTTATTCAAAATGTTTTACATCAGTTGGGTATTACAAAGCCAACGCCACAGGACAAGGGCAAAATCATGAAATCTTTAATGCCGCTTGTAAAAGGCAAAGCTGACGGCGGACTAATTAATAAACTTGTTGAAGAAATGTTTCAATAGTTCGGTCTAATTAGTTAAAAAACAAAAGTTAAAGCACGCATTAAGCGTGCTTTAACTTTTGTCGCTATATTTCGACAATTATAATGAAAACTCAAGATACAGTTTGGATCTGTCTATATATACACTTATAATCTCAAGATCATCATTGTTCTGGAACTTTAATACACGAAATATTTATTTGATTTCCGAACTGTTTTTTAAATATTAAATAACCCAAATAGATATATAGTATTTTTTGTTATTTAATGAAATTATTTTGACAAAATACGTGAATTATGGTAAATTATTATGTGGCAGAACTGTATAACCATCTGCATTTTAGAGGCAGTTTTGTAATATTTAGGCTTTGGGTCTACAAAATTGACAGGTATCAATTTATCAACTGTTATGACAGTAAAATTACAAATAGGTGTGAGGAGGTTGTATAATGAACGAAGATCTGGGAAAGGGTCAATGCGGTT
>DIFI01000009.1 GCA_002419055.1 Peptococcaceae bacterium UBA5752
TATATTAATCATGATATTGATGATGCATTGCGTGCAGGAATCATTGAAATGTCGCAGTTGCCGGCAGTACCGACAGCTTTATTAGGTGACCGTCATAGTGTACGTATCAACAGCATGGTTTCCAATGTGATTGCCGCGAGTTTTAGCAAAGAACAAATTATCATGACTGAACCGGTTGCATCCGCCATGGATCAACTAAGGGAGTTTCTTTTTACTTCTGTATATTTTAGACCTGAGGCCAGAAAAGAGGAAGAAAAAATTTGGCAGATGATCAATGTCCTATATGATTACTATTCGGCGGAACCGGAAAGGCTTTTAAATGAATATGGAAATATAGTTGATTATATTGCAGGTATGACTGATTCATTTGCCATAGATGTTTATCAAAAAATATTAAATAGCTAATTTAATATAGCATAACAATTCTAAGCCGTAATAACGGCTTTTTTAATTTGAATTAAATTGGAATCTACTTTTACTGACACACTGCTTCCTGTCTATCCATATACTATTAATATAATTCTTCTGTTTGAGGTGTTGCCTATGGCTGCCTTTTCTATAACAGCTGAGCAGAACTTACGTCATATGCCTTCCCCTGCTATTGCCATTCTCGGCGGCGATGCACGTGAACAGCAGTTGATAGGCGTTTTATATAAGAGAGGCTATCAGCTGCGTTGTTTTGCCAGGCCACCGGAATCACTGCCCGCCGGTGTTCGTTTTTGTGAAACGGCATCTGAGGCAATGACTGGCGCTGATGCTGTGTTAATGCCAATCCCGGGCTTGCGTGCAGGAGGAAAACTTTACTGTGGTGAGCTTTTGTCGCCGCGGTTGGTGGACGATGACTTTTCAGTGCTTCCTGCACAAACGCCGGTTCTGGCCGGAGTGATATCTCAGCCGTTGCGTGAGATTACCGCGTCGGCCGATCTCAGACTTATTGCTACAGCAGAGCTTGAGGAAATTGCAGCTCCCGCAGCTATTGCGACTGCAGAAGGCGCTATGGCTCTCGCCATAGAAGCTGATCAATTTTATCTTTATGGTCGTCGTGCTCTAATTATCGGTTATGGTCATATCGGTAGTGCGCTGGCACCACGTCTAAGCGGTTTAGGGTTATCGGTTGTTATAGTTAACCGTAATAGCCGTCGTCGAGATGAGGCGATAGCTGCAGGTTGGAATGTTGCCGAGTGGCAGCAGTTTGACGCTGAGGCAGCAAATGCTGACTTGATTTTCAATACTGCGCCGGCTTTACTGCTAGATAAAAAGCTGCTGGCTACTTTGAAACCGGATTGTCTGATTATAGATGTTTCCGCTGCTCCCGGAGGTTGTGATTTTGGGGCTGCTCGCCAATTAGGTATTAAAGCTATTCCTGCTTTTGGTTTACCGGGACGTTTTGCACCGCAAACGATGGGTAAAATATTAGCTACTGTTTATCCGCAATTATTGGATGAGTATCTAGTTAAAAAGGGGAGTGGCATATGAATCAGCAACCTTTTTTAGGCATCAGAATCGGCTTTGCAATAACCGGTTCATTTTGTACGCTATCCAAAGTTGTTCCGCAAATAGCGAAATTGCGCGAAGGCGGTGCGATTGTAACGCCAATTATATCGTTTGCAGTACGCGATTATAATACCCGATTTGGTGAGAGCCGCTTTTGGCGTGAACAGATAAGCCGTGCTGCCGCTACTATCGAGATCATTGATACAATTGCCGCCGCGGAGCCGATCGGGCCTCAGGCATTACTTGATATTATGGTGATTGCTCCCTGTTCCGGCAATAGTTTAGCAAAGTTAGCGGCAGGCATTGTTGATACGCCGGTTCTGATGGCTGCAAAGGCTCATTTGCGTAACAACAGGCCGTTGATAGTTGCTGTATCAAGCAACGATGCTTTATCCGCTAATTTCAGTAATATAGGTACGTTGCTTAACCGTAAACAGTTGTATTTTGTACCATTTACGCAGGACGACGCAGAAACAAAGCCCAATTCGTTGATAGCTGACTGGCAGCTATTGATCCCGACAATTGCCGCCGCACTAAAAGGCCATCAACTGCAGCCGATTTTTTGTCAGCAGCCTGATTAAAGTACTTGCAAACCAGTGTTTTGCCGATGTATAATGTCTAAGTATAATTAATATATTTGGCTAAATCGGAGGGTTTGCAGTGAGTAAGACATATAATGTTGCTGTGGTGGGCGCGACCGGCGCTGTCGGTCAAGAAATACTAAAGGTTCTGGCAGAGAGGGATTTTCCTGTAGGTGATCTGCGTTTATTGGCCAGTGAGCGTTCCCATGGTAAAAAACTTGTCTTTAGAGGCAAGGAATATACAGTAAGCGAAACAACTAACGATAGCTTTGGTAATATAGATATAGTATTGTTTGCCGGCGGTTCTGCCTCAAAAACATTTGCTCCTGCCGCCGTGGCTGCCGGTGCTGTTGTGATTGATAACAGCAGCACTTTCCGTTATGATGACGATGTACCGTTGGTGGTTCCGGAAGTCAATCCCGAAGATGTGCGTTGGCATAAAGGTATAATCGCTAATCCCAATTGTTCTACAATTCAATTGGTAACAGCATTAAAGCCTCTACATGATGCTGCCCAGATTACTCGCATCGTCGCGTCTACCTATCAGGCTGTTTCCGGCGCCGGCGCCGAGGGGATTAATGAATTAGCCAACCAGACGGAGCTGTTAAGCAATGATCCCTTCGCTCAAGTTAAGTCAAATGTCTTCCCTTATCAGATCGCATTTAATGTAATTCCACACATAGACATATTTAAAGAAAACGATTATACTAAAGAAGAAATGAAGATGGTTTGGGAAACACAAAAGATGTTCCATGCTCCCGAGATCAAAATAAGCGTTACTGCGGTGCGCGTGCCGGTTTTTCGCAGCCATTCCGAATCGGTAAATGTGGAGTTTGCCAAGGAGATGAGCCCCGAGATGGCACGTGAAGTGTTATCGGCGGCACCTGGAGTAATAGTGATGGATGATATAGACAACATAGTATATCCGATGCCAATTATCAGCAGTGATACCGATGAGGTCTATGTTGGCCGTATTCGTAAAGATATTTCTGTAAATAATGGACTATGTTTATGGATTGTAGCGGATCAACTTAGAAAAGGTGCGGCAACCAATGCGGTTCAAATAGCTCAATTACTAATTACTGAAAAGCTGATATAATTTTTCTGTTACCTGATTTTAAATTGCTTTCCCTTAATACATATCTATGTAACATATTTCACGGAGGAAGACTTAATATGGATTTTGGACGATTGATAACTGCTATGGTGACGCCGTTTGATGCAGATGGTCGTGTTGATTATAATAAGGCTTGCGAATTGGCAGCCTATTTGCTTGACAACGGTTCCGACAGCCTTGTAGTCTGCGGTACTACCGGCGAGAGCCCTACTCTATCCAGCGAAGAAAAGTTACGCTTGTTTGCAGAGATTAAACGTTTTGTTGGCAGCAAGACAAAGATTATTGCCGGCACTTCATGCTATGGTACAGCTCTTTCCGTAGAATTGAGCAAAAAGGCGGAGTCGCTGGGCGTTGATGCAATTTTAGCAGTTACTCCTTATTACAATAAGCCGCCCCAAGATGGTATCTATGCTCACTTTGCGTCAATAGCCGAAGCAGTTTCTTTGCCGGTAATTTTATATAATGTTCCTTCACGTACTAACCTTAATATGGAACCGGCGACGACAGTGCGGTTGGCTACCGACTATAAAAACATCGTAGCATTAAAAGAAGCTTGCCCAAGTATGGATCAAGTCAGCGAGATTATCAAAATGACCGGCGACGACTTTTTGCTATATTGTGGTGAAGATTCATTGACACTACCAATGCTTTCTTTAGGCGCTGCCGGTGTAATTAGCGTTGCTTCTCATTTGGTGGGCAAGCAACTGAAAAAAATGATTGATAATTACTTTGCCGGTAATTGGCAAGCTGCACGCAGCGCCCATTTTGAGCTTTATCCTTTGATGCGTAAGATGTTTATCACCAGCAGTCCATTACCGCTTAAATATTGTTTAAATCGTCTTGGTTGGGACGTTGGCAGTTGTAGATTACCGCTGACCGAACCAACAAAAGAGCAAAAGCAAATCTTAGATAATATGTTAATAGATTATCAACTTTTATAGTTGAGGAGCTTCAATGTGAATACATGAACAATAAAATTTAATTATTAATTTTTCAGGTGATTGAGATATGCTCAGTCACCTTTTTTATTTATGCAGTGTTATTTTTTTATGTTCTGTTATTACATTGTCATTACATATATTGTATTACTTAAAATTCAACAAAAACGGTGTAACTATGAGTAGACTGGACAATTTGCTCCGACCATTAGAGACGGTACTGCATCACTGCATCACTATAACTCTGCTTCCAAGCAGTATTTCTAGGATACTACCAAATATGTCAAGAAATCATAAAAAATAAAAATGAGGTTGCCGCCTTGGAGTTACTGTAAAGCTGATTGAGGAGCGGAGACGTGAGTTTATACCGGGCAAAGCGTCAATGTCCCTTAATTATATGTCATAAATGTAACATGAATTATGACTTAATCGGACTTATTTCATAATCAATTGTATATTAAAAAGAAAAAAAGGAGGATGTTTTTATGGCAAAGGATCAAAAGGCAAACAAATTGAATTCACGTATGGTAACTTTGATTGCGGTACTTATTGCTCTGATCTGTGTTTTAACTATCGTTGTCAGAATACCGCTGGCGCCCACAAGAGGTTATATGAATTTGTCTAATGTTGGTATTTATTGGTGTTCATTCACATTTGGACCGTGGATTAGCATGATTGCAGGCGGTATTGGTACTGGTATTGCTGACGCGGTTATGGGTTATCCTCAGTGGATGATTTTTTCGATGATTATTCATGGTGCTCAGGGTCTTGTCGCCGGTTTAATTGCCCGTGCCGGTAATTACAAAATTCAATGGATGTTGTTAGGTTGGTTTATCGCTAGTATAGTTGACTGCCTTGGTTACTTTGGTGCAACAGTTTGGATGTATGGTTGGGGTCCGGCCGTTGTTGACTTCCCGGGTCAAGTTATTCAGCAGATAGCTGCTCTCATTATCGGTATCCCGCTCGTATACGCTGTTAAAAAAGCTTATCCGCCGATTTCCCAACTTGGCAAAACTCAGAAATGGGAAGAGTCGTAAGTCTAATTATATTAGAAATAGCAACATAAAATTATTTTGGAATTATTTAATATCTTTTTGCTGATCAATTTAACTGATTTTAGAAATGCTAATTTATGGAGCAGAATAATCAAAAATAAGGAGCCAATATTGCGGCTCCTTATTTTTATAAAATCATAAAATCATTATTGAATCTCAAATATAAGAGGTATAACATAACATGATTTTTGTAAAAATAATATTATAATTTATATATTGATCTTTATCGTTTTTTATGTTTATTGTTTTCCAGCTGGCAAAAGGAGTATCTTAAAAACAAGTAAAATTTAATTTGGGTAATGCGGAACAGTCTGCTCCGGTTAAAATAAACATTTAATTATTTACTGCAAATTCAAAAATTGTGAGAGCCTTTGAGCCATATTGAGGTGGATGGTTTTGGGAACAGATGAAAACGGTTTGGACGCTCGCAATATGTTAATTAGGGAACAGATGGTTAATGCTAGTACCGGGTATTTGTCTTGAATCCTAAGTTATATATTTAATAATATTAAGCATGATTTGTGACCGAAGGAACTTGGTTGCATAGATCAAGAAACAGAAAAGGAGGCTGTTTTTATGGCAAAAGAAAAAACTGCAAACAGATTGAATATACGTGTGGTAATTTTGATTGCGGTACTTATTGCTCTGATCTGTTTTTTGACAATAGTTATCAGATTACCATTGGCGCCCACAGAAGGTTATATGAATTTGTCTAATGTTGGTATTTATTGGTGTTCCTTCACATTTGGACCGTGGATTAGCATGATCGCAAGTGGTATTGGTACAGGTATTGCTGACGCGGTTACGGGTTATCCTCAGTGGATAGTCTTTTCAACGATTATTCATGGCGCTCAGGGTCTCGTTGCCGGCTTGATTGCCCGTGCCGGTGGTTACACACTAAAATGGATGTTTATAGGTTGGATATTTGGTAGTATTGTCGACTGCAGTGGTTACTTCATCGCAACAGTTTTTATGTATGGTTGGGGTTCCGCAGCTGTTGACTTACCAAGTCAGATTGTCCAGCAGGTAGCTGCTGCAATTATTGGTATCCCGTTCGTATACGTTGTTAAAAAAGCTTATCCTCCGATTTCCCAACTTGGCAAAACTCAGAAATAGAAAGAATAGTAAGTTTTATTTAACTATGCATGCGATAACTTAATAATTTAACGGCGTATCGAGCATATAAAATACTTCGTAAGATGTAATATTTTATAGGTAAAATAGCAAAACCTAAAATTATTTTGGAATTAGTTAATATCTTTTTGTTGATCAATTTATTAATTGATTTTATAAATGCTGATTTATGGTAGTAAGAAGTTGGATTGATAAGCATCGCTTCTCCTTTAGTAAGAAATCAACAAAAAAATAGTTGATGATAGTTTTGAGCAAGCTGCACGCAGCGCCCATTTTGAGCTTTTCCCATTGATGCGTAAAATGTTAGTAGTCCATTAACGCTTAAATATTGTTTGAATCGTCTTGGTTCGGACGTTGGCAGTTGTAGATGAGCGAACCAACTCCAGAGAAAAAAAATCTTGGATAAAATGTTAATGGATTATCAGCTTATATATAAAAAGGAGCCGTTATGGCTCCTTTTTATATAGTATCTTTAAATATTAATCGACCAGTAATTTTCTGAATATATAGAAAACAATAACAAAGGCGTTTAAATTAGTATATATAAATTTATTACTTCCCGATTTAGCAAAATATTGAATTATTTTATCTATTATTAGGCATTTCGCGCTAACGGCAGTAAAACTAACACATATTATTTATTAGTATGCGACGAATTAACTTAATATTTGACATTAAGTTATTTATATTAAGTCTTTACCTAGAGGATGAATATTAGCGCTGGCTAATGCTTCTTGACTTTTGTGCTTTTTTCATGCTAATATTCATATGATAAGTTCACAGAAGTTAATTGTATGTAAACAATATTCAACAATATTTGCAATATACGGTCATGCTTTTTGAAAACAAAAAGGGTAGATCAAATTGCAATTATATCTCTGTTTTTATTTCGCATGGTCGTTCTGGCATCGTATGGTCATCAAATATGATTAAATGGCCATATAAGATGATTCAATAATATTTGCAATAATCGGTCATGCTTTATGAAAACAAAAAAGGTAAAACATATATGCTATTGCAATTATGTTTCTGTGTGACAAGATAGTTTGAGAAACTGCGAACATAGGGAGAGGTTTTTATTTCTCATGGTCGTTCTGGCATCGCACGGTCATTACATATGATTAAATTGCCATATAAGATGATTAATAGTTTTATCTCGCGCGTTATGCTTTCTCTGCTGACGGAGAGAGTATTTATGTGAAAACAAACAAAAACAAAGGAGCGTGTAATTATGAGTAAGACTGGACAGCCTGTTCCGACAAAAGGATGGCCGATGTTCACCATGGCCGCTGGCCCGACTGAGGTTTCGCCGTATGTTTTGGCAGCCACTGGTCAGCCTGTATTGCATCACTATGATCCCGCATTCATGAAGTACTTCGAAGATACTACCAAAAAGTATCAGGAAATCATGAAGACCAAGAACGATGTCGTTATCGTTCAAGGTGATGCTGTGCTTGCTTTGGAAGCTGCTGCATATGGTTTGATCGCCCCCGGAGACAAATGCATTAATGTTGTCTCGGGATATTTTGGTAAAGGATTCGAAGGCTGGATTGATGCTTACGGTGGCAAGACCATAGAAGTTGGCGTTGAATATAACGAAGCCGTACCTGTTGAAGCAGTAGAAAAGGCATTAAACGAGAATCCCGATGTAAAAGTGCTTTCGATGGTGCATTCCGAAACCCCTTCTGGCACATTAAATCCCGCTAAGGAAATTTGCCAATTAGCACACGAAAGAGGAGTTGTCACTATCGTTGACAGCGTTTCCGGTGTTGGTGGTTATGATGTTAATGTTGATGAATGGAAAACTGATGTATTGGTAACCGGTTCTCAGAAATGTGTCGGCGCACCCCCCGGACTGAGCATGTTAGCCGTGAGCGATAGAGCTTGGGATAAAATGAAGAAGAAAAATCCGCCCAGATGGAGTGAAATGTGTCTTTTAGATTGGAAAGAGATGTGGATTGATACCGGCTGCGCTGGCTATCCTTGCACTCCTTCCGTATCGCTGGTTTATGGTATTAGCGCTGCTGCTGATGAAATGCTGGCTGAAGGTCTTGATAATGTTATTGCACGTCATGCGCAATGTGCAAAAGCATATCGTGCCGGTCTGCGTGCTATGGGTATTGAAACTTGGGCAGCAACAGATGATATTGCTGCTAACGCCTGCACGACATTCAAATGTCCCGAAGGCATCGATACACTGAAATACCGTTACCATCTGCGCGAAAAA
The DNA here is from genome assembly GCA_002419055.1 of Peptococcaceae bacterium UBA5752. Lineage (GTDB taxonomy): Bacteria > Bacillota > Dehalobacteriia > UBA4068 > UBA4068 > UBA4068. The sequence continues at coordinate 8,547 of DIFI01000009.1, forward strand.
TACGGTTTATTTATTGCAGCCGGTTTACGCGCTCATGCAAAATTAATACTTAGAATAGGTCACATGGGCTATACCGCCCGTCCGATCATGGTTCCTGCTGTTTTGGGAATGATCGGTAAATCTTTTGAGGATTTCGGTAAGAAATATGACACCACAGCCGGTATTGCCGCTGCTTTGGAATTGTTATAAAGCTGATTGAGGAACGGAAGGCAAATGCTAGTACCGAGCATTTGCCTTCAAAACCCTTAATTATATAACATAAATGTAACATAATCTATTATTTCATAATTAAAGAAAGAAGGAATCATATCGAAAAAATTTAAAACAGGAGGATAATTATGGAAAATCAAAAGAGAAGTAATCTAGATTCAAGAATGGTTGCCTTGGTTGCAGTGCTTATTGCTGTTACATGTGTTTTGACGATTGTCATTAGAATTCCGATTGCGCCCACGAGAGGTTATATTACTTTAGCCGATGTTGCTATTTATTTCGCTTCATTTAGTCTTGGTCCGTGGGTCGGTGGTATCGCAGGTGGTATCGGTACAGGTTTAGCTGATGCGATTGCTGGCTATCCCCAGTGGATGGTATTTTCATTGATTATTCATGGCGTCCAGGGTGTTGTTGCCGGTTTAATTGCCCGTGCCGGTGGTTACAAATTAAGATGGATGGTATTAGCTTGGATTCCTGCTACAATTATTATGATTGGTGGTTACTTGACTGTTTCCAGCTTTCTGTATGGCTTTGGCCCCGCTGTTATAGAAGTCCCTGGTAATTTAATCCAGAACATAGCCGGTGGTGTTGTCGGCATACCTCTTGTATTTGCAGTTAGGAAAGCATACCCGCCGATTAATCAAGTCGGTAAAAAGCAGAAATGGGAAGAGCAATAGTATTAATTCTTTGAACTAGTATCGCTGCTCTCCATAGATTGTATTAAATCGCTTGGTTGAGATAATGGTTGGTTTAGTTTTTCCACTGAAAAAACCAACGGTTTGGCTAAATTAAATATAAGACAATGTGAATTAAGGAGTCGTAATTGTCGGCTCCTTAATTTTAATGTTTTATTTATTAACTTTCACGATCTATTTATAAGTAAAAGATAAAAAGTTGCTGCATTAAATTTTATTTGTTAAGAACACTTATTTTAATGATCCGATATTGACTTAGATGCTTTTTTCGTGCTAATATTTATATCAAACAAAATTATATTTGCGGACGCTATTTATTAATTTATTGATAAACCAATTTTTAAAAATAACACTATGGGTTTTGCTTAAAGAGGGAATAGGGCAAATTTCATAATATATAGATATTGTTATATTATATATAGCTAGATTTGTGTGGTAAATATTTTGATGGCTTACATTCATTGAAGAGAATTTTGTTTCTTTACGTGATGCTATATCGCGTAAAGTATTTATATATATTTTTTGTTTAATTTTTACTTTTATCTTTTTGCTTTCTTGGTCGGCAGCGATTAAAAGTAAAAACAAATAAAAACAAATAAAAACAAATAAAACAAATAAAAACAAAGGAGCGTGTATCTATGAGTAAGACCGGACAGCCTGTTCCGACAAATGGGTGGCCGATGTTCTCTATGGCCGCTGGTCCAACCGAGGTTTCACCGTATGTTTTGGCAGCCATTAGTCAGCCTGTATTGCATCACTATGATCCCGCATTCATGAAGTACTTCGAAGATACTACCAAAAAGTATCAGGAAATCATGAAGACCAAGAACGATGTCGTTATCGTTCAAGGTGATGCTGTGCTTGCTTTGGAAGCTGCTGCATATGGTTTGATCGACCCCGGAGACAAATGCATTAATGTTGTTTCTGGATACTTTGGTAAAGGGTTCGAAGACTGGATTGCTGTTTACGGTGGCAAGACCATAGAAGTTGGCGTTGAATATAACGAAGCCGTACCTGTTGAAGCTGTAGAAAAGGCATTAGATGAAAATCCCGATGTTAAAGTGCTATCAATGGTGCATTCCGAAACCCCTTCTGGTACATTAAATCCCGCTAAGGAAATTTGCCAATTAGCACACGAAAGAGGAGTTGTCACTATCGTTGACAGCGTTTCCGGCGTTGCCAGTACTGATGTTAATGTTGATGAATGGAAAACCGATGTATTGGTAACCGGTTCTCAGAAATGTGTTGGCGCATCCCCGGGACTGAGCATGCTTGCAGTAAGCGATAGAGCTTGGGATAAAATGAAAAAGAAAAATCCGCCCAGATGGAGTGAAATGTGTCTTTTAGATTGGAAAGAGATGTGGATTGATACCGGCTGCGCCGGCTATCCTTGCACTCCTTCCGTATCGCTGGTTTATGGTATTAGCGCTGCTGCTGATGAAATGCTGGCCGAAGGTCTTGATAATGTTATTGCACGTCATGCGCAATGTGCAAAAGCATATCGTGCCGGTCTGCGTGCTATGGGTCTTGAGACTTGGGCCGCTTCTGATGATATTGCCTCAAACGCCTGCACGACATTCAAATGTCCCGAGGCCATTGATACACTGAAATTCCGTTACCATCTGCGCGAAAAATACGGTTTATTCATTGCCGCCGGTTGGGGAGAACATGAAAAACTAATGTTTGGAATAGGACACATGGGCTATACAGCCCGCCCGATCATGGTTCCTGCTGTTTTGGGAATGATCGGTAAAACTTTTGAGGATTTCGGTAAGAAATATGATACCGCAGCCGGTATTGCCGCTGCTTTGGAATTGTTATAAAGCTGATTGAGGAACGGAAGGCAAATGCTAGTACCGAGCATTTGCCTTCCGTTCTTAATTATATAACATAAATGTAACGTAATTTGTTACTTATTATTCTCATTTATATTGAGGAATTAATTAAATAATGATTATTGATTGCTTTATAAACAATTGGTAACGCCATGTGTACGGTCCGTTTTGAGCGATTCCGTTTGATGCATAAATTTTGTATGTAAATCGCAGCTCTCCATGAATTGTATTAAATCGCTTTGGTTGAGATAATTGTTGGTTTAGCTTTTTCACTAAATAAACCAACGGTTTGGCTAATGTAAATATAAAACAATGTGAATTGAGTAGTCAGTAATTGACGGCTCCTTAATTATCTATTATTCGACATTATTAATCATACAGTAATATTCTGAATTTAATGAAAAAACAGTAGAAGTTTGCTTTAATGATTTTATTATTTAAAATTAATTATTTTAACAGATTAATTAATAAACACAATTATTAACATATATATATTAACAAAAATATGTAAATATTTTACCTAATTTTAGACTTTTACAAGCTATCTGAAGTGTGAAAGGTAAAAAAATTTCGCACAAATCTATTATTTTACAACGAAAAATTTATCGTACTGATCTAATATTAGAAATAATCAAAAAATTTGGAAAAATTAAATATTAGCATAAGCTAACTTGTCCTTGACTTAGATGCTTTTTTCGTGCTAATATTTATATGAAATCAAAATTATATTTGCGTGTGCTAATTATTTAAGTAAACTAAGTGGTTTTTGAAAAAAAATAACAATATGCTTTTGTGTAAAAGGGAACAGAGTAAATCTTATAATATATGATATTGTTATACTATATATAGCTAGATTTGTGTGGTAAATATTTTTGATGGTCTACATGCATTGAAAGAGATTTTTGTTTCTTTATGTGATGTTCTGTCGCGTAATGTATTCATATATATTTTTTTTAGTTAACTTTGTACTTTATGCTTCCTTGGTTGGTGAAGATTGAACGTAATCACAAACAAAGAAAAAGGAGAATGCAACTATGAGTAAGACTGGACAGCCTGTTCCGACCAAAGGATGGCCGATGTTCTCCATGGCTGGCCCGGCTCAAGTTTCGCCATATGTTTTAGCAGCCGTTGGTCAGCCGGTATTGCATCACTATGATCCCGCATTCATGAAGTATTTCGAAGATACTACCAGAAAATATCAGGAAATCATGAAGACTACGAACGATGTCGTTATCGTTCAAGGTGATGCTGTTTTGGCATTGGAAACTGCCGCATATGGTCTGATCGCCCCGGGAGACAAATGCATTAATGTTGTCTCGGGATACTATGGCAAAGGATACGAAGGCTGGATTAATACTTACGGTGGCAAGACCATAGAAGTTGGTGTGGAATATAACGAAGCAGTACCGGTAGAAGCTGTAGAAAAGGCATTAAATGAAAATCCCGATGTTAAAGTGCTATCAATGGTGCATTCCGAAACCCCTTCTGGTACATTAAATCCCGCTAAGGAAATTTGCCAATTAGCGCACGATAAGGGAGTTATCACTATAGTTGATAGTGTTTCCGGTGTCGGTGGTTATGATGTTAATGTTGATGAATGGAAAACCGATGTATTGGTAACCGGCTCGGAAGTATGTGTCGGCGCACCCCCCGGACTGAGCATGTTAGCCGTGAGCGATAGAGCTTGGGATAAAATGAAGAAGAAAAATCCGCCCAGATGGAGTGAAATGTGTCTTTTAGATTGGAAAGAGATGTGGATTGATACCGGCTGCGCTGGCTATCCTTGCACTCCTTCCGTATCGCTGGTTTATGGTATTAGCGCTGCTGCTGATGAAATGCTGGCTGAAGGTCTTGATAATGTTATTGCACGTCATGCGCAATGCGCTAAAGCATATCGTGTCGGTCTGCGTGCAATGGGTCTTGAGACTTGGTCAGCAACAGATGATATTGCTGCTAACTGCTGCACGACATTCAAATGTCCTGAAGGCATTGATACACTGAAATTCCGTTATCATCTGCGTGAAAAGTATGGTTTATTCATTCTTGCCGGTTTAAATGCACATGCTAATTTAATACTTAGAATAGGTCACATGGGCTATACCGCCCGTCCGATCATGGTTCCCGCGGTTCTGGGAATGATCGGTAAATCTTTTGAGGATTTCGGCAAGAAATATGATACCGCGGCCGGCATAGCCGCTGCTTTGGAGTTGTTATAAAGCTGATTGAGGAACGGATGGCAAATGCTAGTACCGAGCATTTACCTCCAATTCTTAATTATATATCATAAATGTAACATAATTTGTGACTAAATCGGACTTATTTCATAAATTAATTGTATTAAAAAAAAAAGAATAAAAAGGAGGATGTTTTTATGGCAAAGGATCAAAAGGCAAACACATTGAATTCACGTATGGTAACTTTAATTGCGGTACTTATTGCTCTTACCTGTGTTTTGACAATCGTAATTAGAATACCACTGGCACCCACTAGAGGTTATATGAATTTATCTAACGTGGCTATTTATTGGGCTTCATTTACATTTGGACCGTGGATTAGCATGATTGCAGGCGGTATTGGTACTGGTATTGCTGACGCGGTTATGGGTTATCCTCAGTGGATGATTTTTTCGATGATTATTCATGGTGCTCAGGGTCTTGTCGCCGGTTTAATTGCTCGTGCCGGTAATTACAAAATTCAATGGATGTTGTTAGGTTGGTTTATCGCTAGTATAGTAGACTGCTTTGGTTACTTCTTTGCAACAGTTTGGATGTATGGTTGGGGTCCGGCCGTTGTTGACTTCCCGGGTCAAGTTATTCAGCAGATAGCTGCTCTCATTATCGGTATCCCGCTCGTATACGCTGTTAAAAAAGCTTATCCGCCGATTACCCAACTTGGCAAAACCCAAAAATGGGAAGAATAGTATATTGGTAATTATTATCCATTGCATATAGTAAATTTTTAAATTATAATGAATTATAATGATAACAGCAATAATAAGAAATAGAATTTAAATTGCGAAAGGTAGGATTTGCAATGAGTGGTAGTACAGAAAACGTAACACAAAATCCGAGCGAAAACATAATAGAGATCAGAAATCTGACCTATTCATACCCTGCCTATAAAGAAGGAGAAGTTCCCCCGATAATTTTTGACGATCTTAATTTGTCTGTCAAAAAAGGTGAATTCGTTTCCATTATGGGTCCGACAGGCGCCGGTAAAACAACACTTTGTCTTGCTTTAAATGGGATTATACCTCATGTATGCGGCGGTAAATTTCTTGGTGATATTATAATTAACGGTATGAACACCAAAGAACACACGATTTCCGAAATAGCTAAGGTTTTAGGTATTGTCTTTCAGGATCCGGAGAGCCAGTTGTTTTGCATGACAATAGCAGATGAAGTTGCTTTTGGTATGGAAAACCAGGGTGTACCGGTTGACCTTATGCATACCAAAGTACAGAGGGTGTTAGAAGAAGTTGGTATGACCGGTCGTGATGACACAAACCCATTCCATCTCTCCGGCGGGCAAAAACAGCGTATCGCTATTGCCTCAATATTATCAATGGAGCCATCGATATTAATTCTTGATGAACCAACATCAGGTTTAGACCCGATTGGCAAGAAAGAGGTTTTCAGTGTTGTTGACCGTCTGAAAAGGGAAAGAGACATGACGATTTTAATGATAGAGCAGGAGAGTGAGCGGATCGCTGAATTCTCCGATAGAGTAATATTGCTGAACAATGGTCATATAGTTGCCGACGGTACCCCTCGTGAAGTGTTTGCCAATGAAGAAGCTTTGCGTGAGTGCGGCATTTCAACGCCACAGGTTTCGGAAATTGCTCTTCGTTACAATGATGAGTATGGTACAGACTATCGCTTCATCACAATGGATGAGGCACTGGCCGTACTTAAGAAATAGTTGCTCTGTTATTAAAATTACATTAGAGAAGGAAGGTCAGAATTTATGAGTATTGACACAACAAAAGACCCGGTGTTACAGGCAATTGGGTTAGAGCATACTTACGACAATGGTTTTCAAGCACTAAAAGGCATAGATTTGACAATTTACAGAGGAGACTATATTGGTCTGATTGGTCAAAATGGTTCCGGTAAGACAACAATGATCAAACACTTTAATGGGTTATTGCGTCCTACCAAGGGAAAAATCTTGATTAATGGTGTAGATGAAGCAACCATGACTATCGGTAAAATTTCCAAACAAGTCGGGTTTGTTTTCCAGAATCCGGACCATCAGATTTTCTGCCCAAGTGTTTCGGAAGAATTGGCATTTGGCCCCAAAAACTGTGGTATGTCTCCTGGTGAAATTAAAGATAGCGTAGAAGATGCTTTAGAGAGCTTTAAAATTACGGAGTATGCTAACCACCCGCCGGCGATCCTCGGTTTTGGTTTACGCCGCAAAGTTTCTTTGGCTGCAGTATTTTCATGTCGCCCAACCGTCTTTATTATGGATGAACCAACTGTTGGGTTGGACCACAGAAGTGCCAGAGAACTGCTGGATATTGTTGGAGAACTGAACAGTAACGGCTGTACTATCATACTCATCACACATGATATGAGAGTTATCTGCGAAAATACCAAACGCGGTATTGTATTGCGTAGTGGCAAATTAATACTTGATGGTACCACTAGAGAAGTAATGAGTAATATTGAGATGCTCGAACAGACGCAGATCAGGCCACCACAAGTAATAGAATTGTCCAAAGAACTTAGCCCGCCTGATGTTAGGGAATTCCCGTTGACTACAGATGAATTTATCAAAAAATTCATTAAAGCCAAAAAGGCGATGTAATGTAGCATAATTTAAGGAGGAAATTAGTTATGAGTTTTGACTTCTATGTTAAAGCGGATTCATGGCTACATCGCTTGGATCCACGGGTTAAGCTGGTGCTTGCCTTAGTATTGATGGTTGCTGCGATGATAGTCAGAGATTTTTGGCTCAATTTATTTCTTTTAGTTGGCATGATACTAATGTTAGCGTCGGCTAAAATTCCTAAAAATCGGTTTGTATGGGTTTTAAAGCTGACTGTGCCCGTAACGATAATGATCATTATTCTATGGCCATTTTTCTACCATAGCGGATATGTGTTCTTCCACATTGGACCTTTACCTATCACTTTCGGTGGTCTTATGGACGGCGTTGCTATGGCATTTAGAATCATTTCGTTATGTTTTGCATGCTGCTCTTTGCTATTTGCCACTGACCAGTCAAAGATCGTCAGAGCTTGCGTCAAAATGGGTATGCCTTATAAATACGGGCTAACTCTTGCTATTGCTCTACGTTATCTGCCGGTATTTTTTGGTATCATTACCATGGTAACCGAAGCTCAAAATGCTCGTGGTCTTGATATTCCCAAAAAGAATATTATGAAGAAGATTAAATCCTACATGCCGATTTTGACGGCAATGCTGATCGCAGGCTTGCGTAACAGTGATAATATGTCCAATGCTCTGGAAACACGTGCTTTTGGTGCTTCCGTTGAAAATAGAACATATTACAGCGATATTACAATGAAAACCAGGGATTATATCGCAATGGCTATTATCCTAATTGGTATGGCTGCGTTCATCTATTTCTTTGTTGTCTTGGGCGTCGAAGTGCCACTACAATTCTATTAAACCGACAATGGACAATGTATAATGGACAATGTATTAAGTATATAATTTAAATAGGATATATCTGCATATGATTTGTTATTAAACTGCCATTTAATGACTATATCACAATCTAACGTCATTGATTATGTAGATGTATCCTATTTGATTAAACAAAAAACAGGGAGGGATTATTTGATGTTAAAAGGTGTTAAATGCAAACTATTACGTATCAATCTTACAGACAAAACCTACAAAGAAGAAATTATACCGGATGAATATTTTGTCAAATTCATTGGCAGTGGTGGATTGGCAATAAAGTATTTATTTGATGAGTTAGAACCGGGTATTGATCCACTAGGCCCGGAAAACAAGCTAGTTTTTGCAGTTGGTCCGATTACCGGCTCTAAAGCGATTTATTCATCCCGTGCTTCTCTAACCAGTAAGTCTCCTGCTACTGGTACACTTGGCGTTGCAACGGCTGGCGGTTATTTCCCGACCGAAATCAAAATGCTTGGCTATGATATGATTATTATTGAGGGTAAAGCCGAAGAACCTACATATCTCTTTGTCAGAGATGGAAAAGTCCAATTCAAATCTGCGGCTGCCTTATGGGGAACTACCACCGGTGATGCGATGCGTCTGATGAAACAAGAGTTACATGACGATAATATTACAAGTGCTGTAATTGGCCCCGCCGGTGAGAACTTAAGTAATTGTGCTGGTGTTATCTGTGATGAGATGAAGCGTGCCTTTGCTCGCCGCGGATTTGGTGCTGTTTTTGGTTCAAAAAACTTAAAAGGCATTGCAATTCATGCTGTTAACAAGAAGGAAGTTGAACCTGCTGATCCCGAAGCTCTCTCAGAATTAATTAAGCAAACGGTAAAGACATTCTCCGAAAATCCGTTTTGCGCAGGCTTCAAAGCCTCAGGTACATTAGTTGGCTCTGATGGCTACCAGGTACGCGGTGTCTATCCGTCAAAGAACTGGCAGACCAGTGGTATTCCCGATTATGTTGATTACGTTGGCGAAAAACCCCAAGCCGAAATCAATGTCGGTAAAGAAGGTTGCTACCGTTGTCCGATGACTTGCGCTCAGTTAAAATTAATCAAAAGAGGCAAATATGCCGGCGCGATGTCTGTTGTTGAATATGAATCAATGTTCGCTTTGGGCGGAGAGTGCGGCAATAAAGACATTGGCGCCTTGATTGCTGCTGATAGGCTTTGCGATGAGCTAGGTCTTGATACGGTATCCACAGGTGTTGCAATCGGCTGGGCTATGGAATGTTTTGAAAAAGGCATTCTAACCAAAGAAGATACTTTTGGTCTTGACTGTTCATTTGGTAATGATGACGCTATGATGCAGTTAATTCATGATATAGCTTATAAGGAAGGTCTTGGTGCCTTACTGACTGACGGTGTTAGAATTGCCTCCCAAAAAGTCGGTAAAGGCAGCGAATATTTTGCTATTCATAGCAAGGGTCTTGAACATGCCGCTTATGATGTAAGAGGTATGAAATCAATGGCTCTGTCGATGGCTACTTGCTTTACCGGTGGTGACCACAATAAGTGTTATACTCCTCCGGAAAACTTTGGCATGTGTGACCGTTTCTCTTATGAGGGTAAACCGGAGATGACAATCTATACCCAGAATTATGGTACAGCCGTTGCAGACTGCGCTGGTACTTGTAACTTCCCGGCTTTTCTCGGTGTTTATGGCGAAGATATGACAACCAACATGGTTAACGCTATTACCGGTATCGGCTATACTAAGGAATCATACATGGAGTGCGGCGCACGCGTTACTATGCTGGCACGTATGTTTAACGTTCGTGAAGGCTTAAGACGTAAAGATGATGATTTACCTGAACGCCATTTTAATGATCCGATTCCTGGCGGCGAAGCCGAAGGCCAATTTATAGACAGGGATAAATTTAATGAAATGCTTGATAAATACTATGAAATGCGCGGTTGTACTTCTGACGGTGTACCAACAAAAGAAGGTATGTCAGCGTTGGATCTGGAAGCCGAATATGAGAATATGATTAAGTACGTAAAATAATTTCTCGTAACGAGAGGGTTTTGCAGATGCTTACTTATGTTACTGTTAAAAATATAATTAAAGAAGATTATCCTAATGGATATCAGCAGGAAACCTTTCATGAAGGGCAACAGCACTACACAGTAAAGTATTATCCCGGCATAACATTGCAAAATGTGATTGATACACTGCAATTGGAGTTAGCTGCATATACGCTTTGTAATAACCATAAAATAGAGCGCGAGGATGTACTGGAAGAAGGTAGTTATTTGCTGATACTTGATTTTCTCAAATTTGGTGGTTAAACTAGAAAAAAGGGGCGTAACAGCTTGAAGCTGTAACGCCCCTTTTTAATAAAATTAATTGCTTTACATTTTTAATATACACATGATATAATATTATGTCTTCGTGTAATAAAATTTATAACAAAATTTAAGTATAATATATAATATATATTTTAAATATAATATATAAGAGATTAAGGTAATAAATTGTAACAGTAAATACTTAGAATAATTTCATCTGAACTTTTTTAGTTTGATTCAATAAATCATTTTAAATTACTGTTGTCTTTTATGGATAACTTACTAAAATAGGAGAATAAAATGACGCAAATAAACACAAATACCCTCGATAAAACAGATATGACAACCACTAAGACTGACAAGCCAAACGCAAATAGATATCGCCGTCGGCGTCCCAAAAAGTCTTCTGCTGCAAAAGTTGATTCAAAAGTGGAAACTTCTGATACTAAGACACAGATGCAGGAACAGCAACAAATCAATTCTGCAAATAAACAGCAGCAACAACCCGAAGCTATTCAATTAAAACAAAATATCGATAAATCTTCGATTGCTGCATATGGACAAACTCATCGCCGTAATTCCGGTAATCGAGAATATAAGCTGAAGATTATTCCTTTAGGTGGTTTGGGTGAGATCGGCAAAAACATGACTGCTTTTGAGTATAATAACAATATCATTATTGTAGATGTTGGCATTATGTTCCCGGAAGATAGTCTCCCTGGTATTGACTTTATAATTCCTGATTATAGCTATTTACTGGAAAAGAAAGAGAATATCAAGGCTTGTTTACTAACGCATGGTCATGAAGATCATATCGGTGGCGTACCATTTTTGCTTAACGATATTCAAATGCCCGTATATGGATCGCCGTTAACTTTAGGCTTGCTTAAGGCCAAGCTTCAGGAGCGTAAATTGCCTGGTGATCTCCATACGGTTAAACCGAGGCAAGTAGTTAATATTGACCCCTTTAAGGCAGAATTCATCCGAGTATCTCATAGCATTCCCGATTCGATGGCTTTAGCTATTCATACTCCGATTGGCACAGTCTTAATGGTTAGTGACTTCAAAATGGATATGTCGCCAATTGATGGTCAGTTGATGGATTTTGGACGCATCTCTGCATTGGGCGAAAAAGGAGTGCTATTACTGATGGCGGATAGCACTAATGTGGAAAAGGAAGGTTTCACCGATTCTGAGAAAAGCGTTGGTTATACTTTTGATAAAATATTTTTTGCCTCCAAAGGGCGTATTATTGTCACCTCATTTGCCTCAAATGTTCATCGTGTCCAGCAGGCAGTTTGGTCAGCAGTTCGTTGCGGGCGCAAAGTGGCTATTGTTGGCCGCGGCATGCAAAATGTGACTACAATAGCAAGAGAACTGGGCTATTTGGAAATGAATGATGATATATTGATTGATATTGATAAGATCAATAGTCTGCCGGCTGATAAAGTTTTAATTATTACTACTGGCAGCCAGGGTGAACCTTTATCGGGTCTAACCCGGATGGCCAGCGGCGAGCACAAACAAGTGCATATTATTCCCGGCGATGTGGTGATTGTTTCCGCTAGTCCAATACCCGGTAATGAACGAACAATTGGCCGCACCATAGATAATCTTTTTCGTCAAGGCGCAACGGTGTATCATGAAAAAGGTGACGCAATTCACGTCTCAGGTCACGCTAGCCGTGGGGAGCTGGAGATGCTGCTAAATATGGTCAAACCAAAATTTTTTATGCCAATTCATGGTGAATATCGCATGCTTTACAAACATGCGCAGTTAGCACAGCAACTTGGCATAACTCCCGAAAATACTTTTGTGATGGAGAATGGCCAGGTATTGGAGTTGTCAAGCCGCTATGCTCGCGTTAATGGCGCAGTTCATTCCGGCAGATTGCTTGTTGATGGACTTGGTGTTGGCGATGTTGGTAATACTATTTTGAAGGAACGCCGTATTCTATCCGAAGACGGTATTTTATTGGTTAATTTAGTTTTTACGAAAAGAAAAAACTGCAAAGTGTTAGCCGGTCCGGAAATTATCTCCAAAGGATTCATATTTGAAAAGGATTATGAGCATATTATTGATGAAGCAAAACAAAAGGTGATGGGCCTATGTACCCCGGAAAGCCTTGCAGAAGCTAATATTAATGACTTGCGCAATTTGGTGCGTACGACATTAAGCAAACTATTTATGGAGAGAATCGGTCGTCGACCAGTAGTAATACCGATTATTACCCAGGTATAATAGTTTTTCTGCATAGTCGTCAATCGGTGTTATCTGGTTCACATCTCTAAGGAGGTCTAACCTTTGACCATCGATAAATATAATATTTCGTTGCTGAATACAGCGGCATTCTTGCGTAGTGAGATTAATCCTGAATTATTTCCTCCTGAGGACGGCAACGAGCCCAATAAAGACCAAGAAGCTATGCTGAATGATTTCGGTCAGCTCAACTTACCGCAATATAAAAGCAATGTTCATGTTATTACCATTATTGGCCAAGTAGAAGGCCATCTTGTAATGCCTCCGCAAAACAAGGCGACAAAATATGAGCATGTTATACCTCAACTTGTGGCTGTCGAGCAATGTCATGATATTGAAGGTTTGATAGTAATATTAAATACTGTTGGCGGCGATGTGGAGGCAGGCTTAGCGATTGCTGAGATTATTGCCTCGATTTCCAAACCAACGGTATCTTTGGTTTTAGGTGGCGGACACAGCATTGGCGTACCAATTGCGGTTGCAGCCGATACTTCATTTATTGCCCCTTCGGCCACTATGACCATTCACCCGATAAGACTGACCGGAATGGTCGTTGGAGTGCAGCAAAGTTTTGATTATCTTGAGCGGATGCAAGAGCGCGTTGTCAATTTTATTGCCAGCCATTCTAAGATCAGTGCAGATAAATTTAGGGAACTGATGATGACAACCGGTGAGTTAGCACGTGATGTCGGAACTATTGTGGTTGGTCAAAACGCCGTTAATTGCGGTTTGATAGATAGAGTCGGCGGATTAAGTGATGCGATGGGTTATCTCAATCAACAAATTGAGGCTAATCATGCAAAAAAGAATAAAACACACCGCAAAAAGAATTCCGGGGAGGTAAAACAATGATCTGGAGCATCATTCCCGAAGAAATAATTTTTGCATCACAGGAACAACCCAATTACCAGCAGATACAGTATCTGGGGAGGCAAGTGACAGTTTTAGCCGATAAAGAAGGCGGCGGCGAGATTGTAGCATTAGTTAGCAGCAATCCGGCAGACTATCTTGATCAGCGATTCTCTCTAGGACGAAAAATTAGATTAACTTAAAGACCAAACAGTCTATTTTGTTAACTGCTTGGTCTTTTAACATATATAGCTAATTATCTCTTGTATGCAGCGTCTAAATATTCTACAATTATACTATCGTATATTGGATTATTTTGGCAGATTGTGTAATAAAAGACGATATAGATTTCTTATTGGCAAGCAATAATTCTTGCATTTATTTTGTGTCAAAACTACCCTCTCTCATCTATTTCCCTGTTGTTGTATATATGATCTTATTTCATTATTAATTGTCAAAGGCAACAAAAAGAAGAACACTATTTTAACGATTATTGTAACTTGGGCATTTATTAAAAGCAAGGGGACGGGGACAGTTCATATGCTACAACTCGACCAGTTTAGCGCGCAACCTATGTCTGCATATCAAGGGTGGAAATCCAGCAGGTGGACATGTTTCCCTAGGTGACGCACGTTGAGACGGTAGTATTGATGTCAAGGGCAGAAAATTAAATGTGAGGGAAAGCCTGTAAATAAGCCGTTCTTGTGTTTTTATGGTGAAAAATTCTTTGTATGAAAATCGGACAATTATCGTTTCATGGGAATATGTTCATGGGGCAAAATTAACAAGTGACAGAACAATTTAGATGTCATAGTCCGGTGACAGATCAGGTTAGATGTCAGACCCTTGCGACAGAGCAGATTAGATGTTTTCCGGATTTTCCGAGGTTGAGAGAGCGGGTTGGATGTAAATACGAAATAGGTTGTTTTACAGCTGTGAATCGGGGCAAATCAGTGTAATTTGATTTGAAAGCTGTTTTTGTGTGTGGTGAAGATTATGCCAACCGCTATTCTGAGGGGGTTCCGTGGATGTATAAGTATAAAATGAATTTAGAATAATTTAATGGTTGAATTTAAAAAAATTAATATATCCTCATTATTATATTCTGAAAAATACAGTTTGAAAAAGGAAACTTTATATGGATAAATTTAAGCATGAGGGAAATTTGCACGATGAAAAATGGCATAGTTTGGAAGAAGAAAATATTTTAAAAGAATTGGTAAGCAGCAGGGAAGGGCTTGATTCGACCGAAGCGGCAAAGCGACTTGTGATTTACGGTCCAAATGCTTTACCGCTTAAAAAACCGCCTACAATTTGGATGATTTTATTGCATCAAATCAAGAATCCGCTGATCTTTATTCTGATCGCGGCTGCGATAGCTTCTCTGACAATAGGGGAAATGACCGATGCATTTTTCATTTTGGTTGTTATTGCTCTGAATAGTGTATTAGGAGCATATCAAGAATATAATGCTGAAAAAAGCGCGGCTAGTTTGCATAACCTGCTGAAAATTAAAGCCAGGGGTCGGCGTGACGGTAAAGAAATAGAGCTCCTCTCCGAGAATATTGTTCCGGGTGATATTGTGCTGTTGGAATCAGGTTATAAGGTTCCGGCAGATATCCGTCTTCTCAATACTAATAATTTATCTTCGGATGAAAGCTTTTTAACCGGCGAATCGATAGCCGCTGTCAAAATGGCAGGGATACTTCCATTATCCACAATGGTCAGTGAACGTAAAAACATTGCTTTTGCCGGTTCTAGCATTACATCAGGCCGTGGAATAGGTATTGTTGTAAGCACCGGAATCAATACTGAAGTCGGCAAGATTGCCGAGAATGTCAACGAATCTAAAAGTGCTAAGCCGCCTTTGGTTATTCGCATGGAGCGGTTTACCAAACAAATAAGCATTCTGGTAGTCGTTATTAGTGTTTTATTGGCGATTATGATGCGCTTTCAGGGATACGATGCAGCTTCAATCTTTTTCTTTATTGTTGCCCTTGCCGTATCGGCAATACCGGAAGGACTACCGGTCGCACTTACCGTTGCACTATCTGTCGCGGTATCCAGGATGTCCAAACGCAATGTTATTGTGAGGAAACTGCCCGCAGTGGAAAGTCTGGGCAGTTGTACCGTAATTGCCAGTGATAAAACGGGTACTCTGACCGTTAATCAGCAGACCGCCCGTCAGGTATGGCTGGAGAGCGGACAGCTTTTCAATATTTCCGGTCAGGGGTACAACGGTGAGGGAGAGTTTACGGAATCAACAGGCAAGCCTCTTTCGGATGAAATGAGAACAGACCTTCTAAAGTTAAGTGAGTTGGCTGTTTTAGCAAATGAAGGTTCACTCGCCCAAGAAAACGGAGAATGGGTATATTACGGAGATGCGATGGATATTGCTTTTCTAGCTATGAGTTATAAATTAGGCCTGAGCCCTGAGGAAGTAAAGGCGAAGAACCGGCCGGTTGGAATGATTCCCTATGAATCTGAAAGGAGATACTCGGCAACATTTTATAATCATTACGGAATTACTTCTGTGTCAGTAAAAGGTGCTGTAGAAACCATCCTGGATTACTGCAAGCTTACGCAATCCTGGAGTGTTCAGAGCAACTTTAGGTGGAAACAAATTGAAAAACAGGCTGAAACGATGGCCAATCAGGGGTACAGAGTGCTGGCGGTTGCCGGCGGGATATGTCCAAATTTCAAGAATAAAGAAAGCTACGGAGATGAAGATTTACCGGAACTGGTTTTTCATGGTCTGGTTGGATTTATTGACCCTTTGCGGCCGGAGGCAATTGTTTCCGTAAACCGATGCAAAGCTGCAGGCATAAAAGTAATTATGATTACTGGCGATCATCCCGGTACCGCTCTCGCCATAGCGAGAGAACTAGGGATATCGGATAAGGATGAGCAAGTTGTTACAGGATTTCAGTTAAGTGAATCCGGGTCACCGGATAGTCCACTCTTTGGAAGATTGGTTTCTTCCACTCATGTATTTGCCAGAGTGTCTCCGTCTCAAAAGCTGGAAATTGTGGAATCCTTAATCAACCAAGGAGAATTCGTAGCGGTCACAGGGGACGGGGTAAACGACGCTCCTGCTTTGCGCCGGGCAAACATTGGCGTAGCGATGGGTTCCGGCACTGATGTGGCTAAAGAAATCAGTTCGATGATTGTCACCGACGATAACTTTGCTTCCATTGTATCCGGTGTTGAAGAAGGAAGGTTTGCTTACGATAATGTACGCAAGGTGATCTACTTGCTGATATCTACAGGGGCTGCCGAAGTTGCACTATTCGTGGCTTCCATAGTTGCAGGCCTGCCCTTACCGCTTTTGGCCGTACAACTGCTCTGGCTGAATCTTGTGACCAATGGAATTCAGGACGTTGCTCTTGCTTTTGAAGGCGGAGAACCGGGAGCTATGCAACGCAAACCCAGAAAACCCAAAGAGAAAATATTTAATCCCCAGATGATCAGCCAAACAATCATTTCCGGGCTGATAATGGGTGTAATCGCTTTTGTATTTTGGTTCTTCCTCGTAGAAATACAAATGATGGATGAAACCCATGCCCGCAATATTATTCTCCTGCTCATGGTTTTACTGCAGAATGTCCATGTATTTAACTGTCGTTCGGAATTATCTTCGGCTTTCCGGGTGCCGCTCAGCCGGAACTATCTTCTGGTTGTCGGCGTGCTGTTAGCCCAAGGACTCCATATTTTAAGTATGCATTTTCCCTTTATGCAGAATGTTTTGCGGGTAGAACCCATTACCCCTTTCGAATGGCTGGAAGTATTTGTTCTTGCGCTTCCCCTTATTGTTGTGATGGAGATTTACAAGATCATTAATAAAGCTATTATTAAGAGGTGATGAAGAATTGGACACGGTATGAAGCACCGGAGGATTAAAGATTGACTTTTTTCCAAAAACAGTGAAACAATAATATTGTGGATATGTTTCCGCAAACAAGCCACGTTGAGACGGTAGTATTGATGTCAAGGGTAAAAGACTGAATGTACGGAAAGCCCAGTAAATAAGCCATTTCTGTGATTTTGCAGTTTTCAAACTGTACACTAAGAACAGTTTTTACCCGTGCATGGGAACCAGTCTATCGGTTCAGTTTCCGTTGGCGAGAGAACAGGATTGATAACGGGTTTTCACGACAGGACAGAATAGATGTTTTGCGTTTTTGGGGCTTGGTGAGAGTACAGGATTGATGTTTTTCGAATTTTGACGTATGCGTGGAAACAGGGCGAAATGTTAGATTATTTTTGAGGACAAAGCAGTTATTGAGTAAAATATCGGAAGGGGATTCTTATAAATGGATAAAAGGATAGAGATTAATACTGCCATATTTCCAATGATAATGACGTTAGCATTTGGGAAACCTATTCAGAAAAATGATGCCAATAAAAGTGTAGAGATTTCTCCTTCAGAGGAATTTATAGCAGATATAAAAATAGATTTACCAAGGGGTACATACTTACTTTACCTGCAAAATGTTGCTATTAAAAACGAATTGGAACGCCGCTTGCTGGAACAATATGCTTGTGGAATGACATTTACAGATGAGGATTATCAAAATTTGCTAGGTCTTATGATGACATCTACTAATCGTAATTGGAATCAATCTATAAATCAGGGAGATATACTGACTCCATTTGGTGTAGAAGTCAGAAAAGACGATTTAGGAAATCAACAATTTGCATTAATTGAAGATGCTATTCCCTCAATTAAAGTAGAAACTTGGGAATGTATAATCATAGACATGTTGAAAGAATCAGCGCTAGATATTATTAGTTGCTTTGACTTCAATAAAACCTTTATTAGAAAGAATCCTACTAGTGAAGATACGAAAGATATTTTATATTCTTTAAATGCATGGAAATTTAGTGCGGATATTGGGGAGCAAAGTTTAAGTACGGCTCTTAGGTCCGCTTTTATGTTTACGTTAGTCGGTTATTACTTTGGCGATTTAAAAGATCAGTATTCATGCTTTCAAGATTTTTTTGATGTGGAATTTTATAAAAGGGTATCTTTGATATTTGGCATGTGGTCCGCAAGAGGTACAGATGAAATAGTAAATTACGTTCCCCTGTATGAAAGTTTCCACAATCTTGATGGAATGGGCAAAGATAATCTTATAAAGATTATTAAAGCAATACTAGACAATGATAATGTTGCTTTTGATGAAAAGCAGACTTTGAAAAATCGTTTAATTGAAGGTGCTGGTACTTTTCATAATAACATAAGCAGTTCAGATGTAACACTAGAGCAAAATCTTATTAAGCCAGCAGTTAACTTTGTTTTGTTACGCGAAAAAGCAAAGGAAACATTGGTTTCTGCCCAGATACTGTGTAATGACGGCAAATATATGGATTGTGCAAGTCGGTGTTATTATGCGATGATGTTTTCTTTAAAGGCACTTTTGGAGAATAAAGGGCAATTGGCAGCCTGGAAAGCAAATGAGCTTAAAGAACGCGAAACACATAATTCTCTTGAAAATGGGTTAAGCAATCTGGTTACTCAAGGAATTTTAGATGCAACAGATGAGGCTGCGTTCGATTACGTAAAAGATCAAAGGTGGAAATGTGATTATTCGTTATATAAATTCGAAAAAGCGGATGCCGAAAATTGTTTAAAAAAGGCAGAAGAATTTTATTCTAAGGTTAACAGAATAACTGAATAAGATTTCACAAAAAAGACAAGGTATTTCTTCATACGCAAGAGATACCTTGTCTTTACTATTATTCCACATCCACCGTCACGCCGGACTTGAATTCCACCGCGAATTTATCCTCGTAGATAGTGACTTTTTCAATCAATCGCCGGACAAGCGGCTCGTCGTATTCGGTCAGGGCGGTGGGCTGTTCCCGCAGGAAGGTGCCCATGTCGGCGATGCGCTTTTTCTGCTCGTCCCGCCCGGCGCTTTCCAGTTGAATCTTCTGCTTATCCTCGCGCAAGCGGTAAATTTCCTCGGCGACGTCCTCATAGTCGGCTCGAGCGCCGGTACGCTTCAAAAGCTCCTCCTGCAATTCAACTAGCCGCTTGTCAATTTCGGTAAGGGGCTGGCCTTTTTCGGATTCCAAAACAGCTTCGATGTTACTTTGCAGGGTGGCGAGGAAGGTATCCTTGTCACACCATGCCTGATTGATAGCGGCAACCAGCACTTGCTCAATCTGGCTCTCCTGCACAGTGCGGGCGTCGCAGAACAGCCCCGTATTTTCAAGTCGGCTGATACACCGCCAGACGATGGACTTCTTGCCACGGTTGTACCAATGAATCCTGCGGTAAAACTCTCCGCAGCAACCGCAGAAAACGATGTTCGACAGGCAGTGGCTGCTGCTGAAGACTCGGTTCTTCCCATTGGGGCTGGTGTGGACGATACGACGGCGGACGAGTTCCTCCTGCACCTGCATGAAAATTTCACGCGGAATGATGGCTTCGTGGCTGTTTTCCACGTAATACTGTGGAACAAGACCGTTGTTTTTGACCCGTTGTTTGGTGAGGAAGTCTATGGTGTAGGTTTTCTGAAGGAGGGCATCCCCGATATATTTTTCATTCCGAAGAATTATGCTGATATTGCTGGTATGCCACTTTTCTCGACCCGCACCGTTCAAGATGCCGTCCGCTTCCAGCCCACGAGCGATTTTCAGCATACTTGCGCCTTCAAGGTATTCCCGGTAGATGCGCTTGACGATTTCGGCTTCCTCTGGTACGACCACAAGGTGTTTGTTTTCGTCCTTGGCATAGCCGAGGAACCAATTGCAGTTGACCTGAATTTCACCCTGTTGGTAGCGGTACTGCAATCCCAGCTTGACGTTCTGGCTCAAAGATTGACTTTCCTGCTGGGCGAGGGACGCCATAATCGTGAGCATGACCTCGCCTTTGGAATCCATGGTGTTGATGTTTTCCTTTTCAAAGTAAACGGGAATGCTTTTTTCTTTCAGCTGGCGGATATATTTTAGGCAGTCCAGAGTGTTACGGGCAAACCGGCTGATGGATTTCGTGATAATCATATCGATACTGCCCGTCATGCACTCGTCAATCATGCGGTTGAATTCCTCACGCTTTTTCGTATTGGTGCCGGATATGCCGTCGTCCGCGAAAATCCCCGCCAGTTTCCAGTCGGGATGGCCATTGATATAATTGGTGTAATGTTCAATCTGGGCGTCATAGCTGGTGGCCTGTTCGTCGCTGTCTGTGGACACACGGCAGTAGGCCGCAACCCGCAGCTTTGGGTTTTCCTCATCCTTGTTCGCGGAACCGGCATTTTTTCTCGCCGGAAGCACGGTGATACTCATCTTAGGTTCCATCCTCAAGCACCTCCGTCTCTATTAGGCTGTAGGCGTACTCCGCCTGCATAAACGGGTCGTCGAACTGCTCCGTCCCTTCGCACAGGCGAAAGGCGGTGGGAAAGACGACCTCTTTTTCTTCTTTCGGTTCCCAGACACGGCCGAGCTTTTCAGCCCGCCGGACGCGCTCCGTTTCGACAGCCGCAAAGGTGTTTGGGTCAATAATTGCCGGGTAATACGCATCGCCGAGGTAGCGAGTGTTATGAAGCATTCTGGCGATTCCAGCATGAAATGCTTTGATGCCGGCTTTCTGAGCGGCGGTTGCCAAGGCATCGCCGGTAAGATAGGAACGAAAGATCGTCCTTACCTGCTCGGCGGCTTTTTCATCCAGCACAGCCTGACCGTTTTCTATCCGATAACCATAGGGTGTGTGCTCCATTCAAATCACCAGCCTTTCCTTGAGTGTAATGCCGCATTTAAGCTCAAACCCGATTTCGGTTCGGGAATACACATGAATCCGCTCTACGAAGCGGGTAAACAGTTCCCCGTCAAAGCCCTTCAGCAGTGTGGCCTTGGTGGCGTACTGCAAAATCGCACTAACTTCACTCAGGCTTCGGCTGTCGCTGTTCATAAATCGGAGGAGTGACTCCTTTTGCCTCTGTATCAGCTCGGCTTCCTGCAGAAGCTCGTTGTTCCCCTTATTGTAAACGGCAGGCTCCAGGTAGCCTTTGGTGAGAAGCCCCACCAGCACCTTTCGCTGTTCCGTGTTATCCTCGAGTTTTTTATCAAGCTCCCCAATACTTTTCAGGCTGGAGTCGGAATTTATCCCGCGCAGGCTGACAAGCAGGGGTCTGAGTACCGTCTGATGCCCGAAAATGAGCTTATTCATCATCGTGACAAACGCGACCTCTAAAGCGGAGTCTGGGATGTATTTCACCGGGCACTCAGCAATATCCGCGAGATGTGTGGTACAGCACCACGCGATTCTGTGTTTTCCGCTGGCATGGATACGGTGCTTGAAGGTGCCGCCACAGTTGCCGCAGATGATTTTTCCCGAAAAGGGGTAGCGGTTCTGGCTCTTGCCGTCGCGTTTTTCGATGCCCTTTTCTCTGGCGCGCTGGGCGATGACAGCCTGCGCCGCTTCAAAGTCCTCGCGGCTGACAATCGGCTCGTGGTGGTTCTGGATAAGGTACTGTTCCTTTTCGCCGTTGTTGCGGCGGTGGTTAAAGTGCTCATCGGTGTAGGTTTTCTGAAACAGAGCATCACCGATGTATTTTTCGTTATAAGCCATCCCCCGGATCGTTGACGACTTCCACTGACCGCCCAGCTTGCCCTTAAGGCCGCGAAGGTTCAGTTCCTTTGCAACCTTACCGCACCCCTTGCCGGATAGGATTTCAGCAAAGATGAAACGGACTATATCCGCTTCGGCTTCGTTTATCACAAGCTTTCCATCCAAAGAGTCATATCCGTAGGGTGGGCAAGATATTTTGTAGGTTCCGTTTTGGAAACGGCGCCTGACCGACCATTTGTTGTTTTCGGCAATGGACACCGACTCGTTTTCGGCCAGTCCACTTAGGATTGAGAGCATGAGTTCGTTTTCCATTTCCCCGGTGTTGATGTTTTCCTTCTCGAAGAAAATGAAAATACCGAGATTCTGCAGCTTTCGCACCAGCTCCAAGCAGTCCGCTGTGTTTCGAGCAAAGCGGCTGATGGACTTCGTGACAATAAAGTCGATGTTCCCATTTTCGCAGTCGGCGATCATCCGAAGGAGTTCGCGTCGCTTTTCAGTTTTCGTGCCCGAGATACCCTCGTCGTAATAAATGCCCGCGTATTCCCATTCCGGATTTGCCCGGATGGAAGTTTCATAGTGCTTGATTTGTGTCTCCAGGCTTTCCAGCTGCCCATCGGTATCTGTGGAGACACGGCAGTAAGCCGCGACACGCAGCTTCGGCTTTTCAGATGAAGCCGTCGCATTGGGCATGATTTTCGTTACTTTTTTCAATTTGTCACCTCCTTGTCAGCATGTCATGTTAACTCTGAATGCGAGTTATAGCAACGGCTTTTTGGCATAATTCCAGCCAGCATGGGAGAGAAAGATTCGCGGTTTAGCGCGGTTATCTTGTCGAATTCCGACAATGAAATCAGTCCCTTATCCAGCATGTCTTCGAGTATTTGCTGTGCCCTTACATAGTCAACTTCCCGCCGCAGTTGTTCCTGCGAAACAGGTTTCTTTTCAAGGGTAACTTCCGGTACTGCGTCAATTATATTGGCCATGTACTGCTTCCTCCAGTCCGAGGCTTCTGTCCTCACTACTCACTGGAAGATTTCAGGCCACTTGGACGAAAAATGAGCAAAAAAATATAGCCCACCGAAGAAAAATTCCTCGATGGGCTTAAAAACTTGTGGCTATTTGTATTAAAAATCTTGTTACGCTTTTCGGATGCTGTTCTTAGGCACCCAGCCCAAGCCGTTATCCAGCAGATACGGGCACTTGCGCTTGAGATCGACAATGCGGGTGACGGTGCAGGTTCTATTCTGGAAGGATCGTCCTTTACCGCCGCCGTAGCTGTCTGCATAGACCGCGCCGTTCAGAACGACCCGGTCGTCGACGGCAAAATCGGACGGAGCAGGGGTCGAGACGGGTGTGGGAGCAGACGCCGCAAGCAGCTTTCCGACCTCGGCGCGGAAGGTATCCATGCTCTTACCGAACCTCGGGAACCAGTGCATCACGTCTCCGTGGTTAGAGGCAATCCCCAGCTTGTAGCCCTCCGAATGGCAAATCACGTCTTTTTCAGTCAGACCATACTGCTTGCAGAGGTAGGCGCACAGTTCGGCGGCTTCCTTGTATACGGCGTTAAAATACGCCGCGTCCGTCAAACCGTCCTCACAGATTTCAAAGGAAATGTGCGTGTCATTGCCGGAACCGCCGCAGTGCCAGCCGCGCATGTTCCAAGGCAGGGTCTGATACGATGCGATAGATCCGTCAGCCAGCCTGCCGATGAAACCGTGGACACAGACCTGCCGTCCGTCCGGCGTATTCTGGTTCCAGTGGTTGTTGTACTGGCTTTTGCCGAGCAGACCGTCGTCCGGGCCGACGTAGCGTTTGAGGTTGGGGTTATTCGCCCCGGTGGAATGCACCATGATGCCCCTCGGCGTGATGGTGCGGCCAGCCTTGTAGCAGGCATTGTTCGTGAGAATGAGTTTATGCAGGTTCATTTATTTGTCCCCCTTTTCACTGCGGTCGTGCAGTTGTTCCAGAATATCCTTGAGCTGCTGCGGAATGGGCAGACCAAGGTGCCCGGCGTTTTCCAGCATCGACACGCCCTCGTTGGAGCAGTAGAAGAAAATCACGGCTGTGCGTATCACCTCGCCGTTGCCGAGGAGATAGATGTCGATGATGTGCCCGATGCCGACCATGACAAAGATCAACACCTTTTTGCAGATGCCTTTGAAGCCGACCTCGCTGGACAGTTTTTTGTCCGCTATGGCGCACATCACGCCGGTGATGTAGTCGGCGACAACGAACACGAGCAGCGCGTAGAGAAAACCGTCAAAGCCCCCGACAAACCAGCCGAGGAAACCGCCCACCGCCGCAAGCCCTATTTGAATCCAAGTCCAAACTTCTTTCATTTCA
Organism: Peptococcaceae bacterium UBA5752; assembly: GCA_002419055.1. Classification (GTDB taxonomy): domain Bacteria; phylum Bacillota; class Dehalobacteriia; order UBA4068; family UBA4068; genus UBA4068. The sequence continues at coordinate 33,276 of DIFI01000009.1, forward strand.
AAACCTCCGTTCATGAATTTGTGTATGAAAAAGCGCCCCCACCGCAGCGGGAACGCTGAAAAAGAGTTGTTCAGCTACAGTGACAGGAGCAGCTCCCGCAGCTGATTCATGACCGCCGCTTTGGGTCGGCCGGTGCTGATGGGAAGCCATGTGATGGGTGGGACATCGAAAACCGAGGAGGAATCGAAACCGTTGATCACCGCAATGATAGGTTCAATGGCCTTTTGAAGCTCCGTGATATGAACCGGCCAATTTTTGACCGCCGTCTTTCCAGCGGCAATTTCCTCGCTCCAAGTCGCGGGGGGCAGGTTGTAATAGCTTCGCGCCATATTTACGGCGGTGCGGAGCGTTTGGATATGAACCGCCTTCACACGGGTTTCGTTCGCGGTGATCGTCTCAAAGGGTGTCGGTAGAACTGTAAAAGCGCGCGTCACCTCGGGGCTTGCCGACTCGGTATCGCTGTCGAGACAGCGAATGGTGATGGAATGGCTTCCCGCCGCCAACATTTGCGGCTGAAACACCGTTTTAACTCCGTTGCCGAGGTAGCCGCCGGTGGAGAACCTTTCGGGACTGTCCACGCTGTTGATCCAAGCGCCCGCGTCAATTTTCACCTCCACCATCTGCGACTGACCGTCCGGCTCGACGCCTGTTGTAATCAGAAAGCGTGGAGTGGCATTGTAACTGGAACTCCCAGACGACGGGCAGACGATTGCCGGAGCGGTCGGCGGGCTGTTTTTCTTTACCGTCCCGCTGACGACATAAGCAGAAACAGCGTCCAAGGTATCGGTTACGCTGATGCGGTAGCGGGTATATGTCCCGGCTATCTGGGAGGCGTTCGCCGTATACGTTCCCGAGGTTAAGCTTGAAACAAAAATTGTCAAAGCTTCGTATGCCGACCAGTTCGTCCCGTCCGTGGAGGTCGCGCGCTGAATGACATACTGCTTGATGGCGCTCGTGCCCGGCACCGCTCCGCTCCATGTAAGAGTCACAACGCTGCCTTCATAGATTGCGGGCACGGCGGCAAAGGATGCCGGCGGCGTTGGCAATGTGTTTTTCCGTACCGTATTGCCGGACACCGTCCAATCGGAATAATATCCTTCGCCGGCGGCACCGCAGGTTCGCACTCTGAATCGGCGGTAATTTCCCCTTGAAGCAGGCGGGCTGACGCTGACGCTGTTGCTTGTCGCGGTGGTATTCACCGTCATCAGGGCCGTCCAGTCTCCCCAGACGCTGTTGTCGGGCGAGTCGCTGGATTGGATTTCGTAGGAGGTAATGGCGTTTCCCGCGCCGGACGTCGCGCCGCTCCACGAGAGGGTGACGTTCCCTTCGGCCAACGCCGCGCTTACCGAGCAAAGTGACGGCGCTCCGCAGGCCGTGACATCACAGAAAATGCTGTTGCTGATGACTTCCGCTGAGTAGACATCCAACGCGTCAATCGTCCAGACGCCGAACTGCGTATACATTCCCGGTGTGCTTGAGACAGCCGGGGTATAGCTGCCTCCGCTGGCCGACAGTGTCAGTGTGGTCAGCACATTCCATGCGCTCCAGGTGCTGTTATCGGTTGAAGTACGGCTGGCGATCTGATAGCCCTTGACCGTACTGGTGCCGCCCGACGCTCCGCTCCATGTCAGCGTAATCGTCTCGTTGCTGTAGGTCGCGGGAGCGGCGACCGCCGACGTTGCGGGCTTCGGCGCCGTATTTCTGCGGACGGAGTTCGTGGATATTTTCCATCCCGAATAGTAGCTCGTTCCCGCCGCGCCGCGTGTCCGTACCTGGAATCTGCGGTAATTGCCCCGCGTTGGGGGCGGCGCAACAGAAGCGCTGCCGCTGGAAGCCGTGGTAGTCACTGTCGTTAATGCCGTCCACGCTCCCCAGGTGGAACTGTCCGTGGAATCGCTGTACTGGATTTCATAACTGGAGATCGCGTTGCTTATGCCGCTTGAGGCTCCGCTCCAGGAAAGCGTCACGTTTCCCTCTGCAAGAATCGGGCTGACCGAGCAGGAGGTCGGCGCACCGCAGGCCGTGGTCAGAAGCTCCGAGCTTTGCACCGTGTAGCCTGAATTGTCGATAACGCCGGAAGAAAGCGACAGCCGCCCGTCCGACACCACCTGAAAACGCACGCCCTGCGCGGTGTTTCCGGCTGTGGAAGCGCAGGTGACTGAAACGTATCTGAGTCTTGCCCCGGTTCCGTCCCAGTCGTCACCGTCCGCCGCCTTGATGCGCACCTGCGCCGACGAGCCGTTGACCGTCATGGTGCAAAGCAGGGCGTAGCCGCTGTGGATATAGGAGCCTGAGGAACCCAGCGCGGCGGAAATGGTGAAATTGTAGGTCATCTGGCTGTTGTTCGGTCGGCTCTTGGAATAGGTAATGGTGTAATGAACGGTCGGGCCGGAGCCCGCGTTCAGAGTTACGCCGTTAATATCCGCCACTGTCGTTCGCCCCCTTATTCATAGACTGCCGTCACCAGCGAATTGACCAGTCCGCAAAGGCTGGTGTTCAGCCGGGTATCGGTGATGTTGTTCGCGGCGATTGACGTGGCGGCGGCCGGTACTAGCACGTCGGCGATGCCAAGCTCGTAAACGTCGCTGGTTCTTGTCAGCGCCGGAGCCGCCGGTATCGCGGCGGGGGTACCGGCGACGACAGCAAGCCGAATGTTCCGGCTGACCTTGCTTAAACGGACGACAACCCGGTCAATTCGGGGATTACTCCCGTTTGCCGTGGTGAGCGGAAGGTTTAAGGCGTCCGTGTTTTCGTACCGGTAACCGTTGATCCACGCGCCGCCCGCAGCGACGCTTACCGCAAGTCCGCTCCCCGGCGTCGCCTGCAGGTTGGTCGCCGCCGCGTAAAATACGCCGTTCGAGACAAGACTTCCGAAATACGCCGCGAAGTCCGTCGCGTCATAAACTCTATCTCCATCCGATGAGTTGAAAAATCCGCTTTTCTCCATGCGCTGTTTCCTCCTTACTTAGCTGGTTTTTGTATATTCAATTATTACGTAGCCCACATATGTGGTTCGGTCATTTCCGGGTTCGACGATAATATTGGTGGTATCCGCGTAGAGACCGATTTGGGAAGCAAAGTTGTTGTAGCGTGCAAGCGGTAAAGGCAGGAACACCGTCCCGTTTGTAGCGAAACCCGATAAGCTGACAACCGTGCTGAGATTGGATATACCGTGGGCAACGTTTCGCGGAACCGCATTTGGAAGAGAGCCGAGACTGATTTCTTTTCGGTAAATGGTCTTGCCGTCTATCCATAGTCGCCCGGTGTTTTGTTCTGTTGCGGAGTAATCGGTCAGCGCAGACGCAATTTTGACAGCGGTAATGGTGCGGTCCGCGACCTTTGCTTCGGTGACCGCTCCGTTCGCGAGCCGCGCCGTGGTGATTGGCTCATTGTTGATATTCATCCAATTCGCTGCGCCCGACGGATTGTTGTATATGAAAATGGAAATCACGTAAAACGTCATGGTGTTGCGGGAGATGAAGAAGCCCATCGCCCGCTGATAGCCGGTTCCCGTACTGTCCCCGTTGTGTTTTACCAGAAAGACCTGTCCGTCGTCGCTCGGCTGGTCGCTGAATTTGTTGCCGCTCCACGAGGTGAAGTACAGGGAATCACCCGCCACCATATGGCGCAGAGCGTACTGACCAACTGATATCGTTCCCGCTCCCACGGTTACTTCAAGCGCGGGCAGCTTACCGAACAGGTTGTTCACGGTGGCGGTGAAGGTGTCCCCTTGAATACCCGGATTTACCTCTGACAGATTTCCAAGCGTTCCCGATACCGCGTCCAGCGCCTCGGTTACTTCGGCTATGCCGACCGGAGCCGACAGCGCCGTTTTGACCTCGCTCATGTCGGAACGCATCTTCTGTGCAATGGTCAGCTCGGCCTTACCGAACACGACGCTTATGCTCTGACCGTCCGCGTCGTAGGTTTCCTCGATTTCGGTGATGCGAGTCATCATGGATATGCCCCAGGCTTTGGACATGACCTTGACCGTTTGTCCAAGGTCAAAGTCCGTTTTGTAGGTCAGGTTGCCGTGGGGGTTGACCGAGGTGTCGAACGAATACCGGATTTTCTGCTCGCTGAGCTTGCTCTGCCCACGGAAAATCAGCGCATCGCTGTAACCGTCACCAAAGTCCGTTTTCTGCAGGTCTTTGGCATCCACAAAAATCTCGCGCCGGGTTTCACCGGTACCGCTTGTAATGGCGGCAAACGCGCGGCTTTCTCCTTCGCCCTCGCCGCCGATGAGCGCGGTGTTGGCGTAATCCGCCGCACTCTCCGTGTAACTCTGCTCCGTCAGATTCTCGTACTCCTTGGAGAACACCGCCTGAGAGTTTGTGCCCTTATACAGCGCCACGGTAAAAACGCGCGTCGCCGGAGTGAATACGGTCTTAATGCCAATTTCAGAAGCGCCGCACAGCTCCGTCACCGCATCCATCAGATTTTTGTACGATATCTGGGTGCTGACGGCAACGCCCAGGCTCGGGGACGAAAAGGCTATACCGCCGATTCGCCGCGCCGTTTCAGCGGGACTGATGAGATGGTTGTTTAAAAGCTGTCCCACACAGGAGGAGAGGTCTCCCGACAGCTTCTCCATCTGCCAGACAATGCGCCGGGAGAGAAACGAGGTGGCAAAGCGGCCGCTTGCCGTGATGATTTCCTTTTCCGCCTGCGCCATTTCCAGGTGCTCGATAATCCCCGCTTCCTCGTCGTCGTTCTTCCATATGAAGTTCCCCTCCTGCAGGAGCGCGGTATTTTGCGGCGTCGCGATGGCTTTCAGCTCAAAGGAGCCGCACTGGGAGTAACGCCGCGTCCAGCGCAGGTATTCGAAGGACTCCACGATGCCCGTAAGCTCCCGGCTCGAATTGTAGATATACAGCTCCATCCTCACACCCCCAGGAACTGCGGCCGGTAGTAAATGCTGACCTCCAGCAGTTCCATATTAACGGAAGCGTCGTAGCGCAGAGTATTGATGCCGGCGGCAAGCTGAAAGAATGCCGAGCCGGTATCCAATAATGAGAAAGCGTTTGTCTCTGTGCCACCGCCTACGCTGACGACGCGCTTGCCCGCAAAATGGGTGTATACCCGCAGCTCGTCCCCGGCATTCATCGTCGTGAGGATGCGGACATATTCCCCGGTATCCATATTCAGCAGTTCGGGGTTCGTTACTGTTCCCAGCGCGTGGAACACAATCTCGCAGCCGCAGGAAACGTCTCCAATATTGTCGACCGTGATGATCTGGCTGGGCTGGCGCATCCCGAATTCCATGCCGCCCTCCGGCAGCTCCAGTTCAAATTGGAACTTCGGTATCCATGACGCCAGTTCCTCACGGATTTCCTCCGGTGTCTCAAAGAAAGGCGACGGGCTGAGCAGGCTGACGAAAAAGCCGGGTATCCGATGGCGTGAGGAAACCGTAAATCCCGCCTCCTCCACGACGCAGGCAATTTGCCGCTCCCGGTACAGAAGCGTTCCGCCCACCTTGGGGCTGAATATCTGAAGGAAACCATGCCGCCGCGCGTAGGCTTCATCAGGCGTATCCGCTATGACCGTACCCTCCAGCGTGATGTTGCGCATATCCAGTGTAGACGAGATGTAAAAAGCGCCGTCCTGATCCGGCGCCTTGAACGTGTTGACGGTCTGACGAATATCGCCCGTACCGTTTATCTTCTGAAGGAAATACGGACGGCTTTGTTTCAGTGTGATGCTTTTGCCGTTCGCGTTGACATAGGTCAGTTCCATAGCCGTCCTCCTTTAATACTCCAGCGCCAGCTTGCGCGAGAGGTTTTTGAATTCCCGTGCCAGTTCCTTTTCAGACAGCGCCTTCGGCGTCACCACGGAAATGTTCTGTGTGATGTTTGTGCCGGAAACAGCGCCGCCCTGCCCGGATATGCCGCCGGTACTGACATCGAAGCGGGTGGGGATGGCGTTCTGCATATCCAGCGAGACGGCGGACATGGCATCCTCGAAGCCCACGCCGATACCTTCACCCATGTTCTTACCAAGCCCGGCAAAGAGCGTCGACGGAGAGTGGATGCCGAAAAAGTCCTTGATGCGGTCCACAATCCCGCCGAAGAAGCCGCTGATTTTGTTCCACAGCCACGCGCCCGCGTCGGAAATGCCCTGCCACAATCCCTTAATGAGGTTGCCGCCAGCCTGCGCCATCTGCCCGATGTAGCCGGTGAAAGCGCTGACCAGCCCCGCGACAATCTGTGGCACCGCCTTTACTACGGCGGCGATGATTGCCGGAAGGTTCGCGATGAGCGCGACCAATAGCTGGACGCCCGCGAGGATGATCTTGTCGATGTTCCCTACAATGGCGTTTACCAAGCTGCTGACAATCTGCGGGATAGCCTTTACAACCGTGGTGATGATGAGTGGCAGGTTCTGAATTAGGGCTATGAGCAGCTTCACCCCGGCGTCTATGATCAAGGGGATCGCGCCGATCACGGCGGTAATGATGCCGTTTATAATCTTCGGAATCGCTTTGACCACGGCTTCAATAATGACCGGCAGCGCGGTCACCAGTGACACCAGCAGCTGAATGCCCGCGTCAATAATCTCCGGGATCGCTTCGATAATAAAGTCCACAATGGCGGTAATAATGGCGGGCAGAGCTGCGACTAACTGCGGGATTGCGTCAAGCAGACCACGGGCAAGCCCAAGGATAAGCTGCAGTGCCGCTTCAAGGATCATGGGCAGGTTATCCGCCAAGCCCTGAACGATGGTAGTGACCGCGCTCACCGCCGCCGGTATCAGTTCCGGCAAAGCCGAACCGATGCCGCCGACCAGAGCCGTCACCAATTGCACCGCCGCGTCGACGAGGAGCGGCAGACTGTCAATCAGCGCGCCGACGATCGTCATCACAGCGTCCACGGCCGCGGGGATAAGCTGTGGCAGGAGCGTCAGAATGGTATTTAGCATCTGTGTGAACAGATTGACCACCGTAGACAGCAGTGTGGGAAGCAAATCTCCGACCGCCTTTAAAATTCCGTTCAAGGCGGGCGGCAAGGCGGCGACGATGTTCTCAATAACCGGCGTGATGTTTTTTACGACGTTCTGGAACGCATCCACCACGTTGCCGATCAGCACTTTAATGTCCGCGTCCGCGTTGCCAAGCCCCGCCATCAGGGTGCCGATAGCCGACTGCATACCGGCGATGGACCCGCTTATTGTTTCGGTCGCTTCCTTGGCGGTCGTACCTGTGATGCCCATTTCTGTCTGAATGACGTGGATTGCCTCGGCAACGTCCGCATACGAAGAGATGTCATATTTAATGCCGGAGAACTTTTCAGCATCGGCGAGCAGACGTTCCATTTCGGACTTCGTGCCGCCATAACCCAACTTCAAGTTATCCAGCATGGTGTAGTTCTGTTTGGCGAACCCCTGATAGGCGTCCTGTATGGACGAGATGCCCGTACCCATTTTATTGGCGTTGTCGGCCATATCCGTAATCGCCATATCCGCGACCTTGGCCGCCTTTGCGGTGTCGCCGCCGAGGGACTGGATAAGGCTCGCCGAAAAGCCTGTGACTGTCTCCATATATGTGTTCGCGGACATACCGGCGGTTTTAAAGGCGGTTTCGGCGTAGCCCTGCACCGTTTTTGACGCTTCGCCGAACAGCGTATCCACGCCTCCGACAAGCTGTTCGTAGTCAGAGTAAGCGGCAATGACTTCCTGGCCGAGTTTCATGGCGGCGGCTCCCGCCGCAACGACAACCGCACCCATCGCCACGCCCACGCCTTTGAGGACACCGCCCAGCTTCTCAAACTTGGAGCCGGATTTTTCCGCTTCGTCACCGCTATCCTTGAGTTCGTTCCCGAGGCCATCGGCCGACTTTGCCGCTTCGTCCTCTCCCTGACCCATGCCGTCGAGGGCTTTCTCGTTATCGGTCAGCTCGCGCTCCATGCCGTTAAGCTCCGCCTGCGCCTTGTTCAGCTGAACCTGCCAGTTCTGGGTGCGGCGGTCGTTTTCGCCGAAGGATTCGGAGGCGTTGTCAAGGGCGGCGCGCAGGGTTTCAATTTTGCCCTTCTGCGCGTCAATTTCCTTATTGAGGACTTCGTTGCGGGAGGTAAGCGCCTGCGCGGATTTATCGTTTTTGTCAAACTGACTGGTGACCAGTTGCATTTCCGAACCGAGAACCTTGAAGCTCTGGTTGATATCCGAAAGCGCCTTTTTGAATTCTTTCTCGCCCTCGACGCCTATTTTCAGTCCAAAATCGTCCGCCATTTGTGCTCACCTCCCTTAAATACCCGGCGGTATGATATCGTCAATCGTCCGGGTTTTCTTCGGCTTTTCCATGCCGATAAACTGCTTGTGGCAGGCCCACAGATCAAGGAACAGACCGATGGGCATGAGCCAGAAATCCTCCGCGCACATACCCATCTGCACCGTTCCGTAATAAAGAAGCCGGGTAAACAACTCCGCGTCGCTTACCCGGGCGGAGGCCGCCTGCCAACTACTGCGTTTTTTGAGGAATCCTCGTCCTCACTTTCCACGTTTCGCTTGGTGCCCCGGAACATGGCTTCCGTGATGGCGGTCTTGTATGCCGCCAGATCAAGGGGTGAGGTGAGCAATTCAACCTCGTCTTCAGTAAGCAAGTCCTCTGGTGTATCCTTGTTTTTCAGGTTGTGAATCAGGACGGACTGGTTTGCGAGCAAGGTTAGCAGCCACACAATCTCATCCAGCGCCATCTCGAAATTCTCGGATTTCATCAGCTTCTCGCCGAGGTTCTCCAGCCCACCGTACCGTCCCGCAATCGCCTTGGTTGCGCGGGTGGTCAACACCAGCTCATACTCCGTGCCGCCAATATTGATAACGGCGCTTCTTTCCGTATCCATTCCGCATCCTCCTTACGATCCCGGCGTATAGACCGGTTCATAGATTTCGGTAAACCAGCCGGTGATGGTGGCGGAGGCCACCCCGGCGTCACCCTCCGTAACCTCCGATTTCCACGGGTGCTTGCCAAAGGCGTCCAGCTTGTTCCGGCGCATGACAGTTCCTTCGATAGTAGGCGTGGAAAAGGTGATGGAATCCGACTTGGTCTGCAGGTTGGTCGCGGGCAGACCAAATTTCACGCGGTACAGCCAGAAATAGCGGTAGGAGCCGTTTGCCTTCTGCGCGCGGAAGCCCACGGCGACCGGCTTTCCCACGTTCTCGCTGGCGGAAACCAGTACGCCGTTGTCGTCGGTGGAAGCGCCGGTCAGATCCGCCGCTGCCGCCGGGCCGATATCATCCACGCCGAGGGTAAGCTTGCCGCTGTTGAAGTCCTTTACCACCTCGGCGGCGCCGTCGTCCGCGTACAGTATCGCCTCCACCAGCTCCACCGAGAGTTCGGCGGTGATGGCTTTGGCGAGTACGAGGGGCGTTGAGTAGGTTTCCTGACCATTGGAATCCTCGGTGATTTTTGAATAATACAGTTTGTCGAGGCCGATTGTTGCCATGATTTCTTTCCTCCTCTTGTTAAATGGAATGGGTATTGCCGTCAGGCAAAATTGGGTCCAGCGTCACGCTGGTCGCCACGTCAATGGCGTAGTGGTGGTAGCCGGTATCGTCCTCATGCCCGATGTAGCGGCGGTCGGTTACAGTAAATCCCGCCGTGAGCAGTGATGCGGTAATCTGCTTTTTCCTCTGGAGGTAATTGCCTTTGGTGAAAAGCGAAATCCGCACCTCGGACACATCAACCAGCGGCATATTGTCGCCGAACAGGGCAAATTCGTCTGTCATTGGTGTGAGCACAAGGTATTCGTCGGGAAGGACGCCTGAAAAAACGCCGGTCTCCACAGGAAGAACCGGCGAAAGCAGGGTGTTCAGTTCCGCTAAAATGCTCATATGTCGTCAACCTCCTTTTGCAGCTTCGCCTTCATCGCTTCAATGCAGGCGCTCCGACTCTGCGTCTTCGCGGGCTTTAAAAACGGCTTGGGCGGCTGACCATGCTTGCCGTATTCGAGGATGTTGGCAATTTTGGCATTGGAGCCGCCGTGGCTCCTCGGTTCGGCGAAGCCGACCTTTACGTTGAAGTTTCCGTCCCGGTCCATCAAAGCGGGCGAAAGACCCAGAGAGCGTTCCAGTTCACCCGTGGAGCGGCCTTTCTCCTTTGTGCCACTTCCGACCACGGAGGAAAGGTTGCTTTTTACTTTATCAAGCACCACCTCGCCGCCTGCCTCCAGCACTTTAGGGATAATCGTATCCGTCTGGTCGCCGAGGCGTGAAAGCTTCAGCAAAAAATCCTCCGGTATTTTTATTTCAGCTTTTGCCATTACCGCACCGTCCCTTCCTGTTTTTCCGCGAGCACCTCAATATACATTCCACGCCCGCGAACATCCTCCACGCTGACAATGCGGTATCGCTCGCTGTCACAGGCGATAAACAGCGCGGTTGTTATCTCGACATCGGGAATCTTCCGAAAGCGGAGGAGGGCGGTCGCTTCACTGAACGCCGCCATATTTGCCCACCGCTCGTTGCCGTGGCGGTCTTCCTTATATGCCCGCACAGACGCGATGATATGGTCGCCGGTGGTGACAAAGCCGTCCGCGTCCTTCGACGGGGCGGCGGAGATGATGTCGATAAAGCTGTTCATTTTACCGTAGCTCATGTCACACCTTCCAATCCCGGTCAAGCCGCAAAAGCAGATTGACCGTATCCCACACCTGCTGTCCGGCCTGCACGCTGTCCGCGAAAAAGCCGGCCGTGCTGCCGTCCCGGCTCTCGTAAAAGTGGGACGACAGCATAATCACGGCCTGCTCGGTGGTGGGCGGCATGGCGGTTTCCTCATAACTGCCCGCGGGTAAGTGCTGGTAGCTTTCGGCGTAGGAAACAGCGGCGCGGATAAAGCCTTTGAGAAGGTCGTCGTCCGCGCCGTGTTCCAATATGAGGTTTGCTTTGACCTTGGGCAGTAAATCGTCAATCAGCGCCATGCCGCCTTACTCCCTTCCTTACGATGCTTTTTGCTGAAGAACCTTGACGGCTTCGGGCAGAATCAGCTTGCCGTCCACGCGCTGGGTGGCGATGAAGCCCACCTGACCCGTTGCCGCGTACAGTTCGTTGAGCCGCTTGAACACCCGACCCTGACGGTCGGCAACCCAGTAATAGCTGAAATCACCGAACGCGACGGTTTTCGCGGCCGCCGCGATGGCGGGAACATAGGCGGAGGTATACAGCGGACGGTTGAGGATGGTATCGGGCGTGCCCGCCTGAATGGAGGGCTGCCAGAGGTACTGACCCTGGCTGTCTTTGAGCTTTCGGATAGCCTTGACAGTGGAGTCGTTCATCACGAAAACGGCCTTGTTGCGGTAGGGCGCCTTCAGCGAGTAGAAGAGGTCAAGTACCTCGTCCAGGGTAATTGCCGTGGCGCCGGCAGTGGTCACGCCAAGCTGTGCGCCGCCCGTTGCGGCAAGGATGCCGGTCGGTTTGCCGGAACCGTCGCCTCCGAAGAAGGATTCCTCCTCCTTGTTGCCGATGCGGCGGGCAAACTCCCTCGAGATATACGATTCGAGGTTGAACACGCTGTCGTTGAGCAGCTCCTCGGAAACCTTGATCAGGGTGCCCAGCTTATACGCGCCGATGGAGACCTGACCGAAGCTGTCGTCGCTTTCGGGAATAGCGCCTTCCTCGTCAATCCAGGAGGCTGTGCCCTTGGATGCCACAACCGGGATTTTGCGGTCGCCGGAAGAAGTGGTGATGACGTTTGCCAGCCTGCGGAAGATGTTCTCCTCCTCAAGGGCTTCCACAAGGTTGCGCTCGAATTCGTCCGGGACAAGGTAGCCGCCCTCGGTGTCGGTGCCGATCTGCAGGGCGTTTCTCACAACCGGGTCGAGTCCCTCTCCGGCGCGGGTGCGCATGGCGTTCCAGAACGACCTTTTGTATTCGGCGGACGCGCGCCCGTTTTTTTCCTCCGTACCCTTGGACGGGGTGTTGGTGATGGGATTACTGGTAGCCTTCGACAACTCCGCGTCGATCACGGACTGGCGCTCAAGGCGCTCGATTTCCTTGCCCAGAGCCACAACATCCGCTTCCATCTTGTCGTAGGTCGCCGTGTCCTCGGCGGAGAGCAGACCGTCGCCGCCGCGCTTGGTATCCAGAAACGCCTTCGCCGCGTCCCATGCCTTGGCGCGCTTTTCGCGCAGTTCAAGAATTTTACTCATTGTGTGTTCCTCCTTCAAATTAGTGGGAAATTAAAGAGAGCCGCTTATCCAGCGACTCAATTGGGGTTCCCGTTTTCGGTTTTTGCTGCTTCGGCAGCTTGCTAATTAATGAATTGGTGACCGCCATGCGGGAGAAAATCAGACTGTCGGCGGCGGTTGTTTCGCCCTCGGCAAACATGATTTTATCCGCAAAGCCCAGTTCAACCGCCTTGTTGGCGTTCATCCAGGTTTCCGCGTCCATGAGGTGGGAGAGCTTCGGACGGGACAGCCCGGATTTTAGTTCGTAGGCGTTAATGATGCTTTCCTTCACCTCGTCCAGCAGCGCCTTGGCCCGGAGCATTTCCTCGCTGTCTCCGATGGCGATGGTGGAGGGATTATGGATCATCAGCATGGACACGGGGGACATATATACGTCGCCGCCCGCCATGGCGATGACCGAAGCCGCGCTTGCCGCCAGCCCGTCAATCTTGACGGTGATTTTCCCGGTGTAGTCCATAAGCATGTTGTAGATCTGCGCCGCCGCGAACACGTCGCCGCCGGGAGAGTTGATCCACACCGTGACATTGCCCGCCCCGGCGAGCAGATCATCCTTGAACATTTTGGGCGTTATCTCGTCGCCCCACCAGGTTTCGTCGGAAATGACGCCGTTGAGATAGAGGGTGCGTTCCTCAGTGGTTTCGTCCCTTACCCAGTTCCAAAATTTCTTCATTGGCCGTTGGCCTCCTTTGATTGATTTCCGGCGAACGCGCCCGCGTCCGCCAGTTTGGTCATGTTACCGTTGACCAGATACAAGTCGCCGCCCTCCTCGGCGGGAATGCGGTTCATGTCCTCCAGCTCGCGGATGTCGTTTGCCGACATCCAGCCGTTCTGCCGGCCGACGGCGTACCCGTTCATGCGACTTTGGTAATCGCCGCGAAGCAGTCCGTCCAGATTAAACCGGATGAACAGCGACGGCTTTTCGGAGGGCAGAATCAGCGACTGCTGCAGGCTCTGCTCCCAGCGGACCACCCACGGGTCGAGGGTATATTTCACGAATTCCAGCGACTGCTGTTCGATGTTTGAAAAGCTGGATTTCTCAAGGTCGCCCACCATGTGGGGCGGCACGCGGTAAATACGTGCGATCTCGTTGATCTGAAATTTCCGAGTTTCCAGAAACTGCGCCTGTTCCGGCGGGATGCCGATTGCCTGAAACTTCATGCCCTCCTCAAGCACGGCAATTTTATGCGCGTTGCCGTTGCCCTGATAGGCGGAGTTCCAGCTTTCCTTGACACGACCGATATCCTTGATAACGCCCGGATGCTCCAGCACACCGCCGGGGTTCGCGCCGTTGGCAAAAAAGCTGGCACCGTATTCCTCGGTGGCAAGGGACATGCCGATGGCGTTCTTCGCCATGGCGATGGGGCTGTAGCCAATCAGCCCGTCAAAGCCAAGGCCGGGGATGTGGAGAACCTCATCACGGCGGAGCGTGATATATCCGCCTTTCGGATTCAGCCCGGTTTCATCCGCGTCGCGGTAATAGGTGTAAAGCAGCTCCCCGTTCGCCACCCGGCTGACGTCCATCTTGCTCGGAAGCAGAGGGTAGAGCGCGACCGCCTGCCCGCGCCCGTTGCGAACTACCTGTGCATAGGCGTTGCCCCAAAGCAAAAGATGACTCATCAGTGTTTCTCGAAACACGAATGAAGTCATCTCAGGGTTTGGCTCGTCATGAAGCAGGTGGTAGAGAGGATGCATGGGGATACGCTCTTTGCCGCCGTCAGCCCGATATCGGTAGATATGCAGCGGCAGACCGGCCACGGCTTCGGATAGGATACGCACACAGGCGTAGACCGCCGTGGTCTGCATTGCCGTCCGCTCGTTGACCGTCTTTCCGCTGGTCGTGCCGCCAAACAGGAACGACCACCCGCCACCGACTCGGTTTTGGGGCTTGTCACGGGAGTGAAAAAGCCCGGATAATATACTCATATGGCGTTCGTCTCCTTAAAAAATTGGCATAAGAAAAGCACCTATCGTTTCCGATAGATGCTCTAATCTGAAAATTCAATTCATAATACAAAGTATATAGCTGCATTATTTTGATTTCTCTTAATCTTCCCATCTGGTCTCAACTTAACAGACACATTTGTAAAATCGCCGGGTGTACCAACAGTCTTAGCAAAACATTTACCAATTTTTGCTCTTATTACACTTGGCTTACCAGCGTATGCCATCTCTATGTTGCCAAATGTTTCTGACGCCTTACATAAGTCAAATTCATCTCTTGACTTTAAAACAGAAATATATGATTTAACCTCATCAAACACCTTCGCATTCAATTCCGATTCAGATAATGCTGTAATTGGTATAAGTCCGTAATGCTTCTTCAAAATATCTGTAACCAAGGTACTTACGGCTACGCCAAGTTTTTTAGCATCGTGGTTTAATGCTGTCGCTAAATTTTTTTCGGGGTAAAATTGTATTCTGTCCATAAAAACACCGCCTCATATCATTAGTGGTTAACTCTACCACTAATATGCTACCACACGTTAGCGGTGGTGTCAACCACTCGAACGTGAATTTTATATACACAAAATGCCCCGGTCATCATAAACCGAAGATCTGCTTTCATTGCCGCACCGGATCGCCCGGTCTAGCGCCATAATCGTGGCGACGGCGCCATCAATTTTCTCAGTGGATTTCTCCTTGTCGGCCTTAATATTTCCGGCAGGGTCAGTGCGGATATAAATGTTGTCCATCATCCAACGGAGGACAGGATGCCCGCCGTTGGCGAGTTTTTCCTCAAGCGTCAGCTTCATAAGCTCTTTGGTCGGCGGAGACATATCCTTGAAGCCCTGACCGAACGGGACGACGGTAAAGCCAAGGCTTTCGAGATTCTGCGTCATCTGCACGGCGCCCCAGCGGTCAAATGCGATCTCGCGGATGTTGTAACGGGTACCGAGTTCCTCAATGAAGCTCTCGATGAAGCCGTAGTGAACAACATTGCCCTCGGTGGTCTGCAGGAAGCCTTGCTTTTCCCACACATCGTAATTCACATGATCACGCCTGACGCGCAGATCAATGTTGTCCTCCGGTATCCAGAAAAACGGGAGCACGGTGTATTTGTCTTCTTCATCAAGCGGCGGGAAAACCAGCACGAACGCCGTTATATCCGTGGATGACGAAAGGTCAAGCCCGCCGTAGCAGACGCGCCCGTGCAGGCTGTCTGCGTTTACGGGAAACGCGCATTTATCCCATTTGTCCATCGGCATCCAGCGAACCGCCTGTTTAACCCATTGGTTCAGACGAAGCTGCCGGAAGCTGTTTTCCTCGGCGGGGTTCTGCTTTGCACTCTCGCAGGCGGCTTTAACCTTGTCGATTCCGACCGTGATACCGAGGGAGGGATTCGCTTTTTTCCATACCTTCGGGTCCGTCCAGTCATCCTCCGGCGCGGCGCCGTAGATTACAGGGTAAAAAGTGGGGTCGTGTTTTCTGCCATCCAAAATATCCAGCGCCTTTTGATGCACCTCCCAGCAGATGCTGTTCTGGTTATCCCCGGCGGTGGTAATCAAAAAATACAGCGGCTGCATTCTCGCATCACCGCTGCCTTTGGTCATGACATCGTAAAGCTTACGGTTCGGCTGCGTGTGAAGCTCATCAAATACAACACCATGGGTATTGAAGCCGTGCTTGTTGCCGACGTCGGCGGACAGCACCTGATAGATGCTGCCCGTCGGCTGATAAATAAGCCGCTTCTGTGAATCGAGGATTTTTACCCGTTTCGACAATGCCGGGCACATCCGCACCATGTCTGCCGCCACATTGAATACGATGGACGCCTGGTTGCGGTCGGCGGCACAGCCGTAAACCTCGGCGCGTTCCTCATCATCGCCGCAGGTGAGCAACAGGGCAACAGCCGCCGCAAGCTCACTTTTTCCCATCTTCTTGGGTATCTCCACATATGCGGTGTTGAATTGTCGGTAACCATTGGGCTTGAGTGTTCCGAATACATCACGGATAATCTGCTCCTGCCAGTCGATAAGTTCAAATGGCTTGCCCGCCCACGTGCCTTTGGTATGGCAGAGCGCCTGTATAAAAGACACCGCATAGTCGGCAGTAGATTTGGCATAAACAGAATCCGCTGACTTGAATCGTGTCGGAGCGTATTTTCTGAGTTTACGTATATCCGCCGCCTCCCTTCGGGCATAAAAATAGACCTGCCAATTGCACATTTGCAAGAGCAAGCCTTCAGAATCTATCTGTACGAGATACACGCCGTCTCCGGCGCGTCCTCGGCTTATTTTTTCAACTGGTTTAGTGGTTTTCGCTGTGCAGCAGAAGCTCAAGGGCAAGCTGCGTGTCATGGTCGGAGGGCTTGACATCCCAGCCTCTGTCGTAGTTACACACGATTTCTCCGTTACGCTTGAGCATTAACTTGCTGATTCTGCCGCCGTCGATGCCGAATTGCGAACCTTCGTCGTACTGCTTCATCCAGTAATGAAAAACGCTGTCGTGAATTCTGAGGGTTCCTTCTTTCCACATGACCGCGCCCTCCTTAAAATCTCTTAATGCTGGCGTTGCCGTCGGCGTCAAAGCTTACGTTGTAGCGGGTCTCGTAATCGTCGGTCGGGGCTTTGGCAATCACTCTGATTTGTCCGTTCTCGGCGGCTGTGTACCAGCGCAGGATTTTTGCGCCCGCGGGAAGCTGCTCTTCAATCTGTTTCCATTGCTTTTCGTTCATTTTCTTTTCCTCCGTTTTGTGTGGTTTTCCTTTCGGTAGTCACATATTAACTCTGAAAGCACACGATATCCAGGCAATTACGCGACCAACTCGGACATATTCTGCACGATCTTTCGGGCGAACACAGCCCACGGAATTGTGTAGTTTACAGCCGTTATGCTTCACCTGTGAGGATAAAGCGGGCGTATTCGTCCCTATGCTCTTCCATAAAAATCACCAGTTCGAAGAAGCTCATTTCATGGGCAATACGCTGAACGGCGATGGTATCAAACATATTTGTCAGCCCGGTTTTACGGACAGTGAGAATTTGCTCCTTCACTTTACTGTCCATCGCTTGTGTCCTCCAGTTTCCTGCACAAATCTTCGCCGTAGACTACTTGGAGGGAGCTGCCGTTGTCCCACGCAACACCCAGACTGCCGAGGTCGTCCACATACCGCACGGTGCCTTTTGTGCCAATGGGAGGCGCTTGGACATCGTCCATACGGAGCAGCTCGACGCGGCAGCCGACCGGATATTGTTTGAGGATACGCTCCACGGTTTCTCTTGAGGGGAAATTATTGTTCATCGTCGGTTCCTCCCAAAATTGCTTTGATTTCAGCGCATACAGCGGGGTCAGCTTTTGCTTTGTCAAGGTCGTCCTGCGAGAAGCCCTTTTTCTGACCGGTCTTGAAAGCCGAACTTCCGGAGAGGTTTTTCAGCAGAATTTTACGCTCCTCTTTGTATTCCGCTCCGATGAAGCCCAGCCGCAGGAGAAAGCAGCGAAAAGCGTATTTTTCGTTGTCGGTTTCCTTTTCCTTTGCGGTGACACGCTTTTGTGCCTTTGCCGCGCCGAGCAGCTTTCCGATAAGATGAGCGGCCGCATTGATGACCTCCGGTTCCGGTATACTGTCGAACCACGGGAAACGGATGGTATCGTCCGTAAGCTCGATATCCAGCCTGTCCGCGCTGAGAGCCTTTCTGATGAGTGCCGCTTTGCTGTCCGTCAGCCTGCGAAGGTTCTCGACCGCCGTTTTGCTGATGTCCTTCATCGGAAGCTCTATGCAAAGCTCGTCCGTGACTTCCTGGGCCTCGGGCTCGAAGCCTTTCTCGCAAAGAGCCTCTATGAGCCGTTCGATTTCGCCGCTGTCCGTCAGGTCGTCGAAGCTAACGGTGCCGTTTTTGTCGATGTGGTAACCGCCAACCTCGTAAGCGAAGGTAGGAGCGCCGAGGTAGTTGGTTGGGGCATCCAATACTGTGCTGATTGCACCAACCAATGATTTGCGTTCGCTGCCCGAAACATTGTATTTGAGTTCCATTTTCAAACCGCCTTTCTTTTTTGTAGTCACATATTCGCTCTAAAACACTTATATATCAAGTTGTTTCAAGCTTTTTCTGTGTAGAATAAAGCGGTTCATTATCGGCGGCTTCTTGTGTACATGACACAATTCCGGACAGCACAAAGCAGACGCACGGCAGTGCCACGCCGTTACCCCACATCTTATATTCGGTGGCGTCTGAGTGCGGATTTTTCAGCCATTTGATAATCTGCCCGCGGCTTTTGGGCTTCTCGCTGGCACCACTAATTTTTCGGTGCGTTTCCCAGACCTCAGACCAGAATGCAATTTCATCCTCGGTCGGATTTTCAGTGCCAAGGTCGGAACACCAGTAATCAGGAAAGCCCTGAAGCCGGGCGCACTCGGTGGGCGTCAGCCTGCGGACGGCGTATTGCGGCTGATTCACAATTTGCATATCCTTGTAATCCCGCGCCATAAGCGTCGCCGCCATTTCTTCATGCGCCTCGGCAAAACTGCCCGTCGTCATAGCGTAGGCGACGGCATGACGGTCGGCGGCGGTCAGAGAAAAGCTAACGTCCTCATTGACGCCGCTGCCTTGGGGCCCGTTTTTTTCTTCACGACCTATCATGGAACCCTGCAGTGCAACCACGGCAATCCCGCCCTGATTGCAGCCGGGGTTACCGCCGCTCCGATCAAGGGTGCGTGAGGTTTCCGCTTCATAAATGCCGCTGTTCGGATTGTCCGACAACATGGAATTGCTTTTGTCGGAGCAGATACCGTAGGCCTGCATGGTTAGTGGGACATTCATGCCGCCCGTCCCCATACGGCCGCTGAGCGTCTGGACTTTGCCGTCCTCACTGATCTTGATGCGGCTGTCCATCGGGTGATGCTCAATCGCCACACCGGGAACGACGCCGGCCCGAAGTGTCGGCGAGCGTTCTTCCTCAAAACCAACGCCTCGGCTCTTTGCGCTGTGCTCGGTGCAGAAGCCGCTCGACTGCATGACGCATGGCGGATGCCCATGCTCCTCGGCCCGGAGCGTCGCGGCAATGTCATCGGAAACCGACATGAAACCGCCGCCCTTATCGTTGAGACAGGTTACGCAGTCGCCTGATATTCCAGCGGCGTTCTCAGTATCTCGGGCAGCGCCTTGCCACGGAGCGCCGCGCGGCGTAAAATCCCTTGACACGCCTTCGCGCTCAAATAGTATTTCAAAGGCGCGTTCGCCTGCAAAATCCGCGACAAGGTAGATTCTGCGACGGCGTTGGGGAACTCCGAAATATTGCGCGTCGACAGTTCTGTAAGCAAGGCTCCATCCGTTTCCCATGTAGCTGTCGGCGTAAGGCCATCTGCCGTTTTCAGGCAAAGGCACCTCGGTGTCCGGCTGGACGATGCCGACGACCGCTTCGAGGACCGCCTTGAAGTCGCCGCCCCTGTTTGAACTGAACGCACCGGGGACGTTCTCCCAGAGAGCGTATCTCGGATACCTGCCATCGGTCTTACACCTCATTTCCTTAATGATTCGTATCGCTTCATAAAAAAGGACGGATTGGCGTCCGTCCAAACCGGCTCTCTTGCCCGCGACCGACATATCGGTGCAGGGTGAGCCAAAGGAGATAATATCCACCGGCGGCAAATCCGCTCCGTTCAGAGTGGAAATGTCTCCGTAGTGCTTCATCCCTGGGATTCGCTTTGTGGTGACCCGTATCGGGAACGGCTCTATCTCCGAAGCCCAGAGCGGTTCAATGCCGCAGAGCAGACCACCGAGCGGAAAGCCACCGGAGCCGTCAAATAATGAACCGAGGGTGAGCTTACTCATCGGCGCTCACCCCCGGTAGTTCGCCATATTTATACCACAGCCCGTCGCGCATCACTAAAACACCATCCGCATTCCCAGCCTGCTCGATGTACCGTTTTACAATGACATCGCAGTATTTCTCATCAAGCTCTATGGTAAAGCAAATCCTGTCGGACTGCTCACAGGCGATGAGCGTACTGCCGCTGCCGCCGAAGGGGTCGAGTACGATGCAGTTTGTGAGGCTGCTGTTCATAATGGGATATGCCAGCAGCGCAATCGGCTTCATGGTGGGATGGTCTGCGTTTTTCTTCGGCTTTTCAAACTCCCAGATGGTGGTCTGCTTGCGGTCTGCGTACCAGTTGTGCTTACCTTTCTTTTTCCAACCGAAGAGGACAGGTTCATGCCGCCATTGGTAAGGCGAGCGCCCAAGTACCAGCGACGGCTTTTTCCAGATGCAGCACCCGGAAAGTTGAAAGCCCGCGTCCGAGAAAG
This sequence comes from Peptococcaceae bacterium UBA5752, assembly GCA_002419055.1. Lineage (GTDB taxonomy): Bacteria > Bacillota > Dehalobacteriia > UBA4068 > UBA4068 > UBA4068. The sequence goes on from DIFI01000009.1 coordinate 53,692, forward strand.
CCTTGCGGAAGTTCAGGCCCTCGGTATCAGCATGGAATACATAAATGGAGGCGTCCTGCGCCATTGCCGCTTCGGTGTTCGTAAACGCCGCCAGCAGAAAATCGTAGAACGCTTCATTTCCCATATTGTCGTTTTTGATTTTGCCCGCCGTTCCTTCATAATTGACGTTGTATGGAGGATCGGTCACAACCAGATTTGCGAGCTTCCCGTCCATCAGAGCGGTAAAAGTGTCGGTCTTGGTGCTGTCACCGCAGACCAGCCGATGTCGGCCGAGCGTCCAGACATCACCAAGCTTGGTGACGGCTGGCTTTTGAAGCTCCGCGTCCACATCAAAATCATCGTCGTGGATACTGTCTTTGAGCGAATCTTTGAAAAGTGCGTCAAGCTCGGCGGGTTCGAAGCCCGTGAGTGACACATCAAAGTCCGCACCCTGCAGGTCGGCAATGAGCAGAGCCAGTTTATCCTTATCCCAGTCGCCACTGATTTTATTGAGCGCAATATTGAGGGCTTTTTCTTTTTCCTCGTCCATCTCGATCACCACGCAGTCGACTTCGGTGATACCCATGTCGAGCAGCACCTTTAAACGCTGGTGCCCACCGACGACCTGCCCGGTGGTTTTGTTCCAGATAACAGGCTCGACATAACCGAACTGCTCGATGGAACGTTTCAGCTTTTCGTATTCGGGATCGCCGGGTTTGAGATCCTTGCGGGGATTGTAATCCGCCGGGATAAGGCGGTCAGTTTTCAGCTTTTCTATCTGCATATGGTTATCTCCAATCTGTGTATGTTATTTTCCTCGCCTTGCCGAGAGCAGCCGCTCCATCACATCATCCTGGGGATTCGCGCCGCTGTACTCGCCGGTGCAGTTTTCTTTGACGATCTGAAAAATCTCATACCACAGGCGATTGGTCTGGTTCATGTAGTTCTGACCCATTGCAACATACGGGCTTTGAATCGCGTTGCCCGTGGTGGGGTGCTTTGCCAGAAAGCCGTATTCGGTAACCGCTTCCTCGCATTGAATCCAGCGCGCCACGCTCATGGCGTAGCGTTCCAGAAGCTGCGGGGATACGAGCGCGGCACAGCCGCGTTCGTTCAGCCATTGCCAGGTGGATTTATATATTTCACTCGCAACGAGCGTCTTTCCGTCCTTTTGGGTCGCTTCGAGCATTTTGTTCGGCTCCGGCATCGCCTGACCCTGCAAATTCGCTGTGTCCGAGAACTCCATGACGGTCAGCTTCCTGCCGCCGGGGTTGCCCTCGGCGATTTTATCTGCAAGAGGTTTCTTTTTCGCCCCCGCGCCGGCACGGGCACCGCCACGGTTTGTACCGTCCTTTGCCAAATTGTTCACCTCACATTCGCGGAGGGGGTTATTACCCCGTTTGAAACCGCGTTTTTCAACACGAAGCCCCACGCCGCTGTCCGCTTAAATAGGGTTTAGAGATTTTGATACCCCCACCGGGGTGGGTAATAAAAAATAGATTGATTTGAGGCATCGTACCAAAATGTAGACGATGCCTCTTTCAATATCCCTGTCCCCACCGGTCGCCATTCTCCGCGGTGATACGGGAATGACAGGCTTTGCAAAGAGCCATGAGGTTCTCCGCATTACTGCCGCCGCCTTTTGAGAGCGGAAGAATGTGGTGAACCTCCTCGGCAGGCGTCAGTTTGCCTTGCTTCTGGCATTCCTCGCAGAGCGGGTGCGCCTTGATGTAGCGGTCACGGATGCGCTTCCACGAACGACCGTATCGTTTGTTGGAGGCAGGGTCGCGCTCGTGTTGGTTGTAGCGTTTGTCCATGACCTTCTGATGCTCGGCACAGTATTGCTCGCGTATAGCAAGCCGACCGCAGCCGGGGTAGGCGCAGGGACGCTTTGGTTTGTATGGCACGGGTTCACCTCCTTCGGGGCATAAAGAAAGCCCTGCGGGATTACTCACACAAGGCTCATCTTCATTCTGCTTTCCTGATTATAATACTATCATAAGTGGCAGGTGTCTTTCAGTGTCTTTTCGTGTCCACTTCCGGCGAAGCGGGAATGCTACATTCCTCCAGCGCCCAGTTGTGGAGCTTATGTGTGTATCGCAGGTCATAACCCATGTCCACAGCAATTTTCTCCCAAGACAGGAAACAGAGATAACGCTTCTCCAAAAGGGTCTGGTGTTCCGGGTTGGATACTGCTTTGATGACGCCCATGATTTCTTTCTTGAGGTCAACCAGCTTATCGATGTCACGGTTGATTTCATTCTGCAGGTCAACAATTTTACAAATGGCGTCTGCCATTCGGGAGATTGAACCGCTGGGATTGCGGGGCATACCGGTCAGCACTGACGTACAGGTTGTTGCCAGCTCATTCAGTGAATCGATCTGCTGTAGCTTTGATTTGATACGCATATCAAGGTAACGCGCCTGAGAAAGGTAGATCTTAGTAGTCATAGCACATCTTCTCCTTTCTCAGCTTGGAGATCAGCAGCTCCGGGTCAAGTCCGGTCAACACACCGAACCAACCGGAACGGAAGAAACGCTCAATGCTGGCAAGCTCACGCTCGTCATCGTGAAGCCGGTAATCCTTCACGGCCTGCAGCACAATGGCGTTTGCAAGGTTCTCATAGGGGTTGTTCATAATCTGTACCTCCGATTTTTACTTCTCTCGGATTGGCACGGATTGTCATAGATTTTCTCAGATGTGCTGTCTCAGTTTACTGAGACTTCGGCCTTTACCGCCTCTATCAAAGCGGCCTGAGTGCTGTCCTTCTTGGACAACACCTTCAAAATCCGCTCGTCGATCGTGCCTTTGGCGACGATGTGCTGCACCACAACCGTTTCGGCGCTTTGGCCCTGCCGCCAGAGTCGGGAGTTGGTCTGCTGATATAATTCCAGTGACCAGGTCAGCCCAAACCAAACGATGCAGGAGCCGCCGCTTTGAAGGTTCAGCCCGTGACCGGCGGAGGCGGGGTGGATTAGTGCCACGGGCAGTTCACCGGTGTTCCACCTGCGGATACTGTCGGTGCTGTCCAGTTTGGAGAACGGGACATGGAGCTTGTGCAGCCGCTCGGTGATCCGGGAAAGGTCATGCTTAAACCAATAAGCCACAAGAAGCGGCTTGCCACCAGCAGATTCGATGATATCCTCCAGCGCGTCCAGCTTTCGTTCATGGATGGTAAGTGTGCCGCCGTCGTCGGTATATATCGCACCGTTTGCCATCTGGCACAGCTTCCCGGTGAGAGCAGCAGCATTTGCGGCGGTGATGTCGCCATCCGGGAACTGCAGTACGAGATCGTTTTTCAGATCATCATAACGTTGGCGCTCCTCTTCGGAGAGGTGGACGGTGAATTCGCTGCTGATCAGCTCCGGCATTCTCAGAAGATCGGTTGACTTCATAGAGATGGTGATGTCAGCGATTTTGTCATAGATCCGTTGTTCGGCTCCGGGCAGCAGTTTGTAGCTAAAGATGACCTGTCCGTTGCGTTTGTCCGGCATGAAGTAGTCAAGCCGGTAGTGGCTGATGAACCGTCCGAGGCGAGCGCCCATATCCAGAAGCCGGAATTCAGCCCACAAATCCATGAGGCCATTGCTGCTTGGCGTTCCGGTTAATCCTATGATGCGTTTTACCGTGGGGCGAACCTTCATCAACGCTCGGAAGCGCTTTGCTTGGTAGTTCTTAAAGGAGGACAGCTCGTCAATCACGATGGTATCAAAGCTAAACAGCAGCGTGCTTTCCTCAATGAGCCACTGGACGTTTTCTCTGTTAATGATGTAAATGTCGGCTGGTTTTATCAGTGCTGCACGGCGCTCTGCTTCGGTGCCGACTGCTACGGAGCAGATGAGGTTCTTCAGGTGGTCCCACTTATCTGCTTCAGCAGGCCATGTGTCCCGTGCCACTCTCAGCGGGGCGATCACAAGAATGCGGTGCGCCTGGAAGCTATCAAACAACAGATCATTCAGCGCCGTCAGCGTGATACTCGTCTTGCCAAGGCCCATATCCAACAGAACGGCGGCGATGGGGTGTTCCTCAATGTAGCCGATAGCGTATTTTTGGTAGTTATGTGGTTCGTATTTCATCAAGAATTCCTCCAATCTGCCGCTCGTCATCCAAAACATAAACTCTGAAACCAAGCCCTCGTAGTAATTTGTGTCTTGCCAATTGCAGCGGTCTCGGCTTTTCACCGGGAGCCTTTGCTTCCACGAAACCCATGTGTCCACTCGGTAAAAGTATGATGCGGTCGGGCATACCGTCAAAGCCAGGGCTTGTGAACTTCGGTGCGATACCGCCAACCGCTTTGACTTCCTGAACCAGTTTTTTCTCAATTGCTTTTTCTCTCATATTCTCACGCTCCATCAGGAATTTTTAAGGAGGGGTAACCTCGGTGCAGGTCATTTCTAAAACTTTTCTTAGGCTTATTTTTTAAGGTCTTAAGAGACTTTTTGTATATGACCTTTATCGAGGTTACCCCATAGTCCATCAGTTCAGGAAATCCTCAAAATCTCCGTCGTCGATTTTTAGCCTCAGTCCTGTAAAGAACCGCTTGTTTTTGACCTTGATACGGCCATACCCAGCAGCCTCCAGTGCAGAATAGAAATCTGTGGTACTGCGGATATACTCGTTGGTGTCAATGCAGTAATTCCGATACGACTGATACAGTGCACTGGAGCTCTCTCGAAAACTCGCATCAAGCTCGCATTTGTCCTCAAGAAAATGGCCAAACCAGTCGTTTTGCGCCCGGTACTCCGCAATGGCTTTCTGCACACATTCCGGTACCGGAATTTTGTAATCCAGCGCAATGACTTTTTTGGCACCATCAATAATCCACGCGAGAATGCTTTCACCGGCGTTCTGATAAAGGTACTCGCCGTAGTTCTTGATATCGCCGCTACCTTCAATCTTGGCATCAAATGGAATGACAATCAGCCTGCGCCAGATACCGTCATCAGAGGCACTGACCTTTGGCAGGTGGTTGGTATAGAGGACCAGCGTGTGACAGGGCGTGAAGCTGAATGGGTCCTTGTACTTTTTCTCAGCAAAAACATCGTCTGTGGAGCAAAGCTGCTTGACAGTAGAATCGTTAAGCCTTGCGCCTTCCTGCATTTCAGCCGCAATGAGCAGTCGCTTGCCCTTGACTTCGGCCATCTCGGGTTTGATGTTACGGCGGCATCCGACCGTCAGCGTGTCAGCAGAGATGTTGCCGCTGTAAAGGCCGAGTACACGGGAGACTGCATTCCAGAAGGTGGACTTACCGTTGCGCCCGCCGCCGTAAGCAATAATCAGAGCTTCCACATAAACCTTACCGATGGCAGCGAGTCCACAAATCATCTGTACATAGTCGATAAGCTCCTGATTGCCGCAGAAGATGAGGTTTAAGCTGTCCAGCCAAAGCTGTTCGCCCTTGTTGCTGGGTGAGACCGAGGTCATTTTGGTGATAAAATCCTCCGGCGAATGTTCTCTGGTTCCAACCATACCTTTTCTCAAATCGTAAGTAGCAGCGGGCGTGCACAGTAGAAAGCAGTCGGTATCAAGGTCACGCGGCGAGATCTCCAGCATGGGATGAGACTCTTTCAGCGTTGCGGTGATATTTTTGGAATCCCGGCGACGAATGGCAAAGGACTGATATGCCTTGGCTGCAAGAAAATCCCGATATGCTTCAAGCTGCGCGTCGTTCATAAGAGACTCAGCCTTTGCCTTGGAGGTATTCTCGACGATTTCTTGACCGCCGTTTTCCGTCAGCAGTTTCATCGCCGATTGCAGGTCTTTCGTGGCTTCCGTGAGCTGGCGACGGGTCAGCTCATGGGCGACGGCCTGTGCGCCGGGCTCACTTTCCTGCCAATAGTGCTCGTTATAGCGGATGAAGTGCGTAGCCGGAGAGTAGCGCAATTCACCGGAGAAGTATTTTGCCAGCACTTCTGCCTGTCCGACGTCCGAGTAATCGCCGGGTTTATATGACGCCGGGTCGTTATACACCTCCGGTGGTACATATCCGTCCTGCTGTTGAACCTTTGCAAAGAAGCGCTGGGCGCTATGCCAGATGGTAAATAGCTCCTGTTCCCCAAGCGGTGGAGAGCATTTCGCGGCTTCTTCCAGAAAACACTGGTAAGCGGCGTCACCGTCACCATACTTTTTAATGACACGACCGGCGAAGCGGGACATAGTGGCGTTACGGCTACCTTCTGGAATGACCTGATTGGCACGAAGACCACTGGTCATATCCACATCGAAATCATCGCCTTCCAAAAACTCGCTTAAGTTCATGCTGCCTTTGTAAATCTCAGCCTCCGGCGAATTGGTACCGAAGAAAAAACGAGCAGCATCCAGCGCCTTGGTGTCAAAATACGGAAAGATGGCATTGACCAGCTTCTTCATATCGCTGTAGCAAGTTGCGTCTGCTATGTGGTCGATGGGAAAAAGAACATGGAACTTCGGCCGAGCGGGTTTACCGTTCTTTTCGCGCATATTGGACCGGCTGTAGTGAACGGCAAAGGTCACACCGGGAAACGCCTCCATAACATCGGCTGGCAGAATCCAATCTTCAGGGTTTTCCGAGTGGTCGTTATCACAGTCCACCGGCAGGCAGTCGCTGCCTATGAAGTTATCGCCGTTTCGATAGTTATTTTTGTACTCTGCGCACACATAGTCTCGACCGACCGCAGCAGCCAGTGATGCTGAATCGGTAATTTCCACCTTGTGAGGATAGGAGCAATTGCCGGGGTTGCCGATAAAATCAGAATGATAAATGGTGAACATCAAACCTGCACCTCCTCGCAGTTTTCGGTAAAGTAGCGCAAATGATAATTCTTCCACTTGGCTCTTTTGATTTCAGCCTCCATACCGGTCGAGATAATGCTGCCGAACACCCATACCTCTGAGCATTTGCTCATCAGGGCGTTTCCGAAGAACAACCCAAGCTGGCGTTCGGCGGGATTATCATCGTTTAGAAACTGTGGGAACAGCAGGTGCGGTGCGACGGGAATGTAGCCATTGTCCACGGCATATCGGCTGTAGCCCTGCGCGGCTTTCACATTACCTTCCACATCTCCTGAAAATGGAGAGCAAATATATATGATAGGCCGGAATGCTCGAAGCGCCCGTTCCTCTTTTTCAATAATGGACATTGCTTCATAGGCAGTTGAGTCGTAATAGCCCTCACTGTTGTATTTGTCTATACTCATTAGGAACACTCCTTTCACGGCGGACTTTTTGTCCACCTCTAAATCTCACTGGAACAAAAAGCCCACTTTGGACGAAACCTTTTAATCTTTTTTATAAAAATCTGTCTCGTAGCCATCGGCACGGAGCAGCAGCCCTTTTGCCCATGGCGGCGTCCGACCCATCTGTTGGCAGACAGCATCCAGCGACATGTGCGTATCGGCTTCGATTACTACTTCATCGTGGATATGCATGACAATCGAGCAGCACCGAAGCGTCTGCATGGCGTAGCAGAGAATGTCGCGGGCTGTAGCCTGAACGATGTTTTCCACGAACTTTGGCCCATAAGAATCCAGCCGCTCCCATTTCTTCGTGCCGCCGACACCTTCGTAAGTAATGCAATTGCCGCCGAACTTGTTCTCCCCGATGCGCGGCTTTACATAGGCAAGCTGCCTACCAGATGGAAGTGTGATGAACAGCATCCCGCTCCGGCAGGTAAAAACGATGCCGTGGCTTTCATTGGTATGCTTGTGACGAACTGCCTCCATAGCGGCGCGGTCAACGTCCCACCAGAGTTTTACAATGTGCGGATTGGACTGCCGCCATGCATCAACGAGCGGAGGAAGCTCATCTTCAGCAAGCCCCATTTCAAGAGCACCCATTGCCTTGAGCGCACCAACTGAGCCACCATAACCGAGGGCAAGTTCGGCGATTTTGCCTTTCTGGCGCAGATGGCCATTTACACCATGCTTCTCAACCGGCACCTTGAACATCTGACTTGCTGAGGCGCAGTAGATGTCGCCGCCTTTGGCAAACACGTCCTGCCGCCACTGTTCACCGGCGAGCCATGCGATTACTCGGGCCTCGATGGCGCTGAAGTCGGAAACGATGAACTTTGCATCGGTTCTTGGCACAAATGCTGTGCGAATGAGCTGCGACAGTGTGTCTGGTACATCTTCGTAGAGCATTTCCAGCGCATCAAAGTCGCCATAGCTAACAAGGGCGCGGGCTTCGGCTAAATCCTCCAAATGGTTTTGAGGTAGGTTTTGCATCTGTATAAGCCTGCCTGCCCAGCGTCCTGTGCGATTGGCTCCATAAAACTGAAACATCCCACGGGCGCGACCATCGGAGCAGACTGCGTTTTGCATCGCCTGATATTTTCGTACCGACGATTTGGCAAGCTGCTGGCGGAGGGAAAGGACATTTGAAAGCACTGGAGGTGCAGTTTTGAGTAACTCGACAACAGCTTTTTTGCCAAGCGTGTCGGTTTTCATGCCGTTGTCAGCAAGCCATTTTTTCATCTGCTGCACAGAGTTCGGATTTTCCAACTCGGTCAGGTGCTTCATGGCGGTGGTGAGCTCAGAACGGGAGCGACCATCCATAGCAATGGCCTCCTGCACCAGCGTCATATCCATCGCTACACCTCGGTCGTTTATCTCTTGGTCAAGGTGATATTCATCCCATACACTGTCCGGCAGCACAAAATTTGCGAGCTTTTCCTGAATGGACATCTCCGTTTCAACATCGCGGGCGTTATACTGTTTGAACGCCGACCACTTGTCCGGCGCGTGGTACGGGTAATTGCGGGTGCGCTGACCGTTGAATTTCGTCGGAGCACAAGGCTGGCAAAAGTATTTAATGAGGTCTTTGCCCTCGGTGAGCTTCTGCTTATCCAGCTTTAGCACCGAACCGACACCTTCCAGCGAAAGTGGAAGCCCCATTGTAGCCACCCATATCATGGAGCACTTCCACGAGGCAGGGTTGATATATTCGCCGGTCGGCAGTCCAAGAAAACGAGACAGGCAGACCCGCTCAAAATTTGCATTGAAGGCCCATTTAGTCACCGTTTCATCCGTGAGCGCGTCTATCACTTCTGGCGGTATTTTCTCGCCGCAAGCAAGGTCAACGACCTGAACAGAGCCACCATCTACGGAATAGCCGAACAGAAGAATCTCAAAGTCCGGCACTTCAGCATAGCGGTACACTCCGCTCTTAGCGAGGTTGGCGCTGCTATAGGTTTCAATATCTATACTGAGTGTTTTCATAATCAACCATCCTTTATTGAGAAGAGGGCGGCAAAGAATGTCTCTGCCGCCCTCATAGATACTGTTACTTGCTGATTTCCTTCATGCGCAGCTCATGGTATTCCTTATCACGGACGGCCTGTGCTTTTTCGCGCTTTTCACGCTTGCGGTCATACACTGCACTCTGAATCGCATTGATCAAGAATACAATGCTGAAGCAGAGCCAGATGGCAATAAGGACGGTCAACAAGATGGTTTGTAAGGTTGTCATAGCTTTTCACCCTTTCTTTCTCAGTTCAGAAAATCGTCGTCATCGTCTGTTGCGAAATCGGACTCAGCACTGGTCTTGCCGCCGAGAGGCTCGCCGTCGCATACCTTCTGCAGGTTGTTCAAACCACATGCGATTCCCTTGTTTCCATTGCTATTGAAGGCATAAAAACTGATGCTTGCCCTGCCGTAAACACCGGAGTAAACCTCGGAGCGGGTAAGAATAGGATTGCGGTCAGCATCGACAATACCGGGAGCAGTGGCAGAGTTTGCGTTGATGAAGTAAGAGTTGGCATAAGCAGGATCGTCAGGACGCTCAGAATCTCCGTCCCTGAGAGGAATTTTGAGTGCTGCCATCGGAGGCACAGACTTGCCGTTGCCTTTGAGTTTAGACTCGCCGTCGTGGTATGCAGCTTCGATTGCCGCCCTGATCTTGGCGACGGTCTTTGTGTCAGACTTGGGAACGATAAGGCTGACAGAGAACTTTGGCGTACCGCCGTTTATACTCTTGGCTTCCCATACATTCGCATAACTCCAGCGGGTGTCGGGGCCGGTAATAACCTTCATGGGGTTGTTTACTTTGTTTGTGTTGTTATTCATAATCGTTTTCCTCCATAAAATCATTTTTGGCTGTGTTCATGGCCGGGCGCTTATCGCTCTCCGGCACGAGAGTGGGTTTACCTTGCGGCTTTTCAATGTAGGCCGCGAGAAGTTCATCAAAGCGGGATTTACCGAGCAGCTTCTGCATGGCAGTGACGCCGAGCACTTTGCGCTCATACGGATCGAAGCCGGCATGCTCAACAACATCGGCGACAACCGCGTCACTCAAATATTTCCTGTTGGAGCGGCCCTCGACCAGCTTATATCCGGTCCAGTCTTTGCCGCTGATTGCCTGTTGCAATGCGTATTCCTTGATGTCCGCCGCCCAAGCGACAAGGTTATCGACCTTTGAGAGGATATCTTCAATGTCTTCGTCTGTAAGCAGCGGCGGCAGCTTGAAGTCATAACGGGCAAGCTCCATATTGGCGTCAGCTCTGGCACGGCAGTCGTGCTTTGCCTTACAGAAGCCACACCATTCGCCGCAGAGGAAGTTTCCATCACCAGCGAAAGCAAGGTCGGCTGTAGGTTTTAGTACCTCGTCTGCCCAGTGGTAAAGTTCATCTTTCGAGAGCTCGTATGTGCTGATGTTATCGCGGCGTGGCTGATAAATGGTCATGCGAACGGTTTCAATGTCGTAGATTCCGTCGAACAGTTCCAGAGCACCGAGGGCGTAACACTGCATTTGAGGGTTTTCGGTTGAATCGACCATGATTCCACGACCGTGCTTGTAGTCGATGATTTTAAGGGCGCCGTCTGCAATGATAAGGCAATCTGCGGTACCGAAGCCGGATGCTACCCAGCGGGAGAAGTCTACACGCTGCTCGATCATGACAACAGGATCGGCGCAGGTTTGCTTAGCAGCCTCCACCTGTTCGAGAACATAAGTGGCATAGCCGGTGGCGCAGTCGGCCATTTCCTCATTGAACCAGGTGAGGTTTTCAGTTGGGTCTTCGGCCTCCATACCCAGCACCTGTCGAAGCTTATACTCACAGAGCGTATGGGCGTCGGTGCCTTCGGCGGCGTAATCGCTGCCCTTGTCGTCATAGCTCTCGCAGAGGCGAGCTGAAGGAGGACAATGTAACCAACGCTCGGAGCTGGAGGCGGAGAGAAGTGCGTGTCCTTTAGGTGGCATCGTTCAGTCCCTCCACATCGGCAAGTAACCCCCCATACCGGGTAGGGTCAATTTCAGATAACTTATTGGCACCGTACTTCTGGAACAGAGAGCGAATCTGAGCGGTGAAACCCGCACGGGACTTGTCCGCAAGGACTGCTCTGACCGCTTCAAGCGTAAGTACAGGCTCGGCGGAAACTGTTTCTTCAGGTACAGGTTCGTCGCCGCTGAACTGCTCTTCAAGCCAATTGGCGGCTTCATTAATAGCGGCAGCGGCACTGCGCAGGTCTTCGATGGTTGCGGCCATTTCGCTCATTTTGCTCATCTGTTTTTTCTCCTTTCATAGATTGACTCTGTGTGGATAGCAAGGTCAGTTTTCTTGCCAGTCGCATGGATACGACGCTGATTGCGGCGAGAACATCGACGAGTTCTTCGTCTGCGGTGCAGCTCTGGAATTTTGTTTGGGACTGATACATTCGTTTCACCTCCGTTCTGAAAGCCGGTTGTGTATCGCTTTCACAACTCACTGGAACGAAAAGGCCTGTTTGGACGAAAATCTGAAAAACTTTTTTGAAAAAATCTCCGACCACCGTATTTGGGCGGCCGGAGATTTCTGTAATTAGATGATGTCGCCGTACTCCTCACGGAGCAGAGTTTCAACTTTTTCGAGACGCGACCTGAAGGTGCTGCGGGGCATTCCAAGAATGTCTGCAATGTCACGGTCCGAGATACCCTCCATACGAAGCTCGCCGATGCGACGGGCTTCGGGAAAGAGCTCGTCCAACCGCTTAAAAAGCTGCTGCAGTACGATTTTGTCGGTCACGATTGATTCAATATCAGCACTGGGGTCTTCACGCTTGTCCCCCATGAGCTCCTGCTCATATTCAAGTGACCATACGTTTCCAGGAGCATGATACGGGCAGTCGAGGCAGCAGCCGTCGCAGCACCACAGCTTGCTTTTGGGGCACATGCACTGACCGCGTTTCTGTGCTTCCTTCTGAGTGCGCCAGATGGGACGGTAGTACTCGTAGTAAAAATCCTTCGTCACCGGGATGAATTGGTGGGTGCTGGGGATGTAGACCTTGTACTCGCGGTCTGGGCTTTGATTTGCTTGATTTTTCATTAGATTTTCCTCCTTGTGATTTGTGAATATGAAGGTCTGGGCAGGCTTGGGTTGAACGTCAAAAGGGGCCGAGCAAAACGCCTGTCCGCGTCCAGCTCGACCCCATCCTAATAAAAATCGGAGATGATTCCCTCTCGTGGCGTGTGAGCCAAAAAGCCAGTAAAATAGCGGGTTTTTGGCATTTAAAGACCGCCCGTTTTTGCATTAGAGCGCAAAAAACGGCGGTAGTACAGGCATCTACTGCCGTACTGCCGCCGCCTAAAACTCACACGCCGTGTGAATCTTTTTTTGATGAATTTTAAAAAACGTATGCACCGAGTTGCAATTTGCTCACAAAAAAGACCTGCAAAAGGTATTGCAATTGTAATTACATTTTGATAGAATACTATATGTAAAACTATGCACGGTGAAGGAGGGTCTGAAAGTGCCAGACAAAAAACCGATAGAACCGATGGAGCATCACAATATTGGTGATTTCTTGAAAGGCCAGTCATCCAAAATACTGACCGCAATAGCTGACGGAGATAAAACTGCATTCGTTCTCAAGAATGGCAAGCCCATCGTGGTTGTTATGTCTAACGAGCGCTACGCAAGGCTGCTTAAAGCCGGGATTGATATCAATGATTATTAATATGGAGGCCTTCAGAATGGCTAAAGAACGAATTACCGACGTTGTGATGGACGACGCCAGCATTAACGTCAGCAAAGAAGTCGACCTTGTATTCTCTATTGCTAACAGTTTGAGGGGGGCATACAAGTCCGACAAATATAAAGACGTAATTATCCCGATGATAATTATCCGTCGCTTTGAGTGCGCCCTCGCCAACACCAAGGATGCGGTGGTTGCGGCTTTTGAAGCAAAGCGCGACGTACCTCCCCAGATACTTGAGAAGATTGCTGGTTACAAATTCTATAACACGAGCCGTTATACCCTTGCCGAACTTCTGAACGAACCAGACAACATTGTCTCGAACTTCAATAGATACATTGAAGGTTTTTCGGCGAACGTCCAGAGCATTATCCGCAACCTCGACTTCGAGAAGGAAATTGACAAAATGGATAAGAACAACCGGCTCCTGGGCGTGGTTCGCAAGTTCTCTGAACTTGATCTGAACCCTACCACCGTGGATGGCATAAAGGCCGGATATATGTTTGAAGAGATTATCCGTAAGTTCTCTGAAAATGCCGAAGCCGGCGACCACTACACCCCGCGCGAGGTTATCCGTCTACTCGTCAGCATTTTGCTTGCGGAAGGATTGGACGACCTTTACACCGAGCGCCGCGTTGCCACTGTGCTGGATATGGCTTGCGGTTCCGGCGGTATGCTTTCGACCACTTATAACGCTATAACGAGAATGAACCCTGATGCCGAAGTGCGCCTTTTCGGGCAGGAAATAAACCCGGAATCCTATGCCATCTGTCTTGCCGATATGCTTATCAAGGGCGAGGACGCCAAGAACATCCACTTGCAGGACACGATGAAGGCAGATTGTTTCGAAGGGCAGGATATGCGCATCGTCATCATCAATCCTCCGTTTGGACAAGCTTGGGGCGGTAAAGACGCAGCGGACGGCGTGGAGTCAGCAGTCAAAAAAGAACATAAGAAAGCCGAGAAATACGAAGGCGCGGAGAAGATGGAACACAGCCGTTTCCCGTGGGGTTTGCCGACCTCCGGTGATATGCAGCTTCTGTTTATGCAACACGCCATCTACAAGATGAGCAAGGATGGTCGCGCCGCCATCATCAGCAATGGCTCGCCGCTGTTTTCGGGTAACACCACGAGCGGCGAAAGCCAGATACGCCGCTATATGCTGGAGAACGACCTCATTGAGGCTATCGTCGCTCTGCCGACTGATCTCTTCTATAACACGAGCATCGGCATTTACGCTTTCATTCTGTCAAAAAACAAGCGACCGGAGCGTCGCGGCAAGATTCAACTTATAAACGCCGTTGATATGTGGAAACCACTCCGCAAGTCGCTCGGCAAGAAGCGTAAGGAAATCTCGAAGGAAGACATCGCCCGCATTACTGAGATTTATGCGGGCTTCGAAGCGGGTCCCAACTGTAAAATCTTTGACAACGAAGAGTTTATGTACAAGGAATACGCCGTCTATCAGCCGCTCCAACGGAGGGGTTCGCTTTCGCTTGCCAATATCGCCGCTCTGAAAACGAGCGCGACCTTTACCGCTAATTCCTTCATCTTTAATGAGGCGGACTACGAGGTCTTGCTTGAGACCGCTCCCCGCGAGGGCGAGGACGAGAAGAAATTTCAGAAATACCAAAAAGGCAAGGAGTTCACAGAGGCAGTCATTGCCGCTTTGGAGGAACATACCGACGACACAGAGAACGACGACTTCGCCGAGTTCGTAGCGAAGCTGAAAGAAATCATCGGCGACATCGACGGGATGACGGACAGCCGCCTGAATGCCATCGCAATGGAAATGTCCGTGATGGATAAGACCTCTGTGGTGCAGAAGGATAAGAAGGGCAATATCATCACCGACCCGACCACCAAGGACACGGAACTCGTCGGGCTAAGAATTGACCTTGAGGAATATTTCAAGCGTGAGGTCTACCCGCACGTTCCCGATGCAATCTATGCCTACGAATATGACGAAAACAAGAAAGCGTCAGCAACCAACAAAGAGAAGCTGGGTGCGGAGTTCCCGTTTACCCGCTACTTCTACGAATACAAAGCCCCTGAAAAAGCAGACGATTTGCTTGCACAGTTTACCGGCATTGAGAGCAAGTTGACAGGCAAGGTGGAGGCACTCCTCGGAGGTGCGGAATGATAGAAATGCTGAAGCCAAGCGGCATAGATTGGATTGGGAATATCCCATTCGACTGGCCGCTAAAGAAAATCAGGTTTGCCACAACGGTTCGGACAGAGGTCGGAAAGTACACGGCCGATGATGTTTTTATTGGTCTTGAGAATGTCGAAGGTTCGACTGGGCGCCTAATTGAGACTGAGAGTGAATATGAGGAAGGCACATATGATGTGTTCCGCAAGGGCGATGTGCTTTTTAGTAAGTTACGTCCGTATCTGGAAAAGGCCTTCATTGCTGACTTTGACGGCTTTTGTACGGGTGAGTTTGTGATTTTCAAGGGATTCGAAGGAGACAAGCGTTTCTTGTTTTACTTCTTGCTTTCCCACGGATTCATTGAAATCGTCAACGCTTCTACATATGGTGCGAAAATGCCGAGGGCAAGCTGGGACTACATTAAGAACCTGCATATGCCCCTCCCTTGTACCACCGAACAGCAAGCCATCGCCGCTTTCCTCGACGACCGCTGCAGGCAGATTGACGGCATCGTTGCCGACTTGGAACGGCAAGTGGAGATTCTGAGGCAATACAAAAAAGCCTTCATCACAGAAACAGTGACAAAGGGCTTAGATAAGACTGCTACGCTGAAGGACAGCGGGATTGACTGGATTGGGGAGATGCCAAGACATTGGGAGAAGAAACGGCTTAAGTTTTTAGGCTCGGCTCGTAACGGGCTGACCTACGCTCCCGAAGATGTCGTTGACGAGGACAAGGGTACTCTGGTTCTCCGCTCCTCAAACATACAGAACGACAGGCTCGTCTTTGATGATAACGTATATGTGAATTGTCGGATACCGAAAGAAATCGTACTCCAAGAAAATGACCTGCTTATCTGTTCTCGAAACGGAAGCCAAGCCCTAATTGGTAAGTGCGCCCTGATTGACGAGAAAACAGCGGGACAGACCTACGGAGCGTTTATGTGCGTTTATCGTAGTCGGTATAACAAGTTCATTCATTATGTGTTCCTGTCAGACATCTTTAGCTACTACCTTGGTACATTTTTGACATCGACGGTGAACCAGTTGACGAATCTGAACTTGTACAACATCCAAATTCCAATACCGATGGATTTGAACGAGCAAGCGGTAATCATTGATTTCCTCGATCGCAAGTGTGCTGAGACCGACGACCTCATCGCCGAGAAGCAGAAAGCCGCAGAGACAATGCGGCAGTACAAGAAGTCGCTTATTTACGAATACGTCACGGGCAAAAAGCGCGTGGCAGGTTAAAGGAGAAATACAGCTATGCCTATCCGAGCAGACCAGCTTCAAGAGAAAAAGGATTACCAGAATCTGATTCTGGAGGAGTTGCGCGACCGCAACGGCTACGTTATCCGCAACGCCCAAACAGACTGGGATGCGGACTTTGCGATGGACAAGGGGCTTCTCTTTCAGTTTTTGGAGACAACCCAGCCCGAAAAAATGGAGAAGCTGCGGAAGTTTTACGCCGACAAAACTAATAAGACGGTCATCAACTACATCAACCGAGAGATTACCAAAGATCGTAGTTCCCTCATTTATGTTCTGAAAAACGGAGTGGAGTTCGACAACGGTGTAAAACTCGACCTTATGTATCGCCACCCTGCCACGTCGTTTAACGAGAAATTGGCATGGCAGTATGAGCAGAATATCCTCTCGGCTATGGAGGAAGTCTACCACAAGGAGGGCGAGCGGATTGACCTTGTGCTGTTCCTTAACGGGATAGCCATCTTCGCCGTCGAACTCAAGTGCAATACATCCGGGCAGAACTACGAAAACGCCATTAACCAGTACAAGCACGAACGTGATCCCCATACCCGACTGTTCAAGTTCAAAGCCGGTGTTTTTGCTGCTTTTGCTATGGATTTAAACGAGGTCTACTTCTGCACATCCCTGTGTGGAGTCAACTCGTCTTTCCTGCCGTTTAACATTGGTATGCCGAAGTCACCCGACAAGCCATATTCCATCGGCAAGGGCAACCCACACAATGAGAACGGCATTAACGTCTCCTATATGTGGGAGCAAATCTGGACGAAAGAGAAAATTATCCTACTCATCGAGCGTTTTATCTTCATAGAAAAAAAGAAAGAAAAGAACACCGAAACCGGAAAGACGAAGGTCAAGGAGACGGTTATCTTCCCGCGTTACCACCAACTTCGAGCGGTGGAGCGGCTTGTGGCGGACATTAAAGTAAACCGCACGAGTCAAAACTACCTCATAGAGCATTCGGCAGGCAGTGGCAAGACAAACACCATCGCATGGCTCACTCATATCCTTGCCTCCCTGCACGACACCGAAGATAAGAATATTTTCAGCAATATCATCGTTATCACCGACCGCATTATCGTAGACCAGCAGTTGCAGGAGGCGATATCGGGCATTGACCATAAAACAGGGCTGCTTAAAGTGTTGGACGAAAAGTGTCACTCCGACGATCTTGCCCAAGCCCTGCGCGGCAACACGAAGATTATTGTCACTACTATTCATAAGTTCTTCTACATACTCGAAAAGAACCTACTGTCCCTCAAAGACAAGACCTTTGCTGTACTAATTGACGAGGCGCACTCCTCCACTGAGGGCGATCTTATGCGAGCTGTGACCCACGTCTTGGCTGGCGGCAAGGTAGAGGAACTCCCTGAAGAGACTCCAGAAGAGGAATCGGAAGAGGAACTGACCACCGACGAAAAAATCAAGGTTGAGCGGGCTAAAGCAGGCAAGCAGCCGAACGTCACAATGATTGCGTTCACCGCCACGCCGAAGCCCGGCACTTTGCAGCTTTTCGGCACTCTGAACGACGAGGGTAAAAAGACGTGTTTTGACCTCTACTCCATGCGTCAGGCTATAGAGGAGGGCTATATCTTAAACGTCCTCGATAACTATGTGACATGGCAAACCTACTTTAAGATTAATAAGGCTATTGAGGACGACCCTGAACTCCAGTCCATTACTGCCAAACGTAAGATAGCTCGCTTCGTAGATCTGCATGACACGAACATCTCACAGAAAATCGAGATTATTATTGAGCATTTCCGTCAGAACATCGCCGACAGCCTCGGCGGTCAGGCAAAGGCGATGGTTGTAACCTCTTCTCGCCCTGCGGCGGTTAAGTATAAGAAAGAGTTCGAGAAGTACATTGAGCGGAATGGTTACACCAATATTCGTGCTTTGATTGCCTTTTCTGGCAAGGTCACGCTTGACGGCGAAACCTACACCGAAGCCGGAATGAACGGTTTCTCCGAAGAGACCCTGCGTGACGAGTTTGACAAGAGTATCTATCAGGTTCTGCTTGTCGCCAACAAATACCAAACTGGCTTTGACCAGCCAAAGCTGGTGGCGATGTATGTGGATAAGAAATTACGCGGCGTATCGGCGGTGCAAACACTGTCGCGCTTGAACCGCATTTTTCGGCCCTACGACAAGCGCACATTCATCCTTGATTTCAAAAACAAGGCCGAGGACATAGTGAAGGCGTTTGCACCGTTTTATGAGGAAACGGAGTTGTTCGATACCATCTCGCCGTCCGACATCAGACGGTTAGAGGAGGAAATCGAGTTTTATAACATTCTTACCGACAACGATATAATTGAGTTTAACGACCTGCTTTATCTGCCGAAGCGGACAGCCAAGCAGAAACAACGTATGTGGGCATTGCTTGATAACGCCGCCCGAGAGGTTCGCAAGAAGAATACAGAGGAGCAGTTCGCTATTCGAACGACGATTCGGCGGTTCCTGAAATCGTACTGTTTCCTCATTCAGGCGACCTGCTACGAAAATGTGGAATTACATAAGCGGTACAACTATCTCTCGTATCTGGTCAAGGAATTGGACATCAAGGGCGGGAATGATTTTGACGTCGCCGATAAAATCACGGTGAGCGGCTTCGAGCAGAAGCAGATCGGCGTGATGGCAAACCCCGAAGTCGAATCCAAGCCCGAACTAAAAATGAAAACACCGAAGCCTGCCCAGCCGGAAGCCGAGCAACTCAAGATGCTTTCCGTCATCATTGATGAAATAAACACCATTTACGGCAGCAAAGGCGATACTGGAGTGAGGACAAAGGCAGCTATGCAAATACGAGACATTCTTCTGAAAGACGCACGGCTTAAGGCGAGTGCCAAAAACAACCCGTATTCCGACTTCAAGTTTACCTACAAGGACAGCGTGTCAGATGCGCTTGTAGAAGGATACGACCAGAATGTCGATTTTTACACACTGCTTTTGGGCAACGAGGAACTACGAGATAAAATAACGGACGTGTTTATGGAGGAGATCTACAAGACCCTGAGAGAAAGCAAATAAACTATGCAGCTTTGCTGACAACGGGCAGCTCTGAGCCGCCCTTTCTCTCATTAAAACGAATTATATTCAAGGAGAATGGGCGGATGGAGTATAACTACGACAAAGTAACGCTTGTGCCTATAAACGTATGCAGGGACAACTATGACGAGGTTGCGGCTGACTTCCTCAAGCATTACGGCTGCGCCCAATATTTAACGACACCAATGCCGGTGCCAATATTTGAGATTGCTCAAAAGCGTATGTTCCTGACGGTTTATACGAACCAACAGTTGTCGGAAAGCGGAGAAGTTCTGGGAACAATTGCTTTTTTTGACGGCGACTTGGATGTGTACGACCCCGGCACTAAAAGTTACATCGGGTTTCCTGTAAAAAAAGGGACGGTCTTGGTCGACTGCACTATTGACCACGAGGGCAGAGAAAATAACACGATGGCGCATGAATGCGTCCATTGGCATATACATCGTAACTATTTCGGGAATCTCCGCCGGAAAACGGCTGACTCGGATATAGCATTCCGTTGCCCATCTAGACTGTCGGACGGTGACGAAGCAACCCGCGACGAGGAACGGATGGAGAAACAGGCTCGTGGCATAGCTCCGCGCATCCTAATGCCGAAAAACTCCACAACAATTAAACTAAACGAACTTTTTGCCTCCCGTACCGTCCCCCAAGACGGTGAGCGGAGGCTTGCTGTACTTACAGAGATAGTGGACGAATTAGCCGCGTTTTACCACGTTTCCAAGATGTCAGCAAAATACCGTATGGTCGACCTGGGTCGTATGTCCCACGAAGAAGCTGAGCAGATTTACAACTTTGATAACAATTCGCTGGCATGGGACTTCTCTGAGCACCCCCTGACGGTCAAGACGAGTAGCCGTCCGATGACACGCCACATCACGATTGAACAGGTTATTTATGAGTTTGGCAGAAATGCGGCTTTCAGAGAAGTGTTGCATAGCGGACTGTTCCGCTTTGTCGAGGATGCTTTTGTTATTAACGACCCGAAATATATACATACCGATGATGAGGGTAAGACTCGGCTGACTCCATATGCGATAAAACATCAACAGGAATGTACACTCATCTTTGAGTACGCCGTTTCTGTCAGCCATAATTACAGCCACACCGATACAGAAAATTTCCAACCCAATATAATGAATATGCTCACTATGGGCTTCCTCACGAGGGTGGAAACAGAGTATAAGAAGCTGCCAAGGTACACATCAAACGTTCAGAATGATGCTGCGTTTGATGTAGCCAAGGCTCTGGATGCAGTCAAAGCAGATTTTGACAAGTTCGCCAAAGCGCGTACTGCCTTAGCCCCAGCGACGGACTTCTGGGACAGGGTCGATCAGATTAAGACCGCCAAGAGTATAAGAAACAGCACCTTTAAAGACCGCTCTGGTCTTGACGATGCAACGATAAGCAGAATCAAGCTGAAAAAGACAGCGGTAACGCTCCGTGTCGCCATCGCTGCCTGTTTCGGGCTCGATTTGGATATAGATGAGTCAAAAAAGCTACTGGCTTTAGCAAAGCTGGCTCTCAATGACGAACCGGAATGCCTTGCCTATGAGTTTGTTATAATGAACTTCCAGTTTTGCCCTCTGTTCGAAAAGAATGAGGTGCTACAGAAGTTCGGTGTTGAGCCTATCGGGGTTCGTTCGAAAAAAGACTAATTTAATGGGAGGTTTCAGACATGGACAATGCTTACCAATGGGTACCCTTTTACGAGGCTCTCGCCAACAAATTACTTGCGTACAGCGCTAAAAGGAATGAACTCTTTGAGTTGATGAAAAAGGTGCGGTCTGAACAACCGCTTATGAAATACCTCAACTTTGAGCGCGAGGACTGGTGGGGACCGCGTAACCATCATATGGATCCGCTAACCGTGATTGGAATCTTGAATCGCGGAACAACGGATGCCAATAGGATTAAACTGTCGAAAGTTCTTGCTGAGACATTCGGTGTGGAACTTCCCACGCCCACTCAATTTGCGGGGATTCCAGTCTTGAACAATATGAACTCCTTCTTTAACGGCCCAGATGAGGTCTGGGAACTGTTTATACAAGCAATGGCATCTGCGCAGTCAAACAACTTCTCGTATGAGTTTAGGACCGCCTTTGAAAAGGCTATTGCCGTGAAGGGCAATGGTCTGGCTTACATTACTATGGGATTATATTGGATACGCCCCAACATCTTTATGCCCCTCGATGGTAATTCCAGAGCTTTTGCGTCCGCACACTATGGCATTACTGTTCCGAGCGGTAATTGCACAGGAGAAGAATACGTCGCTTTCCTGAAAACCCTCAAGGCTAAGGTTGCCGAACGGTCGCCTGACATGACATTCCCTGAAATATCCTATACCGCTTGGACGCAAAAAGACAGCAAAGCGGATGAGGATTCTATTCAGGCTTCATCGGTTATTGATGAGCAGCATCAGCGGGCGGCGTTTAAGCAATGGTATACAAAAAACGTCGGGTCAGCGAATTCGGCCAATACCATATCGACCGCTATTGGTAAAGCGCGGCTGAAAGATGGGCGGGCAGTATTCGCTATTGCCAGTTTTGACGAACTGGATGCCGTGATAAAAAGCAGCGGTCTTGATGGCTATTTTCAATCAAGCGGCGGAGACTATGCCAAGATGGATGCCGTCTTTGAAATTGACACTACCGCTCAGCGCGACGACCTGAAGAGCGGAATCAAGCACTACCTTGCTTTCCTGAAGAGCGAAGGTGTGACCTCTACTTCTACTACGCCGTCTGATTCGATCACGCAAACGCCAAAGTTTGCCAGGAATCTCATTCTTTGCGGCACCCCCGGCACGGGCAAAACATACAGCACCGTGCTATATGCTGTTTCGATTATCGAGGAAAAGCCGCTTAATGCTGTCAAAGCCGAGGACTACTCGGCGGTGTTTGCTCGCTACTTGAAATACAAAGAGGACGGTTTGGTAGCATTCACGACATTTCATCAGTCATTCGGTTATGAGGAGTTTATTGAGGGGATTCGTCCTGTAGTCTCAGCAGAGGAGAATGCCGAAACGGGGCGGGATATTGAGTACGAGGTTCACGACGGTATTTTTAAGTCGTTCTGCGACAAAGCTGGAACACCTATCGGTGGTGGTACAAGCGTGGACTTGGGCTTCGGCAAGAACCCGTCGGTCTGGAAGGTCTCTCTTGAAGGAAGCGGCGACAACCCAACCCGCACGGAGTGTCTCAACAACAACCATATCAGAATCGGATATGACAGCTACGGCGAAACCCCACCCGACACCTATGAAAAAGGCGATAACGGTAGGAACATTCTGAATGCGTTCTATTATAAAATGCAAATTGGGGACATCGTATTCTCATGCTACTCCAACAAGACCATTGATGCTATCGGCGTTATCACGGGCGAACCAGAATGGCACGATGAATACGAGCATTACAAGCGGCTACGCAACGTCAAATGGCTCGTTAAAGACATTAGCGAGGACATCTTTGACCTCAATGCCCAAAGACTGATGATGCAGCCCTCGGTCTACAAGCTGTCGGTATCGGTGTCGGATGCTCTCCAGATTCTCCGCAAGGTGAAGCCCGCCCTTTTCACGCCGAGTGTCAAAATTCCGAACCGTGTGTTTATCATCGACGAAATTAACCGAGGAAACATCTCAAAAATCTTCGGAGAACTGATAACACTCATCGAACCCGCGAAGCGCACCGGGGCAAAGGAACAGCTTCGCGCACGACTGCCTTATTCAGGGAAAGATTTTGGTGTACCTGATAATGTCTACCTCATTGGAACTATGAACACCGCCGACCGCTCCATAGCCCTGATTGATACTGCTTTGCGACGCAGGTTCAGCTTTGTGGAGATGCAGCCGGATTCAGCGACGCTTACCGATGTTCTTGTTGATGGTATCGACATTAGCGAAATGCTTGATACCCTAAATAAGCGCATCACCGTCCTGCTCGACCGCGAACACACCATCGGGCATTCCTATCTGCTCCCACTGAAAGCCGACCCGACAATTGAACGGCTCGCAGCAATTTTTGAGAACACGATTGTCCCGCTTCTGCAGGAGTATTTCTATGATGATTACGAAAAAATTCAGCTTGTGCTGGGTGACAACCAGAAGCCAGATGACAGCACGCGCTTTATTATAAAGAAGACGGACGCCGTCAAGATGTTTGGGAACGCCGACATTGACTTCCCTGAATATTACGAAATAAATGGCGAGGCGTTTAAGAGGATTGATGCCTATGCGTTCCTATGATAAGACCTACACCATAACTGAATATGGCGGGTTTACTCGCGGAGAGGCATTGTACGGCTATCAGGGGTTGCCGGAGAAAACCTTTGACGCACTTGAAGCCTTCATTCTCGCAAATAACACGGGAGACGGAACGGACGCAATCGAATTGCTATCGCTGTCTGCCCGCCGTGGATTAGGCAAAATTATCACTGCTCGCAATTATGTTGGGTTGATAACAATGGCCGACGGCACTGTTATTGAGATACTCCCCAAAATAGCAGGCGATATTACCGTGGCTGACACAAAGCGAATATTCCTTGAGATGCTTAAAACGCTAAAGGACGTGACATTTAAGGACTTCAATGTATCACATCTCCATACCGACCGCCTTGGTCTGCTTGAAATCTTTATCAAGATGTTTCTTGACGAAGTGGCAGTCCTTACAAAGCAGGGTTTGAAAGCGGCATACACGCCCATCGAGAAAAACGAACGGTTTTACAAAGGAAAGCTGCTGGCTTCCCAAAACATCAAATACAATTTGGTGAGCAAGGAGCGGTTTTTCGTCCGTTACGATGATTTCAGCATAAACAGGCCTGAGAACAGGCTGATAAAGTCCACGCTTGGCTTTCTCCTTAAAGCAACCAGCAACAGCTATAACAGGCAAAGCGCAGCACGGCTCCTGACCTTCTTTGAGGGTGTCGAATATTCCAAGAGCTACGATGAGGATTTTTCGAAGTCCTTTATTGACCGCAGTATGAACCATTACAATAAGGCACTCTCGTGGTGCCGTGTTTTCCTGCATGGCAACAGCTTCACCGCCTATTCGGGAAGCGAGGTCGCATTGGCACTTCTTTTCCCGATGGAGAAAGTTTTCGAGAGTT
Source organism: Peptococcaceae bacterium UBA5752 (assembly GCA_002419055.1). Taxonomy (GTDB): domain Bacteria; phylum Bacillota; class Dehalobacteriia; order UBA4068; family UBA4068; genus UBA4068. Next base: position 78,169 of record DIFI01000009.1, read on the forward strand.
TTGTGGCTTCCAAATTTCACAAGCACATTGGGAGTAGCGTAAGCCTACGGACGCAAGATACAAGATACAGCCTGTTTGATAGCCCGACACATGCCTTTGCCCTCCGCCCAGACATTGTTTTGGAGTTCGGTGGGCATACGATCGTTTTGGACACAAAGTGGAAGATGCTCTCCGATAACGCCCGAAACAGCGGGATCTCGCAGTCTGATATGTACCAAATGTACGCTTATAGCAAGAAATACGACGCAGACGGTATCGTCTTGCTCTACCCTCATTCAAACGCTGTGAGCCGAAGCAACATAAGGTATACATCTGAGGATAATGTTAAAGTCGATGTTTCTTTCATCGACCTTCGAAACGCAGACGAGAGCATCACAAATTTGATAGCAGATTCGCTAAAAGCCATAAACAAGGCGGTGACAATATGAATCCAAACGGAAACGCCCTAATCCTTAGACCAAGGCAGGCGGTCTTTGATGTGACGGACAAGTCCCTCTATTCGTTCAACGAACGGGAGGGATTATCGAAGTTCCGAGAAGCCGCCACCGTGGTAGCTCTTGACAGCTTTTTCTCATTGGCAGATTCGGACGCCGCCAAATTCGTTATATACTTGGGCGAGAAAGTACCGCATATTCAGAACCTGTTTGATTCATTGAGGGGCAAGAAGGAACTTGTCGCCAAGCTATCTGATAAAGCAAAGAAAAAACTCGCAAGCGGCGAATGGCACTGGGTGACCACAAAAGACGGCAGCGATTTGCTGACCACCCTGAAAGACGAAGCAGGGCATTTCGCAGAGCAAATCAAAATCGGCGAGAAAACAATCCGCCCGGATATGATGAATGCCCTCATTAGTTTAACCCAGCAAAACAATCTTGACGCTCTTACGGACAAGATTGTTGAACTAACGGAGACGGTTGAGAGAATCGCCGCCGGGCAGTACAACGACCGCATATCGATGTTCTACGAGGCAAGACAGACCTATATTGAAGCAATGGCTATGTCCGAACCCGAAGACCGCCGAATTGCGCTACTTAATGCAGCACATTCCGCAAACAAGGCGATTTCCTCTTTGCAGCAGACCGTAAAATACGATTTGACCACTTTGCTGTCGGCGAAAGGCAAACTCGGCGACAGAACGAAGCTGATTGCAAAATGCTTCTCAATTCTTAACGATTCCGTCCAGATTTCGGTTAATTCCTATGCAGCACTCGGTGAGAATCGTGCATTGCTTGCAGCGGTGACGTCATACCAGTGTTTTGTGGAGCAGACGCTGTTGGCAATTCCTGAAAAAGCATCGGACAAGAAATACTCTGGCTGTACATTAGCAGAAATAATGTACTCCTGTGCTGAATTAGGCGGCACCGACTGGATAAAGCTTCCTCACGAGATAGTAGGGGCTTGTGAAACGCTTATACAAACCGAGCGTGAAACGATTGCGGTTATCGCCGAAGAGTTCGAACCTAAAGAACTTGGAGGGCAAGAAGATGAAGTGTAAGGCTTGTGGCAAGGAACTAATCGGCAAAGAAAAGCTGTTTTGTAAAAGTTGCTGGTCAAAAGGGACAGACAAGGCGAAAAAAGGTGCGATGGCTGTAGGTGGTCTGACTTTGACCGTAGTGTCGGTTATTGTTACAAAAGGAAAATTTAAGGGCGGTGGCGACACATAATGTTTCCATTATACGTGATAGTATGCCTTTCAACATAGTCCGTTAGGATGAGCCATTCTCATAGATGCTCCGGCTGCTGATTGACATCAAGGACAAAGAGACTTGCAAGAGTTTATAGGCTATGTGTTCCGTGACGGCGACATCGGCTCGGATATTGATAAAATCTTACCGCCTGGTTCCCATTTTAGGGCGGCTATCGAGATGAAAGCATTAGACTGTTATCGAAAAACCACCGGAATTCTTTGAGGAGTTTTCGGCGTAGCGTAAAAGAGGTGTCGTATGGCCACACAGATGTTAAAAATAGATGAGGCTATTCTGGAAAGCAATAATATCATTTGTCGCCAGATTAGCCGCCTGGGTGAATCTACAAGAGGCGAGGTTTCACAGGAAGTCTTAGAATCGCTAAGGCATTTTGTGGAGCATATCCTCCTTAAGGTTTATGCCGACGGCGAGGATATAGAAGATACGCAGGAAAATGTTAAGGCGGCGGTTAAACATGCAAAGAGTAACTCCAATTTGAAACATTTGTCACGGTTTCACCATTTTCTGCAGGTGTCTGTTTCTCATCGTGCTTTAAAAGAGCAAAATGCCGAACGGCTGATGCTGAAATATTATGAGTATCTGTTGCAGATTAGGAATTTCTTGCACGATAGTTATTCTCTTGATGTGCTTGCTAACCTTGAGCAGTTCCCATTGGAAACAGATGAAAGTCTGATAGAGTATTATAAAAAAATCGCTGAAAAGGTTAGTAAATACAATACTCCGATACACGGCGAGTTCCGTTATGACCGTTTTTACGTGCAGAAAATCAAGCCGTTTTTTGTTGGCGGTAAAATATATTATGAGGTAGCTTTTGTCCCCGCAAATGACAATGCGAGTAAAACTGATCGTATTATCGCTTTTACCGATATAGAGATAACAAGCTTTTATGCCGTAAAGTTTGCCATAGCCAACAACAGTGTAGAAATCCTCGGCAAACATATGCCCATCCGCATTATTGTGGACTGGGAAGTAAACATTCGACCTTGCGAACTAAAAAACTTCACAGCAATTATTGAAAGGACGCCCAGAGAGTATGGCAAAGCTGAACAACGCGAACTTAGCCGATATCTAACTGAAACCGGGCTTAGCCTTTCGGAAATCATTATGTTTTCTGATGAGGCATTTGCGGCAGTTCGTGACCGTATTGTGCCTAAAACAGAATCCACGCACTTCTTTGATTGCCTCGAAACTTGCAGGAATCTTATAAATCAGAAAGCAAACGGTAGCAATATACTGCGATATTTGCTTCACCATATGACAAATAGAATTATTAAAAGTCAATATAAAGAACACTATAAATGGAATTATTATGAAGATCGTTATGAATATGTAGGCGGAAATTTTAAACTTTCAAATCTTTATTTAGCTTATGAATGCATTCCGTTCGATGATATGCCGTTTTGCTCGGGTTTGAAAAGTCACGTTCCGAGCCTTTCGGATTTGTTTGAATGCCTCGATGCAAGCGGTCGTGAACACGAGGTTTTAGCGTGGATATTAAAAACAATACAGAACAGCAAGGTATGCTCTTTACTCCGCTCGAAATAAATGAAGACGGGAAATATAAACTCGGCAATTTTGACGATGTTGCTGCTCTCGTAAAAACGTATAATGAAAAACTTTACGATTCGCCAAAGCAGCAACTTCGTAAAATGATAATCAAGTACGACCATGTTTTTATTGACAGCTACAAGGAGGATACGGTATCAATCATTAAGACGATTAAAGGCCTTACTCAAAGCGGCATTGACAACTACGCTAATTTGGTAAGCTACTGGATGCAAACTACCAATCAAGTGAACAGCGAAGAGAAAAAGCAAGCCTTGCTCGGAATGTTTACCGACTCAAAAGTGGCTCTTATTTATGGTTCGGCTGGAACAGGCAAGTCATACTTGATTAACCATATCTCGCATTTATTTGCTAATAAATCAAGACTGTACTTAGCACAAACAAACCCCGCCGTAAATAATATGAGGCGAAAAGTTACAGCTTCAGCGGATAGTACTTTTATGACAGTGTCGAAATTTACGAACCCATATTACAAAGGAAAAACCGAGTTTGACATTCTTATAATCGACGAGTGTAGTACGGTAAACAACCATGATATGAGAACTATTCTCAGTCGAGCGAATTTCGAGTTACTTGTTTTAGTCGGGGACACCTATCAGATAGAGGCTATTGAGTTTGGCAACTGGTTTGATGCTGTGCGTAGTTTCTTGCCGGAAACCTCTGTATGCGAGCTAACGAAGCCTTACAGAAGTGATAGCCCCGCTTTATTAAGACTTTGGAGCGATGTCCGAAAAATGGAAGACGATATTTTTGAACTTTTGCAAACATATAGCTACTCGGCAAATTTAGACGCAACGATTTTCACTTCCGCTGCTGAAAATGAGATAATCCTATGCCTTAACTACGGCGGTCTGTATGGCATAAACAACATCAATCATTTTCTTCAAGAAAACAATAATGGTAAGGAAATATGGCGGGGCGTTCAGCGTTATAAGGTGAGTGACCCGATTCTGTTTAATGACTCGGCAGATAAGTTTTTCACACGAATCGATGACCAAGTTCCTGTTATTCATAACAATATGAAAGGTCGTATTATTGATTTTAAAGTGCTAGACGACGGAAAAGCAAACGAAAGTATTCAATTTGATATTGAGATTGACAGACCTCTTATTGAAATGGATGCAAAGAATATGGACTTCACGATTGTAAGGAACGCTGCCAACGGGAATTCTGTCATACGCTTTGCTATAAACAAAAACAAAAGCACCGATGAAGACGATGACGGCGTTTCAAAAACACTCGTACCGTTCCAAATTGCTTACGCCGTATCTATTCACAAGGCACAGGGCTTGGAGTACGACTCTGTCAAAGTTATCATAACCGATGAGATTGACGAATTGATAACTCACAGCATTTTTTACACCGCAATAACCCGTGCAAGAAAATTGCTGAAAATATACTGGACGCAATCCGTCGAAAAGAAAGTACTTGAACGGATAGAACCGAAGGACAATAAAAAAGATGTGGCACTGCTAAGGTTAGAAATAGTCTGACTACAATCTAAGAAATTATCGCCTTCTATGCACTGATTTGTTTCCACGAACAGATAAAGTCATAAAAAGCATTGGACATATTCCCGCGCACGGAGAATACCCCCAATATTGCCCTTGCCTTGTTTCCTTGCACGGAAAATCAGCAAAACACATACCAGACATTAATCTGATGCTATCGTTCCACGTAGAGACAGCGATTGTACATTATATCCGAAATTGCCATGTTGGCAGGAGGCAGGATTATGAAAAGGAATATTTTATTATTTATTTTAACAGCCGTAATGATTTGCTGTATACTCCCTACTGCAACGGCTTACGCAGAGAACATTACCGTAACCCCAACGACATCCAGCGTTCTGGTTGATGGCTCGTCGCAATCCTTTAATGCTTATAATATCAATGGCAATAACTATTTTATGTTAAGAGACATCGCTTTTATCCTCAACGGAACGGACAAACAATTTGCAGTAGTATGGGACAAAGCGCAAAATGCAACCTACCTGACCACCGGACAAGGCTATACAGCAGTGGGAGGCGAGATGCAGGCGGCTGCCGGCAGCGCTACAAAAACCGCCGCATTGGCAAATTTTGAAGTATACATAAATGGCCAAGAGGTTTTCTTGACAGCCTATAACATTGACGGCTATAACTATTATAAATTGCGTGATCTTGGCATGTATCTTGATTTCGGGGTGGACTGGAACGGCAGTGCTGATACAGTTGAGATTTCGTCCACAAAGGGATATACGCCGGAAGGTGAACCAGTAATCGGCATACATACATCTGTATATGATGACGAAACGGCACAAATGTTAATTGACAGCTTGCAGGGACTTGCCGATCAAGGGATTAATCTGATAGTTATTGAAGTCGGATATAGTTATCAATATACCAGTCACCCTGAATTAGCATCGGACTATGGGCTATCCTTTGAATATGCCAGAAAAATAGCAAAAGCGGCCAACCAACTAGGTATTGAAGTTGTGCCGGAGATTGATTGTCTAGGTCATCAATCATGGGAAGAATATACAGGTTCTTTATTGTCGGTTTATCCCGGGTTGGACGAGACGCCCGGTCAATATCCCAACAATCAAGGAATTTATTGCCGCAGTTGGTGCCCATTAAATGAAAAGGTTAATCCCATCGTTTTTGATTTGATAGATGAGTTGATGGACGCTTTTCATGCGGACGCCTTTCATGTTGGATTAGACGAAGTTTTTATCATTGGCGATGACAATTGTCCGAGATGCCGGGGTAAATATCCGGGAGAATTGTTTGCCAAACAGGTTAACGATTTATATCAGCATATAGTTGTTGAAAAGGGCGCTACTATGTATATGTGGTCGGACGGATTATTAGACGGCGCAGCGCTGGGAGATGTGTATTCCGAATGGGAATCTTCTTATAATGGAACTTGCACTGCAATCAACAAAATACCAAAGGATATTATTATGTGTGATTGGCATTATGGCGTACTTGACGATTATCCGTCCATAGAGTATTTAACGGATGCCGGTTTTAGGGTATTGACGTCGAGTTGGAATGACATCAAAGCTACCGAGAATTTCATTCAAGACACTGTGCAAAACAGAAGAACAAATGCCAATGTGCTGGGACATCTTTATACGACATGGGGAGATATTGAAAATGACGATTTGGCCGATTGGTCGCCGATGAAAGCCACGATTAAAATGTTGACTGGCGATTAAGAATTATTAGCGAAAGAATAGCGAAGAAATATTCGAACTGCACGGATTATTTTGATTATGTCTCTTGCACGGTTAAAGAAATGGTACGCAAGATTGGCGAACCTGTTTTTGATGATAATAACTTGATGATAATAGTTCCGTGGCTAAAAATGAACGGCTGAGGAAATATATCTAGTGATACTGCTTGGTCTTTTACATATATATAGCTAATTACCTCTTGTATGAAGCGGCTAAATGTTCTATAATTAAACAAGGATTAATCTGGGATTATTTGACAATAATGCTTTATAGGAGGGTACATGATTTCTTATTGGCAAGCAATAATTCTTGGTATTATTCAAGGTCTGACCGAATTTCTTCCGGTTTCCAGTTCCGGCCACTTAACAATCGTCCAATCATTACTTAACATCAGTGGCGATATGATTAGCTTTGATGTATTTGTGCATCTGGGGACGCTGGTGGCTGTTTTTGTGGCTTTTTGGTCGGATATTATTGCATTATTACGGCGCCCTTTCTGTAAGTTTACTGCTCTGATAATTATCGGCACAATTCCGGCTGCATTAATGGGTTTTTTACTTAACGATTTATTTACGATGCTTTTCTCTTCAATTATTGCAGTTTGCTGCGCGTTGATAATCACGGGGGTTTTGTTATGGATTTCCGATCATTTTTTTGGTACCAAGAGCATTAATGACATGACATTTAAAGATGCCTTGATTGTCGGCATATTCCAGGGCTGTGCCATTACACCTGGCCTCTCCCGCAGCGGTTCAACTATTTTCGGATCACTGCTATGTGGACTGAAACGGTCGGAAGCAGCCAAATTTTCGTTCATACTTTCGATACCGGTTATTCTCGGTGCCGGATTAAAACAAATTTATGATTTAACACAAGGAAGTGCTTTTGTTTTTCAATCAAGCTACATAATAGGAGCAATAATAGCAGCGGTGAGTGGTTATCTAGCCATTCGTATTTTCCTAAGTGTATTGGCAAAAAAAAGTCTGCGTATTTTTTCCTATTATTGTTGGGCGCTGGCAATTATCATTTTAATATTACAATTATTTTAAAATTGCTCTAATAGCTTGATAATTTATCCCTTATCCCGTATTTTAAGAGAGGATTGTTCTGATGGCTGCAGCTAAAACAAAACATAAGAAGAAAACAAATACAACAACCTCTTCACGTAGCAAGAGCGGTAAACTTACTGCAGCACAAATGGCACGTGATAAGGAAATTCTCGGTATTGTCATAATAGCCGTCGCTTTGTTGTTATTTGTTAGCTATATATTGGCTCCGACCGATGCAGATGCAGCCGGCATGGGCGCGGTTAGCTTATTGCTGATCGATCTTATGCGTTTCTTTGCCGGCAGCGCAGCCATCGCTCTGCCGTTTTTACTGTTGGTTTTTGGTGTGCTTGTATTGCTTAATAGAAACAAAAATGAAAACAGTAACTTACGGCTGGCCGGTTTGATAATGATGTTTGCTGCACTTTTAGGTTTATTACATCTTGGTATGCCAATGCAAAGTTTTGGTGCTTATATGCTGGATGCAGTATCGGGCAATGGCGGTGGTATTATCGGCGGTTTGCTGGCCTTCGCACTAATTTCAGGATTTGGCATAGCAGGTGCGGTTATTATATTACTGGCGGTAATTCTTATTGGTTTACTTATATTTACCAAGACTTCGATCGTTTCTGTTTTCGCATATATTAAACAAGCCTTTAGCTCATTATTAGGTATTATTAATTCGGGAGAAGAAGATCAACCGCAAAATGAGATTGCGACGAAGACCGCATTAAAAAAGAATGCGGAGGCGCTAATGCGTGAGGCTGCTGATGATCAACGCCGCCGATCACTGATTCGTAATACATTTGATGCAGCGCCATTAATCAGCAACAGTGATACCGTTATATCGCCTCCTCCGTCTCAAACCGGTTTTTCCCGCGAATACTTACAGGATATTGATAAACCGGAAGCGAAGGCAGATGCCCATATTGTCACTAAACCTAGTGTTGCTAAAGCGGCTAAAGCAGTGACAGCTTCGTCAGCTTCAGTGGCGTCTGTTGTAGAAGTTAGTACTACGCCTAGTTCAGAACCATCGCCGGTGATGGAATCATATGTATTACCTGATCCTTCTTTAATCAGCCGAGGTGAACATCATAGCGACATTGAGATGAAAAAGGCCATCGCTGAGTCAATAGAGATTTTAGAAACGACATTAGCTGATTTTGGCGTCAAAGCCGAAGTTGTTCAGGTAGTTCCCGGTCCGGCAGTAACCCGTTATGAGCTGCAACCGGCGCCGGGTGTTAAAGTTGCTCGTATAACCAGTCTTGCCGATGATATAGCGTTGACTTTGGCAGCTCCGGCTGTGCGGATCGAAGCGCCAATCCCCGGCAAGTCGGCAATCGGCATCGAGGTTGCTCGCCGCGTTACCGATACGGTATATTTCCGCGAGGTTATTGAAAGTAAAGAGTTTATCGATAGTCCGGCTAAGCTTTCCTTTGCTCTTGGCAAAAATATCGGCGGCGAATCAATCGTCGGCGACTTAGCAAAAATGCCTCATTTGCTGATTTCCGGCGCTACCGGCAGTGGTAAAAGTATTTGCCTAAACTCGATAATTTGCAGCTTACTTTTTAAGGCAAAGCCTAATGAAGTCAAACTGATGCTAATTGACCCCAAAAAGGTTGAGATGACCGCCTATCGCCAGCTGCCTCATCTGTTAGTGCCGATAGTCACCGACAGTAAAAAGGCCGCAAGCTCTCTTAAATGGGTTGTTACCGAGATGGAGGACCGTTATTCGCTGTTTGCAGCTTCTGCTACAAAGGATTTCAGCGGCTATAATGCAGCGAAACCTGATAATCCTTTGCCTTACATAGTGGTTATTATTGATGAGCTGGCTGATTTAATGCTGGTTGCTAAAAAAGATGTCGAGGAATCAATCTGCCGTATTGCCCAGCTGGCGCGAGCCGCCGGTATTCATTTGGTCGTAGCAACGCAACGTCCATCTGTTGATGTGATAACCGGCTTGATCAAGGCAAATATTCCTTCAAGAATAGCATTTGCTGTTTCTTCAAATACTGATTCACGTACCATACTTGATATGGCCGGAGCCGAAAAGCTTTTAGGGCGCGGAGATATGCTGTATTACCCAATTGGCGCCAATAAGCCAATGCGGATTCAAGGAACATTCATTGCCGAAAAAGATGTTGCCAAGCTGATCGATTTCTGTGCCAAACAAACCACACAAAAATTTTCCGAGCAGGCCACCGCAGCCGCTGTCAGTAATCGATCCGATGAGCTTGATGAGGATATGGACGAGTTGTTCTACAAAGCAGGTACACTGATTATTGCCAGTAAACAAGCATCTACATCGTACCTGCAACGGCGCCTGGCGATCGGCAATCCGCGTGCCGCACGGCTGATGGATATTTTAGAGTGTAAAGGCGTGGTAGGTGGACCAAACGGCTCCAAACCACGGGAAGTATTAATGAGCGATGAGGAGTTTGAGAGTATATTTGGATCTGGTGCATGATTATTGGGTATTATAGATTTACTTACAGATTGAGATTACTTTAGTCTTAGGTAACTATTGTTAGGAGGTAATAGCATGCAAGATATCGGTGAATATTTGCGGAAAATGCGCGAATATCGCGGTTACAGCATTGAGGATACAGCCAAAGCAACCCATATTTCCGTCCGTTATCTCAGATTAATGGAAGAGGGCAATTTTAAGGCATTACCAGGCCGCGCCTATGCCTTTGGTTTCCTCCGTAGTTACGTTCGTTTTCTTGATGGCGACGAGCAGGCTTTAATGGATGCATTAAGCGAGGATTATCCTGATGAAGATATCCCATCATTAAACAAATCCCGTCGTGAAGGCATACGCCGACCTGTGATATTTGATCGTAATGTTCAAGATGTCAATGAAGTTGAAGCAGAAATGGATTTGAGCGATGAGTATAGAGAACCGAATGAGGAATTTAGCGAACTTCCGGTTGATGAAAAAATCAAGAATCGACGTCAATGGCTGTATTTATTATTGATTATGATTATCGTTGTTGGGCTTATTATTGGCGCTATCATCTATCTACCATAACTTATTATGAAGGATTAATATGACTGATGCTAAAGTGAATATATATTTATTGAGTCTTGGTTGTGCCAAAAACTTGGTCGATAGTGAGATGATGATCGGTATAGTCCGCTTGCAAGGTTGTCACATGACAGCCGATCCGAGTCAAGCACAGATCATCATTATTAATACCTGTGGTTTTATTAAATCAGCAAAAGAGGAAAGCATTGCTGCTATCCTTGATGCAGCTTCTTATAAAGAGCATGGCCGCTGCCAATTATTGATAGTGGTTGGTTGTCTTGTGGAAAAGTACCGCGATGAACTAGCTGATGCGATTCCGGAAATAGACTTGTTTTTAGGCACCCAAGAGTATCAGAACATTGGTCAATTAATATCCAATCATACGGAGCAGGCGCTAGAGTTATTGCCTGCTAACACCTATCTATTAAGAGAATTGGCTACCACTCCTGCAACAGCCTATTTAAAGATTGCCGAGGGCTGTAATAATTGCTGCAGTTATTGTCTTATCCCACAATTACGAGGTCGGTTGGTAAGCCGTCCATCGACAGAGATTATCGAAGAGGCTCATCATTTGCTTGAGCGTGGTGTCAAAGAGCTGGTAATTATAGCGCAAGATACTACTGCCTACGGCAAAGATATAGACGGTGTTTCACATTTACCGCAATTACTTGATCAACTGGCAGCACTGCCATTTACTTGGCTGCGTCTGCTTTATGTCTATCCTGACGAAATCGATCAACGTCTGCTGGAGGTAATGGAAGCTCACCCTAATATTTGTCATTATCTTGATATTCCGCTGCAACACGCAGATGATCAGATACTTTCGGCAATGAACCGGCGTTCCAATCAGAATCAAATCCGCGAAAAGGTTGCTCTGATACGCCGCTATCTGCCCGATGTCGCTTTGCGGACAACTATGATGGTTGGTTTTCCCGGTGAGCAAGAGCAGCACTTTCGGAGAATGCTACGGTTTATTAAAGATATCCACTTTGACTGGTTAGGAGCATTTTGCTATAGCCGTGAAGATGATACAGTAGCTGCTAAGCTACCACATCAAGTTCGTGAAGCTACAAAGCAACGTCGCCAAAAACAACTGATGGAGTTGGCAGCTGACATCAGCACCGAGCATCAAAGCAGTTATATCGGACGCAGGCTACAAATTATCTGTGAAGGTTCCGCCACCGATGAATTTGGGAAGGGCTGGTATAAGGGACGTAGCAGCTATCAAGCACCGGAAGTTGATGGACAAGTCTATTTTCAGGCTGTCCGTCCGATTACAGCAGGGGAATTCATCTTAGTTATAATAACCGCTGCCGATACTTATGATCTGATTGGAGAGTTACTATGAATTTACCTAACAAAATTAGTTTTGCCCGCATTTGTATGGTGCCGCTTTTTGTAATATTGGCTCTTTGTCCAATTCCTAATGGTGTTATCTGGGCCGCAGTGGTTTTTATCATCGCATCATTGAGTGATATGGTCGATGGTAAAATCGCCCGCAAATATAACCTTGTAACCACCTTAGGTAAGTTTATTGATCCATTGGCCGACAAAATATTAGTAAGCAGCGCTTTTATTTTATTAGTTAACTTGGATAGACTGGATGCCTGGATAGTGATCATAATCATCTGCCGTGAATTTGCCGTCAATGGCCTGCGTATTTTGGCTGCCGAGCAAGGTGTAGTAATCGCAGCCTCGTTTTGGGGAAAGCTAAAAACCACCAGCCAAATGGTAGCCATTGTGCTTCTGCTGGTACAGCAAATGTCAATCTGGCCGCAACCTTTCTTTGTGATTTTTGCTCAGGTTATTGTTTATATAGCGCTGATTATGACGGTGTTTTCCGGCGCAGATTATATAATCAAAGGTTGGCCATTCCTGATTGGTAAAAAGAAATAATTACTTAAAATATTGTTTTATCGTGCTATATCTGGAGAGGGAGGGATACTATCTGGATGCTAAAACCATTGTAGAACGCTTAACAGCGAGTAACCTAACTATAGCTTGTGCCGAATCCTGTACCGGCGGTAGTTTTGCCGCTGCCATAACTGATATATCAGGGGCTTCCCAATGCTTCGGGTATGGTTTAGTCACATATAGCAATGAAGCTAAACAAAAACTGCTCAATGTGCCAGCCTCTATCATAAATCAACATGGTGCTGTTAGTGCTCAAACGGCCGCTGCTATGGCCGAGGGTTTGCTACTTCTTTCCGATGCTGATATTGCTGTCAGCATCACAGGTATTGCAGGACCTGGAGGCGGCACTAAAATAAAACCTGTTGGCCTTGTCTTCATCGCGGTTGTTTCTGCTGACTACCGGGTGATTAAACAATACAATTTTCTTGGTACCCGTACCAAGATTCGTCATGGTAGCGTAGAATCGGCCTTAAATATGGTTGGTGATTATTTGGAGGAAGTAAATATTTAATGAGAAAAATAATAATACTACTGCTCGTTTGTATACTACTATGTTCTTGTTCAGCCAACTACGGCGGGGAAGGCCTTGTGGGTCAATCAACAAAAGATTATAAGCTTGATGAGCAGGGTTATGCAATAACGTTGCCGGAGGATTGGCAGCAGCAACAAACTGAAGACGAATACACTACCTCGTTTCTCTCCGACGATGACTTGATTAAAATTGATGTTGTATATGAGCTTGGCGGAGTTGAGTATTATTCACTGGAAGAAGTGGCAGGGCTACTTGAAGATGAGTTGGTAGAAGGAATGGACAGTGCGCAAAGAGTCTCTACCAAGAGCGATGATCAAGAACAATATCGGGAAGTATTTGCTTGTATCGATGAGCAGGGCAGGGGTGTGACCTATGATATTACAATTATTCACCCATACAATTCTTTACGCTATTTCCTGATTTTCACCAGCGGAACTAATAATTATCAGGAAAACAATGTGTTGATTGATGATATCATCAACAGTTTTGAAGTAACAGCCGAATCTGAAGATATGTATGCCAAACTAAAACAATAAATCCGTGGCAAAGCCACGGATTTATTGTTAAATCTGCTTTATTATAATTAATATTGCATTTTTTCAGCTGTCCAGTCTGCAAGTACTTTTGCCATGTCAGCAGCTATTTTTTTTGCCCCATTTAGGTCATGTTCCAGGTAGTTACCGCATTCTTGACGCGAGGACCCGGGAATATCGCCATTGTAGGATGCTATCTGCTGCAATATGTCACGAAACAGATCAAGAGCTTCTGCCGCCGTCATATTGCGGGTGAGAAAATAAAAACCCGTACGGCATCCCATCGGTCCGATGTAGATAATTTGCTGGTGCCAGAGTGAGTTACGTGCTATTGTGGCAAACAAATGCTCAAAACTATGGCAGGTCGACATGTCAAGATAATTGCCGCTATTGGGTAGGCACATCCTAATATCCCAAGTTGAGATATCGCCGTCAATGCGGGAGAGGTACATGCCTTTTTTAAGCGTATCATGATTTACACAAAAACTTGCTATCTTTTTCATGTCGATATAATAGCATGATTATAGTTCGAAAGCAAGCACCGTCATAAACTTACAACAATAAACTGTATATTATTGGCATGCGCTTACCCTTTTCAGATTTAATATTATATGTTATAATGATCAAGAGTTATGCTTAAATTGTCACTTATCTGGATGCAATAAATATAATCTTTAATATTATTAGCAAAAGTCAATTACAGTTTAATTGATAACATAAGACGACTGCTAACTCCGATAAATCAAAACGAGGTACTGATATGATAGAAAAAAGTAATGATAACAGCACCCGGCCTATCAACGATGAGTATACGCCTGAATACCGAGATGAAAAGGAACGTATGGTGTTACCGATGATGCCGCTTCGGGGGATGCTGGTTTTTCCCTACATGATTATTCATATTGATGTTGGTCGCGATCGTTCAATAAAAGCTATAGATGAAGCAATGCTCGATGATAGCCGCTTGCTTTTTTTGGCTATGCAAAAAAATCCACAAACAGACGATCCAATCGCTGATGAGATCTATGATATTGGGACAGTTGTCCAAATCCGCCAATTACTTAAACTGCCGGGTGGCACTGTACGTTTATTGGTAGAAGGTTTATATCGTGCCAATATTCTGGATTACACACGCCATAACCCCTATTATGCCGTTGAAATTCAATCACTTGATGAGACGCTTGGTGCCGATGAAATGGAAATGGAAGCGATTATCCGCATTACCCGCAAATGTTTTGAGGATTATGCCGGCAGCAGCAAGAAAATTACTCCGGAGGCACTGATTTCGATCAATGGCATTGAAGAGCCGGAACGCTTTGCTGATATCGTGGCGGCGCAACTTAACCTCAAATATGAAGACCGCCAGCGTTTGCTGGAAGAAACGGTTATCTACAAGCGTATGGAAATGATAATCAGTATGCTTGATAAAGAAACGCAGATCATCGGTATTGAAAAAAAGATAGTTGACCGCGTGCGCCAGCAGATGGAAAAACACCAAAAAGAATATTACTTGCGCGAACAGTTGAAAGCAATCCAGCAGGAGCTGGGAGAAAAAGATGAACGCACCGCCGAGGTTGAAGAATTCCGGTCACGGGCGCTTGAGCTCAAAGTTCCCGATTATGTGATGGAACAGATCGAAAAGGAACTTGACCGTCTGCTGAAAATGCCGGCTCAAATGGCCGAAGGATCTGTAATCAGTACCTATATTAATTGGTTGTTGGATGTTCCGTGGGAAAGTCAAACTACCGATAATCTCGATATTCACCGTGCAGAAAAGATACTTGATCATGATCATTATGGCTTAGAAAAACCTAAAGAACGTATTCTGGAGTATTTGGCCAGCCGCCAGCTGACAAATAGTCTCAAAGGGCCGATTCTATGTTTAGTTGGACCTCCCGGCGTAGGTAAAACGTCGCTGGCCCGTTCGGTAGCCCGCGCTATGGACCGCAATTTTGTCCGGATGTCTTTAGGCGGAGTTCATGACGAGGCGGAAATTCGTGGCCACAGACGTACGTATATCGGAGCTATGCCGGGTCGGATTATCCAAAATATTAAACAGGGGAAAAGCTGCAATCCGCTCTTCCTCTTGGACGAAATAGACAAATTAAGCAACGATTTTCGTGGCGATCCTTCAAGTGCGTTATTGGAAGTGCTTGATCCGGAACAGAACAATACCTTTGTAGATCATTATCTGGAAATCCCCTTTGATCTCTCGCGGGTAATGTTTATTACTACTGCCAATGTTAGGTATGACATTCCCAAACCGTTGCAAGACCGGATGGAGATCATTGAGATATCAAGCTATACAGAGGAAGAAAAAGTAAAGATTGCCTCTCGCCATCTGGTAGCGAAGCAGTTAACGGAACATGGTCTTGATAAAAAACAACTATCTATCTCCGAAAACGCAATACGCGCCATGATACGCTACTATACCCGCGAGGCTGGCGTCCGTGAATTGGAGCGCCAGATCGCCCGGATTTGTCGCCATGTCAGCCGTGATATCGTCGGCGGCGTCGAACCGCCATTTAAGGTAACAGAGGCCAATGTCGAAGAATATCTGGGTATGCGCCGCTTCCATTACGGCAGCAAAAAACATCGGCCGCAGGTAGGCGTGGCTACCGGTATGGCCTGGACGCAGGTTGGCGGCGAGCTGTTGGAGATTGAAGTGCAAACCCTGACCGGTAAAGGCAAGATCACTATAACCGGCCAGCTAGGCGATGTGATGAAAGAAAGCGTTCAAGCCGGGTATACTTATATCCGTTCCATCGGCAAAAAGCTGGACATCGCTGATAATATTGAAGAAACTACCGACTTTCATATACATGTACCGGAAGGCGCTATTCCCAAAGATGGTCCTTCAGCAGGTATTACTATGGCGACGGCGATTGCCTCCCAGCTCAGCGGCCGCAAGATTCGTTCCGACATAGCTATGACCGGTGAGGTGACATTGCGCGGACGGGTGCTGCCGGTTGGCGGTATCAAAGAAAAGCTGCTGGCCGCATATCGTGCCGGAATCAAGGAGATCATATTACCGCTTGATAATGAGAAGGACTTAGAAGACCTGCCGACGAAAATTCGCTCCAAAATGAAATTTAACCTCGTCGAAACTATGGACGAAGTTTTGGACATCGCTTTGCTCCCATAAGCAGCAAATCTTAATAAAATAATTGCGCTAATAAAGAGAGTAAAATATGAAAATAAAGCAATCCTCACTGGCAGCGTCTGCTGTACACAAACAACAATATCCCGAACGTCAATTACCGGAAATTGTACTGTTAGGACGCTCTAATGTTGGCAAATCATCGCTGATCAACTGTCTGCTCAATCGCAAAAATTTAGCGCGCGTTTCCGCCAGTCCCGGCAAAACGCGCTTGCTTAATTTTTATTTGGTAGAATCGGAAATTGCAAATAATCAGTATGATTTTTACTTTGTTGATTTGCCAGGCTATGGTTATGCTAAAGTTTCTCAGAGTGAGCGCAGCCGCTGGCTGGAGATGATAGAAGAGTTTTTATCATCTCGTGTCGATGACAAATTTTGTTGGCAGGTGGTAGATATCCGTCATCAACCATCAGAGCTGGATTTAGTTATGCATCGGATATTGGTTGATGCAGGTTATCAGATTTTGCTGGTGGCCAATAAAGCCGATAAAATCAGCCGTGGCGCCAGATCTCGTCAACTGAAACTGATTGGTGAAGCACTGCAAGTAAACCCCGCTGAAATCATCGCCTTTTCCTCTGAAAGCGGAGAGGGAAAGCAACAATTAGTAACTATTATTAAAGATCATTTAATCTGAATGGTTTTCATTCATTCTTTTTTTAATTAACATGTTTGGTACAATTAAAATAGCGATCATGCAGCAAATCAGTATCGTCCCGCCGAGAAATTGGCGGGACGTAAACATTTCGTCCAATATCAACCAGCCAAAGAATGCGCTGAACAATGATTCTGCTGTGAATAAGACAGAAGTTTGCTGGGGGGAGAGATGTTTTTGCGCTGCCGCTTGCAGAAAGAAGGCCACGGCAGTGGATAAAATAGCCGTATAAGCCAAAGAGGTAAATACCGACGGAGTAAAGTTGGCGAACGCGGGTATAGGTTCAAAGATTAATGCTGTGGGTATATAACAGATTAAGCAGATTACTATCTGCATAAAAGTCAACTGCAGCGAGTCAATGCCGCGTGTGTATTTACCAAGCAATACGAAATGCAGCGCATAAGCAAATGAGCCTGCCAGAGCAAATAAGTCGCCGTTACTGAACCCTTGTTGCGGGTCATAGGAAAAAATTACTAAACCAACAAAAGTCAGCAGCGTGATGGCCATCTGAGATCGAAAGAGTTTATTGCCGAAAATGCAAGCGACCAAAGGGACAAAGACCACATATGTACAGGTGATAAAAGCTGTGCTGCCAACGTTACCGCGGTAGAGAGAAGAAGTTTGCAAGGTATTAGCAATAAATAAAGCTAAACCAACGGGAATAGCTTGCGTAAATATTTTACGGTTAAGTAATTTCATCTTTTTATGGGCGAAGATAAGTAATACAATTGCGGCTAAACCATAACGGAAGATCAGAAACCAGAAGGGAGGCATGTCATAATATGCCGTTTTGCTAAAGACGAATGAAAGCCCCCAAATTGCTGTGGCTAATAATATCCCTAGTGAAGCTATCATCTGTTCCCCAAAAGCCGGTTTTTTGGTCATCTTCAATAACCTCGAATTCTATTAATAGAATTATTATATAATAAGTAAATATTATTATCAATTTATCGCACAAGTTATTTTTTTGCCCCTCGGCTAGTAAAGTATATTAAGGAGGGGAGATAAATGGCAAAATTCCTATTGAACTCGTTGGCAGCAGCGGCAATCTGGCTGGCTGCGGGAATAGCTGGAATCTGGGGGGCAGCGAATATTGTGCATACGCTCTATGCTTCGACATTTGTGTTGATTTGGTTGATCGCCTTACCATTGATTTCCTCAATTATTGGCAGTTGGCGGACAACAGCCTCTGTTCCTTCACTCAAGGCAGGTTGTTATTTCTCGGTAATCCTAATATTCCTAATGATGTTTCTATTAATTTGGTTTGCACCACGATTACTTAGTCTGCAATTACTGATTATTGCATGTTCAGCGATTGTTATTTTAAGCATCTGCGGCAGTTTGTTTGGTGCTTCTTTATACCGTGCTTACATAACTTTAAATCCGCCGCCTGATGATCTGGGATAATTTAAAAAAAAGGTGGAAATCAGTCGCTATTATATATATAATTAAAAGATATAAGTAGAAAATAAGTCATATTTCGTTTTTAAAGTAAAACTCTAACACGAAGCGAGGGGTAGTTTGTGGAACAACAAAAAACTGCATTGGCAACCGCCTATGATCCGGAGGCAGTCGAGGACAAGTGGTATAAATATTGGGAGGAAAACGGTTATTTTAGCTGTGATGTAAATCCTGAAGGGGAACCCTTTTGTATCGTTATGCCTCCGCCTAATGTAACCGGCCAATTGCATATGGGACATGCCCTCGATAATGCTCTGCAGGATATTCTGATCCGCTGGCGGCGGATGCAGGGGCGTCGTGCTTTTTGGTTGCCCGGTACCGATCACGCCGGTATTGCAACGCAAGCTCGTGTTGAAGAAGAATTGGCCAAGGATGGCACCAATAAATACGAAATCGGCAGAGAAGCCTTTTTAGAAAAAGTATGGCAATGGAAGGATACCTATCACGATCGAATTACCAAACAATTGCGCAAGATAGGTTCTTCCTGTGACTGGAGTCATGAACGCTTTACCTTCGATGAAGGTTGCTCCCGTGCCGTGCGTGAAGTGTTTGTTGAATTATATAATAAAGGCCTGATCTATCGCGGTAGTTATATAGTTAACTGGTGCAGCCATTGCCAAACAACTATCTCTGACATAGAGGTCGAGCATAGCACCCATTCTGGTCATCTTTGGCATTTACGCTATCCTTATGCTGACGGCAGTGGTTATATAGTGATTGCCACAACCCGTCCCGAGACAATCTTAGGAGATACGGCGGTGGCCGTTCATCCCGATGATCAACGTTATCGTGACAAGGTCGGTAAGAAGCTGATTTTGCCGGTTGTCGGACGTGAAATACCGCTGATTGCTGACGAATATTGCGATATGGAATTTGGTACCGGTGCTGTTAAAATTACGCCGGCCCATGATCCAAATGACTTTGAGATTGGTCTGCGCCATAATCTGCAGCAGATAACAGTTATCGGTAAGGATAACAAAATGAACGAAGCTGCCGGCAAGTATGCCGGTATGGATTGTCTGGAGTGCCGCGAAAAGCTGATAGAAGAATTCCGCTCTTTAGGGCTGCTGGAGGATATTACCGATCTTGATCACGCAGTCGGAGAATGCTATCGCTGCGGTACTGTTGTAGAGCCTTTGATTTCACCCCAGTGGTTTGTTAAGATGGTCCCGCTGGCCGGTCCCGCTATAGCTGCTGTTAATAATGGTGACATTAGATTTATACCGGAACGTTTCTCCCGTACCTATATTAACTGGATGGAAAATATTCGTGATTGGTGTATTTCCCGTCAGTTGTGGTGGGGACATCGGATTCCTGTTTGGTATTGTGAATGCGGGGAAGTTATTTGCGCCAAAGATGATCCGACTGTATGTCCTGTTTGTGGCAGTCACAATTTACGTCAGGATCCCGATGTGCTTGATACCTGGTTTTCATCGGCATTGTGGCCGTTTTCTACGCTGGGTTGGCCGGATAAAACCGAACAGTTAGATGCTTTCTATCCTACGAATGTGTTGGTTACAGGTTACGATATCATTTTCTTCTGGGTGGCGCGGATGGTTTTTTCCGGTCTTGAGCATATGGGGCAAAAGCCTTTTGATGATGTCTTTATCCATGGTATTGTTAGGGATGCTCAAGGACGTAAAATGTCCAAATCATTAAGAAATGGTATCGATCCGATAGATGTGATTGAAAA
Organism: Peptococcaceae bacterium UBA5752; assembly: GCA_002419055.1. GTDB lineage: Bacteria > Bacillota > Dehalobacteriia > UBA4068 > UBA4068 > UBA4068. The sequence goes on from DIFI01000009.1 coordinate 98,680, forward strand.
ACATGGTGCTGACAGCCTTCGTTTCATGCTGTTGACAGGCAATTCTCCCGGTAACGACCTACGCTTTAATCAAGATCGGTTGGAGGCTTGCCGTAATTTTATTAATAAAATATGGAACGCTTGCCGCTTTGTGCTGATGAATCTTGATGATTATCAGCCTAATGATCAGTCGTTACAGTTAACTTTGGCTGATAAATGGATTTTAGAGCAACTGCGCACTACAGCTAATGCTATTAATACTAACTTGGAAAAATATGAGTTGGGAGAAGCAGCCCGCGCTGCTTACGATTTTACCTGGGATGAGTTCTGCGATTGGTATGTAGAAATAGCCAAAGCTCGTCTTTATCGTGGTAATCCGCTTGAGAAGCATACTGCACAGACTGTTTTGGTGACGGTTGTCAAGCAGATACTGGAGATGCTGCATCCGTTTATTCCCTTTATTACCGAAGAGTTGTGGCAATATCTGCCCCATCAGGGGGAAACGATCATGCTGTCTTGTTATCCTGATGGCAGCGGCATGGAAGACTACAGTACTGAAGCCGAGCAGATGCGGCTGATAATGGATTGTGTGCGGGCTATTCGCAATATCCGTGCCGAGATGAAAGTGCCGCTTGGTAAAAAGGCTGCGATTATTTTGGCCGCCGACGGTAATGATGCAACCATATTGCGCGAGGGTACAAGCTATATTAAATCTCTTGCCTCAGGCGAAAGCGTTGATATAATTGCCAACGCAGATACCGTACCGTCACAAGCGGCTAAAGCCCATGTGAGAGGTGTTGATATCTATCTGCCGTTGGCTGGTTTAATTGATATCACTAAAGAGATAGAAAGAATAACCAAAGAAATTGATACTTGTGATAATGAATTAAAACGTTTGGAAGCCAAACTTAACAATCAGAGCTTTGTTGCAAAAGCTCCGGCAGAAGTTGTAGCAAAAGAAAAGGAAAAGGCAGAGCAGTATCAGCAAAAAAGACAATCACTGCAAGATCACCTGCTAATATTCAAGGCATAGTAAAGATTATAGGCAAATATGAATTATCAGCAAAGTATCATAGAATTAAAAAATTTAAGTAAATTTGGCATTAATATGGGACTGCAGCGAATTTGTGAGCTTCTTCACCGCTTAGGTAATCCGCAGCAGCGCATAAATCACTATATTCATATTGCTGGAACCAATGGTAAAGGTTCGGTTGCGGCTATCAGTGAATCGATTCTGCGAGCACAAGGACATCGGACAGGCTTTTTTTCATCACCGCATCTTTATAGTTATCGGGAACGCTTTCGCATTAACAGCCAACCGATCAGCGAACGAACCCTGGCATATCATTTTAGTAATATTATTCCTATTGTGCGTAAAATTGCAGATGAAGGGTTTGAACGGCCAACAGAGTTTGAAGTCAGCACAGCTTTGGCACTTTGTTGTTTTGCGGAAGCAGGCGTTGACTGGGCGGTTATGGAGACCGGCTTGGGTGGAGCTATTGATTCGACCAATATTATTGACGGAGAAATTGCCGTTATCACTAATGTTGATTGGGATCATATGGAGTATCTTGGTAATACTATTGAGGAAATTGCCACTGTAAAAGCAGGTATTATTAAGAAAGGCGCATCTGTGATATGCGGTGTTACCGATGGTGTGGCGCTTGATATTATTAAGCGTAAAGCAGCAGATCAGCAAGCTTCATTAAGTATTTTAGGGCGCGAACTTGAATTTCGCATTAAGAGTTTTGATAGTGTTAGACAGGTAATTGACATTACTATTTCTAATCATCACTATAGCGATCTGCAGTTGCCGCTTTTGGGCGAACACCAGGCAGCTAATGCTACCTTAGCGGTCGCTGCCTGTGAATTAGCTGGATGCGGCGAACAGGCAATTCATCAAGGTTTGGCAACCGTAAAGTGGCCGGCGCGGTTGGAGATTATCAGCCAACAACCATTGATCTTGCTTGACGGTGCACACAATTGCCAAGGCATGGATTCTTTAGTGGCGGCGTTGTCGAAGTTGTGGCCAAATAAAAAGATAGTTGCCTTAATCGGTATGCTTGCCGATAAAGAGCGTGAACGAGCTCTTGATATCTTGCTGCCATATGTAGAAAAAGTAGTAGTATGCCCTCCGCCTTCAGCACGGGCCGGTGACTGGCATAGGATCACCGCTTATTGCCGTAATTGGGGCAAGCAATATGTTTTCGAAGAGGCAGATGTTAAGCAGGCTTGTCAATTGGCTTTGAAATTGTTAGATGATAATGATGATTCCATGTTGTTAGCGGCCGGTTCGCTATATCTGGTTGCCGAAATCCGAAAATTTTTATTCAATGAGGGATGTAATAATGATCGACTTGTTCTCTGATAGAAAAGTTGTATTGGCCAGCGCCAGCCCACAGAGATTGCAATTGTTAGAGCAATTAGGGCTCAATCCGCTTGTTCAACCGGTTGCAGTAGATGAGATTGACGATCCGCAAATGTCACCGGCAATTTTGGTGCGGGAAAATGCCATGCTCAAGGCTTGGGCTGCAGCAAATGAATGTGGTGATGCTGTGATTATCGCTGCCGATACGGTAGTTGCCCTTAATAATAAGTTAATGGGCAAACCAGGCGATGCGATTGAAGCTGTAACAATGCTGCGTCAACTCTCCGGCAAAACCCACTCGGTATATACGGCTGTTTGTCTGATTGATACTGCTACCGGAGCTATGACATGTGGCCAGAAGGCCAGTTTGGTTACCTTCAGTAAAATTGATGATTCTGATATTAACGCATACATAGCAACCGGTGAGCCGCTTGATAAGGCCGGTGCCTATGGTATTCAAGGTATTGGCGGTATGTTTGTGGAGAGGATTGATGGCGATTATGGAACTGTGGTTGGTTTATCGTTGTCGTTATTAAGACAATTAGCCATCAATCTCAGGGAGATAAACGAAAAGTAAGATTTTACGTTTAATAGTTGGATTTGTGACGGTTTATACTTTAAATACGGAGGATTGCAAAGATGATTTCTACAGAGATAGGCATCGATTTGGGTACAGCTAATATATTGGTCTATGTTAAAGGCAAAGGTATTGTCTTAGATGAACCGTCAGTAATAGCGGTTGATAGCAAAACCGGCAATGTGTTGGCTGTTGGTATTGAGGCAAAACACATGATTGGCCGTACCCCCGGTAATATTAGCGCTATCCGTCCGGTAAAAGATGGAGTTATTGCCAACTATGATTATACTCAGAGCATGATCAAATATGTAATCGGTAAAACTGCAGGCGGCAGTAATCGCTTTTTCAGACGTGTACGTGCAGTGGTATGTGTTCCTTCGGGTGTTACTGCTGTCGAAGAGCGTGCGGTCAGGGAATCAACTCTTTCTGCCGGCGCCCATGAAGCTTATTTGATTGAAGAACCAATGGCGGCAGCACTGGGGGCTAATATTGATGTCATGGAACCGCATGGTAATATGATTGTAGATATAGGCGGCGGTACAACCGAAGTGGGTATCATCTCTTTGGGAGGTATAGTAGCGGTTAGATCAATTCGTGTTGCCGGTGATGCGATGGATACGGCAATCATCAATCATGTCCGCCGGGCCTATAATCTGTATATCGGCGAGCGGACAGCTGAGGATATCAAAATTAATATCGGCGCAGCTAAATTGGATAGTCATTATCTTGATAAGCATATTGAGATCGGTGGTCGCGATACAGCCAATGGCCTGCCGCGCACTGCTGTGATCAGCGCACGGGAAATTTGTATGGCTTTGTCCGAGACCACCCAACAGATTGTAGACGCAGTTAAATCATGTTTGGAAAGAGTCCCGCCGGAACTGATGTCGGATATCATGGATCGTGGCATTATTTTGACCGGGGGCGGCTCCTTGATCTATGGACTTGATAGGGTAATAACAGATGAAACAGAACTATGCGTTCATTATGCCGAGAAACCTTTAAACAGCGTTGTTTTAGGCACTGGAAAAGTATTGGAAAACTTTGAGGCAACCAAGAGAGTATTGCGGCCCGGTAAAGTTCGTTACTAATAGGGATAGGTGAAGCAGTTGCGTAGATTCAGATTTCAAGGCCGAATATTAATAATTATATTATTAATCATTGCTGCATTAATTTTGGCTGCTACTACTTCGATGAGTAGAGGCGGTCTTTCTCTTGTTGAGCAGATTCTGCGTGAGAGTGCTTCGCCATTGCAAAGCACTACCTTAACACTTGCCGAAAAGATTGCCTTATTGCCGCGCTATTTTTCAGCAGTAAACGATTTAGTTGCAGAAAATGAACAGCTTAAGGAGGACGTAGGCACACTTAAGTCAGAAAATACATATATGACAGAGATTGCCCAGGAAAACAAACGCTTACGAGATTTATTGGATATGGCCGAAACCATTGAAGATTGGCAGCCAAAAGGTGCTAAGATAATTGCCCGTTCCAGTGAAGGCTGGTATAAAACTATTACCATTGATGGCGGCAGTAAAGACGGTTTTGCTGTAGGTATGCCGGTGATCAGTGGTGAAGGTTTGGTAGGTAGGATTTGGCAAGTGACAGCTAATACTGCAGAAGTATTACTGATTACCGATTCTGAGAGCGCTGTTGCTGCGGTCACAGAAATTACCCGTGACGCCGGTATTGTTGAGGGCGGGCACGGAGATACGCTGTTAATGGTCCACTTGCCTGCCGAATCAAAAATCGTTAAAGGTCAGATTGTTGTAAGTTCGGGATTAGGAAGTTATTATCCTCAAGGTTTGCGAATCGGTAAAATTGGTAAGATAAAAAAGAGTAATGGCGGTCTGACTTTGCAAGCCGAAATAATTCCTTTTGTTGACTATAATAATATAGAAAATGTATTGGTTTTACTTAACTCTGATGCCATTGTTGATACCTCGTCGCAGGAAAATGGTGAACAATCCACCGCAGATCAAACAGTTGATGAAGGAACAGAAGGTAACGAAGACGGAGCAAGAGAGGGAAGCGATTAACCAACGCTGCCAGGGGCAAACAGTTACAAGCCGCGAACATAAAACCACCGCAGGTGCGGACGTTGGAGGTGAGGCAAGATTATGAATTATAAAATGCTATCAGTCAAACAACGTGTTTTACTGGTCTTTTTATTTATTTTTGCCTTGATTTGGCAAGATACCTTAATTCCCAAAATGGCCATCAATGGTATCATGCCCGATTTATTAACCTATTTTGTGGTGTTCATCGCCCTTTATTTACAACCAGTACCGGCCATGGCCGTAGGTGCAGGAATAGGGTTAATTGAAGGTTTATTTATTGGTAAATATATTGGTCTTTCTTTACTCGCCAAAGCAGCCATGGCTTTTGTTGCCTGTTATATTGGAAGTAAATTCTATAAAGAAAACTATCTTTTACCATTGATTGTTGTTTTTATAGCTTCTTTAGTCGCCGGTTTTGTATATATATTATTTTCATATGTTACCGGGTTAAATTTGCCATTTTTATATAGCCTTTTTTGTATTGTATTACCTCAGTCAATCTATACTGCTATCCCATCGCCATTAATTTTTTTATTAGTATATTTGGTATTTATCCAACCGTCTCATAATCAGTTTTAGGATTTAATTAAAGGAAAAACATGAATAAACTATTTCAACATCGAAGAAAAATTATTACGATCGTAATAATTATATTATTCATAGTATTAATAAGCCGTCTTTTTTATTTGCAAATCATTGAAGGCAAAGCTATGGCTGATGTTTCTGAGCAAAATAGTGTGCGCATTCTATCAGTGGCGGCACCGCGTGGTCTTATCTATGATTCTAAGGGTGTATTATTAGCCAATAATAAAGTAGTATTTGCGATCTCTATTTCAGCTGGTGATGTTGATGATAGTAAAGCTTTGGCAAAAAAACTCGCAGATATAATTAATGATGAGGAGCTAACTGCTGATGTTATTCAAGAGACTATTGATAGTCATTATCCAAGCTATGAACCGATAGTACTTAAACGTTACAGCTATGATGAGGGTTTGGAGATAATCAATACTATTGAGGAAAAACGCGACGAACTGCCGGGTGTGATAATAACTGAAGAACCGATGCGTAATTATCCCATGGGTACTTTGGCCGGACATATTTTGGGTACTGTTGGCAAGATCAGTGAAAGTGAGCTTAAGGAAAATTCCGATAGCGGTTATCTCGTTAATGATTGGATTGGTAAAACAGGATTGGAAAAAACAATGGAAACAACGGAGCTCAGTGATAGTACTGTTTCATTGCGTGGAGAAGCCGGTGTTGAGGAGGTTGAGGTCACAGCAAATTATCACAAGGTTGATACTATTTATAGCGCGGAACCAGTAGCTGGTGATACATTCGTATTAACAATAGATTCTAAAACCCAAAAGGTATTAGAGGATTCCATGGCAAATGTTGTTAAAACGATTGCCAAAGATAATCCAAAATGTGATGCGGCAGCGGCTGTTGTTATTAATGTCAAGACTGGTGCGATAATTGCTATGGCTAGTTATCCTTTTATTGATCCAAATGACTTTGCCAATGGGCTAACGACTGAGAAATCGACTTATTATTGGGATGAAGAGCTGACACCGACGGTAAATCGGGCAATTGCTTTAGTATATCCCACCGGTTCAACTTTTAAGCCAATAACTGCGGTAGCGCTGTTGTCATCCGGTATTAGTACTTCGGAGACGGTGGTGTGCAGTCCAGCGAACTGGGGAAAAAATGGACGGGCTTCTTGTACCGGCGTGCATGGTAAAGTAAACTTCTATCAGGCAATGGCGGTGTCTTGTAATAGTTATTTCCAAGAGATGGGTTATCGGGTGGGCATTGACAAACTTAATGAGATTGGTAAAGAGTTTGGGTTTGGGAGTAAAACAGGTGTTGAGCTGCCCGGCGAACTTGCCGGATTGATGCCATCTGCTGAATGGAAAGCATCAAAATTTAGCGGCTGGGAAAAAGAATGGCACGATTATGACAGTTATTATACCGGCATGGGGCAGGGATATACTTCTGCGACGCCATTACAGCTGGCTGCTTATGTTGCCACGCTTGCTAATGACGGTGTGCGGATGAAACCCTATCTGATTGATGAGGCCTATGACAGTTCAGGTAAATTGCTCTATCAAACAACACCGACAGTGGCCGAAGAAATCGATGTCGACCCGCAAATATTTGCTACTGTTCGTCAGGGCATGTATTTGGTAACTCAAGAGGGAGGTACTGCTTACAGTCTTGCTCAGCAGCTTGATATCAGCTTTGGCGCTAAAACAGGTACAGCACAGACAGGTCTGGCCGGTGATACTAACGATAACCACGGTGTGTTTGTTGCTTTTGCCCCTTATGATAATCCGGAAATCGCCTTTGCTTGCGTTGTAGAATATGGCGGTCACGGCAGTTCCAGCGGCGGTAAAATCTTTGTTGATGTCGCTAAAGCTTATTTTGGTCAAGAACAGCAACAGCAACAGCAACAGCAACAGCAATAACTTCTTAATATTGTTTTAGCTGTATCTTTTCCCTGATGATTGGCAGGAAATAAGTATTATATATAGAAATTAAACAGTTATGATATAATTGCAAGGAGTGAATTATTCCATGGAGCAATGGCCGGATAGATTAACCAATCTGCCGACAACAATGGTTAACCGTACACTGCGTTCCGGTCAGAGTATTAATTCTGATGGAAATGTAGTTGTATTAGGTGATGTTAACCCCGGTGCCGAGGTTTCGGCAGTAGGTCATATAGTGGTAATGGGTGCTTTGCGCGGAGTTGTACATGCCGGTTCAACCGGCAATGAGAATGCAACCATCACAGCATTAGAATTGGTACCAACACAGTTGAGAATCGCAACCCACATAACCCGTCCCCCCGATGGCAGTAATAAGGATAAATCTTATCGTCCGGAGACGGCAAGGATTAGAGACGACGAAGTAATTATTGAAGAATATAACCCGACAAAATAATCGGCGATAGTAAGCATACTCGCAAGGAGGACACGAGATGGGAAAAGTAATAGTCATCACTTCCGGTAAAGGCGGCGTCGGTAAGACTACCACAACTGCTAATATCGGTACGGCGTTGGCCATGTTGGATAAAAAAGTTGTAATGGTTGATACTGACATCGGCCTACGTAATCTTGATGTAGTATTGGGCCTGGAAAACCGCATTGTCTATGATATAGTTGATGCGGTGCGCGGAAATTGCCGTCTTAACCAGGCATTGATTAAGGATAAGCGTTTTGGAAATATGTATCTACTGCCGGCTGCTCAAACTAAGGATAAAACGGCTGTCACTGAAGAACAGATGGTTGAGCTTTGCGATAAGCTTAAAGACGAATTTGATTTTGTGATCATTGATTGCCCGGCTGGTATTGAGCATGGTTTTAGAAATGCTATTGCCGGTGCGGAAGAGGCAATTGTCGTCACTACGCCCGAAGTATCTGCTGTGCGTGACGCCGATAGGATCATCGGTTTATTGGAAGCTGCTGAAGTACGTTCGCCACGGCTGATTATCAACCGCATCCGTACCAATATGGTACAAAGCGGCGATATGATGAGCGTTGATGATATACTTAGTATTTTAGCCGTGGAGCTGCTCGGTATCGTTCCTGATGACGATGCGATCATCATATCAACCAATCGTGGTGAACCGACAGTAATGGATGATGCATCCCAGCCTGGACAAGCATATCGTAATATTGCACGGCGGCTATGCGGTGAAGAGGTACCCCTAATGACGTTGACCGCTAAGAAGAACAGTTTCTTTAGTCGTCTCAAGAGCTTGTTCAGTGGCGAATAAAGGGGGAAAAGATATGGGTATTGTCAGCTTTCTCACTCGCTTTTTTGGCAAGGATGACGAGTTAAGCAGCAAAAACGTTGCTAAAGAACGGCTGCGTTTAGTGCTGGTGCATGACCGCCTTGATATCTCCGAGAAAATCATGGAAAACCTCCGTGAAGATTTGATCGCAACTATCGGCAAGTATATGGAAATAGATCAAAGTGCTCTTGAAGTTTCATTGAGTAGGGAAGAAGATGGTGTTGCTTTGCTTGCCAATATCCCCATTATGAACGTACGGCGTACTTCGTAAATAAGTAACAAAAGGCTGTCTTTTAAGGCAGCCTTAATAAATTATTGGTATGTTTTGTTCGTAAGAATGGTGTTTATATCGCCATGTTGTGAAGAGAACGTATGCGTTTTATTTATTTCACGAGATAAAGGATTTATTGAATATATTGATAAACTTCAATCTGAGTTTTTAGAATTTACTGGAAAAGAAGTTGAGATTAAAGATAACAGTTATTATAAAGTATTGTTAGGAGATGAAGAAGAACCAGTAAATGAAGAAAGAGTAAATGAAGAAACAGAAGAAGAAGCAGTAAAAGAAGTTCCCAATAAAGTGCTTTCTGATATAGAGAAAGCATCATTAAGGAAACTGATTAAAGATGTATTTTCAATATCTGTAATGTCTTTCTCTATATGAATATAAATATTTTGTTAGTTAAATTTGTCTATTGTACAGTAGATGGTATAGCAAAGCTATACCATCTTTTCGTAAATATAAGAAATTAGATATTTTGTATTATTGTTCGATCATTCGGTATCCAACGCCGACTTCCGTTACAATATATTTAGGCTCGCCGGGATTTGCTTCCAGTTTTCTGCCGATATTGGCCATGTTGACCCGCAAATCTGTAAATATGAAAATTACGCAGACTGCACTAAAGGTGAATACAGCAAAAGCGTATTTTTTGGTTATTTGCTCCACGCTTTACGGCTATAGAAGTCTACAGCTGCCCTTTTACACGGGTGTAATTATTCGTGATAATAATACTTTTTGACCGGACATGACCTTGTAAATATATATCCCCAGGGGTATGGACAAGCCGATCAGCAATAAGATAAAAACAATTTCCTCAATCACAATTCTGCTCATAATCTCTCACCTTTGGCCAATACGTAAAACAGATAGATAAGCAGAGGGCGATGACCGCTGCCACTGTCAGCACAACATTCATAAACAGATCACTCCATTCTTCTTGCTTGCTCCTCTTACTTTATTAAGTAAACCAGCGGTTGTTGAGACTCATCCGGTGATTTTACTATAATTGTTTTCCGAAAAAGACGGTGTGAAGGAATAAGAATTATAAATAAATAAAACGTAAAGATGAACTTTAAAAAGGATTTACCGTGAAAAAACTTATATATTTGTTTATTCATGCCACAAAAAGGTGGTCCTTTTTGTATGTGTTTTTGTTTCAGATAGGTGCTGAATAATCTGTCGGATATGGTATTCTTGCTGGGGTATTTGTTGTTATTTGCTTAAAGGTATTGGCTATTATAGCAGAGAAGAACCACTGCAAACCAAATTTGCGGAGGTTTAAATAATGCTTCAAAGGTATTCTTTTTTTAAGGTAGTTGGCGGGGTATTTATAATCATTTTGATCTCTACAATGGTCTGGTTCCTTGCCGGCGGTGCTGACTATTGTTGTAACCGTTTATATCTTCGTCGCCAAAATCAGATTGAATTGTTGGAAAACCAACAACAGCTTTTATCTGAGGCATTATGTAATTATTATATTGGAACAGGGGATTACATCACTACCGCAAATTTAATAGGACAAGTTCGGCAAACTCAAGATTCAATAAATTCTATTGAATGGCAGATAGAGATTGCAGAAGATTTTTAATTTAATCGGCTTGCTTGTATAACTTATAAATTAAAGATAATATTAAATATATACTTGAATTTATGATATAATTGTGATATCATAATCATACCAATTTGTACTGAAAAATTATGCAGTGACTTTAGGAGGATTTTAATGGATAAGGAAAATAAACTAATTGCAGAAAAACCTGTTTGGAAAATTAACGGCTTTCTTGGTTTAATTTTAGTCTTGGTTTTTTTGGGGTTGAGCATCTACTGCTTTTATTTACTTGCAGTTATCGAAGGAGTACAGTCTGCTACCCCTTATATTGCAGGTGCTATTATCAGTATGATCATTTTCATTATATTGGCTACCGGATTAGTAATTATTCAACCAAATACTGCTGCGGTAGTGGTCTTCTTCGGTAAATATATTGGCTGCATTCGTCAAAACGGTATATGGCTCACCGTACCTTTTTCGACTAATAAAAAAGTTTCACTGCGGATACGTAACTTTAACAGTGAAAAGCTTAAAGTAAATGATATTAACGGTAACCCAATAGATATAGCCGCTGTGATTGTTTTTCGGGTAATCGATTCCGCCAAAGCTCTACTTGATGTAAACAATTACGAGGAATTTGTTGAGATCCAAAGTGAAACATCGTTGCGTCATGTAGCCGCGCAATACCCCTATGATAACTATGACGAGGGCTTCTCGCTGCGTTCCAATGCCGATGAAGTATCGGCTCAGCTGATGCAAGAAACAGCTGCTCGGTTGAATTTAGCGGGAGTCGAGGTAATAGAAGCACGTCTGACGCACCTTGCCTATGCAACAGAGATCGCCAGCGCTATGCTCCAGCGTCAACAGGCTTCGGCAATATTGGCGGCACGGCGGATTATTGTTGACGGCGCTGTTGGTATGGCGACGATGGCTATTGAAGATTTGCAAAAGCATAGTTCGCTTGAGCTGGATGATGAGCGCAAGATTAATATGATTAACAACATTATGGTTACGATCATCTCTGATCGTTCATCGCAGCCCGTAATCAATGTTGGGAGTATGTATTAAGCAATGAGTGGACGTAAGAGCTTTCCGTTGCGAATCGACAGCGATATCTATAAAGCTATCGAAGGCTGGGCTGCTGATGAACTTCGCAGTGTTAACGGCCATATCGAGTATTTATTGCGGGAAGCATTGAAAAAATCAGGACGACTGCCGAAAGACAAGGAACGGTCTTAATTGACCGTTCCATTTTAACCTGTTTTCTGGATGTTATTAACGAAATATCTAATGATATTTTAACTCCGATTTTTGCACAAAAAGCAGATTTATGTTATAATATTCCGAAATTAATTATTTTTGGAGGCTATTAATGATAATAACGACTGCAGCAGAAATGGATGCTATGCGTGAAATCGGACATATAGTGGCAATCACACTACGTAAGATGGGTGAGCAAGTAAAACCAGGCATTACAACAAAGGAACTAGATGAATATGGACGTCAAATAATGGAGAGCTACGGCGCAAAATCGGCTCCGATTTTCTGCTACGAATTTCCCGGCCATACTTGCATCAGCGTCAACGAGGTGGTAGCGCATGGTATCCCATCGGACAGGATTATTCAAGCCGGTGATACTGTTAACATTGACGTCTCTGCAATTAAAGATGGATTTTTCAGTGATACTGCGACTACATTTGTCGTGCCGCCGGTTAAGCATAGTACGGAGAAGCTGCTTGCTTGTTGCAAGTCAACACTCGATAAAGCTATTGCTGCCGCTTGTGATGGTTTTCCTTTAAGTGGCATTGGGTTAATCGTAGAAAAGGAAGCCCATAAGCAAGGATATAATACTATTCGTAATTTATGCGGACATGGTGTTGGCCGTTCGCTTCATGATGATCCTGAGAGTATATATAACTATCATGAGAAGCGTGACAAACGTTTGCTCAAATCGGGGATGGTATTGGCGATCGAACCGTTCATATCAGAGGGCGATGATTACGTGCTTGAGGAAAATGATGGTTGGACGCTAAAAACACCTCATAATCATAATGTCGCTCAATTCGAACACACTGTTGTTGTGACTGACGGAGATCCCATCATTCTTACTGTTGAAAACTAAAAAATGGGGTTATTAATATGTTAAACGTTGATTTTGAATTACCGCAAATACCTCGCAGCAAAATGGAAATTATCTGCGAAGTATTGTCTATAGTTGGTTTAATACTTGCACTGGTAATGATATTTAGTCAATATGCCGTCTTACCGGATGTGATTCCCAGTCATTTTGGCCCCAATGGTGTGCCGGATGATTGGAGTAGCAAAAGTGATATCTTCTTTTTTGCCGGTGTTATGGTTTTAATTTACATAATAGTGACAATATCACGATTTTTTCCTAAGATGATAAATATCAACGTGACGATCACTAAAAAAAATGCTGTCCCAGTACTTTCAATCATATTTGCGGGATTGTCTTTGACCAAGCTGATTTGCATTTGGATGTTTTTCTATATTGCCTATGGTATGATTGAAACAGCTAAAGGTAATGCCAACGGCATTGGTATTTTAATTTGGGTTTTTGTTGCCGCTTTGCTAGTAACCGTGCTAGGTATTCATATTACCAGTAAAAAAGTTACTTAGTAAAACAATCTAATAAAAAAAGGCCGCTAGTAGCGGCCTTTTTTATTATATATGGTTTTACATCAAAGGAGATATTAAACGGATTACTTCTTGGATTAGACGCGTAAAAAGATTGTGTTTGCAATCCTCTCTTTGAACAAGATACGAATTACTAACGGTTTCTAATATATCTTTTTTTATTTCGGGTATTATTTTGCTGTTATAGAGACGAACGGCGCATTCAAAATGCAGATAAAAACTGCGGTAATCTAGGTTTAATGTACCAACTACTGCAGTTTTGTCATCAGAAATAATTGATTTGCTATGAACGAAACCTTTTTTATATTCATAAACCTTAACTCCGCCTCTGATAAGTTCCCTATAATAGGAGCGGTTTGCAATGTGGGTTATATATTTGTCCCAGTGTCCGGGTGTGATAATCCTTACATCTACGCCGCTTTTTGCCGCCAGTTTTAATGCGGTTAACATATTATCATCGGGAATTAAATAGGGTGTAGTTATAAATACATACTGTTTAGCGTTATTGATAATTTGAAGATAGACTTGTTCTCCGATATTTTCCTCACCAATAGGGTTGTCACAAAACGGTTGGATGAAACCATCATTAGGATATTCTTTAAAATCATTAACAGGTGGAAGATATACAGTTAACTGCTCAGAGAAATTTAGACTAAAACTCCACATTTGGAGGAACATCAACACAAAACTGCGGACAGCAAGTCCTTTAATCATTATGCCGGTATCTTTCCAATATCCTAACGGAGATTTAAGATTAATATATTCGTCAGCTAAATTGATGCCTCCGGTAAAAGCAACCTTGCCGTCAATGACAGTAATTTTCCGATGATCTCTATTATTTTGAATAACGCTCAAAAAGGGGCGGAAAGGGTTAAAAGCACTACATTCAATACCCATAGCTCTTAATTGCTGTGGATAATCCGCAGGTAGGCGGTTAAAACAACCAAAATCATCGTAGAGTATGCGCACCTTAATGCCGACGGCAGCTTTTTGACGCAAAATATCGAGTATGGCATTCCACATTACACCTTCCTCGATAACATAGTATTCCATGAATATATATTTTTCAGCTTTATTTATTTCATCTATTAAGCTCTTAAACATGGTTTTGCCCTGAGAAAAATACTCATACTCAGTGTGGTTGTAAACGGGGAAACCGGCAAATTGTTGCAAAAAATTAATCTGTGTTGCTAACTCTGTAGCCTTGTTTTTTGCTGTATCCAGGGCAAAAGGGTTATTGTTTAATAGAGAGTTGCTCTGCTGCACCATCGTCATAAAGCGACGGCTAAAGTGATGAGTTGATGATTGAATTCGGTATAGTAAATATAATAAACCACCAAACACAGGGAAGATCAAAATTAAGAAAATCCAAGTTAGTTTATATGGGTGTTTTTCTCTTGGGCTGCCGACAATATACAGCGCCACAAACAGACTGATCAGTGTTAACGCCACGTTAATCCAGGAAGACAATGCGTTAGTGCTTTCAATAATATAAATTAAAGCAGCTATTTGGATAAGCAGCAGTATTATAACTAAGAGACGGTGTCTTAATAAACTACGCAATAAATTTTTTTGCATTACCGAATTCCTCTCTGTTTTAAGTATATTAGTTTATATGTATTGGGATTCGGTGTTGTTTGTTAGGTAAATAGCTATTAATTATTGACTGATCTAATTTTTCTTAATGGTTTCTTTTTATACAACAGCGTACTCAGTATTTTGCCGATCGAAAAACCTATAATAGCTGCCAACAATATAATAAATAGTTTGAGCAGGGCGGTGGAGATGCAGATATCAATTCCGAAATTATTGATGATAACCAGGTTGGCAATAAAAGCTATAATGGCTAACGTAAATGCAGGAAAGATATTGCCGCCACGAATTATTAATGTTATAAAAGCTGAGGAGATGAGAACGGCTATGAAAAAGATTATTAATGGTCCTCCGATAGACCGCGTTACGTCGACCTTTCCGAAGTAGGCAATGATACTCCAAATCAGGCAACCAAATGCAATAATCAGTGCGCAATTAATTAGACCTAATGTTACCAGAGGTAAGATACGTATTTTTTTAAGGGTACGACGGCGCTTGTTTGCCGGTGGTTTTGAGGGTTGTTGTTTTTGTAGCTTTATCGCATTAACTGAATTGATGCGATCTCTATTAGAAGCCAACAGGTCATTAACGTTGGAATAACCTTTCATTATCATTAACCTCTAGTTTCATATTTATTCTTGACTATTTTTCTTCACTATTCGCGTTTTTTCCTTCTATTGACTGTGATAACTAAAGGTTATATGATATAAATGAAGATTATATTTAGTAATCGTCTGATAATGCTGGGAGTGTAACGAAAAAATGAACAACAACTTAGGTAAACTTATTATTTATAGAAACATCGCTAAGGATCAATTGCTGCTTTTGTATCAGGCTGCTATTGATGATGAGAAGCGCTGGCCTGATTATTGTCAGATCTTACTGGAGCGAGCCGTAAAGGAGCATATATGCGGAGATGTTTTTGATGCTTGGCTGCTTGATGCCATAATTTGTGATGATAATTTCTTCAGCCACGCTGCTGCGGTAGCGCCGCTTAATGATCTGCCGGCTACTTTGTTATCAATCGTCGCCGATGAATTAAATAACTTGGCAGGGTTGGATGATAAAATGCCTCAGGCTGCTGATCAGCGCTGGCAAAGTTTATTGTCAAAATTGCCGCCTACCCAATCATTGAATATTGACAACAGTTACTATAACAGTTTTCGCAGTAATTTTGCTAAAACTTTTCACAATCGCGACGGCGCCGCTGCTACTCGCATGCTGGCTGATTTTTACTACCGTTGCGGTTATGGCGCTATCTGCCGCCACAATTTCTTTATTTGGGAAGACGGTCTAAAAGGTGTCGATAACAGTGATCCTATTTCTTTTAATCAATTATTTGTTTATGAACGACAAAAACAGTTGATCCGTGAGCATACCAAAACTTTTGTTGCGGGGGGCATTATTAATAACCTCTTGCTTTACGGTGAAAAGGGTACCGGCAAATCTTCGATGATCAAAGCTGCTGCCAATTTTTTTGCCGATCAGGGTTTAAAGCTGGTAGCGGTCGATTGTCGATATTGGAGTAGCTTAGGAGAGATATTGCGTATATTGGCCGGCTATCGTCAAAGGTTTATCATTTTTCTTGATGATTTTTCATTTGATGCCGATGATAACATTTACCGTGAAATAAAAACTATTATTGAAGGCGGCGTAACAGCTGCTCCTGCCAATACGGTGATTTATGCTTCCTCTAACCGTCGTCATCTGGTATCAGAAAGCTGGGCTGATCGGCTTCAGCGCAGTGAGGATATGTATATTGGTGACACAGTGGCAGAAAAACTATCATTGGCCGAACGTTTTGGTATAACAATTACTTTTCCGCCGCCTACTCAAGACGAATATTTAAATATTGTTGATGGGTTAGCCGCCGCTGTCGGTTTGGAGGTTGAATCTGTTATTCTTCATGCTGAGGCGATCAAATGGGAACGTCGTTATAATTCGCGCAGCGGTAGAACTGCCAAACAATTCATTACCGATATGCTTAATCGCTAAATTACAGAGTTTTGCTTATTTTTAAATTATTTTCATAAGAATAATCCATATTATTGATCGGAGTTTTATTAATGCATTTGCCGCTTGCACTACATCATATATTTCAGCCAACTGTTAAAACACCGGATAAACCCTATACGACACAGCCGGAAAATCTTTGGACACGCTCGTTTTGCCATATATGTTTACTGGAATTTATGATATTTATATCGGCTCATATGCTGATGCCGACTTTCCCTTTTTATATTAAAAGCCTTGGCGGTAATGAGCTGATCGTTGGCTTTGTAGCCGGTGCATATGCCTTTTCCGCTTTAGCGATGCGTCCCTTAGCCGGTTGGATTCTTGATACTAAAAGCCGCAGTAAGCTATTGATTTATGGTCTGCCGATTGTTGGGCTTATTTTTGTAGCTTATATTTTCATACCTATATTGGCGGTAGCTATTTTGCTGAGAATTGTTCATGGCTTTGTTTGGTCGGGAGCTACTACAGCTTCTAACACCAATGCTTGTGATATCATACCCCGCACTCGTTTTGCGGAAGGAATGGGATTCTTTGGTATGACCAACTCGATCTCTATGGCAATTGCTCCGGCTTTGGGATTGGTTGTGATGAAGGCTCTTGGTTTTAATCTCCTTTTTGTCGCCGCTGCGGCTATGACTGTTGCCAGTTTTTTAGTAGCGCGACGATTGACCTTCCAACAGGTAACAAATACAACAGTTGCCACCAGTAGTGGAAATTTGTTTTACCGCTTGTTTAATATTGATGCGCTTCCGGCCTCGGTAGTGGAATTTTTCTCAATGATTAATTATGGCAGCATAAATTCGTTTATCGCACTTTATGCTGCAAAAACCGGGGTAGGTTCCGGGGGCCTCTTTTTTACCATTATGGCTATCTTTTCGGCGTCTACAAGATTATTCAGCGGTAAATTGACCGATCGACACGGGGAGGCACCTATGGTTTATTTTGCCAACTTTTCTTATCTTACCGCATTATTGCTGATCGCTTTTGGTAATAGCTTCTTGACATTTTACAGTGCTGCTGTCTGCTTTGGTTTGGGGTTTGGTACCAGTATTCCGGCATTACAGGCGATGGCGGTGCGGATAGTGCCGGTACACAGACGCGGTGCGGCTAGCAGTACTTTTCTTTGCTCGTTCGATATTGCGATTGGTATGGGAGGTATCATAGCCGGCATCCTGGTTACCGCCTTGGGATACCGTACAATGTACGCATTGATGGGTATCAGTACGATAATTTCCATACTTACATATCTGTTATGGGCACGCAAAACTCCCTCTGCTTTTAAAAATGCCCAAAAGCTCAAAGCATAGTATAAGTGGCAAATCAATTATCTGCCGATAGCCAGCGGAGGCCATCTATGTCTGACCAATCACCGATCAAAAAACAATCACTTTGGAACAAGCCATTCTTGATGGTTTGCTTTCTTAATATGCTGTTCTTTTTCGGTTTTTATATGTTACTGCCGACGTTTTCTTTTTTCGTCAAAAGCCTTGGCGGAAACGAAGCTATAATTGGGGTTGCCATCGGCATTTTTTCGGTATCCTCGGTAATTGTTCGGCCATTTATCGGCTGGTTTCTCGATCATAAAAGCAGGCGTTTGCTGCTATTCGCCGGAGGGGTGGCAATTATTGCGATTGGTGCCATTTATCCATGGGTAAAATTGATTGCAATTATAATATTACTGCGTTTGATTCATGGCGTAGCTTGGTCTTGTACTACCACATCGGTCAACACTGCCGCTTGTGATATTATTCCCAGGCATCAGCTAGGGGAAGGCATGGCTTACTTTGGCCTTACCAATACTTTTTCAATGGCTATATCTCCGGCGCTCGGTTTGGCGGTAATGAGTTATTGGGGGTTTATACCGTTGTTTTACAGCTCTTGTTTACTGGCGGTTATTGCTCTGATTTTAGCTTCACAGGTGAGATTCCCCCGTATTGAATCTGCTGCAGCTACCACTAAGCTGCGGTTTAGTGTTAAAACACTGATTTTCAAAGATTCGTTGCCAGCTGCGGCAATTACTTTAAGCACACTATTGACTTATGGTGCGGTTCAGGCGTTTATTGCTCTTTATGCCGTGAAGACTGGTATAGGCAGCGGCGGCATATTCTTTTCGGTGATGGCGGTTGCGGTTGCAGGCGCGCGGTTAGCCAGTGGTCGAATTGCCGATAGACGCGGCGAGGGTATCCTTGTCTTTGTCTGTAATGGGGCGATAGTCGCCTCTTTGCTGTTGCTCGCATATGGTCATAGCTTACCGTTGTTTGTTATCGCGGCACTGCTGTACGGCATCGGATTTGGCACACTGGTTCCCACCATGCAGGCGATGGCGCTGCGGGTAGCGGAACCGGAGCAACGCGGCGCGGCCAGCAGCACCTTTTTGTGCGCTTTTGATATCGGTATTGGCATGGGCGGCATTATCAGCGGCGTATTGGTTGAAGCTTTTGGCTATAACAATATGTTTACATTGATGGTTGGTGCTGCCGTTATCTCTCTGTTGTTTTATCTGTTCTGGGGTAGACGCAGCCGCTCGGCTTTCAAAAATGCAATGATGCAAAAGTAATATCTTAATAATATAAAAAAATAACGCCCTTTGGGGCGTTTTTTAAGTGTATTCATTGATACGGCAACGCATAGGCGGAAAACATTTATTAAGCAGTGTCAGTGTTTGTGAAGTTGCTTCAAAATGGCTTGTATCCGCAGCTTTAGCCCCAAAAACTAATTGGGTCAAGCTGCCGATATCTGTTGCAACCGGCATAATCATTCCGCCGTTACCGATGTTTAGACAAAATGGTGGGTCTTGATCAATAGTAAATTGGAAACTTGCTGCTGTATCGGTTGGGTAGGGAAGAATTGGCAGCAAATTTTGGTAATCTACGAGCCGTGCCATCACAAACGGATGTGTTTTCACTGTTGGATCTGAGGGTAAGTCTATCGGTGCGTTCCAATCGACGTTTGATAAACCTTTGCTGGCCGCTATGCTTGTGGCCTTGGTCTTGGCGCTTGTAAATGCATCCTGATCTGTATATCCCATTTCCCGAAGGCGTAACGACGAACCTTCAGTATAACTGATCAAGTAGGAATTTGATGCAATTTCAATCGTAGCTTGATCACACTCGGCTTCTTCAAGTAGTTTTTGCCAATTAGAGAGGTTTCGCAGTAATTGGCCATGGCAGCCAATATGCATTTGCCGATAGATTTTATCGATTGCATAAATATCATCTGCGCAAATTGCGCCCTTGCGCCACAAAGTGGTTTCACCTGATTTCGCCGGCCAGCTTAAATACTGTTGCCAATAACAATGGCGAAAGCCGAGCGGCAGATAAAAATCGGGAATATCACTATATAATAATGCTGTACTGATGTTTTTTTGTTTTAGTTCGGCAATCGTATATTTGATAATAGCTCGTCCAAAGCCTTCACCGCGTCGTGCCGGTGAGCTGACTACGCCGACCAGATAGGCGGCTGTTACTTTTGTGCTGCGCAGATTGAGCAAATAGGGGGCAATTTGGGTTACGGCGACAATTTCGCTGCCATCGCAGCAGACTAAAGTTAGTTCAGGCCGGTAGACACGCGTAAAATACCAGCTGAAATATGGTTCCCAGCTCTCGAATTCAGACTTCCAAAGTTCTTTGATCGCCGGAGTATCGTAATTGTTGGCATAACGAAGTATCATTTGCTAACTCCCTGATTGCTATTTTTGATTAATCTGATCGCAGCGGCGTAATATATATTTATTCTCAAGATGGCAAGGATGATAGCTGAGTTTTGCTTTGCACTGACCTTCACAATCCATATCTTCGGCACGGTTGATGTAATTATATCCACTACAGTAATTACGTACAAAAAATTGATTAATTGCCTGAAACGTACCAGGCAAATGACTATTGCCCTTCTCGATGTGGATCAAAAATGTATCTTCGTTAAGCGGTTCACCGATAGTGAACGCTTCTATAGATTCCCCGACCATTAGGCAGGCGCTGCTGCAGCCTTTAAGTTCGCTGATATGGTCGAGCGCCGTCATTACGCCTTTTTGCTCCATTTGCAGATCATGGTTGTTCATGTCGTGAGAAGCGGCCCACTGTAATTGCCGGTCTTTGCACTTAATCGCCAGTTCCGATGTCATTGGCAGCAGACGGTAGTCAGGGTTATCTCTGATAAAGCGGTTGACATGGTTGCGTTTGGCATTGTATTTTTTGCCACGCAGGTATGCCAAATCTTCTTGAAGGTAAATATAATTAGTGCCGCCGAGAAATTCTTCGGCAACAAGTACGCCGGGCATATATCGTTGATAAAACTCGATGGTTGATTGTGAGGCTTCGTTTATCATAAATGGTATGCCTCGCTGCTCATACCAATTTATCAAAGTTTCTGTTGCCTGCAGCCGCGCATTGTCATCGGCAGTGATGGGGGGTAATACTGCATCATAGCCACGGAAATCACTCTTGATACATAAAGTATCGTCAACTATGGTCCAGCCATAAGGATCCCAATCACGCCAGATAAAAAAAGCATTAAATGTGTAAGCTGCCAGTTCATAGCGACGGCCACGCAGATAATGATTAAATAAATCTCTTTGAGCAAGTGTTATTTTATTAAATTCCATATTACCTCACATAATACTAATGATTAATCCAAGCTTTTTATTCTTGTCAAAATGGTATATAATAAACATATGATTTTGGGAGGTATTGTGCTATGTCATCAACTGGTATCGCGTTTAGTATCGGCAACCTTAGCGTTCGTTGGTATGGCATTCTCATTAGTTTAGCTTTGGCGCTTGGAATTTATCTTGCCTATCGTGAGGCCAAACGCGAGCGGCTTGATGATGAAGAAATGATTAATATATTACTGGTGGTAATACCATCGGCGATTGTTGGCGCACGCCTTTATTATGTTATTTTTAACTGGAGTTTCTATGCGACTGATTGGACTAGGATATTTCGCATTTGGGAGGGAGGACTGGCGATTCATGGCGGCATTATCGCCGGTATATTAGTTTGTTGGCTGATGACGCATTGCAAAGAGCCGGGCTTCTTACGCTGGGCAGATGTGTTTTGTCCCTCGCTGGCAATAGGGCAGGCGATTGGGCGCTGGGGAAATTTCTTTAATCAAGAGGCTTACGGTTATTCAACCGATCTGCCTTGGGCTATGTATATTGATGGCGCTTATCGTCACCCAACTTTTCTTTATGAATCACTTTGGGATGTCGGAGCATTCATAATATTAATTAAGCTGCTGCGTCGTCCTCATCGCAGAGGCAGCGTATTTGCTATATATCTGATTGTCTATTCAATTGGCCGTTTTGTTATAGAAACATTTCGTACCGATAGTCTGATGTTAGGATTTTTACGGACTGCTATGATGGTGTCTATAATTTGTATTACGGCCGGTGTAGTAATATTATATGTTAACCGTAAGTTACCATTGCTTGATTTTAATGCGCCGCAAAAACGTCTGAAAGGCAAGAAAAAGAGATGAAAAAACTATTATTAATTGCTACCGGCGGCACTATTGCTGCCAGTCAAAGCGAAAAAGGATTGACGCCGACTTTAGATGCAAAGCAATTGTTAAGCCATCTTTCAACACAGTTGCATCAGCGATATCAGATTGATTGCCAGCAGCTGATGAGTATCGACAGCGCCGAAATGACACCGGCCGATTGGGCCAAGATAGCCAAAGCCGTTTATCAGCTAATTAATGATTATGATGGTATCGTAATTAGCCATGGCACTGATACGATGGCCTATACCGCGGCTGCGCTGAGTTATATGCTGCCGGGACTGAATAAACCGCTGGTATTAACAGGAAGCCAGCGGCCGCTTGTTGCTGCCGATAGCGATGCTCCGGGTAATCTGGAGGCATCATTTTATGTTGCGGCAAGTGATCTATTCGGAGTGATGGTGGTATTTGCTAACCGTATTATTGACGGACGCCATGCATACAAGTTTCATATTTCTGCTGATGATGCGTTTATCAGTGTTGGAGCCAAAGAAATCGGCCAGGTGAAAGATGGTGAGCTTATTATTAATCAGCCACCACAGCCAATAGCGGATAAGCTTCGGCTCAATATTAATTATGATCAACGGATTGTTTTGATACGCCTGTTTCCCGGTATTAGCGAACAGGCTATTCTTACTGCAGCGGTTGGTACCCGAGCTGTTATTATTACCGCTTATGGCGCAGGCAATATTCCGCCGGTGGCAGCGATGGCGATTAAAAAGCTCCAAGAGCAGAATATAAAGATTGTATTGCACAGTTACTGTATTGACGGAGACATGAACGCTGAATTATATGCCAGCGGCGCTGCCAGCCTGGGCGTGGAAGTATCGGATTTGCCGGGGCCGGCTATTGTCGCAAAGATGATTTGTCAGCCGTAGTTGGATGATAAATGCTGCTGAGGCTTATTTCATATCGATATAACCGGGGTCGTTGGGTATAATAAAAATCGCAATTATATAAATAATTATCCCTGCCCCATAAAACAAAGCTAATACTGCCCAAATAATGCGAATAATGGTGGCATCAATGCCGAAGAAATCACTAAGTCCGCCGCAAACACCGGCGATTATTCGCTTTTCCAAAGAGCGGTATAATTTTTTTTGCATAAAATACTCCTTTACTTTTGTTTTCCCCAACTGTCTTTAAGAGAGGCAATTCTGTTAAATATCAAATGCTGGAGTGAAGAATCATAATCAGCAACGAAGTAGCCTTGGCGCATAAACTGATAGGGAACGCCTTTGGCGGCATCAGCTAACGATGCTTCGATTAATGCGTTTTTAACAGTAATTAATGAACTAGGATTAAGATAATCGATAAAGTCTTTATCCTCTTCAACATCGTCAGGATTTTCTTTGGCAAAGAGGTTATCATAAAGCTGCAGCGTGGCCGGAATGGCTTTTGCCGCATCTACCCAGTGGATAGTGCCCTTGACCTTCTTGCCGGAGTTGTCGCTGCCGCTTTTGGTTGCCGGATCATAGCTGCAATGGAGTTCGACGATATTGCCGTTTTCATCTTTGACAATGCTCTCACATTTGATGATATAGGCGAATTTCAGCCTTACTTCGCTTCCTACTGTCAGACGACGGAAGCCTTTGACCGGTTCTTCCATAAAGTCGCTGCGCTCAATATAAATTTGATTGCTGAAACTGATTTCTCTTTTGCCGCGTTCCGGTAGCTCCGGATTGTTTTCCGCCGGTAAAAGTTCACTGCCTTGGTAATTATCAATTACGACTTTCAAGGGATCGATAACGGCCATCACACGGTCGGCGTTGGTATTGAGAATATCGCGTACACAATGCTCAAGCAGGCTGAATTCAACAGTACTATTGGCTTTAGCTACGCCGATCTTATCGCAAAAATCGCGGATGGCAGCAGCCGGATAACCACGGCGGCGCATTCCCGACAGCGTAGGCATACGAGGATCGTCCCAATCGCTGACAAAGCCTTCTTCGACTAAGCGGCGTAATTTGCGCTTTGACATCACGGTATAGGTAATGTTGAGTCGGGCAAATTCGATCTGGCGGCTTTTGCAGGGTACATCAATATTGTTTAAGAACCATTCGTATAGTGGTCGATGATTTTCGAATTCGAGAGTACAGATGGAATGGGTGATACCTTCCAGAGCGTCAGAAACCGGATGAGCGTAGTCATACATCGGGTAGATACACCATTTATCGCCGGTGCGTTGATGGTGTGACCTCTGGATCCGATACATTACCGGATCGCGCATATTAAAGTTTGATGAAGCCATATCAATGCGGGCGCGCAGTACACGGCTGCCGTCTTCAAAACAGCCTTCACGCATCTGGGCAAATAACTGTAAATTTTCTTCGACGCTGCGTGAGGCATAAGGGCTAATGGTACCGGGTACGGTTGGCGTACCGCGGTAGGCGCGGATTTCGTCCTGAGAAAGATCACAGACATAAGCTTTACCTTCTTTAATTAACTGAGCGGCAAAATCGTAAAGCTTTTCAAAATAATCAGAAGCATAATAAAGCCGGTTCTGCCAATCAAAGCCTAGCCAATGAATATCTTCTTGAATAGCATCTATGAACTGTTGTTCCTCCTTGGAGGGATTGGTGTCGTCAAAACGGAGGTTGCAGAGGCCACCGTATTCTTTGGCAGTGCCAAAATCAATGCAGATTGCCTTAGCATGACCGATATGAAGACGTCCGTTAGGTTCCGGCGGGAAGCGCGTATGCACCTTTTCGCTGCATTTACCTTCCTTGAGGTCATTGTTGATAATAGTATTGATAAAATGATTGTTGGGAAGTGATGCAAAATCCCTTTCGCTCATAGTATGCCTCCTGTTGTAAATTTATCTTAATATTTTACATCTTTTTTACCTATTTAGTCAATTAATATGCTTATAATGGTGCTTTTAGTCAAATTTGTGTTATATTATGAGAGTATTATATAAGCTATTATACCGAGAACAAGAACCAGGGAATAAGGTGGTATGCTCATTACTAACACTTTGCGCAGATCAGCGTGAAAGTACTGGCTAACGATATTAGTGCATATATGCATCGGCGTTATCATATTACCGGCATATCCAGCAAGTAATAGAAGCATCATCAACAGTATTCCGCCATTCGGAATAGCTGAAAAGGCCAGCGGCAGTCCAATCGCCACCATTGGCAGCATCATACCAGTAATCAAAGTGATAAAAGTACAAAGGATACAAAATACCAGATACGGTGGTATTGGCCATGATGCAACTAATGTCGGTAAGCTCTCGACAGCTCCGGAGTAGCTGAGGATATCTTTGAAGGCAAGTACAAACAGTACCATCAATAGTATCGATATATTGGTGCCGTTTTTGAGCATAGTCAACAGTTGGCATGGCTTTACGCGACTAACCAGGATTACCGCCAACAGCGTAATACAGGAAGCAATTGAAGTTCGTATACCGCAAAAGATGATTAGTATTACGATTAAGAGAAATGGCCAAAAATTAGTTAGCATTTGCATCAGTGCTGTTTTAAGCGGTATAGATATCAGTTTTTCTTCCTTTTTGATCTTGCGAAGGTAAAATATGCCGATGATTGCCATAAACAGAGACCAAGGAAGCATTATCAGCACTACCTGAGGCAACGGGAAGCCGGAAATCTGTGCTGTCAGCAGCACACAGGGATAAGTTGGGAAGAACAGCTCCATAATATGACGATAATAGACATTGAGAAATGACTTGTCCTCGGGACTTAAAGCAGTGCCTTCCGCTGATTTACCTACTAAGGGAGCCGAAAAAAGCGCCCCGCCCGCCGAAGGTAAGAGCCCTATTACAGCCGGTAAAACTGCAATATTGATTCTCTTACTATGGAAGATCGCATTCATGGCGCCAAGCATTCCTTCCATATAACCGACCTGGCCCATGATATGCTCAAGCAGCATGATGAAGAATAATACTAATATGAATTCGATTGTATCAATGCTGGTTATTGAAGAAATATAAGCATTTGTAAATTCAAGCGGAGGTATTAAAAATAATACCCCCAGTAATATTGTAGCCACAAAAATAACGGGTCCCAACGGCTTTTTAAAGCCAAGCAGCACCACAATGAAGATGAATATTATAAACAATTTAATCAGTTCCATATTAACCTATCCTTGAATTTAGTCACATATACTGTTAAAATTTTTTTATAAAAGATGCTCGAGTAATATTTTTGTTCCGACAAAAATTAAAACTAAACCGCCAAAAATAACCGCTTTTTGCTTTAACAGACGTCCAAATTTGTGGCCGATGGAGGCAGCAATCATACAGCAAAGAAATGTTATTACACCGATAAAGGCGGAAGCTGCGACAATATTGACACTTATAAAAGCAAAGCTGACACCAACTGCCAGCGCATCAATGCTGGTGGCGATAGCTTGTATTATTAGCTGTTTATTACTTAAAATTATAGTGTGTTTTATAGCGGAGGGCGGCTGTTTTAGCTCCTTTAATCCTTCAATAAGCATTTTACCGCCGATAGCCAACAGCAAGACAAAGGCTATCCAATGATCAAAGGCATTAATAGCTGCTGCAAAACTGGTGCCAACGGCATAGCCGATGATTGGCATCAGCATCTGGGCAATACCGAAGGCCAATGCCATGCGCAGACCCTGCTGCATAATATCATTGCCTTTATAATTCATTGCGTTAGCTATTGTAATAGTAAAAGCGTCCATTGATAGGCCTAATGCAATCATAAATAAAGATAATAAATTCATATTGCTCCTTTTGATTTAAACTCTTCTTAAAATACATAAAATTATTATAAAACTATGCGTATTTGATCTTTGATCATTTTATAGTATTATGATTAGTAGATTATGTTTTTGTCAAGTATTAATAGGTATATATCCTTTTTCTATTGACTTTTATTATCTTATTGAATATAATTACAAATTAAATTGAACACATGTTTTTGACGTCCGTAGTTATTTGTATTATAGGAGGGGTATCTATGATTAGTAAAAACGATATACTTGTCAGTGCCAAAGAAAATCATATCCGATTTATTCGGCTCCAGTTTACCGATATCTTCGGAGTGATGAAGAATATCGCTATCACTACCAGTCAGTTGGAAAAAGCCTTAGAAAACGAAATGATGTTTGATGGTTCTTCTATTGACGGCTTTGTGCGTATTGAAGAAAGTGATATGTATTTGAGGCCTGATCTTAATTCATGGCAAGTATTACCCGACACTTATACGGAGAGTTGTTCTGCAAGGCTGATTTGTGATGTTTATAATCCTGATGGTACTCCTTTTGCCGGTGATCCCCGATACATTTTGAAGAAAGCGCTGACTAAAGCCGCAGATATGGGCTATAGCATGAATGTCGGTCCTGAAGCAGAATTTTTTCTCTTCCATACCGATGATGATGGCAAACCAACTTTAGAAACTCATGATAAAGCTGCTTACTTTGATCTGGCCCCGGTAGATTTTGGTGAAAAGGCACGTGAGGCAATGGTTTTGCATTTGGAACAGATAGGTTTCGAAGTTGAAGCTTCTCATCATGAATGTGCACCCGGGCAGCACGAAATTGATTTTAAATATGCTGATGCGCTGACCGCTGCCGACGATGTCCAAACATTTAAATATGTAATTCGCCGCGTTGCTCAGTCTCATGGTCTCCATGCTACCTTTATGCCTAAGCCGATTGGCGGTATTTCCGGTAGCGGTATGCATGTTAATCAGTCATTATTTAAAGCCGGAGAAAATGTCTTTTGTGATCCTGCCGGTGAGCGTGGTCTTTCACAGCAAGCATATTGGTATTTAGGTGGTTTACTAAAACACGCCGCAGCCTATACAGCGATTACCAATCCGATTATCAATTCTTATAAACGGCTTGTATCCGGCTATGAAGCACCAGTCTATATTGCTTGGGCTACTCAAAATCGTTCTCCGTTAGTACGGGTACCGGCCAAGCGCGGTAAATCAACACGTATGGAATTGCGTTCCCCGGATCCTTCCTGTAATCCTTATTTGGCATTCGCAGTGATGCTGATGGCTGGATTGGATGGAATTGAAAATAAAATAGCGCCGCCGGCGCCGATTGAAAGAAATATATTTGATTTGAGTGCTCTTGAACTAAAAGAATTATCCGTTAGCGTTTTGCCGGAAAATATCAGTGATGCCGTTGATGTTATGAGCACCAGCAAACTGATGCGCGATACTCTCGGTGACCATGTTTTTAATCGTTTTATAGGAGCCAAAAGATTGGAATGGCAAGAATACCGAGTTCAAGTAACCAAGTGGGAAGTAGATAAGTACTTGACCAAGTTTTAAGGATTATGGGCGGCATTAAGCCGTCCTTCTCTTTTGAATTTTTTATGGCTGGTAGCTCTGTCCTTCTACCTAATTTTTTCTTGTAAACCAATCTTTTCCTATGATATAATTTTAAGAAATGGTTTTCCCCGTTAAAGAAAGAAGGTATTCCTATGCGTTTTACCAAAATGCATGGTTTAGGGAACGATTTCGTGCTACTAAACGGTTTTACGGAACAGTTACCGACTGATTTAGGGGCTTTGGCTAAAACTTTATGCCACCGTCAGTTGGGTATTGGTGCCGATGGTTTGATAGTGCTTAAACCAGTTGCCGGTTATGATGGTGAATTTTTGATTTTTAACTACGATGGGTCGCAAGCCGAAATGTGCGGTAATGGTATACGTTGTGCTGCTTTATTTGCCAATAGGCAAGGTATTGTTCAAAAAAATCAGTTTGTCTTTTTGACACTTGCCGGTCCGATAAGTCCGATGATTATCGATGAACAGCAGGGGATGGTTCGCGTTAACATGGGTGAGCCGCGCTTGAAACCTGCCGAGATACCGGCTGATTTTAGTGGTTCTCAGGTGGTAGATGCACCGTTGATGGTCAATGATCAGATGTTTAAAATAACTCTGGTTTCAATAGGCAATCCACACTGCGTGATATTTGTAAATGATATTGTCTCCTTCCCGGTAGAGATAATCGGACCGCTAATTGAAAATCATCAGTTATTCCCGTCAAAAATTAACGTTGAATTTGTGAAATTATTATCCGACGAGGTTATCCAGATGCGTGTTTGGGAACGCGGTTGCGGTGAGACTTTTGCCTGTGGCACCGGAGCTTGCGCTGCTGTTGTGGCGTCAGTCTTAAATGGTTTTACCAAAAATAACTGTGAGGTACAATTGGCTTATGGATCACTGAATATCAAATGGGTTGATTGCCAAAAGGTTTTTATGACCGGCCCGGCCACTTTTGTTGCCGAGGGTGAATTTTTTATCTAATAAATATTACATAATGCTTTTCGTCTAAGTAGTTAAAACATATATTTCGGAGGTAATTTATGATAGAACAATCTGATCGCATTAAAACTATACCACCTTATCTATTTGCCGGTATTGAAAAGAAAATAGCTGAAGCTAAAGCAAAAGGTGAAGATATCATCAGCCTTGGTATCGGTGATCCCGATATACCTACGCCTGATTTTATTATTGAAGAAATGAAGAAACAGCTGGAAGTAACCATCAATCATCAATATCCGTCATCGGTCGGTATGTTGGAATATCGTGCTGCCGTGGCTGATTATTATCAAAACCGTTTTGATGTAGAAATTGACCCGGTTAATGAAGTATGTTCGTTGATTGGCTCTAAAGAAGGTATTGCCAATATTAATTATTGTTTTGTCAACCAGGGCGATATCAACCTAGTACCTAACCCCTATTATCCGGTCTATGATACAGCTACGATGCTGGCCGGCGGTAAGTCTTACTATCTGCCGCTGACTGCCGAAAACGGTTTTTTACCTGATCTTGATGCTGTGCCTTCTGAGATTGCAGCTAAGGCTAAGATCCTTTGGCTTAATTATCCCAATAATCCTACCGGCGCAGTTGCCAATTTGGATTTTTATGAGAAAGCTGTAGCTTTTGCTAAGAGATATAATCTGCTGATCTGTCATGACTCTGCATATGCTGATATGACATATGATGGCTATGTCGCACCCAGTATTTTCCAGATTGCGGGCGCTAAGGATGTAGCTATCGAATTTGGTTCCTGTTCTAAACCTTTTAATATGACCGGCTGGCGGATTGGTTTTGTTGTAGGTAATGCTGAGGCGGTGGAAACGCTGGCTCGTTACAAATCAAATGTTGACAGCGGTGCTTTTCAGGCAGTACAGTATGCGGGTATTGTCGGTCTTCGCAACTTTAAACCTGTTGTCGAAGCATCACGTCAAATCTATGCCGCACGGCGAAATATTTTAGTGGGCGGACTCAATGATATGGGCTGGTCACTGAAATTTCCATTAGGTACATTTTATGTTTGGGCCCCGGTGCCTAAAGGTTTTACTTCCGCTTCATTTGCCGAATATGTTTTGGAAAAAGCCGGCGTAATTATTACTCCCGGAAATGGTTATGGTGAGTATGGTGAAGGATATTTTCGGGCAACATTGACTGTAGAAGAAAACAGATTAAAAGAAGCAATGGCTCGTCTTAAGAAGACTTTGGGCACTGTAGAATTTTAATCGATACACGCAAGTAGACTGTTTTTTTGTGAAATAGAGCAATTTAAAAACATATAAGAAGGCATCTTGTTTTTATACTATGAATATTTCAAAAATGGAGTGAAATGTCATGACAATTGCCATCGCCCAACCGGAAATCTATGCAGGTGATCTGCGACGCAATACTCAAACAATCATCACTATGATTTCTGCCGCCCGTGATATTGGTGCAGAAATAATTGTATTTCCTGAGCTTGTTGTCAGCGGACTGATGCCAAGTGATAACTTCTGCCGTGATGATTTTATTAATGATTGCGAGGCAGCTAATCAACAAATTGCCGCTGCCGCAGATGGGATTACTGTTATTTATGGCAATATCAGGCGGATTGATGGTGGACTGGAAAATGCCTGTTTTATGGCTGTTGATGGCGAATTAGGGCGTTTGGAAGTGCTTAGTTGCAATAGTGCTATTAATGGCGTCTATACACCTTTTAATTGCAGTAGTGATTTAAAGATATACAATCTGATGTTGAACGGTAAGGTTTGCCGTACCGGTTTTTTGACTGGAGATTGGCGGAATCAACAAACTCCTTTTAATAATAATGATATAGATTTACTGATTAATCTTTCGCCGTTGCCTTTTACGATTGATAGTGATGACGCACCACTGATGGGTCAAAAACGTCCCTATATTCAAAGTGGTTGTTGTCAATTGGTTGCCAAAGGGAAGACTTACCATCTAGTGGCTGGCGGCGCCTACATGCTTGATATGCAAGGAAAACCAATTGCAGTAGCGCCCCGCTTCAGGGAAAAACTACTGTTGTGCAATCTTAACGATCCTACCTGTGATTTTTTGCCGCCGCGATTGGAGCAATTATCCGAGGCTATGATTTGGGCAATCCGCAACTTTTGTATTTCAATTAATGTTAATCATGTTACCATTGGTATTTCCGGCGGTATAGATTCCGCTTTGGCGGCTTGTTTATATACGCAAGCTTTAGGTAATGATAATGTATTGCTGATTTCGATGCCGAGCAAATATAGCAGCGATATTACCCGTAATCTTGCTGAAGGAATGGCGCGTAGTTTACAGACCAACTATTTAGTAATGCCGATGCAACAGGCTTTTGAGTATTTGGTTAGTCAGTTTATGCGTACGTCGGTTAAACGCGCAGGTGGCGGTACAGATTGGACGATTACGTTGAACCAGGCAGCACAGGAAAATGTCCAAGCACGCGAACGGGCGCGCATCTTGGCAGCAGCGGCGGCCGGGTTTGGTGGCATTTTTACCTGCAATGGTAATAAAGCCGAATCAACCGTCGGTTATGCAACTTTTTATGGAGATTTATCAGGGGCCTTTGCCGTAGCCGGTGATTTATGGAAACATCAGGTCTATGCGGCGTCCAAACAGATGGAGAAAATCTATACTGATGCCCCGCTGGCTGAAATTGCTGCTATTCGTCCTTCTGCGGAACTTTCTGCTGCGCAATCTGTTGAAAGGGGTTTGGGAGATCCGATAATATACGAGTACCACGATTATCTTTTTGCTTCATGGGTGGAACAAAAAAACACTCCTTCAGATATTCTACGCTGGTATTCAGAGGGTACGTTGGCTGAACATATCGGCTGTGAACCTTCATCTGTTACAAATAATTTTGCAACTACTGCTGATTTTTGTGCTGATATCGAATTTTGGTGGAAAGCTTACCGAGGTATTGGTGTTGCCAAAAGGCAGCAGGCTCCTCCAGGTTTGGTGCTGAGCAGATTTCCTTTTGGTGATGATAGCGGTGAAAATCAGGCAGCTATTTATTTGGGAGAAGAATATTTAAAACTAAAAAACTATCTTCTTAATCGATAGTTTTCTAAAAAATGCTAATAGATTAGCTATTTTAAATGGGGACGATATGGATCAGCTTACTCTTTATGCTCCGGCTAAAATCAATTGGTCACTCGATATTTGTGGTCGCCGCGCCGATGGCTACCATCTGTTGCGCAGTCTGATTCAGAACATCGATTTGACGGATAAAGTTGTTATTTCACAAAGTGATAGGGATAGTTGTATTTGCGATCAACCTATCAATGGTAATAATATTGCTTTAAAAGCCTGGCACTTGCTTAAACAACGGTTTCGGCTTAGTGGTGGATTAAAAATATCAATAACGAAGCGAATACCTGTTGCAGCCGGACTTGGCGGCGGCTCTGCTGATGCTGCTGCTGTTTTGCATGGTGTAAATGAATTATTTGCTTTGGGAATTAATACTGAACAGCTGCAGCGTATTGGTTTGGAACTTGGTGCTGATCTGCCTTTTTGTGTGGCTGGTGGATTGGCCCTGGTCGAAGGGATAGGAGAAAAGGTGCAGGTTCTTGATCCAATTCCCAGCTATCATATGCTTTTGATCAATATCGGCCGACCTTTATCCACGGCAGCAGTATTCAACCGTTTTAATATAACTGATGCAGGAACTCATACTGATCTGCCTACTTTGCTTCAAGCACTGATAAACGGGGATATCAATGCGGTAGCCGCTGCTCGTCATAACGCTTTGGAATGTCCTGCGTGTTTGCTTGAACCAACAATATGTTCATTGATACAACGGATTCGGGCGCTTGGCCTTAGTCCAATGATGAGTGGAAGCGGTCCTACTGTTTTTGTCCCTTCAAATGATCGTGAACGACTTGAAGCGGCTTTGAAACAACTTGCCATAGAATATCCTTTTGTTACTCTAACTGCTACCAGACTTCAAGGAACTACATTTGGAGTCGTTAACAAATAACCTGTTGCATACTTTCTCAATATGAACAAACTAAAGTTGCTGTCTGAAAAAGATACGTTACAAAACGGAGGCAAGTTTTCATTGCCCCTTTTTCTTGTGTCTTATTTTTTTATGACAATCAGTTACCTTGAAATATTGTTTAAAGTGTTTGTTTATGGAGAGCTAATAATTGATAGTCTGATTGCGATTGCTCTTATCGCCGCAATTATAGCATTTGTTATTGTGTTACTGGTTACACTCCTTCAAAATAAATATCACAGTTATATGTTTGCTATGTTTTTCGTATTCGTTATTTGTTTATTTTTTGTTGCCCAATTTATTTATATTCAGTTTTTCCGTACGCCAATGCTGTTTTATTCAATATTCCACGGTGAGAGCGCCGTTGCTCAATTTTCAGGTGAAGTATGGGATTGTATGATCGAAGACTTCCCTAAAATATTGTTAATGTTAGCGCCGATTCCTTTAATATTTTTTACTAAAAAAAGCTTTATTCAAAAAGCTAGCGCCACCGGTAGGGTGATATTGTCATCACTGGTGATTATCATTTTTTTAATCTTTATCGGTTTTATTAATTGCAGTGATAATTCCCCGGGAAGTTCTCATTCTCTTATTTATGATGTCAATGTGCCGATCTTGAACCAACAGTATTTTGGCGTGATGGGTAATATCATTATTGATGCGAAAAGGACGATACTTGGTTTTGAACCGCATGATTCATTTAATAAAGATAACAAGTCGATTGCAGTTAATGCTAAAATGGATGAAAATGCGGAAGCTAATGCTTTTGATATAGATTTTGCCTCCCTGGCCGAAGCCCAAACCGATCAAGACATTGCCGCTATTGACAGCTATTTTGCATCTGTTCAACCGACATACCAAAACGATCATACCGGTATGTTTGCCGGCTGCAATCTGATATTTATTACCGCCGAATCCTTTTCTCAATATCTGCTGGATGATCAGTATGCCGATCTCTTTCCGACGCTGCGGCGGCTGTCTGATCAGGGATTTAGTTTCAGCAATTTTTACAACCCACTATGGAATGTATCAACAACGGATGGTGAATATGTGTCTTGTACCGGCCTTTTGCCGCGTCATGGCACATGGAGTTTTTCCAGTTCATCCGACAATTACTTGCCATTTTGTTTGGGTAACCAGTTTTTGAATGCCGGTTACAGCCAGCCTATGGCATACCACAACAATTCCTATACCTATTACGGTCGCAATTTATCTCATGCTAATATGGGTTACGAGTTTATTGCCGATGGTAACGGCCTCAATTTCGATGAAGGTTGGCCAGCCTCAGATTTGCAGATGATGGAACAAAGCGCTAATGATTATATTTCTGAGGCACCATTTCATGCTTACTACATGACGGTGAGTGGCCACCTGCCATATAGTTTTTCCGGCAATGTTCAGGCATCTAAACACCGTAATCAGGTTGCTGATCTTGATGTATCGACAGAGCTGCAAGCTTATATCGCATGTAATATTGAGCTGGAACAAGCTGTTTCTTATCTGATAGATCAGCTTAAGGCGACAGGCCAATTGGAAAACACCGTGATAGTGATCAGCGCCGACCATTATCCCTATGGCTTGAACGATCAGGCCTGGCAAGAATTAGCAGGGGAGGAAGGTGCTGACGCATTTGAACGTTACCATAGTACGTTGCTGATCTGGCGCTATGGCATGGAGCCGGAAACAATAGACAAACCTTGCTCAACGCTGGATATACTGCCAACGCTTTCTAACCTGTTTGGCCTGCCGTATGATTCGTGTCTACTGATGGGGAGCGATATATTTTCTGATAGCGTGCCGTTGGTATTGTTTAATAATCATAGCTGGATTACATATCAGGCCAGCTACAACTCGATGACAGAAGAGGTTTGCGGCGATGTTTCCGAAGATTATATTAATGAGATTCATCAGATCGTTAACGACAAATTCACTTATTCATCACTGATACTCGACACTGATTATTATCAATATTTGTCAACCCAGATAAAAAATGGAATTACTGCTGCTTTTTCTTCGCAAACGAAATAAATCTACGAAAAGTGCTGTAGATAATATGATGAAGAATATCAAAAATAAAAGCGTCCTGCTAAATGCAGGACGCTTTACAATAATTGGTGTTATTCGTTGGTATAAGGCAAGAGAGCAATAATACGTGCTCTTTTAATTGCCTCGGTGAGACAGCGTTGATGCTTGGCGCAGTTACCGGATATGCGCCGAGGCAGTATTTTGCCTCTCTCGGTGATATATTTGCGGAGCTTGACAGTATCCTTGTAATCTATTTCTGTAACTTTATCAACGCAAAAGCTGCATACGCGTTTGCGTCCGCGGTTTCTGCGATTGCCGCCGCGACCACCAAAATCACGATCACCACGATCACCGCGATCGCCATGGTCACCGCGATTATTTCTATCATCGGACATTGGGTTTACCTCCTTATAAAACTTTGTAATAAAACTTTGTAGTATACTAAATCAGAATGGCAAATCATCATCGCTGATCATAGCGTCGTCGCGCGAAGTTTTACCTCCCCGCGGTTCGCTAAAGCTGTTGTTGTTATTATTGCCATCTTTGGGTGAAAGGAAGCGAACGCTTTCCGCCACAACCTCGGCTACAGTGCGTTTGACACCATCTTTATCCTCATAGCTGCGGATTTGAAGGCGACCGTCAACGGCTGCCAGCTTTCCCTTGGACAGATAAGTGTTGCAATTTTCTGCTTGCTGTTGCCAAACAACGATCGGGATAAAATCCGTTTCGCGCTCTCCGGCGGCATTTTTGCGGCTCCGGTCAACAGCCAGCGTGAAAGAGGCAACGGCGACACCGTTTGGCGTATATCGTAACTCGGGATCGCGTGTCAAACGTCCAATTAACACTACTCTGTTAAGCATGATATCACTTCCTTTGGGATTATTAGCTGATTATTTTTCTTCTATTCTAACTACGAGATAGCGTAAGATTTCATCAGCAATTTGCAGATTACGTTCCAATTCACGCGGTAATTCATTATCACCGCTGATCTGCAACAATACATAATAGCCTTCACGCAATTTTTCGATCTCATAAGCTAAACGGCGTTTGCCCCAAGGTTCTACCTTGAGAATTTCTCCACCGTTGCTAAGGATCAATGCGTTGAACTTTTCGATGATTTGCTGATATTGCTCTTCTTCAAAATTGGGTTTAATAATATAAACTACTTCGTATTTACGCATATCCTTCACCTCCTCCCTTTGGACTAAACGGCTTTGAGCTAGGCTCAAAGCAGGGAACTATGCATGTTTGTAATGCATCTTTGCTATTATAGCATACACTTTTATTTGTTACAAGCAAAATATTTCCATCAGTAATCTATTAATTGTTTAAAAAAACAAAAAACAGGGGATGATCAAAATGATCATCCCCTGTTATCAAGTTTAATTATATGTAATTTTGAAGCTTAACTTCTTCTTCTTTGGCTAGAACTTCTTCTAAGCCTTCTTCGGCCAGAGCTTGATAATAAGCTTCCATAACTTTGGTTTGAATGATATCACGTGCCTCCTGTGATATCGGATGTGCGATATCACGGAATTCGCCTGCCGCGGTTTTACGACTTGGCATGGCTACGAATAATCCGCTCTGTCCGTCAACAACTTTTACATCATGGATCACGAATGCGTTATCAAGGGTTACGGATACAATAGCCTTCATTTTACCTTCTGTTAATAATTTACGTAATCTTACATCTGTTACATTCATAATAAGTCCTCCCCCATGTTATAGTTTGAGTCTCCCACAAACCTAATCTTGTTATTACGCATTTAAGTAGTAAAATCCTGCTAGATGTCAAATTTTTTATAATTTTTAATAAAAAACTAAAAAAAATATCATTTTCTCTTTTCAAATGGAAACTATAAGTATATACTTAAAAGAACATAGGCTTTTTGGAGGTGAGTTCATGGACGGCAGCCCAAGTCCTGATGGCTATAGTCACTTATCATTTTGCAATAAGAATTATATCAAAATTTTGGGAGGCCACCGGCGCTCACGCTGACGACCTCTGTGAAAGGAGGTATACGTCATGCTTTTCATTTATAAAACCATTGATGAAAAATTACTCTGCCGTGATACGATTGAAAAAGGTTGTTGGATTAACCTGATCAATCCTACCGAATCCGAACTGAAACAAGTTTCTACCGCGACCGAGTTGGATTATGACTTTCTCAAATATCCTCTTGATGATGAGGAGATTCCTCGTGTGGAAGTTGAGGAAGAACAGGCGTTGATAATTATCCATGCACCGATTGCGGGTAATGAGATTTTATATGATACGATTCCGTTGGGTATTATTCTAACTGATGATTATATTGTAACGGTTTGTTTAAAAGACTTATATCTACTGGAAGAATTTTCCTCGGGGCGTATTAAAAGTATGGCTACCTTTAAAAAAACGCGGTTTATTTTCCAGCTACTTCATCGTAAAACGACATTATTTCTGCGCTATTTGCGTGATATCAATCGTTTGACAGAGAAAATGGAGCATGAGCTAAATAAGTCTATGCGTAATGAGGAACTGTTATACCTGCTCAATATGCAGAAGAGCTTAGTTTACTTCAGCACCTCGCTTCGCTATAATGCTAAGGTGATGAACCGGCTGATGCGGGGTAAAACAGTTAAAATGTATGAAGAAGACGAAGATTTGCTCGAAGATGTGATTATTGAAAATACTCAGGCTATCGAGATGGCCGATATTTACAATAATATTTCCAGCAGTACCATGAATGCTTTTGCGTCGCTGATTTCCAATAACTTAAGCCGAGTGATGAAACTGTTGACAGCGATCACAATTATTCTCGCCATACCGACAATGATCTTTAGTTTCTGGGGAATGAATGTGCCGTTGCCATATGGAGATATCAGCGGAAGTCCTTTTGGTTATTTTATTATTTTGATTATAGCACTGATTGTCTGTATATTTTCGATTTATTTGCTGCGGCGCAAAAACATGCTTTAAATTAATAATGAAACGGGTCGCAAAAGCGACCCGTTTTTGTATTAGTTTAGAAAGATTACTTTTAAGTCTATACGTTAAACCGGAAATTGATAATATCGCCGTCGGCTACCGGATATTCTTTGCCCTCCAGTCGGAAATAGCCTTTTTCACGGGCGGCAGCCATACTGCCTGCCTCAGACAACTGGTCGAATGCTACAGTTTCGGCGCGAATAAAACCTCGTTCAATATCGGAATGGATTTTACCTGCGGCAGCCTTGGCTGGTAATCCGGCCGGAATGGTCCAGGCTCGCACTTCATCTTCTCCGGCGGTCAAAAATGAGATCAGGCCCATCTGCCGGTAGAAGGCTTTGGCCATGCGCACAAGACCGCTTTCGGCAATACCCAATTCTTCCAGGAACAGCGATTGTTCTTCGGTGCTGAGCTCTGCTATTTCTTCTTCTACTTTTGCAGAGACTGTTAACAACTCATACCCTTCGGTGGCGCAAAAAGCTTCGACTTCTTGCTTACCAGGATAATCGCCTTGTGCCAACTGGTTTTCGTCGAGATTGACTACTATCAGCATCGGTTTGTTGGTCAGGAAGGTGATGTGTTTGATCGACTCGACTTCCTCATCATCGAGGGTGAGCAGTTTTAAGGGTTTTTCTTGTTCTAACAGCGCTTGGCATTTAAGCAGCGTTGCTTCTTCTAGCGGATGCTCCATCGCTTTTTTACGACCATTGTTGATCCGCTGCAAGCGTGTTTCTATCATCTGCAAATCAGCAAACAGCAGTTCAGAGTTAATAATATCGATATCGCCGAGGATATTGATATTGTCGCTGGCGTGAAGAACATCCGGATTGTCAAAGGCACGCACAATCTGTGCCAGCGCATCAGATTGGCGGATGGCGGCGAGAAATTCGTTACCGGTACCTTGGCCTTTGCCGGAACCGCTGACCAGTCCTGGTACATCGACCACTTCTAATTGAGCATAGGTGGTTTTACGTGGATGGAACATTTTAGCCAGGTAATCTACTCTATGATCAGGGACGTTGGCGTGGCCGGAGTTTGTGGTGACTTTACCGCTAAAAAAAGCGCTTGTTTCGGCTCTGGCGCCGGTCAGTAAATTAAAAAACGTCGTCTTGCCTACCATGGGCAGACCGATTAAACCGCAGGAAAGAGCCATACTGTACCTCCGTCAAGTAAATTTCTGTTATTATTATAATGGAAAAAGGACAAACGTACAAGTGTAGCGTATATATATATTTTGAGGAGATTATTTATGGGAAAAGACGAAATATTGGAGCTTTTGACGCAGATAGAGGCGGGTAAAATTACGGCCGCCGAAGGCTTTGAACAACTTAGAGATCTTTGTTATGTTGATATCGGATGTGCTAAAATTGACAGCAGCCGCGAAACTCGCTGTGGCTTCCCGGAAGCTATATACGGTGCGGGTAAAACACCGATACAGATTTGTGAAATTATGCAGCGTTTAGCTGCTTCTTCCGCTAACAATATAATCGCCAGCCGCTGCAGTGCCGAAGCTTATGCTTGCGTTGTGCAAAGGCTGCCGGAAGCGCATTATAATGAAGCGGCGCGGATGATTTATCTTCGCCGCCACCAGGTGGGCATTGGTAATATAGCAGTTGTATGCGCGGGTACTTCCGATCTACCTATTGCTGAGGAGGCACGTTTGACTGCTGAACTGATGGGCGCTAGTGTTACAGTAATTTATGATGTCGGCGTTGCCGGTATTCATCGGCTGCTTGCCGCGACGTCGCAGCTCAAGATCGCCAATGTGGTAATCGCTGTAGCCGGTATGGAAGGGGCGCTTGCCTCTGTAGTTGGCGGGCTGGTGGCTTGTCCGGTGATAGCGGTGCCGACCAGCGTTGGCTATGGCGCCAGTTTTGGCGGCATAGCAGCTCTTCTGGCAATGCTCAACAGCTGTAGCAGCGGCGTTACGGTAGTTAATATCGACAATGGTTTTGGCGCAGGTTATGCTGCTGCTGTGATCAACAAACAATCGGTTTCCGGATCCATAACATAAGTATTGATGTTACTTGAGTCACCCTTCGGTATAAGCGAAAGGACAAAGCTATGATAACAATTGACTGGGTATTATTGGTTATATTGGTTTTAGCTATTTTGGCAGGCTATCGCATGGGCACTATTCGGGTAATTGCCGGAGTCGGTTCACTGATATTAGGCTATGAATTTGCCCGTTCGTTTTCCGCGCCGGTAGCCGAATATTTGACGACCCTGCTGCCGGTATTCAAGCCATCGACCGGGGCCGGAGAAGCTATGTCTTTTATATCAATGTTTATTGATACTACATCAGCTGCCAACCGATTACTGCAGATAATTGCATTTGTGGCGATCTTTATCATTGTCTCGTGGGTACTGCGAAAAATTGCAGCATTGCTGACCTCTGCCTTTGGTCATAGTTTATTGGGTGCGATCAACAGCGGTGTTGGCGCAGTATTGATGCTGATATTGATCGGATTATTGTTGCTGATTTTTGCAGATAATATTTTGCCGGCTTTAGTGGAAATGGGTCTGTCAAAGCAGTTATTGGTACAGTTTGATTCTTCTAAGGCGGTGATGCCGCTGATTCGCTATATCGCCTCCATTTTTTGAGGATGTCTATGAAATATTATAATCAGGAAATAACTAAGTTACTGAGTGAGTTGGGTGCTAATGATGTCGGGTTTGCCGATCTTAGTCCTCATCAGCAATGGCTGCATTATCAATACGGCAACAGTTGGGATGGTTACCCCTATGCGGTGACAGTAGTAGTCAATTTCCCGAAAGCTGTGGTAAACCAGCTTCTTGAAGCGCCATCGCACAGCTATTTGCGTTTTTATGATATAATAAATGATAAGCTAGACGGAATGACACTTGCCGTTGCAAATTATCTTGAAGCCCTTGGTTTTGCTGTTTTTCCTGTACCGGCCTCACAGCGTTCAGGTGAGGCGAGACTTGACGCTATATTCAGCAGCCGTGCTGCTGCCCACTGGGCAGGTTTGGGTTGGATCGGTAAAAGCTGTTCTTTGATCACTGAGCAGCGCGGGCCGCGGCTGCGGCTGGCAACGGTGTTGACAGATGCGCCGTTTATCTGCGGTACGCCTATGAATCCGCAATGTGGTAATTGTCAAGCCTGTATTGATGCTTGCCCTGTCGGAGCACTTAAAAATGTGTTATTTGCCAATGATCTGCCGTTAAGCGAACGCTTTGATGGTAAAGCTTGTGATCAGTTTTTACAGCAGATGCGTCATAGCTTCGGCAAACGTATTTGCGGCCGCTGTATTGCTGCTTGTCCTCATGGTAGATAGCTGTTAAACTGCACCTTATTATTTGAATCTCTTTAATGAAGGGAGGGTGACCGGCATGGATAATCCAAATAGTAAAAATCTCACTGCTATGACTGAAAGCGGTGGTTGAGCAGCTAAATGGGGTCCGGAGGATCTCTCGCAAATCATGAGCTGTCTGCCGCGTTTCACTCATCCTAACCTTTTGGTCAATAGTGATGACTATGATGATGCCGGAGTATATAAACTCAATGATGATATAGCTATAATTCAAACGTTGGATTTCTTTACGCCGATTGTTGACGACCCGTTTTTATTTGGCCAGATTGCTGCCGCCAATTCTTTGAGCGATATCTATGCTATGGGCGGCAAACCGCTGACTGCTATGAATATCACAGCCTTTCCCGCCTGTGGAGATCGTCAAATGCTTAGTCAAATTCTTTTGGGCGGTGCTGATAGAATAAAAGAAGCCGGTGCGTTGTTGATCGGCGGTCATACCATCGATGATGCTGAACCTAAATATGGATTATCCGTCTGCGGAATTGCGCACCCGGATAGCATCGTTACTAATCGCAACGGCCGTGCCGAAGATCTGCTTTTTTTAACCAAGCCAATTGGTACCGGTATCATTTCAGCCGCTATTAAGGCCGATTTTGCCGATATTGCGATAGCACAGCCGGTTTGGCAGAGCATGATCCAGCTCAATGATAAAGCTGCTGCCGCGATGAGCGAATGCGGCGTGCGCTGCGCTACTGATATTACCGGCTTTGGACTGCTGGGTCATTGTTATGAATTAACCGCGGCTAGCGGCGTGGGTGCGGAAATCTGGTTCAATGCCGTTCCGGTATTTGAACAAGTTATGGAGCTGGCCGAAGAAGCAGTAATTCCCGGCGGCGCTTACCGTAATTGTAAGTATCTTGAAAAGCACATCCATTACGATTCGTCATTGGCCGAACATCTACGATTGTTGCTTTGCGACCCGCAGACCAGCGGCGGCTTGCTGATCGCTGTAGCTAAAGAACAAGCTGCTAAATTGGAAATCTTACTTGAAAATGTTGGCGTTAATTATGCAATCATTGGCAAATTGACTGATCAGCAGGGAATAAAAGTAAAAGCATAGAGTAAAATATTTTTTAATGAGGCGTATTAAACCATGTCAAATTTTTTAATGTTTATTTCAAATAATAAATATCTGTTGTTAACCGCAATTTTTGTGATTATCATAATAATGGTTTTGTTGCGTTATCGTCGAAATGCAACTTTTAATTGCGGAAAGGTTGAGCAAAAGGAATATGTGCCGCGTGTTATGGTACCAATATCGCTGGACGAAAACGCGATGAGTAAAAAGATTCTACCTTTGAGGGAAAGATTGCTCAATTGCGGAGACCGTTTGAGTATTGATATTAAAAATTTGATTGATGAGCGTGCGCCATTCTCGTTAAATGATATTGTTGCTGTTTATAACCGTGTATCGTCATCTTTGCAGTTTGCGTTATGTACTCATATAGCTAACGGTCAATTTCTGCAAAGTTATTTTGACAGGCGTGATCAGGGGGAATTTTCCGCCGAAACGCTGATCGCGGCCTACCATATCAGCCCTGATGAAAATTTACTTTCACAGTTTGTTGAGTTGCTG
The DNA here is from genome assembly GCA_002419055.1 of Peptococcaceae bacterium UBA5752. Taxonomy (GTDB): domain Bacteria; phylum Bacillota; class Dehalobacteriia; order UBA4068; family UBA4068; genus UBA4068. The sequence goes on from DIFI01000009.1 coordinate 142,220, forward strand.
GCATCTCGTGATGAGGCGTCTCAAATGCTGGCGACAAGGTTGTTGAGTGGTATTCATGATAACAAATCGATGACATATTTGGCGTTAGCTTTAGCCCAGCCGCATCGTTTTGTACCGGCAAGAATAGCCGAGATATTGGCTTCTATCGGTGAACCGGCCGCTAAGCTTCTAACGCGGTTGTTGCCGGAAATCTATGGTGACAGCAGGAGGCGGGTTTTGGAAGCATTGGCTATTATCAAAGTTTCTTATGATATCGATAATGTAGTACTCTGTCTCCAGGATAGTGATGCTACTGTGAGAGCAGCTGCTATTGCGACTTTAGGCGAGCGCGGTTGTGGTAATGCCACACAATTGCTGCGGGCTGCCGTTACGGATGAAGTTTGGCAGGTACGCGCTGCTACCGCCAAAGCATTGGGTAAAATTGGTGACAAGTCTGCTTTGCCGCTTATCCGTCAATTGACTCAAGATGATCAATGGTGGGTTAGCGCTAATGCAAAAGAGGCGCTGAAACTATTGCATACTGATGGGGCAGATGCCGATGTTAACTGACGAACAATTGCGTAGTCTAAAAATCGGGGATATTGTAAGCCTTAAAAAACCTCACCCCTGTGGCAGCTATCAATGGCGGATAGAACGACTAGGAGCTGATATAGCTATGACCTGTTGCCAGTGCGGCAGATTTGTTATCATATCTCGCGCAGATTGCCAACGGCGAATTAAAAGTATTGTTGAAAAGTAATTGGCTCAAAACATATTAATATAAATATATTTAACTTCACCCCTTTAGTTAAAAGTCTTTATACCTAAAAGACTGAAGGGGTGTTTTTTGTTAGATCTAACGAAAAATATATGAATGGTATAGATATGGATTATAACTTAATATCAGTTATTTGCTGTTGTTGAGCTTCACCGATTGTGGTATAATCAACTTGAATAAATTCTCTATTGTGAGGTATAGTTATGACGTTTTCTGCGATTATTCTTGCTGCCGGTAAAGGCACCCGCATGAAAAGCGCTTTGCCTAAGGTTTTACATCCGTTGCTTGGTCGTCCGATGATTCATTTTGTCACTAACACAGTGGCCGCGGTTGGTGTTAATCAAACAATCGTCGTTTTGGGTCATGAGGCAGAGCAGATCATTCCTTTATTGAACGAAAAAACCGAAATTGTTTACCAGCGTCCATTGCAGCTTGGTACCGGCCATGCGCTTCAACTGGCTTTGCCCGCGGTTGCCGGAAATTGCGATAAATTGCTGATACTCTGCGGTGATACTCCGCTTTTGACAACTGCAACTCTGCAAGGTCTGGCTGACTATTTTAGCGAAAGCTCCGCAGCCTGTACTGTGCTTTCAACAGTCATAGCCAATAGTTTCGGCTATGGTCGGATAGTTCGCGATTTAGATGGCAACTTAATGCAAATAGTAGAAGAGAAGGATGCCTCAATCGAACAAAAACAAATCAAAGAGATCAACAGCGGTTGTTATTGCTTTGATGCCCCTGCCTTGCGCGAAGTGATTGGTGAATTGAAACCACAAAACGCTCAAGGAGAATATTATTTGACAGATGCTATTACTGCTTTATGTAAGCGGGGTAAAATTGTCAATATCTATGCATGCCAAGATAGCGAAGAAATTATGGGAATCAATGATAGGGTCCAGTTAGCGGCGGCTGATGCTATTCTGCGCCGCCGTAAAAACGAACAGCTGATGCGTCAAGGCGTTACTATGATTGATCCAAATACAACCTATATAGAAGCTGCGGTGACTATTGCACCCGATACCGTTATTGAGCCAAACACTTATATCCGAGGCAACAGTATTATCGGCGGTAATTGTCATATCGGCCCCAATGCTGATATTGCAGATAGTATTATTGGTGATAGCTGCTTAATCCACCGTTCGATGCTTTGTAATTGCCGGACCGGTAATAACTGTGAAATTGGACCTTTTGCCTATTTACGTCCCGGTACTGTTTTGGCTGACCGTGTCAAGGCGGGACACTTTGTGGAAATTAAAAAGAGCGAAATCGGTGAGGGTAGCAAGGTACCGCATTTAAGTTATATTGGTGATTGTACAATTGGCATCGGCGTTAATATCGGCTGTGGAACCATTACTTGTAATTATGATGGCACGAATAAGCACCCCACTGTTATCGGAGATGGTGCATTTATTGGCAGTAATACCAATCTTGTTGCTCCGGTAAAAGTTGGGAAAAACAGTGTGATTGGCGCAGGTTCCACGATTACTGATAATGTGCCGGATGATGCTTTGGCCGTAGCGCGGAGCCGACAAACCAATATTGAGAATTGGAGTGCGAAAAAAGGGAAAAAATAAAATATCTTTGCTGTATTTATACAGGATACGTGCTGAATTTGACGAAATATAGCTAAGTTTATGTTTGCAAAATATATGTAATAATTTATGAGGGAGTCGTAAAGCATGAGTAACCAGAAAATGAAATTATTTGCAGCAAACGCTAATTATGCCCTGGGAGAGGAAATTGCCGAATATTTAGGACTACCGGTTGGTTTGGCTAAAGTAAAGACTTTTTGTGATGGCGAAATTGCCATTGAAATAGGCGAAAGTGTCAGAGGCTGTGATATATTTATAGTTCAGCCGACCTGTGCTCCTGTTAACAACAGCTTGATGGAATTATTGATAATGATTGATGCGATGCGCCGTGCTTCGGCTCAGCGGATCACGGCAGTGGTTCCTTATTATGGCTATGCTCGTCAGGAACGTAAAAGTAAGCCGCGTGATCCGATTTCCGCCAAACTTGTTGCCAACCTTTTGACTGCGGCCGGTGCAGATCGCATTATAACCATGGATCTTCATGCTAATGCTATTCAGGGATTTTTCGATATTCCTGTTGACCATTTACCGGGCGTGCCGTTGTTGGCGGAATATTACAAAGGATTGTGCAAAGAAGATTTGGTTGTGGTAGCGCCCGATGTCGGCGGTGTGGTTCGTGCCCGCGCACTCGCAAATCGCTTAGGAGTCGATATTGCGATTATTGACAAGCGTCGTCCGGAAGCAAATAAATCGGAAATTATGCACGTTATCGGAGATATCGATGGTAAAACCGCGATTATGATTGATGATATTATTGATACTGCAGGTACTATCACCAAAGGCGCTGCTGTATTACGGAAGATGGGTGCTAAAGATATTTATGCGTGTTGCACTCATCCGGTACTTTCACCGCCGGCCATGGAACGGCTGGAGGAATCTGTAATAGCCGAAGTGTTGACTACCAATACTATACCGATTGATGTTAAACGCCAGGGAAGTTGCAGTAAGATTAAGACACTTTCGGTGGCTGCCTTATTAGGTGAAGCAATCATTAGGATTCATGAAAATTTATCTGTCAGTAAATTATTTGATTAACTAAATCTTTGATTTTAGGCGGTCAGCCCGTTGGGCTGCCGCCTTTTTTTTAATGTTTAAGTATAGTTTAACTATATTATTAACATTATCTTCCGTATATTTCTTTTTTTATTGCATACATTTGTAGCGGAGGGGATATATATGGACGAAAACAATCAAATGCTGAGTTTGGTAGATCGACAGAAGCTTAATGCTACCGGCATCAAGGCAGTCGATAGCTTTGATAACGATAATGTAGTTTTGTCTACGCTTCAGGGCTGCCTTACTGTTAGTGGTAACGATTTGAAAATAACCAATCTAAATCTTGATCAGCAACAAATAGAAATCAGCGGCATAATTGAATCAATGAGTTATTCTCAAGACAAAGCAGAAAGAACGATGCGTGCCAAGGGTAAGAGTTTTGTTGGCCGCCTGCTTAAATAATAGTTATGTCGTTATTATCGCAACAATTACAATTGACCGGAGCATCCTTGCTGATTGGTGCAGTATTGGCCTTCTATTATGATGGTTATTGTTTGGTACTGCGGCGTCGCTTGTACCGCCATATCGTTAAAGCTTTTGCCGATATCTGTTGGTGGCTGACATCTTTTGTGGCTGTCGTCAGCTTTTGGCTGTTAATGATCTCCCAGGGCCCGCGTCTGTCCGTCTTTGTTTATATATTGCTTGGCGTTGTCATTTATCGTATGACAGTGCGGCAATATATATTACGTTGGTATGTAATACGCCATCGTAGTCACAAAAGACCTTCTATTGGCCGGAAACCCGTTAATAATAATCATAATAATAAAAACAATGATAATAAAAACAATGATAATAAAAACAATGCCTCTAAAATATCAAACTTGGAAATGATATTTGATCGCCCGGCTCTTGCTGTTTGGCGGTCAAAAAAACGTGCTGGTATAGCATCAGAAACGTTTAGATATAAGATAAGATTAAACTTTTTTAAGTATATAGTAACACCTTTTGAAAAAAAGAAAAAATTATAATGGTATTATAATTTTGTAGTTGATTTGTCCACAATCTGTTGATATAATGTAGATAACTTCTTTTTTTTGATGGAGTATATATGCAAATAGAGATTCGCGGCGCCCAAAAACTTAGTTTTCGGGAGAAGCAGGTGGTAACGCTTAAAGAGACAGGCGTTGCGGCAAAAAGTATTGCCTTGAGATTAAAAATGTCCGAAAGTTCGGTTGCAACCCTTTATCAAAGGGCTCGAGCTAAGGGTTATGAAACAGTAATTGTTATTGATGGTGATGCTTTGGGTTTAATGGAAGATGATGAGATGGAGGATAGCGATGGCGAGCAACAACCCGAAAAGAAAATCGATTAACAGAAAATCTAGAAATAATCCGAAAAGAAATTCAATAAACGTAAAACTGGGGGGAAATTTTCGCTGGTTTAAATTGCTGATTTGCTTTGTTGCGGTCTTTGCCATCATACAAATCTGTCAACAATTGTATAGTTACAATTCATTGCTCAAAGAAGTGGATGGTTATCGTGACCAGCTCGCCTATGCGCAAACCGAATATGATGAGTTGCTGGAGCAAAAGAAGTTGCTGTCTAATGATTCCTATATCGAAACAATCGCTCGAGAAAAATTAGGCATGGTCAAGCAAGGGGAAGTATTGGTATCGATAGCCAAAAACGGTGATGTTCTGACTTTGAATGAAAATGTTGATGATAATGAAGTGGTACATTAGTAAATAAAGAGCTATATCCGCTAAGGATAGGCTCTTTTTAATAAAAATAATTGACAATAAGCGTTTGGATACTTATAATTGTCTTATATCAAAGGGGAAGGGTATACATAATATGGCAATTACTGTCGGCAGCATTGTTGACGGCAAGGTAACGGGTATAACCAAGTTTGGCGCTTTTGTAGAAATTGAAAACGCAAAAGTTGGATTGGTTCATATTTCTGAAGTCGCTGACGCTTATGTAAAAGATGTTAACGATTATCTTAAGATTGGGGATAATATCAAGGTCAAAATTCTTAGTATAGAAGAAAACGGCAAGATAGGTCTTTCGATCAAACAAGCAATATTGCCTAAACCAAAGGAAAAGCAACCGCCGATGGTTGTATTTGATAATGAATCATCGCGCTCCGGCGCTTTTGAGGATAAACTGGCTCGTTTCATGAAAGATAGCGATGAAAAATTGGTTGCACTCAAAAAACATCAGGAGGGCAAAAAAGGCAGATAATAAAAAGCACCCTTTCAGGGTGCTTTTTTCTCGGTAGCCTATAAGGAAAAATAATGATAAAATCAGCTATTGATATCGGGTCGAATACTGTACAAATGCTTATCGGTGAAATAATTGATGGTAAATTGCAGCATAAAAGCTCATATTTGCATACTACCCGTTTGGGCGGTAATTGCGACGGATTACTGACCAAATCTGCGATTAATGATACTATTGCGGTATTAAAAGAATATATTGAAATAGCTAATTTGGCAGGTGTTGAAGATATTAATATTGTTGCGACAGCTGCTGTCCGTGAAGCTGTTAATAAAAAAGATTTTCTTAACGCCGCCTGCGCTGCTTGCGGCTACGATGTAGATGTGATTGACGGGTTACGTGAGGCTGAGCTATCGGCATGTGGAGCCTTAAGCGGTAATTTAACCGATATTGTTAATAATACATTGGTAATTGATATCGGCGGTGGTAGTACCGAACTGATCTACAGAGATCAGAATCGTAATATCTCCGCGGTAAGTATTAAGATGGGAGCGCGACGAGCTGCCATCAATAATTGGAGTGCCCAAGAAATCATGTCCCGCCTCAGCGAAAGAGTCAGAATCGGAATCGGTAATAATGATTGGCAAGCAGTGGGTGTTGGCGGCACTATTACAACGGCGGCAGCGCTTCTCAAAGGATTGCATGAATATAGCTGCGCGAATATCGAGGGCAGTATGCTCTGTTTCAAGGATATAGAGTTGCTGCTAAAAAAGTTATTACCTTTGAATATTGAACAGCGTTGCGGCTTTTCGCCTTTACTGGCAGAGCGTGGTGAGATAATAGTAGAGGGATTGCAAATATTGATTTCTCTGATGGAATTGCTTTCGCTTAAGACGGTAAAAGTTGGCGCCGGCGGACTTCTCGAAGGAGTTATACGTCTACCTAATTAGCATATTTAAGATTATTGGGAGGGTTATCTTTTATGATAGAACAAGGCCGGATTGTTGTTAACAAACAGATATTACCTTGTTATTATTGCCTTGAGATATTTGTGCCGCAGATTGCAGCATCAGCACATGCCGGACAGTTTATCATGGTAACGCCGGACATGGGCCTGGAGATATTTCTTAAACGGCCGATGAGTTTAAACCGTATTGATCGAGAATTTGGTGTAATTAGTATCATCTATAAAATTCATGGTAAAGGTACTAAGGCGATCAGTGAACTTGGCGAAGGTAGTGAAATAGAGATTTTGGGTCCGCTTGGTCATGGTTGGCGGATCGTTAATAACTGCCGAAGGGCACTGCTGATCGGCGGCGGCAGTGGTGTTGCCTCTCTCTTGCCGTTGGCTGCGGATTTGGCAGCTATTAATACTAAAATTGATATGTTGATTGGCGCTGCATCAGTGGACGAGTTGTTTTGTCTGGAGGAATTTTCCGCTTTGGCTGATGTTTCAGTTTCAACAGATGACGGAAGTTTCGGTGTTCATGGTCTAATCAGCAGAATCTTTCCTGATCAGCCAAAATATGACGCAGTGTATGCTTGTGGGCCGCGTGGTATGCTTAAAGCTGTACAGCAGTGGACAGATAAGCTTAATTTGCCTTGCCAGCTTTCACTGGAGGAAAAAATGGGTTGCGGTCTAGGTACTTGTATGGGTTGCGTTTGTAGTGTTAAGGATGAAAATGGGGATATTAACTATCGGCGGGTCTGTCATGACGGGCCGGTATTCAACAGTAAGGAGGTTCAGCTATAATGGCAGATTTATGTGTAAATATCGGAAAAATAGCTTTGAAAAATCCACTACTTGTTGCCTCTGGCACTTTTGGCTACGGCCGCGAATTTGCCGATATTTATAATTTATCATTGCTTGGTGGTATTTGCGTTAAAGGAACCACATTAGAGCCACGGCAGGGTAACCAGCCGCCGCGGATTGTGGAGACAAGCGCCGGAATGCTTAACAGCGTCGGTTTGCAAAACCCTGGCGTTGAAAAGGTGATAGCGGAGGAAATATCATTTCTACGCCAATTTGATACAGCGATTATCATCAATATTGCCGGACATAGCCGTGATGATTATCAGGAAGTTGCCGCCAGGCTTGAAGGAGTACCGGGCATAGCTGCACTGGAGTTGAATATCTCTTGTCCCAATGTTAAGCTGGGAGGTATGGCGTTTGGTGTTGATTGCGTTGCGGCATCAGAAATCGTTAAGGTAGTTCGTCAGGTATCAAGCTTACCGCTGATCGTTAAGCTTTCACCGAATGTTACTGATATCTGCGCTATTGCCGCTGCGGTTGAAGAAGCCGGAGCTGACGCGGTTGCGCTTGTCAATACTTTTCTTGGCATGGCGATTGATATTGCTACCCGTAAACCGATGCTCGCAAATATCATGGGCGGTCTTTCCGGACCGGCTATCAAACCGATTGCCTTAAGGATGGTTTATCAGGTAGCTCAGACGGTTTCAATACCTGTTATAGGAATTGGCGGCATTTGTTCTGCTGCAGACGCGCTTGAATTTATGATTGCTGGTGCGAGCGCTTTTGAAATCGGTTCGGTTAATTTCCATAATCCGTTGGCAGCACCGCAGATTATCCTCGAGCTAAACAACTGGCTGGATCAAAATGGCATAACAAAAATAACAGAAGTTATTGGCACACTGAAAGCTGATGAGTATTTTTAGGGCTTTAAGTTTCAAGAAGGAGTAATTAATGGTTTTTAGTAATGTCAGCCGTAATTTATTTTTGGTCTCGCTGTTGCTGATCGTGGCTATGATGGTGTTTGCTATTGTCTATGCTTTTAGCAGTCACATCAGCGAAGACCTCCGAGAAAATGCTTATAAAACAATGAACGATACATCATCTCAGTATGCCGCTGTTTTACAGGCGCGCTTTGATGATCAATATATAATGCTCGATGCTTTGTCCGGACATCTAGCTAATGAAATCGGCGATGGAGCAAACGATGCTGAAATTATTGATACTATGGATAATCTTGTCAAAACGAGTGATTTTTCCCAGATTTATATTGCCGATACGGTTGGCAATGCTTATGCTAATGATAGAAGCAGCACTTTTGTCGGCAAAAATAAATTCTTTAAAAAGGCCTTAAGTGGAGAAAAAGTGCTTGCCAAGACAGAAGGGGAGCAGTCGGGTTTTATTCAAGCTGTGCCTATCGAACGTGATGGTCAGATCATAGCTGTGTTATATGGTTGTTTTGCAGGCGAGAATATTAGCGAGTTGCTCAATTCTGAGGTTTACGATGGCCAGATTCAGCTGGCAATCTATGATGTGTCAGGTCAACCAATAATAAGCAGCGATAAACAAGTTGAAATGTGGAATGATTCTTTTGATGGTGTTATTTTTGATGATGGCATGACGGCAGATATGATTGCTGATGATTTGCAGCAGCCTCAGAGCAACAGCATTTCTTTGTATTTTAATGGTGAGTATTACTATGTGACCTATTCGGCGCTCGGTATTAATGATTGGTCTATCTTTTGCATAGTTCCGGCTACTGTAGTAAGCAGCGCCAATGGGTTTATTAATAAAAATGCAATCATACTGGTTTTACAATTATTAGTGATTACGGCATTGCTGGTACTGGCGATAATACTCTATGACCGTAGTCGTGAGCGATTGTTATTAGCGGAAAAAGAGCGTCTTCGCCAAAGTGAAGAAAGCTATGAGCTGGTCAGTTGCCTTTCCGATAGCGTGCTTTTTGTCGGCGATTATGCTACCGATGAAATTCGCTTCAATCACAGTTGTCAAGATATATTGGGATTTGATTACTTATGTACAAAAATCAGTGATTGTATTAAATCTAATCCTAAAGTATATTTTGAGGATATGGATCTTTTTATTAAGATGGGGGGAAAATTCATTAACGGCGCAGCAGAAACAGAGGCAGAATTTCGTGTTGTTGATGATAATGGTAATATCTATTGGCAACGTACTGAGTTTTTGACTGTATTTAATAATGAAGGTCATCCGCAGCGTTTAATCGGTAAAGTTACCAATATCAATGATGAAAAGCGCGAGCTTACGCAGTTGCAGCAACAAGCTGAAAGTGATTCCCTTACTAAAATATACAACCGTGCCGCCATGAAGATTAAGGTTGATAAATTCTTATTAAACGAGGGCAGAGATGGTGTCCATGCACTGTTTATGCTCGATATTGATAATTTTAAATTACTTAATGACACCTATGGTCACTTTGAAGGCGATAGAGTATTAGTTTTAATTGCAAATAAACTACGTAAACTTTTTAGAGCCAGTGATATTATTTGTCGTATGGGCGGAGACGAATTTGCGGTTCTGCTCAAAAATGTTAGTGATGAGTCTATAATTATCAGTAAGGCCGAAGAGTTATTGCAAAACATAACTGCTTTTAGAACTAACGATAATACAGAAACGATAATTTCTTGTAGTATCGGTATCTCTATCTATTGCTTAGACGGCCGGAATTTTGAGCAATTATACCAAAAATCTGACGAGGCTTTATATGAAGCTAAAGCCCGGGGAAAAAACACTTATGAGCTTTACTCTTCTTTGTTTCCGACTTTTGAAACTGTTATCGGTGGTTCCGAATAATAAGCTCATTATTTTACTGGCTAAACAAAATAAAAGACGGTTCGCTGTACTAAGCTAACCGTCTTTATTATTTGCGTAAGTAAAATGAATGAGATAACGTTATTTTTGTAGCCAGCTCATCATTGAACGAAGTTTTTTACCGACGACTTCGATCTGATGTTCACGGCCTGCTTTAGTGCGGGCGTTATATTCGGGACGTCCTGCTTGATTTTCCAGCAGCCAGTTTTTAGCAAATTGACCGCTTTGGATTTCTTGTAAGACTTTTTCCATTTCTGCTTTGGTATCGTCATTAATGATCCGCGGACCAATGCTTATATCGCCCCATTCCGCTGTATCGCTGACTGAGTAGCGCATCATGCTGATGCCGTTTTCATGGATTAGGTCAACGATCAGTTTCATTTCATGCAAGCATTCAAAATAAGCAATTTCCGGCTGATAACCGGCGTTTACCAATGTTTCAAATCCGGCCATGATCAGATGGGAGACGCCGCCGCATAATACGGCTTGTTCGCCAAAGAGGTCGGTTTCTGTTTCTTCTTTGAAGGTGGTTTCAAGAACACCGGCACGGGTGGCGCCGATACCTTTAGTATAGGCAAGAGCCAAATCATGAGCATTGCCGGATGCGTCTTGGTAAACTGCGATCAGCGCCGGAACACCGCCGCCTTGGGTATATACGCGGCGGACAAGATGACCAGGACCCTTGGGGGCAGCCATGATTACATCTATATCTGCAGGAGGAACAATTTGTCCGAAATGGATATTGAATCCGTGGGAAAATCCCAAGATATTACCGGTCTTGAGATGGGGTAGAATTTCGCTGCGGTAAATTTTGGCTTGTAATTCATCGGGCACTAGCATTTGTATCATATCAGCCCATTCGGCTGCATCGGCTGATTCCATAACATCCCAGCCATCTTCTACGGCTTTGTCGTAATTGGGGGAACCGAATTTTTCCGCAACACGGACATTGAGTCCGCTATCACGTAAGTTTTGAGATTGCGCATGTCCTTGAGAGCCATAGCCTATAATAGCTATTTTTTTGCCTTCCAGAAATGCGAGATTTGCATCATTATCATAATACATCTTTGCCATAACACTATACCTCCAAAATATATATAATTGGTAAAAACTAGACAAAAATACTATGCCGAAAAAATGTTTACCGCTCTATTGTATCAGTATCATCACAGTAGTGCAAGCCTTTTTATCAATTGTTGGCACATTTTACTGTTAAAGCAAACCAAAATCACTAAAAGGAAAAATCCGAAATACTGCTTTACCTTTAATATGATCCTCGGCAATTATACCAACACTATCAGCTCGGCTGTCACGGCTTTCATCACGGTTATCGCCCATTACAAAATAATAACCGTCGGGTATCACCATATTTATATCGCCATCCGTTATCTCATCACCGATATAGGCAGTCTCATCAAGCAATTCGCCATTGATATAAACCTTATTATCACTGATAATAAGGTGATCATTAGGCAGAGCGATCACTCGTTTGATATAGTATTTGTCTGCAACATCGGGAGCGTCAAGTACTACTATGTCACCATATTGAGGGTTTCCTACCAAGTAGGATATTTTGAGAGTGATCAGATTGTTTCCGTTATCAAGCGTATCATACATAGAAAGGCCGTCAACACGGGTAACCTCAAAGACAAATGTCCGTAATACAACAGCAATCAGCAATGCCAGCAATATTATTTTGCAATAGTCCCAAATAGTTGCTCCTGCCGAACGTTTCTTGTTTTTAGTATCTTCAAAGTTTTGGCTGGGGGTTTCTTCTTTTGTAGTAGTAGCGGAAGGATTGGATATCTCGGGTGCAGCAGGACTGTCTTCCAGCATAGGAATACCGGTAATATTGCTGATGTTGATGATGGTTTGTTCTGCCAGTGATAACATTGTTTGATACTCGTTATGGGTTTCTAACGCTTTTTGGCGAACAAAGTCCAAATTCAACTGAGCTTGTTCTACGGCATTGGCGACTTGACCACGATTGTCGCGTAATGATTCGGCGCGCTCCAGATAATCGGTCGCCTTGAACTGTTCATTATCAGCATCGTTCTTAACCTCTAATAGCTTCTGCTGAAGTTCCAAGACATTTTTGCTTGCTTGTTCTGCAGTGCTGATAAGCTCGCTGATTTCACTATCCATTTGTTTGAGTGTATTCTGGGCACGATCCAACTGCATTTGCGACTGTTCGGTAGCGACAGTAGTAGCCTCAATAGCACTTTGTTGTGCTTTAATTGCTGCCTGTATTGCCTCAAGTGCGTTTTGTGATGTAGCAATAGTGGCGTTGCGGATCCGCGATGCAGCTTCCTGATCATCGGGTAGTTTTGTGGTATTGATCGAGTTTGCTGCAATAGTGGCATTTTGTGCTGCAATAGCGGCATTATGTGCCTTAATGCGGGCTTCATCAGCCCACTTGAGCAGCGAATCGGGTGATTGCTCGTTAAATTGCTCAATCTCCTGCCTGTTGGTAGCTTTCGATGGCTTTTCGCTTTCCTGGAGGCGATTTTCAATATCGTCATCCCAAAAATCCCGAGTTACAGTAGGTTGTTGAACCGGTTTTTCTTGTGGGATAGCGTTAGTGTTCAGAGATCGATTAACGATGTCTACCAAAGTTTCTGAAGGTTGAGAATTATCGTTTGGGTTAGTTTCTTTATCCAAGGATATCACCTTGCTTTCAGGTTAAAATAAATAATATACATCTATTTTTGTATTATAACACTAACTATTTAAGGATAAAAGTAAAATTTTTACCATTATGCAGGGAAATCGTTTAAAATGGTAAAATATTACTAATCAATCTAAATAGATGAGGTTATAATATTGAAACAGGTGACTATTTATACAGATGGTGCTTGTTCCGGAAACCCCGGACCTGGCGGCTGGGGTGCGGTGCTGATTTATGGCGCCACCCGTAAGGAGCTTTGCGGCGGTGAGCATAATACCACTAATCAGCGGATGGAGATGGCGGCCGCGGTAAATGCTTTAACTGCCTTAAAAGAGCAATGCGATGTAGTTTGTTACAGCGACAGCGCCTATCTTGTCAATGCTTTTAATCAGCATTGGTTGGATAATTGGCAGCGCAACGGTTGGCTGACTAGCAAAAAAACGGCGGTAGAGAATAAAGACCTTTGGCTGCAGTTACTGGAACTATCTAAAATTCACCGCGTTGAATGGCGTAAACTTAAAGGCCATGCCGGTGATGAGAACAATGAACGTTGTGATGCTCTGGCACGTGCGGCAATAGAGCAGTTAAAATAAATGAGCAGGGAGAAATTAGCATGTATGACAAAATCATTGCAGCTGTATTGAGCGGTGATACTGAAGCTGCGGCAACGGAAGCCAAGTTATTGACCGATAATGGCGTCGACCCTTTGCAAGTTATCGACCAGGGTTTGATTGTTGCCATGGGTGAGGTGGGACGCCTTTTTAAAGAAAATGAAATATTTGTGCCGGAGGTGATGATGTCGGCGCATACCGTTACAATGGTAATAGACCAGCTTAAACCTATGCTAAAAGAAGAACGTGCCAGCTTGGGCACGGTAATTATCGGCACGGTTAAAGGTGATTTACATGATATAGGCAAAAATCTTGTGGCATTATTATTAGCCAACAACGGCTTTAAAGTTATCGATCTTGGTAACGATGTGACGCCGGAGAAATTTATCAGTGAAGCTAAAGCTCATAATTGTGATATTATAGCTTTGTCGGCATTGCTGACTACTACAATGATTAATATGGAAGCAACAATCAAGGCCTTTGTAGATGCCGGTAGCCGTGATCAGGTTAAAATTATTATCGGTGGCGCGCCGGTTACTGCCGATTATGCGGCTTCTATTAATGCAGACGGTTATGCTGAAGATGCCGCCTCTGCCGTCGATATCTGCAAACAATTGATGTCTTAAGTAAAAAAGCAAGAGGAGAACTTTAAGATGATTATTGGTGAACTGATAAATTCCAGCCGCAAAGCAATGCGGCCTTTAATAGAGGCATGGGATGCGGCAGCTATTGCCGAAGTAGCCAAGCTGCAAGCAGCTGCTGGCGCAAACTATATTGATATCAATTGCGGCAGCTTTACCACCGACGAACCCAAGCGTTTGGCTTGGTTGACTGATGCGGTGCGCGGCAGCGTAGAACTGCCCCTATGCCTTGATTCTCCTAATGTCGAGGCGCTTAAAGCTGCCTTGCCGCTGGTTGGCGATAAGCAAGCAATGATTAATTCAATTACTGCCGAACAAGAACGTTTTTCAGCTATTTTGCCACTTGTTACCGAATATAAAACAAAAGTTGTTGCCTTGTGTATGAGTGATGAGGGCATTCCTGTCGGTGTAGAGGGACGGATAAATGTGGCCGATAAGCTGATCGCTGATTTGACCACTGCCGGTGTTGTGCTTGATGATATCTACATCGATCCTTTGGTGCAGCCGCTGGCCACTACAAACGAGGGGGCGCGGCCGTTATTGGATGCGGTAATTACTATTAAGGCTAAATATCCTCAGGTACATTGTGTCTGTGGCCTTTCCAATATTTCTTTTGGTTTACCGAAACGCAAGCTGATTAATAGAGTTTTTGTGGTACAAGCGGCTTTGGCCGGTATCGATTCGTTTATTCTTGATCCTACCGACAAGCAGTTGATGGGAGCGCTGTATGCCGGTGAAGCATTACTTGGCAATGATCCTTTCTGCGGACGTTATCTGGCGCAATACCGCAAAGGTCTTTATGATGAATAACCGGAGGTAAAACATGGACTATTCTTGGCTGCCTGCCGTTGACCGGATTATCGGCCAATTTATCAATGCAGATGGCGTTTATTATCAGCCGCATCTGCTGACAAGCTGCGCCCGTAAGGTAATCAATGACTTGCGTATGCAAATAGCCTCCGGCGATCAATCATTTATCTCAAAAGAACAAGTATTATCGGTGGCGGTTGAGCAAACCGCCGCTTTGTATGCGGAGTATAGCAAACCTTCCCTGCGGCGAGTTATTAATGCCACCGGTGTGCCGCTTCATACTAATTTGGGGAGAGCAGTATTGGCGCCTGAGGCATTGGCGGCAATCGATGACGTAGCCGCCGGTTACTGTAATCTGGAGCTTGATCTTACAACCGGTAACCGTGGCAGCCGCTATGATCATGTTACGAGATTGATATGTGAACTGACCGGAGCCGAAGATGCGGTGGTTGTCAATAACAACGCCGCTGCCGTGGTTTTGGCGCTCAACACCTTAAGCGAAGGCGGTGAGGCAATTGCCTCCCGCGGCCAGTTGGTTGAGATTGGCGGCTCCTTCCGCATACCCGATATTATTTGCAAAGGCGGAGTAACGCTACGGGAAGTAGGCGCTACCAACAAAACGCACCTCGCTGATTATGAAAACGCTATTAGTGAAAGAACGCGGCTGTTGCTAACCGTTCATCCAAGTAACTTCCGAATCAGTGGCTATACCGAGAGTGTTTCACTGGCCGAGCTTGTTGAGTTAGGGCGTAAGTACAGTTTGCCGGTGCTTGATGATCTGGGCAGCGGCTGTATCTATCCGCTAGCGGAGGTCGGTATCGGTGAAGAACCGTTGGTTGCGGAAGTGGTTGCCACAGGCGCCGACATTGTGACATTATCCGGCGATAAGCTCTTAGGCGGGCCGCAGGCAGGAATAATATTGGGTAAAAAAAGTTATATTGCCCAGGTTAAAAAAAATCCGCTGCTTAGGGCTTTGCGGATTGATAAATTTACCTTGGCCGCACTTGAAGCAACACTGCGCATTTATCTGACAGGCCGACCGGAGCTGCAACTGCCGGTAATTACAATGCTGATTGCATCGCAAGAGCTGCTGCGGCAAAGGGCCGAGCATTTGTCCGTATTGCTGCAGGCGTGTGAAGGAAAGTATTATAACAGTGAAATTATTGAAGGTACAACCGAGGCTGGCGGCGGCAGCTTGCCGGAAGTTAAATTCAGCGGCAGCATGGTTGCCGTTTTACCGCTGGTATTATCAGCTGATCTGCTGATGGCTAAGATGCGCGAGAATACGCCGGCTATCGTTGGCTATATCCGCGAGAACAGGGTAATATTTGATCCCCGGACATTGATCGAAGGCGAAAGCGAAATAGTGGCGGCGGCAGTAATGAGGATCTGCTCTGAAGCAGGGAAGAAATGAAAAATATTATCGTGGGCACCGTCGGTCATGTCGATCATGGCAAAACGGAGCTAATCAAATATTTGACCGGTGTTAATACCGACCGCCTGCCCGAAGAAAAACGGCGGGGAATGACTATTGAACCGGGGTTTACCAGCCTGAGCTTGCCTGATGGGCGGCGTTTCGGGCTGATTGACGTGCCCGGACATGAACGCTTTGTCCGTAATATGCTATCAGGGGTTGCCGGTATCGATATGGTGATGCTGTTGGTTGCCGCCGATGAGGGTGTGATGCCGCAAACACGAGAGCATTTGCATATCATCGACTTGCTGGGTATCAGCAAGGGTGTGATCGTTATCAGTAAATCCGATCTCGTTGACGGTGAATGGTTGGGGTTGATTATAGAGCAGGTAAAAGAAACCATGGCCGGTACAACGCTTGAATCAGCGCCGATAGTGGCTGTATCAGCGCTGACGGGCAACGGTATTGAACAATTATTGGCTGTTTTGGCAGCATTGGCAGATGATGTAGAAGCTCGTACCGG
The DNA here is from genome assembly GCA_002419055.1 of Peptococcaceae bacterium UBA5752. GTDB lineage: Bacteria > Bacillota > Dehalobacteriia > UBA4068 > UBA4068 > UBA4068. The sequence goes on from DIFI01000009.1 coordinate 159,055, forward strand.
CGGCGGCGCTTGCCGTTTGCCGATTGACCGCGTTTTTAGTAAAGCCGGTTTTGGCACTATCGTTACCGGAACATTATTTTCCGGTACTATTAACGTTGGCGATACGCTGGAACTATGGCCTAATGGCAAGACGGTGAGAGTACGCGGCTTGCAGGTGCATGATTGTGAGCAGTCTCAAGCGTCTGCCGGGCAGCGGGCAGCGCTGAATATTGCCGGTGTTGATATAGAAAAGACACCGCGCGGCGGTTGGATAGCGGCTCCGGGATTATTACGCGACAGCTATCGCGTTGATGTTGCGTTGCGATTATTAGCTGGGGCAAAAGATTTACCGCAACGCTCGCGAGTGCGTATTCATCATGGCACAGCTGAAGTGCTGGGGCGCATCAACTTGCTCGACAAAGAAGAACTCAAACCGGGCGATAACTGTTTTGCCCAGTTGGAGCTGGAGAAGCCGTTGCCACCCTTAAAGGGTGATAAGTTGATAATCCGTAGTTTTTCGCCTGTTGCCGTAATTGGCGGCGCGGATGTCATCGACCCCTTGCCGCCGCGCCATCGCCGCTATCAGAAAGATTTGATAGAACAGTTGCGTCAACGTCAGCAAGGCGACAGCGGCGATAATATTTACGCTGTCTTAAAGCGGCAAAAGACGCTGACGACATTGGCAGTGTTGGCTCATGAGGCACAAATTCCGCCAATTGAAATTACTCCGATAATAAATCAAATGGTAAGCGACGGGCGGCTGAGCGCGTTATTGCTTGATAAAGATGTATTTTATGTATTGCCGGAGCTGCTTTCTTTTTGGCAGCAAAGGCTGACCGATGCGCTTGGAGAGTATCATAAAGGTTTTCCGCTGCGCGGCGGTATGCTGAGAGAAGAAGCTCGTTCGCGCTATTTTACTGAATTTAACCAAAGACAGTTTTTGGCGCTGATTGGTTATTTTTGTCAACGTGCCTTATTACGCGCGCAAGGGGCAATAATAGCATTGGGCGATTTTGACGCAAAATTAGACTCTTTTCAGCAGGAATTGATAGAGCAGATTAAGAATACTTGGAAAAACTGTGGTGCAAATCCGCCTGATTGGCAAGAGACTTGCGACGCCCTGGCGATTGATAATAAGCTGCGAACTGAATTATTGATATATCTTTGCGATCAGGGGATGCTAATCAAGGTTGCAGAGGGTATTTATTTTAGCGATGAGGTGCTCCGGGATCTGATCCATAAGTTGCGCCAGCGCTATAGTGACGATGGCTTTACGCTGGCGGAGGCTCGCGATTTATTGGCTACCAGCCGCAAGTATATATTGCCGCTTTGCGAATATTTTGACCGCGAAAAATTGACCAAACGCGTTGGTGACAAGCGCTATTGGTTGACGCGGTAATTAAACCTTTATGGGGGCGGATCTGGCCTGGTGGCTGGCACGGACTTCAAATCCGATTGTGAGGCGGCGATCCCGTCTTAGGTGTGTTCGATTCGCACGCGCTCCCGCCAATATCAAGGTTGAACAAACGGTACGCCGAACAGATCTGCTATTGAGTGTGCCAGCGCGCGGGCTATGGCATCCAAATTATTGACTATCCAGTTGGCGTCTTCAACATTATCATGATAGCCGAGTTCTATCAGTACAGCCGGTGCTCTTGTAGCTCTTAATTCATATAAATTTGTTACCCCGACTGTGTTGACATTTTGCGGAAGAGGATAAATTTGTCGCAGGTAAGAGGCAAAAAGCCCGGCGATTTGAGCCCCAGTACTGCTGGTAGCGTAATAGTAGACATCTATGCCGCGGAGCTGGCCTGTTAAATTTTCCGGCGAAGCGTTTGAATGCAGCGCTAAATGGAGATCGTAATTGCCGCTGTTTGATAAAGCGACCGAGTCGATAACAGTACCGTTGGGGTTATTGCGGCCATAGGCTATGCCGGCGGCGTCAAGATAGGGGATTAAGGCATCGGTCAGCCGGTTCATCACTTCTTCTTCACTGCCGGCACCGTTAACATAGAAGTTAAATTCTTGGGTAGAAGGGCTTAGAAAAACTCTGGCTATATTCATCTTTTTCCTCCTGAAAAGGGAAATAGCATTATTAAATATTATATGTCAAGATATAAAGAAGGGTTATTATGGACAACAATGAAAAGAAACAATGGTTGGTGATCAGTTTTGCCAATGTTACGGAGGCTATGCGTTCGGAAAAGTTGTTTCTGCGTGCCGGAAGTAACGGAACCTTGATTCCGACACCGCGCGAAATCAGCGCCTCCTGCGGTATTTGCTGGCGAGCTGAGTTGATTGAGCATTCGATGTTAGAGGCATTAATTAATAGCGAAAAAATATTAACAGATCAAATAAACATCATTAAGATGTAAAAATTCAGATAAAGTCATTTATATATGTCATTGCCAAATTATGCTACTCAAAATGAAAGAACGACATAACGTCGTTCTTTTTCATATGGTCAAGTGCAGGTAAACTATAATAGTATGCCGAATATTAATTAGTTAATATGAACAAGGAAGAGAGATAAATGGATAACTTTGCCTCCCTTAACCCGCAGCAAAAAGAAGCTGTGACGGCAACAGAAAAACAGATATTAGTGATCGCCGGAGCGGGATCCGGTAAGACTAAGGTTTTGGTTAGCCGCGCTGCTTGGCTGATTGAGCAGCAGCAACTGAACCCGCGGAACTTGATGGCCGTTACATTTACCAACAAGGCTGCCAAAGAGATGAAAGATCGCTTGGAACAAGCCACCGGTATAGACGTCCGCTGGCTTTGGATAGGCACTTTTCACTCGCTTTGCGTTAGGATATTAAGGCGGGAAAACCTGCCGAATGGATTAGATCTCAACTTTACTATTTATGATGATGCCGACCAAAAGTCATTGATTAAAAAATGCTTAGTCGATATGGGGCTGGCAAGCGAGGAACGCCTATATTCGCCGCAGTTGGTATTAGGGCGTATTAGTGATGCCAAAAGCCGCTTGATTTCCGTTGCTGAATTCACTGCTACAGCCTCCGACCAGCATCAGCGTAATATTGCTGAGCTGTACCGCCGTTATCAGCGGCGGTTGAGGGAGAACAATGCGTTTGATTTTGATGATCTGCTGTGTGAAACTGTTTGGCTGCTGCAAAAACAACCGGATGTATTAGCCAAATACAAGCAGACTTTTAAACATATTTTGGTTGACGAATATCAGGATATCAATCATTGCCAGTACCAGTTGATTCATATGCTGGCGGGCGAGGACGGTAATCTTTTTGTGGTCGGTGATCCCGATCAATCTATCTACTGCTGGCGCGGCGCGGATATCAGCAATATCCTTGACTTTGTTAAAGATTATCCGGCTTGTCGCGAGATTCAGCTCAATCGTAATTACCGTTCAACAGCTAATATATTAGCCGCGGCCAATAGCTTAATTACCAATAATAATAATCGTAAACCCAAAGATCTGTTTACAGAGGATAATCAGGGAGAGCTTATTTTTTTTGCTTTGACAGAGGATGACCGCGAGGAGGCCTTTGCGGTTGTTCAGACAGTTGCTTCACTGCTTGAAGAGGGTTATAAATACAGCGATTGCGCTGTGCTATACCGGACCCACGGCCAAAGCGCAGCTATAGAAAAGGCTTGCATACGCTTTGGCGTGCCTTACCGGATTTTTGGCGGTATAAAGTTTTATGAGCGTAAGGAAGTAAAAGATACGATTGCCTATCTGCGCTTGCTTGTCAACCCCGATGACGGCGAGAGCCTGCAGCGCATCTATAATTCGCCTAAGCGTGGTATTGGCAAAACTACCTGGAACAAGCTGCAACAAATTGCCTTTCAACGCGGCGAAAATGTCAATCGACTGCTGGCAGTTGCCGACCAGTGTTCCGAATTTAGTGGTACAACGTCACGTAAATTAAAGATGTTGGAGTCGTTACTGGAGCAGATGCGTGTTTTTGCGGCTGGGACTGATTCGGTGGCGGCAATCATCGCCGAATTGTGGCTCCGGACTGATTATAAAGAGTTGATTGATGAAAAGGATAGTGAAAAACTGGTTGAACGTCTGGAGATATTGGAACAACTATATAATACCGCGACAACTTTTGACGAAGATTATCAGCAGATGTTAACTACCTCTGATGAAGACCGGCAATCGCCGCTGACCGCATTTCTTAATCAAGCAGCGTTGGCTATGGACAGCGATGGTGTTGGCGAGGGCAATGACTATCTGACTCTAATGACGTTGCATGCAGCAAAAGGTTTGGAGTACCAAGTAGTATTTATTATCGGCATGGAGGAGGGCGTCTTTCCCCACCGGCGGGCAATATTTAATCTTGGCAATGATGATTTGGAGGAGGAGCGGCGGCTGTGCTATGTTGGCATAACCCGTGCTCGTGAGCGTTTGTGTCTGACTGCGGCTAAACAACGGTTGACTTGGGGAACATATGAGAGAAACCGTATGTCGCGCTTCCTTTCAGAAATCCCTCAAGAACTTATGGATGTTAACGGGGTTGATAAAAAACGGATTGAATCGCCTGTGCAGACTAATAGCGGCGGCAGCGTATTTGTGCCTGCCGCTGTGCCGCGGCCTGCTGTAGCAGCTGCCTCAACTGCAGCTCAGTTACTGATGGTTGGCGATAAAGTGCGGCATGGCAGTTTTGGCGATGGCGTGGTGGTGCAGGTAAGCGGCAGCGGTGATGATGCCGCGATTTCGGTGGCCTTTCCCGGCGTTGGTATTAAAAAGCTGCTGGTTAAATATGCACCGATCAAAAAGATCTGATTTTGAGGTAATATCATGGATAAGATACAAGCCCAACAAAGAATTAGCGAACTGACAGAGCAATTAAAACTGTATAACCGTGCCTATTACGAAAATGACGCGCCTTTGATCAGCGATTATGAATATGATATGTTGATTAAGGAGCTACAGGCTCTGGAGGCTGAGTTTCCGGAATTAGCGGAGGAGGACTCGCCAAGTCGGCATGTTGGTGGACAGGCTTTAGCCAAATTTGCTGCCATACAGCACCCCCGACCACTGTTATCGCTTGATAATACATTTTCTTATGAGGAAGTTGCAGCTTTTATCAGTCGTATTGCCAGAGCTATTGGTAATACAAGGCCTATGTTTGTGCTTGAGCAGAAGATCGATGGTTTGAGCGTGGCGATTACTTATCAAAACGGCCGTTTACAGATGGCGGCAACTCGCGGCGATGGCCTTGTCGGCGAAAATGTAACAGATAATATAAAAACTATTAAATCGCTACCGAAGCGGTTGCCGGAGAATTTGCCGCTATTGGTGCTGCGCGGCGAAGTCTATATGCCTAAACTAAGCTTTGCAGCTCTCAATGAGGAGCGCGAGGAGGCAGGGGAGAGTCTGTTTGCCAACCCCCGTAATGCAGCCGCCGGTTCGCTGCGCCAGCTTGATGCGGCGGTTACAGCGTCGCGTAATCTGGATATATTTGTTTACGATATTGTTGCGTCCGTTGGCATTGAAATAACGACACAAGAGCAGATGCTTTGCTATTTGGAGGGTTTGGGCTTTCCGGTCAACAATGAGCGGCGTCAGTTATCAGATATGGAAAAGATCGCAGAATATATTGAGTATTGCCGCGAGCTGCGCCACAGTCTTCCTTATGATACCGACGGTATGGTTTTAAAGCTCGATGATATCGGTATCAGAGATGAGATCGGTTATACTGCCAAATCGCCGCGCTGGGCTTTTGCTTTTAAATTTCCGCCGGAGGAGGCGGAAACGAAAGTTAATGATGTCATTGTCGGCGTTGGTCGTACAGGCGTTTTGACTCCGACGGCGATATTGGAACCGGTATTATTAGCCGGCAGCACTATCAGTCGCGCTACCTTGCATAACGAAGATTTAATCAAAGATAAAGATATACGCATTGGGGATACGGTGATCATTCATAAGGCCGGGGACGTGATTCCCGAGGTAGTACGCTCATTGCCGGAAAAACGTGATGGCAGTGAAAGGGAGTTTATTATGCCGCAAGTTTGCCCGGAATGCGGCAGTGCTGTGATCCGTGAACAAAACTATGCAGCCAGCCGTTGCACTAATATTGATTGCCCGGCACGGCTGCGGGAGCTGCTGCTGCATTTTGTCAGTAAAAAAGCCATGGATATTGATGGCATGGGGCCTGTGGTAATAGGCCAATTGCTGGCTAAAGGTCGACTAACAGATCCGGCAGATATCTATACCCTGCAAGAAAGCGATATCGCGCCGCTGGACCGGTTGGGTGAAAAGTCGGCGGCCAATATTATCGCAGCAATTGAGAAGAGTAAAAATCTGCCGCCATCCAGGTTATTATTTGCGCTGGGTATCCGCTATGTTGGCGAACGGGTAGCAAAGATATTAATCGCTCATTATCATTCTATTGAGAAGCTGATGTCGGCTACAGTGGAAGAATTAACACAGATAGAAGATATCGGTGAAAAGATTGCCGCCGGTATTACCGAGTATTTTGCCAAAGCAGAAAACCGCCAGAGGATTGAGAGGCTGGCTTTATATGGATTAACTTTAACAGAGCAGGGACAACAGTTGCTCGGGAATAATCTTGCGGGATTAACTTTCGTACTCAGCGGTACGCTGCCGACACTAACGCGTGAGCAGGCAAAAGAATTGATCGAATCTCATGGAGGTATTACTTCCGGTTCGGTCAGCAAAAGGACCAGCTATTTGTTATTGGGAGAAAACGGCGGCAGTAAAGTTGCCAAAGCGCAATCTTTAAATATTCCAATTATTGATGAGGAGACATTGCGGCAAATGGTTTCAGAGAGCTAAAATAGTATTGGTGTTTTTATTACGGAGGTTAATTAATGCATGAAGCATCTTTAATGGAAAATCTCTTAAGTATTGCACAAGAATCATTAAGCGGGTACAATGTGATTAAGATTAACTGCATGAGCGTCAAGGCTGGAAGATTGGCTAATATATTACCCGATGCGCTTAGATTTGCATTTCAATCATTGGCTGCCGAACCGTTTGCGGGAGCGCGTTTGGAAATAGAAGTATTGCCGATTACTGCACGTTGCCTTGATTGCGGTACGGAGTATCAAAGCATGAATATACCGTTGGTTTGCTCTCATTGCGGCAGTAATGTGGCGGAAATATTGAGCGGTAGCGAAGTATACTTAGATAGTATAGATTTTGATGAAAAATAATCATTTAATTTTTGAGGTGGATTATGAAAATCGATGTCAAACAAGATTTACTTTCGTTAAATAATGCGGTAGCCGCAGAAAACAGAGCATTGTTTAATTCTAAAAATTTATTTACGATTAATATTATGGGCTCACCGGGCGCTGGTAAAACGACGCTGCTGGAGCGGCTGATTACCCAAATATGTAATGATGCAGTAGTTGCGGTGATCGAAGGTGATCTGGCTACTGCCCGTGATGCTCAGCGTATAGCTGCCTGCGATGTACCGGTAATCCAGATCAATACTGATGGCGGTTGTCATCTTGATGCGGAAATGATCGCTAAGGTAGTTAAAGGATTTGATTTAGCGCAAACTGATCTGTTATTAATCGAAAATGTTGGTAATCTTGTTTGCCCTGCTGCTTTTGATTTGGGCGAGGATTTGCGGATGCTGGTGTTGAGCATCACAGAGGGCGAAGACAAGCCAGGTAAATACCCGACTGCTTTTATGGCAGCCGATGTTGTGGTTTTGAATAAGATGGATTTAAAAGACTATCTTGATACCGATACGGAAAGTTTGATTGCTGATATACTTGCCATCAATCATAATATTAAGATATTTTCTACGTCTTGCCGCGTCGGCAAGCTCGAAGGCATGGAAGATCTGGCTGCTTATATTGTTGATGCCATGCGTTTAAAGAAGCAAGGCAAAATTAAAAGAGGTTAATGTGAGGACGCGTTTTGCTCTTAAAGTCAGCGGTATTGTTCAGGGCGTCGGCTTCCGGCCGTTTGTTTACGCGTTGGCCAAATCGTTATGCCTTGATGGTTGGGTATTTAATAACGATGAGGGTGTGTCAATCGAGATCGAAGGCGAGCAAGCCGACTGTAATCTTTTTAGCCGCCGTTTGGTTGCTGAAGCGCCTATGCTGGCTCGTGTCACCAATATTAGCCGCAGTCTGTTGACGCCTAGCGGAGAGCAAGGATTTTCGATTCGCGCAAGCGAGAGCGGAAAACGGAGTTTTAAAATATTGCCGGCACCTACGACGCTGATTTCACCTGACATGGGTATTTGCGGCGATTGTCTGCGGGAGCTGTGTGATCCGAATGATCGCCGCTACCGTTATGCATTTATCAACTGTACCAACTGCGGGCCGCGGTTTACTATTATCGAAGCGTTGCCTTATGACCGGGCTATGACAACCATGAAAAGTTTTCCGATGTGTGCCGATTGTGCCAAAGAATATATCGCACCCGATAATCGCCGTTTTCATGCTCAACCCAATGCCTGTCGGGTTTGCGGTCCGTCTTTAAGTTTTTGCGATAACCATGGTAATGTGCAAAGCGGTGATGCAATCATGTTGGCACAGAAGGCTTTATTTGACGGACAGGTGATTGCCGTCAAGGGGTTGGGCGGTTATCACTTGGTTTGTGATGCGACCAACGATGCGACAGTGCGATTGCTGCGCCGCAGAAAATATAGGTGGGACAAACCGTTTGCGCTGATGATGCCTGATTTGCAGCGTGTTGCTCATTGTTGCAATTATAATGATCAAGAAGCTCAATTGTTGAGCAGTCAGCGGCGACCGATTGTATTATTGCGTAAAAGTGGAGATGCTGGACAGCTATCGCCGCAGATAGCGCCGGGAAATCCTCGTATTGGCGTCATGCTGCCCTATACGCCGCTGCATTATTTGTTGATGGAACGGTTCGACGCTTTGGTGATGACAAGCGGTAACTATTCTGACGAGCCTATTGTATATAAAGATAGCGAAGCACTTGCTATTTTGGGCAAGATAGCCGATGGGTTTTTAACCCATAACCGTGAAATCTTCCGCCGCTGCGATGATTCGGTAGCATGTTTTGCCGCCGGTAAAACCAGATTGTTGCGTCGTTCCCGTGGCTGGGCGCCGGAGCCGCTGGCAATTGCCGGATCGCCTAAGCAGTTATTGGCGGTTGGCGGAGAACAAAAGAACACTTTTTGCTTGGTTCGTGACCAACAGGCTTTTCTCAGTCAGCATATAGGTGATTTAGATAATATAGTAACTTTGAAGAGCTTTGAAAATGAGATCGGCTATTTTAAACAGATGTTTGAAATAGAGCCGCAGCTGATTGTTCATGACCTTCATCCTGAGTATTTGAGCAGTAAATATGCGCAGCAGCAAGAGCGTCAGCTGCCGCTGCTGGGTGTCCAACATCATCATGCTCATTTGGCGGCGGTAGTCAGTGAACATAATATCAGCGGTGAGGCGATCGGTTTGATCTTCGACGGCACGGGCTATGGTGAAGATGGTTGTCTGTGGGGCGGAGAGGTGTTAATCGGCGATTGTTTGAATTACAGTCGTTTTGCCCATTTGGACTATGTGCCGCTGCCGGGAGGTGAAGCGGCGATAAAGCAGCCCTGGCGCATGGCGTTAAGTTATATCGCTGCTGCTTGTGGTGAGAGTAAAATGGATCGTTATGCCCATCTGTTTGGCGACGGATACCGGCTGCTTTGGCATAGCGTTGGTCAAGGCATCAATGCGCCATTGAGCTCCGGTATGGGGCGGCTTTTTGATGGGGTGGCTGCGCTTTGCGCTGATAAACTAACTGTTAATTATGAAGGGCAGGCCGCTGTTGAATTGGAGCTGGCAATTAATAATAATATTGAAGGCGCTTACGGCTTTACAATAGAAAAAAGCGGTGAAAAGTATTTGATCGGTTGGCACCAGTTGATCCGTGATGCTCTAATTGATGTTAGGACAGCAGGTAGGGCAGCGGTTGCTACTCGTTTTCATCGCGCTATCGTTAATCTTTGCCGGGAGATTTGCCGACTAGCGCGGCAACAAAGCGGTTTAGATCAGGTTGTTCTTTCCGGCGGCGTTTGGCAGAATATTTATTTACTGGAGCAGGTGACATCTACATTGGAGGAGGACGGCTTTAGTGTTTATGCTGGAGAGCAGCTGCCTGCCAATGATGGTTGCATCTGCTATGGTCAGGCAGCTGTAGCAATAGCAAAAATGAAGGAGAAATAAAAATGTGTTTGGCAATACCCGGTCAAGTTATAGAAATTGAAAATGATGATGCTCTGATTGAATACGGCGGTTTGAAAAAACGGGCGTCGCTGCGTCTTTTTCCTGAGGTAAAGATCGGCGATTATGTGCTGGTTCACGCCGGATTTGTAATTCAGCAGCTCGACGAAGAGCAAGGTAAAGAGATGATAGCATTGGCGGAGGAGATGGCCTTTGATGACTGCTGAAAATTTTCTACGCGACCCACAGAAAATGACCGAATTGGCTGCGGCTATTAAAGAAATTGACTTGTCTGCACGCCAGTTTATTATTATGGAAGTATGCGGTACTCATACTATGAGTATTTTCCGTTATGGTATCAAACAATTATTGCCGGATAATTTACGTTTGATTTCCGGCCCCGGTTGTCCGGTCTGTGTTACACCGGTTGCTTCTATTGCTCAGGCGATAGCTATTGCCCGTTTGCCGAAAATGATCTTTACCAGTTTCGGCGATATGTTGCGGGTACCGTCGGCAGAGGATAGTTTGGCGCTATGCCGTGACGAGGGCTGTGATGTCAGGGTAGTGCTTTCTCCGCTTGATGCCTTGAAAATAGCAGCCGCTAATCCCGACCGTGAAGTGGTCTTTTTTGCGGTTGGCTTTGAAACTACGGCGCCGACTACAGCTATGACGCTAAAAATTGCTCGTGAGCAGAAAATAAGTAACTTTCGGATCATCAGCGCTCATAAGACAATGCCGCAAGCACTGAGGTCATTGTTGGGAGCAGGACATCATAGCGACGCGCTGCTTTGCCCTGGTCATGTTGCTGCTATTACAGGTGCGGCGTCCTTTGATTTTGTCGCCTCCAAATTGAAACTACCGGCGGCTGTATCCGGCTTTGAACCGGTAGAAATAATGACGGCGTTATTGGTTTTAGCAAAACAATTAGCGATTGGAGAAGCGAGGCTGGTTAATGCCTATCCGCGTGCTGTACGGGAAAACGGCAATCCAACGGCGTTGGCGGCGCTGGCGGAAGTATTTATGCCCAGCACAGCTAAATGGCGAGGATTGGGCACAATAGCAGACAGCGGGCTTGAACTAAGAGCAGGATATGCAGATTTTGATGCATTAAGATATTATCAACCGGCGGAATCGGCGGTTACGGATAATCCCGGTTGTCGCTGCGGGCTGGTATTACGCGGCGAAATAACGCCTGCCGAATGTCCGCTGATGGGTAAAGTTTGTACGCCGGATAGTCCTCAAGGCGCTTGTATGGTTTCTTCAGAAGGCAGTTGCGCTGCTTACTATAAATATACCAGCCGGTGATGAGATTTAAATTAAACATCTAGTTCGATATTTTTCGTGAAAAAGGGAAGGTAATTATGACCAATACTGAACAACAAAAAATTCTTCTTGCTCATGGTAGCGGTGGTTTGCTCTATCACCAATTGATCGAGGAAGTTTTTTTGCCTGCTTATGGCAGTCGTGAGCTTAGTAAATTAAATGATGCGGCAATATTGGAAAATAGCGGCAAAAGCTTAGCCTTTACCACCGACAGCTTTGTGGTGCGTCCACGCTTTTTTCCAGGTGGCGATATTGGCCGATTGTCTGTCTGCGGCACTGTTAATGATTTGGCGATGAGCGGAGCTAAGCCGTGCTGGCTGAGCGTAGGGATGATTATTGAAGCCGGTTTTGAGTTGTCCGAATTGAGGCAGATTGTCGCCTCAATCTCTGCTACGGCAGCGGAGGCGAATATTGCTGTTGTGACCGGTGATACTAAAGTCGTTGAAAAAGGGGCTTGTGACGGTATCTATATCAATACAGCCGGAGTCGGAATATTTGAGCAGGGGACAAGTGCGCCGGTTGGTAATCTTGAAGCAGGGGACAAAATCATTATCAGCGGTAACATCGGCGATCATGGTATGGCAGTGATGGCCGCGCGTGAGCAGTTAGGTTTCGAACCGCTGATTGCCAGCGACGTGGCTCCTCTGGCCGGACTAGCTCGGGCACTGATGGATGCAGCACCGCATCTCAGATGGATGCGCGATCCGACTCGCGGCGGTGTGGCCGGAGTACTCAACGAATGGGCAGTGACAGCCGGTGTTAATATCCGTATTGATGAAGCGGCCTTGCCGATTGCCGATTGTGTAATGCGTGCCTGTGAACTACTGGGGCTCGATCCGCTTTATGTTGCCAACGAAGGTAAATTGGTGGCAGCAGTTGCGGCTGCTGAGGCGCCGGCAGCGCTTAAGGCATTGCAAAACAATCCATTGGGTGCAAAAGCGGCAGTGATCGGAGAGGTCATGACAGGAGTTGACGGGCGTGTATATTTGGAAACTCCGTATGGAGGTACCCGGATTGTAGACCAGCTTAAGGGTGATCAATTACCTCGAATTTGCTAATTTACAAAATTTTTATTAAATTAAATTTCTTTGACAAAATGTCAATATTATTGCCATTAATAACAGATTTTACTTGACTAAAAGGGTGCAATATATTAACATAACAATGATAAGTTAATATTGTAGCTTGATATTTGATTCACAAAATAACTGATTAAGGAGAGAAAAGGATGGAGGGTCAAGGAATAATTTTTATTTGTATCTTTGTGCCTCTGATAGGGGCATTTTTGCTGCCGATTATCGGTAGATTTATGCCTCGCCTGAGAAATATCCTAGCTTTGCTGTTTGTCTTAACGGCTTTTATTTCAGCAGCAATCGCTCTTCCACAGGCTCTCAGTGGTACACCCATACTTTGGCAGATGGAATTGCCGCTTGGCTTCACAATGGGCTTCCTTGCCGATGGTTTAGCCGTGTTTATGGCTATGACATCGTCATTGGTGGCCTCAATTATTGTGTTTTATTCGTTCGGTTATATCGAACATTATCCCAATCAAAACGAATATTACATGATGGTTGTACTGTTTATCGGCTCGATGATGGGTTTGGTCTTTTCTACAAACCTGCTGCTGATCTATCTGTTTTGGGAAATCTCGGCTGTATGCTGCTGGCGTTTAATTGGATTCTATCGAGGCAAAGACATTGTGCTTCGTGCCGACAAGGCTTTCTTGGTTACAGTCGGCGGTGCTTTACTAATGCTTATTGGTTTTATTTCTATTTATGTGCAAACAGGCACTTTCAATCTGCTCGATATGCAGGGAAATGCCATTTCTAATGCAGCAATGGTACTTATATTATTTGGCATCCTATCTAAGTCCGCAACGTTGCCGCTGCATACTTGGTTACCGGATGCCGGCGTAGCGCCTTCTCCCGTTACTTCGCTGCTGCATGCCGCAGTGTTGGTCAAGATAGGCGTTTATGTTTATGCCAGACTTTTCCTGGTCAATTTCCAACTGGATGCGGTTTGGGAAACAGCTGTACCTGTTATTGCCGGCGTCAGTGCTTTAGTCAGCGCCGGAGCGGCAATGATAGAAACTGATATTAAGCGGATTATCGCTTACTCAACCATTAGCCAATTAGGGTTTATTTTTTTGGGGTTATCCTGTGGTACCATGGTTGGTGCAGCAGGCGGGTTGCTTTACATCTTGATGCATAGTTTAGCTAAAGGCGGTCTCTTCCTATGTGCCGGTATTGTCGAACATAGCACTCATACTAAGGACATTAACAAAATGGGTGGTCTGGCAAAATGCTTGCCGATTACTGCCGTAGCATTTGCCTGCTGTGCTTTTTCTGTAATGGGCATTCCGCCATTCGGGGGCTTCTTCGCTAAATTTATGGTTATCAACGGTGCGGCTACCAGTGCTTCGCCTTGGGTGTCGGTCATCTTTATTATCGGCGCTGTGATGACCATCATCTATCTGTTGAGAGTGTTCATCAAAGTATTCTTTGGTGAAATTACGCATCCCGATATCAAAGAAGGTTCGTGGGAAATGGTCAGCAGCGTTTCGATTTTGGCAGCGCTGTCGCTCCTGGGCGGTATCTTTATTAACCTTCCATCTTATGTTACGACCTTCATTATTGAATCTTTAGGGAGGTGGTAGGATATGAGCGGATTGAGTTCAATGATTACAAGCGGCAATGGCGCCGGATTGATCTGGATTATGATTATCATTCCGGTGATTCTAGCGTTTTTGACGCTTATTATACCCAAGACTGCTTATATCGGTCGCGCAATAGCATTACTGGTGGGTGTCATATTTAACTTTATAGCAGCAATTGCTGTATTTAGCACTCAAGAGATAACAATGTTGTTGCCTTGGGCTAATTTTGAAATGAATTTAGCATTCAGAATTTATAATTTCTCCGGTTTTATCGTATTAGCTATCAGCGTTTTTGCCTTATTGATAGCAATTTACAGCGTTGCCTTTATGCGCAATAAAAATGAGTCAGGACAAGTTTTCTTCTTCTATCTCTTGACTGTAGCGCTGGCTAACGGTGCAGTATTGGCTAACAACTTTGTGATTATGCTCTTTTTCTGGGAAGCGTTGCTGGTAACCTTGTTTGGTTTCCTGATTATCAACCAGAAAAAGAATGTTAAAACAGCTGTTAAAGCGTTGGTGCTTTCCGGTACAGCAGACTTGCTCTTAATGCTTGGAATCGCGCTTACTGTTTACCAAGCCGGCACTTTAAGCATGGATGCCATCGTTGATTTGCCGATTTCCGGTATTGGCGTGGCCGGTTATATTTGCCTGATGCTTGGTGCAATCGGTAAAGCCGGATCAATGCCTTTCCACAGTTGGATCCCGGATGCTGCCAACGATGCACCGCTGCCGTTTATGCCGTTGCTACCAGGTTCCATGGAAAAATTGCTTGGCATATATTTACTGGTACGTGTTTCTTACAACTTCTACAATCTCCAACCTGAAACCGGCGTGAGCATCGCCGTAATGACGATTGGCGCGGTCACAATTATTCTGGCGGTTGCTATGGCCTTAATCCAAAAGGATATGAAACGCCTACTTGCTTATCACGCGATCAGCCAGGTTGGTTATATGATATTGGGTATTGGTACTGCTTTGCCGGTTGGCTTAATCGGCGGTCTCTACCATATGATTAATAATGCACTCTATAAGAGCTGCCTCTTCCTTACTGCCGGCTCGATTGAGCATCGTACCGGCACTACCGACCTGCGGAAGATCGGCGGTCTGGCGAAGGTGATGCCGGTTACTGCAGTTTGCTTCATCATTGCAGCTTTGTCAATCGCCGGTGTACCGCCATTCAATGGTTTCTTTTCTAAGGAGTTAATCTTTGATGCTGCTTTAGAGAGCGGCTGGATCTTCTATGCAGCAGCTTTGCTTGGCGCATTTATGACTGCGGCATCCTTCCTGAAAATGGGACATGCGGCTTTCTTCGGTAAGGAGAACGCACCGGCGGACGCAGTAAAGAAAGAGTCTCCTCCGGCTATGCAGTTGCCGATGATCATTTTGGCAGCAGGCTGCATTATTTTCGGCGTATGCAATTTCATTCCTGTAAAATTAATTTTCCAACCGATGTTTGCTGATATAGTTGGCAGTCACAATTTTGCCGGTTGGCCGCATTCAGCGACTTTGGTTTTGATTTCTTGCATAGTATTGCTGATTGCCGTTTTAAATCATATCTATGGCGTCAAAAAGACAGGCCAAGGACTTGGCGCTGTCGACCACATCCATTATGCACCGGTTCTTCACAGCATCTATAATGGCGCTGAAAAACGTTATTTTGATCCTTATGAATGGTTGATGATAGTGGTTAAGATCTACGCATATATCAGCTTCGGGATCGACCGTGCTATCAACTGGATATATGATGTGTTGCTGGTTAAGATTGTATCTTTCGTATCGGCCAGACTGCGAATGGCAAACAATGGCAGTCCAGCCAGATATATGGTTTGGTCTTTCTCCGGTGTTGCTTTTATTGTCGTGTTGTTTATTGCATTAATGTAGAAAGGAGGGAACGCGTATGATAACATTTGCGACGATTTCATTTTTAGGATTGCCGTTGTTGGCGATATTACTGTTAAATATAGTCAGAAAAGAAACAGGCGGTACCATTAGCATCAATATCGGTTTTGTGGTCAGTATTATTCAAATGATTGCTGCCGTTGTTTGCTTATCGCTGTTGTGGTTGCATGGCAAAGATTTCATTGAGTTCTCTCTGTTTTGGGATATGAACGCTACTTTGGGATCGGCCCGGTTTTCAGTTGATTTGTTTTCATTGGTAGTATTATTCTGCATCGGCATGGTTTCACTGGCGTCGTTGCTGACTGCCAAAAAGACAATCGGTGCAAAAGCTCTCAACTATACCAATCTGTTGATGGTGATCATGCTTGGTATGAACGGTATAGCCGTTGTTACAGATCTCTTTTCCCTGTATGTTTTCTTGGAGATTACAGGTATCGCATCGTTTGTAATGATTGCTTTACTGCATGATAAAAGAGGTTTGGAAGGAGCTTTTAAATATCTGGTGATGTCTGCTATCGCTTCGGCATTGATCTTAGGATCATTAGCGTTGATATTTACGCAGACCGGGAGTTTAGTCTATGGCGATGTCGCTAATGCGCTTGCCGATTGGCGTAATGCTCAATATGCGCCGTTATTGGTAGTTGCCTTTGTTGCGTTTATTGCCGGTTTCAGCATTAAAGCCGGTATCGCACCATTCCATGGTTGGTTGCCTGATGCTTACCAAAGCGCTCCTGCATCGGTTTCGGTGCTGCTCGGCGGTATCGTTACTAAGATGGCAGGTGTTTATGCGATCATCAGAGTATTGAACAGCGTCTTTGTTTCGATGCCGATGATTAATCAAACGTTGTTGATTTTAGGGCTGATCTCTATCGTTTTTGGTGCGGTCGCAGCTTGCGGACAACGCGATTTCAAACGTATTCTTGCTTATTCTAGTATCAGTCAGATTGGCTATATCATCATAGGAATTGCCTCAGGAAGCTTGCTTGGCTTTGTAGGCGCTATGTTGCACTTCTTCAATCATGCGACATTTAAAACCACATTATTTGTTAATTCCGCTGCGGTTGAAGCGCAGACCGGCACTACTGATATTGATCAGCTCGGCGGTTTGCAGGCACGGATGCCGGTGACGGCAGTTTCCTCAATTCTCGCCTTTCTTTCGATGGCAGGTATTCCGCCGCTGGCAGGATTCTGGAGTAAATTGCTGATTATTATTGCTGTTTGGCAGAGCGCCTCTGTTGCCGGCGGTGCTATTGCTTTAGCAGCCAGCATCTTTACAGCTGCATATTTCTTGATCCTTCAACGCAAAGTATTTTTCGGACCATTGGAAGATCACCTTACAGAAATAACTGAGGCTAAAGGTACTATCAGTTTGGCGGCAGTATTGCTGTCGATTGTCACGGTTGCCTTTGGTGTCTTGTTCCCCGTCATTCTCAATTTCTTGCATTTGCAAGGCATACTTTAAGGAGGGGGGAGAAAAATGCAACAGTTTTTCATTGTATTATGTCTGGTGTTAATGGTTTTAGCTGGTGGGGCTGCAGTGATGTTCCGCAGTATGCTTAAATCTTCAATTTCTCTTGCTGTCGCCAGCGCTCTTTTAGCCGCCGTATTGTTTTTGATGGGAGCCTACTGGGCTTCTATATTTGAGCTATCGGTATGTTCCGGATTGATTACGGTTGTGTTTGTTAGTGCCGTCAGCCTTACAAATACAGATCGTTGCAGCGAGGTTCGTGTTAGAGAGCATAAAGCACGCGTTGCGGTTTTGCCCGCAATTCTGATCTTTGCTGGAGCTGCATTACTGTTCATTCTGTTTAATAGTGATTTCAATATTGTTGCCTCGGCTACGCCGGCATCTTTTTCCGCTTTCAAAGAAGCTCTGTGGAGTTTGCGGCAGGCAGATATTTTAGGACAGATCATTGTGATTCTGGCTGGTACATTTGCGGTGATAGTCCTGTTTAAGGAGCGTGATAATATATGAATATAGTCAGTGCAATTATACTGACGGCGGCTTTGCTAATGATAATAGCCGGTATGTTCTGCCTTGTCAGAACTTACAATTTAATCCGGATTATTATTGCTATTGAATTAGCAATGAAGGCTATTACCTTATTGCTGGTATTCTCCGGCTGGGTTAATGGTAATCTTGCCTTAGCACAGACGTTTGTTATTACCATGATCGTTCTCGAAGTTATTGTTGCAGTCGTTGCGGCAGGAATTATCGTCAGCTTGTATCGTAAGAACGGTAATGTCGATATCCGCGAATTGACTAATTTGAAAGGTTAGGAGGGAGAATATTGTTGAATAATGTATTGCTTTTCCCACCTATTGCATTTTTGCTATTTATAATTATAGGATTGGTTTTAACCAAAGTGGTTGGCCGTTATGCTCCGAAGTCTGAAGTTTCTGAGGGCAAAATGGAGTCTTATGCTTGCGGTCAAAAAGATGTTGTCCATAGCGTATCTCCTGATTATGGGCAGTTTTTCCCCTACGCATTTTTCTTCACCATTATGCATGTGCTGGTGTTGGTAATTGCAACTGCACCCAAAGGAGTTTTGACGTTACCGCTTTTATATGTCGTTGTTGGTATCCTGGCACTGGTACTTATTTTCCGGAGGTGATGATATGGCTAAATCATTATTTGAAAAGGCAATAGATTGGGGTAGACGGAAATCACCGTGGATTATTCACTTTAATGCCGGTGCTTGTAATGGATGTGACATCGAGGTTGTCGACGCGATTACCCCTCGTTTTGATGTTGAACGGTTCGGATTGATGCTAAAGGGCACGCCCCGTCATGCTGATGTATTAGTATGTACCGGTGCTGTAACACTGCAGACTCGTGATCGGCTTAAGAGAATATATGAACAGATGCCAGACCCAAAATTTGTTATAGCTGTTGGTACTTGTGCTTGCAGCGGTGGTATTTTTGATGGTTGTTATTGTGTCGCCGGTGGTATTGACGCTGTAATTCCGGTTAACGTTTATGTACCGGGTTGTGCTGCGCGTCCGGAAGCAATTATTGATGCGGTTGTCAAGCTTTTAACTGCATTAGAAAACATGCAAAAGGGAACACCAGCTGCTCCTGTTGATGACAATGTTGCGGATGTGTCGGCATTAGAGGAAATTGAAAATGCAGTTACTGAGGCTTCGGCAGCGGCTGTGCACTCTGACAATCAGCCTGCTGATTCCGCAACCACTGGAAGTCAAGGAGGGGAGGAATAATTATGAGCGAGCTTATTGCAGAAAAGAAAGCCCTATCAACTATTTTAGAAAAATTTCCATTCCTTGAAGGTAAAATTGATGTACAACGTCGCCAACGGATTATTTCATCTCCAATGGAACGGCCATTATTCGAAGAAGTATTTAGCTTCGTTGTTACAGATGGCGGATTTAATTGCTTTCATTTGGTAATTGGTGTTGACGATGGTGAAAATTTAGGTTTTATTTATGTTTTATCCAATCAGGATAAAGTTATGTTACTTTTAAAACAAAGTGCTCCCAAGAGCAATCCGGCGATTAAGTCGGTTTGCGCAACCTTCCCCAATGCCCTGTGGCATGAACGTGAGTTGGTTGACTTATTTGGCACTATTGTTGAAGAATTACCGGAAGGCCCGACCTATCCATTGCCCGATGGTTGGCCTGCCGGCAATTATCCGTTGCGAAAAGAATGGAAGGTAGAATACTTCGATAAGATTAATATGACTTATAATCCTCCGGCAACGGTAGGAAAGGAGGAGGAATAATATGGCCAAGAATGTAGTGATCCCGATTGGACCACAGCATCCATCGCTTAAAGAGCCCGCCTGCTTTACTATCACATTGGAGGGCGAAAAGGTTGTTAATGCTGTCGTCGGTACCGGCTATAATCACCGTGGATTGGAAAAGGCTTGCGAAGCGCGGTCCTATCTCCAAGACATTTATATTATTGAACGCGTTTGCGGTATCTGTTCCCATATTCATAGTACTACCTTTTGTCAATCGGTAGAAGAGCTGGCAGGTGTGGAAATCCCTCGCCGTGCCGCTTATATCCGTACTTTGATGGCAGAACTGGAACGGCTGCACAGCCATTTGCTATGGCTGGGTATTGCCGGTCACGAGGTAGGTTTTGATACTTTATTAATGTATTCCTGGCGCGACCGCGAGCTGGTACTTGATATTCTGGCAATGCTGGGCGGTAACCGGGTTAATTACGGTATCAATACTTTAGGCGGTGTCCGCCGCGATGTGACACCTGAGCAAATTGAGAAGATTCGCAAGGTCGTTGACATTGTTGAAGAACGCAACAAATACTATGTTCAGCTGGCTTTAAGCGAAACGACTTTAGCCGCTCGCTTGGGTGGTATCGGTAAGCTTAGCCATGATGATGCAATTAAATTTGGTGCGGTTGGACCCGTTTCCCGTGCTGCCGAAGTTGCTGACGATATCCGTGTTACCGATCCCTATTCAGCTTATGATGAAGTGCCGGTAACTGCAATTACCGACAATCATGCCGATGTTTTCGGCCGTACTGTAGTACGGGTGCTGGAAATAATGGAGAGCGTCAAGATGATTCGTTTTTGTCTTGATAATCTTCCCGATGGCGATATCGCAGTTAAAGTTCCGCGTAAAATTCCTGAAGGCGAAGCGTTCGTGCGTACCGAAGCGCCACGAGGTGAGGATGCCCATTATGTCCGTTCTAACGGCACCGATAAACCTGACCGCGTTCGGGTTCGTGCCGCTTCAGAGGCAAACTGGCATGGCATGAAGCATATGCTGGAAGGCGATTATTTAGCCGATGTGCCGATTATTATCGCCGCTATTGACCCATGCTATTCTTGCACTGACAGAGCCATAGTGTTAGATAATCACGATACCGGTAAGCAATCAGTAATAGATTGGCGCACATTACGTGAGTATAGTATCAATTGGTACAAAGCCAGAGGTATTGATACTGGCAAAATTAAAATCGCGGATTCGCATCTTATTTTCTAAAACCGCACGGAAGGAAGGTATGACATGGTTGCGTTATTTAATATTTTAATATTCCCTGGATTTCTCTTTTTGGGAATATATGCTTTACTATTTGAATATCTCGATAGAATAATCTATGCCAGACTGCAAAATAGAATGGGTCCGCCCTGGTTTCAGCCGTTAGCTGATTTTTTGAAGCTAATTGGCAAGGAAGCGGTTATTCCTGCCGCTGCCGATAAGCATGTCTTTCCTGCTTTACCGGTAGTAGCACTTGCGGCAGTAACTACAGCATTTCTTTATGTGCCGATTTGGAGCGGCAGTTCCTTGTTGCCGTTTTCCGGTGATTTAATTGTTGTACTGTATCTGCTGACCATCCCGACACTGACCTTTTTTCTTGCCGGTTGGTATTCGACCAGCGTCTATGCTACAGTCGGTTCAATGCGTGCTTTAACGCAGCTCTTCTCTTATGAAGTGCCGCTGTTTATGGCATTACTTTCACCGGCATTATTGGCCGATACTTGGTCTATATCCGGTATATCTCAGTTTTATGGCGCACATCCTCTTTATATACTAATCAATATCCCTGCATTTGTGGTAGCTATTGTTGCCTGTCAGGGTAAGCTTGAACGTGTGCCTTTTGACCTGCCTGAAGCGGAAACCGAGATTGTATCCGGTACTTTTGTTGAATACAGCGGCAGATTCTATGCGGTATTCAAGATGGCTATTAACTGCGAACTGGTAGTAGTAGCAGCGATTGTTTCAGCTTTCTTTTTACCGTTTTACACTGCCAATCCTTTTATCGGATTTTTGCTCTTTATCGTCAAGACAGTCATAATTCTCTTCATTCTGGCTGTATTCCGTTCGGTTATGGCCCGTATCAGAATTGAACAAATGGTTAAATTCTGTTGGAAATACTTAACTCCATTAGCCATTCTTCAAATTATTATTAACATTCTTCTGAAGGGAGTGCTGCCGTTATGATGAAAGGACCGGGAAAAATCACCGGTGAAGTGCTGCGCCATGTTTTTGCAAAACCGGCGACTATTTCTTACCCCAAAGGTGAATTAGTCATCGATAAAAATTATCGCGGCAAAATCGATTTCGACGCTTCTAAATGTATCGGCTGCAAACTCTGTGTGCGTGACTGCCCGGCTAATGCGATTAGTATAGAAAATATTGGCACTAAAGAAGACAAGAAAATGCAATTGACATTAAATTATGCTCACTGTATCTTTTGTTGCCAATGTGTTGACTCCTGCAATAAAGATGCCATTTCGTTTTCGCCTGATATTGAGTTGGCCGGTATTAACCGCAAAGATATGATAGTTAAACTATAAATGGCTATTACGGAATATTTAAGAGAAGCATTAGATTCGGCGCCGAGGCTGGCTATTATGGGAGTCGGTTCAGTATTAAAAGCAGATGATGCCGCCGGAATGATTTTAATCGAGATATTGGAGCAGCAATTGGAAGCGTCAGATCAGCTTTTGTTGATTGCCGCCTCAACTGCACCGGAAAACTTTACCGGGGTCATCAAAGATTTCAAGCCGGAACGGATGCTTGTGGTTGATGCGGCTCATATTGGAGGCAAACCAGGGGAGGTACGGCTGCTCAAACCGGAAGAGATCGGCGGAATGAGTTTTTCGACTCATATGCTGCCTCTGCCGGTAATGATCAATTACTTGTGGCAAGAGCAATATTATCCGGTTGATTTTATTGGTATTCAACCACGTTCCACTGAGACGGGATTCTCGGTGTGCGAGGAGGTTTATCAAACCGTTGAACAGTTAGCCAATTCTTTAATTGAGATAATTAAAGATAAATACTAAAAGACGCGCTAAATAAGCGCGTCTTCAGTGTGTCGATAAACTTCGCGATACGTCGTTACGGTCGTCTCCGTTCCCTCGACGTATCTTTTATACGCCGCGAAGCTGCGGAGCAGCGCAGTAAGTGCATTAGCTGTGGTTTTACCTTAAGGTAAAAGCCAGCTAGGTCGCCTGCGTCACCGGCTCCGACCACGCCTGGTCTCGCTTGTTTCTCTGCACGCTGACCAATTTTCGAAAGTCTCAAAAGACGCGCTATTTAGCGCGTCTTTTTAAATATAAGTGTAGGCTGGTTTTATTACTTAAAATAATTGATTCCGGAGGCAAATATTGGCTGGATTTTTTCTCCGGGTATATTGATGGCAATATTGCTGCCCATACGTTCGGAGTGACCCATTTTACCGTAAACGCGTCCGTCGGGGCTGCAAATGCCCTCAATCGAGGCGTATGAGCCATTAGGATTGTCTTCAATCATTGCTGAAGGTTGACCGGTAAAATCGCAGTATTGGGTTGTTACCTGACCATTCTCAAATAACTTCTTTATCACATTAGCCGGAGCTACAAAACGGCCTTCCCCGTGCGATATGGCAATATGGTATATTTTGTTACTATCGCAGAGACTGACCCAAGGTGAGAGTTTTGAGACAACTCTAGTGGAGGCTATCCGGGAAATATGGCGTCCAATGCTGTTATAAGTCAAAGTAGGATCTTCGGCGTTAAGGTCGCAAATATTGCCGTAAGTCAATAGCCCAAGCTTAATCAAAGCTTGAAAACCGTTGCAGATACCGAGCATCAATCCATCGTTTTGTTCCAGATGGGCGGTTAAAGCTTCGCGTACCCGCGGGTTTTTGCAGATCGCAACAATAAATTTTGCGGAACCATCTGGTTCATCACCAGCAGAAAAGCCTCCGGGGAAAGCGATAATTTGGCTTTTGGCTATTGCTGCAGCGAAGGCTGTCAGCGATTCATCAATATCGCTGCCGCTCAAGTTTTTCAGCACCAGCATCTGTGTAGTACCGCCGGCGCGCTCAAAAGCCCGCGCCACATCATATTCGCAATTGGTGCCGGGGAATACCGGTATTAATACTCTGGGTTTGGTAATAACGATACAGTGATGTTGCGGCAGATTGTTAATATAATTTGCGCTGGGGATGGTTTCATTATTGGGTTTGCATTGCGTGGGGAAGACTTCCTCAAAAGGTGCTTGCCATGCGGCCAATGCATCTTTAATGGTAATTTTTTCGTTATTAATTTCAATAAGAGGTTCTTTACAAGTCTCACCCAAATATTGCCATTCAATATCAGCAAATAAATTTGACATCTCTTCCAAGTCCGGATGTCCTGAAAGTTCTATAATCAAAGACCCGATTTCCGGTGCAAATAATACTTCTTGATCCCAGTAACCGTCAAACTTAAGGCCAATGTTATTGCCGAAACACATCTTGATAGCTGCAGCAGCAATACCGGAACTACTGACTGTTTGAGCAGCCAGGATCTTGTTTTCACGGTTGAGATCAAAAACACGGTCAAAAGTATTAATCAAATTGGAGAATTTGGGAACCTCATAAATATCACAGGTTAAAGGCAGTAAGACAACGCGGCTGCCGGATCTTTTGAATTCCGGTGACAATATTTTACCGGCATCATTGGTCATCTTTACCGCGAAAGAGATCAGCGTTGGAGGTACATGGAGATCACGGAAGCTGCCGCTCATCGAATCTTTACCGCCAATTGCAGGAGCAGCCAGTGCTAACTGCGCTTCGTAGGCTCCGAGCAAAGCAGCCAAAGGCTTGCCCCATTTTATGGGATCCCTGCCAAGTTTTTCGAAGTATTCTTGGAAAGTTAGGCGGATACCATGGGGGTTGCCGCCCATGGCTACGATCTTAGCGACAGATTCTACTACTGCATATAAAGCGCCATGATAGGGGCTCCAATTTGCAAGTGCCGGAGTATAACCCCAGCTCATCAGTGACGCATCGTTACTTTCACCTATGCGTACCGGTAGTTTGGCGGCCATGCCTACTGCTGGTGTTAGCTGACGTTCTCCGCCAAATGGCATTAATACCGTAGCGGCGCCGACTGTCGAGTCAAATTGCTCTACCAAGCCTTTCTGTGAGGAGCAATTTAATGATGACAGGCTCGCCAGCAGGGCTTGGCGCATAGTTGCTGCCGGTAAATAAGCAGGAGGATTGAGAAAATAGTTATCTTCCTCGCTAGCGGCCGCAACTTTCGCTTCATTTGTTTGTTTGACACCATTGGTGTCGAGAAAATCGCGGGCAATATCGATTATGACTTCACCACGCCATTTCATGGTCATGCGTCCACTGTCATTGACCTCGGCTACTATTGTTGCTTCTAAATTTTCAGCAGCGGCTAAGTCAATGAATTTTTGAGCATCTTTAGCGGCAACTACGACGGCCATGCGTTCCTGCGATTCTGAGATAGCCAGTTCGGTACCGTCAAGTCCTTGATATTTTTTGGGAACCGCATCGAGATCAATCAGCAGTCCTTCGGCTAATTCGCCGATTGCTACCGAAACGCCGCCGGCTCCAAAGTCATTGCAGCGTTTAATCAGGGCGCTGGCGCTGCTATCGCGGAATAAACGCTGTAATTTGCGTTCGGTCGGCGGATTGCCCTTTTGTACTTCGGCGCCGCAGCTGGCGAGTGATTGTTCATCATGTTCTTTAGATGAGCCGGTAGCACCACCGCAACCGTCACGGCCGGTACGGCCGCCCAAGAGGATGATTAGGTCGCCGCTTTTCGGTCGTTCACGACGTACATTGGCTATTGGCGCTGCGCCGATTACTGCTCCTACTTCCATGTGTTTGGCAACAAAACCTTGATCGTATACTTCGCTAATCTGACCGGAAGCTAATCCAATCTGGTTGCCGTACGAGCTGTAGCCTCGCGCTGCCTCGCGGGAGATCTTACGCTGAGGTAATTTTCCCGGCAGTGTTTGCTCAATCGGTGTGCGGGGATCGCCGCAGCCTGTTAAACGCATCGCCTGGTAGACATACGAACGGCCCGACAACGGGTCGCGGATGGCTCCACCCAAACAGGTGGCAGCTCCGCCGAATGGTTCTATTTCAGTCGGGTGATTATGAGTTTCATTTTTGAACATCAGCAGCCAAGGTTCTTTTTTACCATCAATAGTGATGTTTACTTTAATACTGCAAGCATTGATTTCTTCGCTGGCATCTAAATCGTCAAGTAAACCTTGAGCTTTAAGCTGTTTGCCGGCAATGGTGGCTAAATCCATCAAACAAATATCTTTATTATTATTAATCTCGTTGTGGGCAGTCAAGTATTTTTCATAAGAGCGCTTGACGGGCGTATTAAACAGACCATCTTCAAAACTAACGTTTTGTAATACGGTCTGGAAAGTCGTATGGCGGCAATGATCCGACCAGTAAGTGTCTATGACTTTGATTTCGCTAATGCTGGGATTGCGTTGTTCACTATCGCGGAAATAGTCGCGGCAAAATCGCAGATCTTCAATACTCATGGCCAGTCCCATATCCTGGTGCAATTGAGTTAAGAAGGTGTCATCATTAGTGATGAAGCTATTAATTATAGCGACCGGCGGCGGAGCAGGGTAATCGCGCTGCAGTGTCACAGGTTTGGTCATTGGCGCTTCGCGGGAATCAACGGGATTGATACAATAGTTTTTAATTTTTTTATACTCTTTAGCAGAAATATTGCCTTTGACTACAATGATCTTAGCATATAGAACCAACGGATTTGATTGCTGGTTAAGGATGCTCAAGCATTGTGCGGCGCTGTCGGCGCGCTGATCGAACTGACCTGGCAAATACTCAATGCCGAAAGCTGTTTCGTTTGTGGAGCGGGGGATTTGCTCAAGGTAAAGATCATCAATGGCCGGTTCGGCAAAGACTCCGTAACAGGCGTCGTCAAAAGTTGCTTGATCAATGCCGTCAATATCATAACGATTAATCACCCTAAGATTTTCTATACCGCAAATTTTTAGCGAAGATATCAAATCAGCTTTGAGTTTACAGGCCTCGATATTGTAAGGCGGCCGTTTTTCTACGAATACGCGATAAATCATTTTAGTGACCTCCCGCTGGTATTAGTGTTATTGCCATCTTAATATTTTAGCATATTTTAATAATAAAAAATAGATCTTTAATAAAAAAGAAAATATTTGTTATATTAAGAAAAAAATATGTAAATACATATTGCATCTTAATCTATTATGTTATAATGTATACGGAAAAGCATTAAAAATAATAGTTATGTTAATGTTAAAAAACAGTAAAATGTTTAATTATAAACTATTGAATTGGGCCTACAAATGGAGGTTTCTATGACTAAAAGAAAATACAATATAAAACTTGATACCCAGATGTGTAAAGCCTGTGGAATTTGTATTGAATTTTGTCCGGCAGGCGTACTGGGTCCTGATATAGAAGGTAAAGCAATGATAAAGAATATAGACGCTTGTACGGGTTGCCTATTTTGCGAACAGCATTGTCCGGATTTTTGCTTGGAAGTGGAGGCGAGAGTAAATGGCTAATGTTCGTTTGGTCCAAGGTAATGTAGCCTGCGCAATGGGCGCTCTTGCCGCCGGTTCAACCTTTTATGCAGGATATCCGATTACGCCATCGACCGAGATTGCAGAGCATATGGCGGTTGCGTTGCCAAAGATCGGTGGTATTTTTCTGCAAATGGAAGATGAGATTGCCAGCATGGGCGCGATAATCGGCGCTTCCTGTACCGGAGCTAAGGCCTTTACGGCCACCAGCGGTCCGGGGTTTTCTTTGATGCAGGAACTAATCGGTTATGCGGCTATGACAGAAATTCCCTGTGTAATCGTAGACGTCCAACGTCCCGGTCCGTCTACTGCGCTGCCGACACTTTCCTCTCAGGGTGATGTACAGCAAGCACGCTGGGGTTGTCATGGTTTCCATTCAATTATTGCCATAGCTCCTTCTTCAATCATGGAGATCTATTACCAGATGATTAATGCTTTTAATTTGGCTGAGAAGTATCGAACACCGGTAATTTTTTTGATGGATGAAGAGATCGGTCATCTGCGCGAGCGTTTTGAACTGCCCGATAATTATAAGCCGGAGATCATTAACCGCAAAAAACCGGAGAGCGATCTTGAGGTTTATCTGCCTTATATCAATGATCAATCCAACGGCGTACCGCCGATGGCCAATTTTGGCGATGGCTATCGTTATCATATCAGTGGTCTAACACATAATGAAAAAGGCTTTTACTCCAGCGTACCTTCGGTAGTAGATACGGAAATCCGCCGTATGGTTGGCAAAATCGAAGATAACGTTGATGATATTGCTCAATTTGAAGAAATCGGCGCGGCTGATTGTGATATATTGGTGATCGCCTATGGCAGCGTTGCCCGCTCGGCGCAGGAAGCGGTAGAGACGATGCGTGCCGATGGATTAAGCGTTGGTTTGCTGCGGCCGATCGTTTTGTGGCCATTTCCTACTGATTATTTTACCAAAGCTTGTATTGGCAAAAAGGCCGTAGTTGTAGCTGAAATGAACTTAGGACAATATGCGCGGGAAATCCGCCGTGTTGTCCATACCGATATACCCCTTAAAAGCTTGACCAGAGTCGATGGGGAATTTGTCTACCCGGATGATATAATCGATGCGGTTAAGGAGGTATTATAATGAAGAAATGTTATGAAAAATATTTTCGTGACAATTTACCCCAAATCTTCTGTGCCGGATGTGGTAACGGCATTGTTATGGGTGCCTGGGCTAGGGCTATGGAAAAAATGGGCTTAGATAATAATGATTGCGTTGGTATTTCCGGTATTGGTTGTTCTTCACGAATTACCAGCTATATTGATTTATATACCTTGCATACTGCTCATGGTAGAGCACTTCCGTTTGCTATCGGCGTTAAAATGTGTAAGCCTGAAATGAATGTTTTTGTCTTTTCCGGTGACGGTGACTGCGCTGCAATCGGTGGTAATCACTTTATTCATGCCTGTCGCCGTAATATTAATATGACTTTGATTGTTATCAATAATAGCATTTATGGCATGACCGGAGGGCAGTATTCACCATTGACTCCTACAGGACATTTTGCTACAACCGCACCCTATGGCAACATTGACCCAGCTTTTGACCTCTGCAAACTAGCCGAAGCTTCCGGTGCTACCTTTGTGGCACGCGGTGATATTTATCATGCAAGGCAATTAACTGATCTGATAGTGGAGGGCCACCGCCATAAAGGGTTCTCGGTAATCGAGGTTGTTTCCGGCTGCCCAATCTCTTATGGACGCCGTAATAAAATCTATGGCGCGCCTGCATTGTTGAAGCATATCAAAGAACACTCTGTTCCGGTTGCTACTGCTGCTAAAATGGGCGACGAAGATCTGAAAGGCAAATGGCGGGTTGGCGTCTTATATAAGGCCGAAGCAAAGGAATATGTTGAAGCCTATCAGGAATTAGTGGCAAAAGTGCAGGGAGGCATTAAATAATGGCTTATAAATGGGAAATTCGTTTAAGCGGCACCGGTGGTCAGGGCGTGATCAAGGCTTCGGTGATTTTGGCTGAAGCGGCTCTGATTGATGGTCATAATGCTGTCCAATCACAGGTCTACGGACCGGAATCGCGTGGCAGTGCCACTCGCGCGGAAGTAAAAATTTCTGACAGCAAAATATTAATGCCCAAAGTTGTAGTACCTAATATACTATTATGTATGTCGGTTCAAGCATTTAATAAATATGCTTATAATATATCCGATGGTGGGTTAATGATATTAGACGGCGATATAGGAATCGGTGAAGAGCCGCCAAGAGTACAGGTACACCGGAGACCAATTATAGCTATCGCTCGGGAAAACATGGGTGATGAATTGTATGCTAATACAGTTGCTTTAGGTTTAATAAATAAAATTGCTTCGTTAGTATCAGATGATTCGATGTTTGAATCTTTGGAACGCAATTTTTCTGCCCGTCTGTTAGCGGCTAATATCCGCGCCTATCGTTTAGGTTTAGAAGCTGCTTCTCATCTATAAAAATACTATTTGTATTTTAAAATATAAGACAGGTTGCAATAAATGCAGGCCTGTCTTTTTTTATTTGCAAACATTTTAGTTCTTTGTAAGATTTTGTATAAGTAAATGTCAGCAGAGGAAGAATAAATCAAAACATCTTTATGGAGTAGTTATGACAGTTCAAAAAATAAAAAAGGGTCGCCTTTCTCCTGATATAGATGAAAATATACTTCAGATAAAAGAAACTTTGGCTGAAGGATTGGATGTTGTTGTCAGACGTTTCAAACTGGGCAATGGCCAATTAGCCGTGGCTTTTTACATCGACGGATTAGTAAATAAGGAAGTAATGGGTCTTGATTTTTTTGCGCCGCTGTCGGCAGCGGATCGTGACGGTCGCTGGAGCATAGAAGAGATCAAGGACAGATTATTAAATGTTGGTGATATCAAATGCACAGATGATTTTGCATTAATTGTAGATTTGGTATTGCAGGGGCTAACAGCGTTGTTTGTCGAAGGGGAAACCTACGCGTTGGTGATGGAGATGATCAAATGGCAGCAACGCAGCATTGATGAACCTAATACAGATAATGTTATTAGAGGACCGCGCGAAGGTTTTGTCGAGACGTTAAGAATTAATGTATCAATGATGAGAAGAAAAATTCATCATAAAGATTTTGTTGCCGAAACAATGCGCGTCGGACGCTACAGCAATACCGATATTTGTCTTGTTTATATCTCCAGCATTGTTAATAATGACGTTTTGGCCGAATTAAAGCGGAGATTAAAAAAAATCGATATTGACGCTATTCTTGACTCTGGCGGTGTCGAGCAATTGATTGAAGATAAACCCTATTCGTTTTTTCCGACAATCGGCATTACAGAAAAGCCGGATATAACTGCCGCCAAGATACTTGAAGGGCGGGTTGCGTTAATAGTTGATGGATCTCCGATTGTTTTAACAGTACCGATGCTCTTTGTCGAAGGCTTACAAAGTCCAGAAGATTATTACTCGCGATTTTATTTTGCGAGCTTTATGAGAATTTTAAGAGTGATTGCTTTGTTTCTTAGTTTATTTTTCCCGGCGATTTATATAGCAGTGGTAGGGTATCATCAGCAAATGATACCGATATCATTGTTGCAGACTATGTTAGCGTCTGAGGCTACAACGCCGTTTTCTACCGGTTTATCAGTTTTGTTGATATCTATTATTTATGAGCTGCTGCGCGAGTCCAGCGTTCGTTTGCCTAAAGCTGTCGGACAGGCAGTCAGCATCGTCGGAGCTATCGTTTTGGGTCAGGCTGCGGTCAGTGCTGGTTTAATATCAGCGCCGGTATTGATTGTGCTGGCAGTAACAGTAACTTCATCTTTTTGTACAGTTGCTTTTACCGATGCTACTACTATATTGCGGTTAATTTTTATTATTTTTGGTTGGACACTTGGGTTATTTGGAGTATTAATGGGAATGTTTATATTAGTTGCCTATCTTTGTTCGGTACGAACTTTCGGCGTTTCTTATTTAAGCCCGATTTCACCATTTAACAGACAGGGTATCAAAGATACAGCGCTGCGCTTTCCTTTGTGGGAACTATCCAGGCGGCCATATGATCTAAGCCTTAACCGTAGGCGTATGGGCAATATGCAGCCACCGTTTGGACAAGAGGAGACCACAGATGAAAAAAGTTAGAATAATAACGTTAATTATACTTTTATTAATTTTACCGTTTATTTTCGGCGGCTGTTGGGATAAAGTAGAACTTTCTAACATGGTAATAGTAGTTGGCCTTGGTGTTGATCTAGACGCCAATCAGCAAGTTAAAGTAACACTTGAATGTTCGAATATCACACAAATGGGAAGCAGTGGTGAAAATGTGATATTTACAGCTACCGGCGACACCATGTATGATGCGATACGTAATGTATCATTAGAAGTTAATAAAAAACTGTTTTGGGGTCATTTACAGTCTTTGGTTATTGGCCGTAAGGCAGCAGAACAGGGAGTAGAACAGTTTTTGACTTTAGCTTATTATACTCAGGAAACAAGCCCGCTTATTAATGTATTTATTGCCGAAGGCAATGCAGAAGATGTATTTCGTTCAAAAGCAGGTGTAGGTATTTATGTAGGTAAAAGTTTAGCGGAAATTGTCAATAACGAAAAATCGTATGGTAGCGGCAAGGTGTATCCTATAACTTTAGAGGAAATAATGCATGAAAGTGTAACGGAAGGCGTTGCAATATCGATACCTACACTTGCTGTTGAACAGGCGTCCGGGGGGAGCGGCGGTGGCGGAAGTAGTAGTGGCGGCGGAAGTAGTAGTGGCGGCGAAAGTAGTAGCGGCGGTGGAAGTAGTAGCGGCAGCGGAAGTAGTAGCGGTGGCGGAAGTGGTAGCAGCGGCGGCAGTAGTAGTGGCGGAGGTGTGTCATCTACTCAGACACAGCAGCAAGGCCAAGTTAAGGTTTCGGGAATGGCGGTATTAAAAAAAGACATGAGCCTGGACTTTATGATTAAAGATAAAGAATGTCTTGCTGTCTTATGTTGGAGAAATTTAGCTAATAGTTTTTCTGTAGTTGTTAAAAAAGATAATAATATGATTAATCTTGAGAATGCCAGATGGAAATTAAAGAAAAAATGGGATTTTAAAGATAAGGTTCTTAACGTAACAGTATCTACGCATATGTATGTTGTTGAAATGGACAAGTATATTCACTTTAGCAATCGAAAAGATCTTGATGATTTAGAAAAGAAAACAGAAGAAGAATTAGAGAAAATGCTCAAAGATGCCTGGGAAAAGTCAATAAAGGAAAAATCGGATTATTTATTTATTGGTGAAGAATTGCATAATTATCATAATTTAGAATGGAAAAAATTCGAAAAAAAGTGGCCGGAAAAAATGCAAGATTTTAAACTCAATGTTAATGTGAAATGCGATATAAAAGTTACCCGCGAGGCTGTTTAAGGGAAGGGATGTTAAATGGCTAAAAACAAATATGTGATTGAATCATATCAGGGTTCATCTATGGTGGCATCAGTTTGTTTTGCCGCTTTGGTAAGCTTGTTTCTTGTGGGATATGATATAAAACATGATGTCTGGTTGTCATTAACACCGATGATTTTGGGCGGTACTGTATTGGCTTTTATTTTTTCTTGGGTGCTGAAAAACTTTAAGGGTGAGGATTTACTTCAGTTAAATGATAAAGCTTTTGGTAAGATAGGCGGTAAAATCGTTAATTGGATTTTACTATTTCTTTTTTTAGGTATATCCGTTTTTGAAATTCTTACAGCTATTTATATGTTTAGCTCACTTGATATGTGGAGTACCCCAATTATTGTTTATATCATCTTTGTTATGATAGCTGTTTTTTATTGTGCCAGTTTAGGGTTGGAAGTAATCGCTCGTATGTCAACAATATTTGTATTAATAATAATACTGGCGGTAATTTTTGATACCTTAGTATTATTGCCGTCGTTTCATTTGGATAGAATATTGCCAATTGCTGAGTATGGCTGGAAAGGCGTAGGGATAACAGGAGGTAAATTTTTTATATTACAATATGCAATGCTACCGGCCGTATTGTTATTTTTACCTAATCTGCGAAACAGAGCCGATGCGCCGCGTGCTTTAAGAATAGGTTTAATGATAGCCGGATTTTATTTTACTATAGCAGTTTTACGTGATTCTATGATATTTGGCGATTTGGTACAAAATGAAGTATTTCCAACATTACAGGCGATGCGGCGGGTTCAATTAGGCACAGATCTATCCAGGGTAGAGTTAGGCGGTTTGCTGGCTGTGCTTGCTAATAAATTCATATTTAGTTGTATAGGTTTATATAGTATTTCCATGCTTTGCGGCTGTTATCACGATTCTAAAAAGCAAAAAAAAAGTTTAGCTTTTTTTGCTGTTATAATAGCCGTTGGTGTCTATACTCTCTCACATTTTGCAGCCGGTGCAAATGATCAAATGGTAGTTAAATATGTTCTTATTGCAGGAATGTTAATACTGGCAATATTTTTGCTCACAGTAATATTATTAGCGCTGCGCCGTGGTTTACAAAAAAACAAGCAAAATAATATATTTTAGTATGGTAATATGCTGCAAGATTTAGTATAATAAAGACCGAAAGTAATCCAAGGGGAGGAAGACAGATGGCCTATACAAGCAAATTCCAAAACAGCAGTATTGATGAACTATTTACTGCTGTTTTAAGTTTGGGAACGCTCGAGGATTGTTACCGGTTCTTTGAGGATATTGCGACGGTGCCGGAAATTAAGTCACTGGCGCAGCGGCTGCAAGTAGCCAAAATGCTGCTTCAGAATGAAACATACAGTGTTATTTCCGAAAGTACAGGAGCCAGCACTGCTACGATCAGCCGTGTAAAAAACTCTCTGTATTACGGAGCTGACGGATATAAATCCGTACTTGCTAAAATATCTGAATAAATAACCGGAAGGAATGGTCCACTTGCAAATAATACCTGCTATAGATTTGCGCGAGGGTGTTTGCGCGCGTGTTTGGGGTGCAGAAGAGATTGAGACAGATATATTTGCTTCTGATCCGCTTGAGCAAATGCAAAAATTTTCCGAGGCTGGCGTCAGCGCTGTTCATATTACCGATTTGGACGGGGCATTTTCCGGTCATCTTTGTGATCAGGAGCTTTTACGCCAACTGGCGGAGTTTACTGATATCGATATCGAGTTAAGCGGCGGTATCCGCTCTATGAATGAGATTGAAACAGTCTTAAATTGGGGAATTAAGCGAGTGATTTTGGGTACGGCATTGTTACGCTCGCCGCAGATGGTAATTGAGGCCACGGCTAAATATAACAAGCGGGTCGTTGCCGGACTCGATGTGCGCGACGGCATGATAGCGCTCGAAGGATTTGAAACAACGTTGTCAAAGGCAGCAGAGGGGTTTCTTTCAGCCGTGCGCCAGATGGGAATCAAGCGCATAGTATATACAGACATCCATCGTTACGGTTCACTCAAAGGCGTTGATTTTCGCCAAATAGAAAATATTATTGCTATCGCCGATATGGAGGTAGTCGTCGCGGGTGGCATATCGACGATAGAGCAGTTACATAAGCTTCAAGAGCTGGGGGTCAGTGGTGTAATTATTGGTAAAGCAATCTACACCGGAAAGATTGACCTCAATGCAGCTTTGAAATTAGAAAATAACATATAACGGGGGAAAGTTGAGTGATTTGCAATAATATACTCGAGGCAATCGGCCACACGCCGATAATTAGGCTTAACAGAATGTGTGAGAAGGGTGCGGCTGAAATATTAGTCAAATATGAGGGAATGAATGTCGGCGGGTCGATTAAGACGCGGACTGCCTATAATATGATATTGCAGGCTGAAAAACGGGGCTTAATAAAAGAAGATACGATTATCGTCGAACCGACAAGTGGTAATCAAGGGATCGGCCTGGCTTTGGTTGGCGCGGTGCGTGGATATGAAGTAGTAATCATTATGCCCGATTCCGTTAGCGAGGAACGCAGTAAACTTTTACGGCTTTATGGAGCCAATGTAGTGCAAGTGCATGATGACGGGGATATCGGCAAATGTATCCATGCCTGTCTGGCTTTGGCGGAAGAAATGGCGGCAAAAAACCCGCGGGTATTTGTGCCGCAGCAATTTATTAACCCCGATAATCCGCTGGTGCACAAATATTATACTGCTGCGGAAATCCTAGAGCAGGTAGAAGGTCCGATCGATGGATTTTGTTCCGGAGTTGGTACTGGCGGTACCATTTCCGGTGTCGGCGAAGTGTTGAAGGCGCAATTTCCCAATGTTTTGATCTGGGCAGTAGAGCCGGAACATGCGGCAATACTTTCCGGTGGCAGCATTACAACCCATTTGCAAATGGGCATCGGCGATGGACTGATACCAAAAAATCTTAATACCAATATTTATAACGATATTTGCATTATCAGCGATGATGAAGCTTTGGAGACAGCACGTTTATTGGCTAAGAAGGAAGGTATCATCTGCGGTATTTCCAGCGGTACTAATGTAGCGGCGGCAATCAAAATGGCAAGGGTGCTGGGTGAGGGAAAGCGAGTTGTGACCGTTTTGCCTGATACCGGCGAACGTTATTTCAGTACACCGTTGTTTACCGGTTAATAGGAGCGCAATGTTTAATATTAACAGCATCATCAGCAATTTATTATTTACATTGCCGGCAATAGTGATTGCCCTGACATTTCACGAATATGCTCATGCCCGCGTAGCCTACGCTTTTGGGGATATGACAGCCAAGAATGCCGGTCGTCTGACGCTTAATCCTTTTAAGCATCTTGATTTAGTGGGCACGCTGTTGTTGATTTTTGCCAGTTTTGGCTGGGCCAAGCCGGTACCTATCAATCCATTTTTCTTTCGTGGCAATCGCCAAAGAAAGATCATGCTTGTTTCTTTAGCTGGTCCGCTGATGAATTTGCTTGAGGCCTTGGTTGGGGCAATTTTATATACTTTAATTTACCACTTTGCTCCTTATAATTCCGTGTTTAATTATCTATATAATCTTTTGTATTATTTCATCCAAATTAATATTATACTGGCTGTTTTTAATATTTTGCCGATTTCGCCATTAGATGGATCAAAAATATTGGCGGGGCTTTTGCCTTATGATAAAATGGAAATAGTCTTTAAGTACGAACGCTACGGGATGTTTATATTAATAGCATTGATGTTTACCGGCATTTTGGGCAAGATTATTATGCCGATTACTTCGGCGATTTTTACGTTGCTGATGAGGCTTTGTGGTTTATATTAATTCTAATAAGATTAGCGAGGTAATACTATTATGACCGAAACAGTATTGAGTGGAATGAGGCCTACCGGCCCACTACATTTGGGACATTATAGCGTTATTGAAAACTGGATAAAGCTTAGTGAGAAGTATGATAGCTATTATTTCACGGCTGATTGGCATGCGATTACCACGCAATTTGATGCTACCGATAATCTGGCAAACAACAAACGCAGCATAGTGATTGACTGGCTGGCAGCAGGACTTGATCCGCAGAAATGCCATATTTTTCATCAATCGGATATCAAAGAGCATGCCGAGCTGCATCTGCTTTTATCAATGATTACGCCGCTATCTTGGCTTGAGCGCGTACCGACATATAAGGATCAGATTAATCAATTCCACAATCAGGGTAAAGACATAGCAACCTATGGATTTTTGGGTTATCCTTTATTGATGGCAGCCGATATATTGATGTACCGTCCGTTTGGAGTTCCGGTGGGAGAGGATCAACTACCGCATCTGGAGTTTTGCCGCGAGTTGTCGCGTCGGTTCTATGCACTTTATGGTGTAGAGGTGTTTACCGAACCAAAGGCGTTGTTAGCTAAAATCAGTATGCTACCGGGAATTGATAAGCGTAAAATGAGCAAGAGCTATAATAACTTTATTAATCTTGCCGCTGATGAAAAAGAGGTAAAAGATAAGGTAAAACAAATGATAACAGATCCCGAACGAATCAGGAAGACAGATCCGGGGCATCCAGATGTTTGCTGCGTATACACATATCATGGCTTTTACAATAAACAACAGCAGGCGGAAATAGCTGAGAATTGTCGCTGTGGAACTATCGGTTGCGGTGAGTGTAAAAATTGTATGAGCGCTAAGATAAATGAGTTTCTGGAGCCAATACGCGAACGCCGAGCTTTATTTGAACAACAGCAGCATCTGGTCGATGATATTATTGCCACCGGTAATACGGCGGCGCGCAGGGTCGCTGTAGAGACAATGGGTATGGTGCGCGAGGCCATGAAGATATGAATTATGAGATACGTATCGAAGCGTTTGAGGGGCCTTTTGATCTACTCTTGCACTTGATTCGTGTCAATGAGGTCGATATTTACGATATACCGATTGCCAAGATAACAGCACAATATCTTGACTACTTGCGGGCTATGGAAGCGATGGATTTAGAAATAGCCAGTAGTTTTGTGGCGATGGCGGCAACGCTGTTGGCGATTAAAGCGAGGATGCTGTTACCTAAACCTGTAGTAGAAGTAGAAGGAGAAGAGTCCGGCGATGCCCGCGATGAGTTAGTCAAAGATTTACTCGAGTATATGCAGTTTAAAGATGCTGCTCAGACCTTGGACGCTATTCATAAGCGGCAGGAGCAATTATTTTGCCGTCCCAACGAAGAAGAATTGTATCTTAACCTTTTTTCTGCCGACAATCCGCTTGATGGTAAAACGCTTGACGACTTAATGCAGGCTTTTTCTGTTGTATTACAGAAGGTCAAGGGCAGGGAAGAAGTACTTGATATTCCTTTTGAACAGATTACTACAATGGACAAGATTAAGGAAATATATCAATTGCTTTGTCAGAAAAGTAAAGGGTTTTCCTTTTCGTCAATTTTTGATAATTGCAACAGTAAAATTGAGATGATTTTTACCTTTTTAGCATTATTAGAGCTGGCAAGACAGTGCGTACTTAAAATTAAACAGAACAAATCTTATGGGGAAATATATATCTATGCTGCAGATTTGGATAAATATCAAATACAATAACTATCGGGGGTAGGCTTTTGGAATCAGAGCAACTCAAACGGATAATCGAATGTTTGCTATTTGTGGCTTGCGAACCGCTCACTATGAAACAGCTGCGGGAAATCTGCGAGGTAGACAGCGATCAACTGCGGACAAGCATAGAGGAGCTAGCTGCAGAATATCAGCCGCGGGGATTTCATTTACAGCCAGTTGCCGGCGGCTGGCAGTTTTTTACCGACAGCGAATATGCCGCCTATATTGAGAAGCTATATAAACCGAAAATGCAGCAGCTTTCCAATGCAGCTATGGAGACGTTGGCAATTATTGCATATAAGCAGCCGATCACACGTGCCGAAGTATCGGCAATCCGCCATGTTGAATCCGATGGAGTAATTTCGACATTACTTGATAAACGTTTGATTAAGGAAACCGGACGCCGTTCCGGAATTGGCAGAGCTATATTATACGGTACTACGGAGCAGTTTTTAGCTTTCTTTGGTATTAATTCACTTGCGGATTTACCGAAAATTAATCCGCAAGGGTCCGAATAACAATAAATGGCAAATTAAAAATTCGTTTCATAAAAGGAAAGCAGATAAGGATAGCGAATTTTTTAATTTCCGGAGTTTCATATAAGGTTACATCGGAGAGGTAAAGGAGCGGTTTTGAATGGATGAAGTAAAAGATAAGTGCGGAGTAATCGGTATATATGATAACAAGGATAATTTTGATATAGCCCGTTTACTTTATAGCGGGTTATTTACTCTCCAACATCGCGGACAGGAAAGCTGCGGAATTGCGGTCAATGCCAATAATGAAATATTGTCACATCGGGATATGGGGTTAGTTGCCGAAGTGTTCGATGACAATATTTTAAGTATGCTTAAAGGGCGGCATGGCATTGGTCATGTGCGTTATTCTACTTGCGGTGCCTCCTGTAAAGATAATGCCCAGCCGATCATTGTTAACTATAAAGACGGTATGATGGCAATTGCCCATAACGGCAATCTTGTTAATGCGGACGAGTTGCGCTGTAAGATGGCCGACAATGGCGAGGTATTTTTGGCGGATAGCGATACGGAATTGATTTTAAAACGCTTTGCCTATTATCTTGCTTCTGATCATAGTGTGGAGAAGGCAGTAGAACACACAATGAGCGAAATCAAAGGCTCTTACGCCATAGTTATTAGTATGCCGGGCAAGCTAGTCGGTTTTCGTGATCCTCACGGCATACGCCCAATGGTAATTGGTAAATATAAAAACACTTATATGCTAGCATCTGAGAGCTGCGCTTTTGATGCTGTCGGCGCGGAAATTATCCGTGACGTTATACCCGGTGAAATCATTGTTATTGATGATGATGGTTTTCATTCTTATCAGACAAAAACCAGTGGTTGTTCGGCGCTTTGTGTATTTGAATTTGTCTATTTTGCTCGTCCTGATAGTAATATCGATGGCGCCAATGTTTATGCAGCGCGCTGTCGTGCCGGACGACAGTTAGCCATTGAACATCCGGTTGAGGCTGATATGGTAACAGCTGTGCCTGATTCGGCGCTGGCGGCTGCAATCGGTTATTCGTATCAGTCCGGTATTCCTTTTGGACATGGCTTGGTACGCAGCCGTTATGTAGGCAGAACATTCATTCAGCCAACTCAGGAGATGCGTGATACTGCTGTCAGACTAAAATTTGCCGCAATCCGCCATGAGATTGAGGGCAAACGGATTGTCTTAGTTGATGATTCGATTGTTCGCGGTACGACTACGAGGTTGATAGTACAAACGCTGAAAAATGCTGGTGCTAAAGAAGTGCATATGCGGATATCTTCACCCCCGGTCAAGTATCCGTGTGTTTATGGTATAGATATCGCAACATCAAAGCAATTGGTTGCATCCAAGCTTTCTATTGAAGAAATACGGCGCTTGATTGGTGCTGATAGTCTTGGCTATTTGAGTATTGAAGGCTTAAGGCAGATGCCGGAAAATGTTAAGCTTGGGCTTTGTACTGCTTGCTTTAATGGCAAATACTGTACTGATGAAGATTAAAATGTTTAAATATTGATTTTCAAGCTGAAGTTTTGTTTTACTGTAATAAACAACTTAAGGATATAAAAAAGAAGCCCGCTATCGGCGGGCTTCGCATGTGTTTAAATAGTAATGGCTATACCAGATTGGCAAATCCCTGTTGACGCAAGGCTTCATAAAGAATAATAGAGACCGAATTTGCTAAATTAAGAGAACGGATATCCTTACCCATTGGGATACGGATACAGTGATCAAGGTTAGCATCGCGGATTGACGGAGGAAGACCGGCCGTCTCCTTGCCGAAAACAAGAAAATCGTCTGCTTGGTAGCTGATTTCGGTGTAATACTTCTGCGCTTTAGTTGTGGCGAAAAAAAACCGCCCACAGGGAAAGCGTTCGCGCACTTCATCGAAGCTATCGTAATAATGTAGATCAAGATATTGCCAATAATCGAGACCTGCTCGCTTTAAATGCTTATCATCTGTAGAAAACCCGAGCGGACGAACCAAATGAAGGCTGGATCCGGTAACAGCGCAGGTTCGGGAAATATTGCCGGTATTATTGGGAATTTCCGGTTCAACAAGAACAATATGCATATTTACCTCAAGATTATAAATAAATTTCTTGTACAGCATAGCATGTGTTATAAAAAAATTCAATATATAAGAGATAATTTGTTGACAGAATGCCTTGCTTAAGTTAAAATGAGAATGCTGTCGGGGTGTGGCTCAGCTTGGTAGAGCGCTGCGTTCGGGACGCAGAGGCCGGAGGTTCAAATCCTCTCACCCCGACCACCTTAATCCATGAGCAAGGGAATCTAACCTAGCGCATGGATTTTTTAATTTTGTTTGAAGGGGTAACTCCAAGAATGGTATTTAGCAGTGTTATTTTCTTGTATTTCTTTTTGCCCATTGTAATGCTCATTTATTGGGCAGTTCCATATCGCATGAAGAACTACGTTTGCCTAATCGCAAGCCTTCTCTTTTATGCCTGGGGTGAGCCGGTATTAGTATTTTTAATGCTGGGCTCGATTGTGGTTAACTACTTCTTTGGTTTAATGTTAGATCGTTTTACCGAAAAAGGCACGCGTAAGTGGATTGTTACCGGTTCAGTAATATTTAACTTGTGTTTTTTAGGTGTGTTTAAATACTCTGTGTTTATTATCAGCAGTACTAATTCTTTTCTTAACACCAGTTTCAATGTGCCGGAAATTGCACTGCCGCTGGGCATATCGTTTTTCACTTTTCAAGCGATGAGCTACATATTCGACGTGTATCGCGGCAAGACGGCTGCCCAAAGAAATGTTTTTAAAGTCGCATTATATATTTCAGCTTTTCCTAAAGTGATTCAAGGACCGATTGTTCAATATAGTACGATAGTAGATCAGATCGATCATCGAACTATCAGTTTAAATAAGGTTGCTTCAGGCATAATTAAATTTGCAATC
The DNA here is from genome assembly GCA_002419055.1 of Peptococcaceae bacterium UBA5752. Taxonomy (GTDB): domain Bacteria; phylum Bacillota; class Dehalobacteriia; order UBA4068; family UBA4068; genus UBA4068. The sequence continues at coordinate 200,807 of DIFI01000009.1, forward strand.
GGATTAGCAAAAAAAGTGTTATTGGCCAATATTATTGGTCAAATAACAGATAGTATTATTATTTCCGGTTCTACGCCCTCAACAACTACGGCAGCTTGGCTGGGCATCATTTGTTATGCTCTCCAGATATATTTTGATTTCAGCGGTTATTCGGATATGGCAATAGGACTTGCCCGGATGATGGGATTTGAGTTTGAAGAAAACTTCCGTTATCCTTACATATCCAAATCAGTTTCCGAATTTTGGCGGCGTTGGCATATTTCTATGGGCGCCTGGTTCAGAGATTACTTGTATATACCGCTTGGCGGCAGCCGCTGTAGCAAGCTCAAGCAGATTCGTAACATCTTGATTGTATGGCTGGCAACGGGGATTTGGCATGGCGCCGGTTGGACATTTATTATCTGGGGGCTTTACTTTTTTGTCTTGCTGGCCGCAGAGCGCTTATTAGCAAGTCGTCTGGAAAAGATTCCGTCTATGTTGCGTCATGTTTCTACTTTACTGTTGGTACTATTCAGCTGGGTAATATTCCGCTCGGAAACTATTGTTGACGCGGCAAATTATTTTCTCTGTATGCTGGGTGTTAAAGCGGGCGAATTAATAGTCAACAGTAGCTTGCTGCTGCATGATAATTGGCTGATTTTGGTTCTGGGTATTGTTGGATCGACGCCGTTTATTGCCGATTTTGTGCGCCGTCTTTTGGATAAACCGCTATTGCGGGAAAGTAATAATCTGGTTTGGATTTTACGGATGCTGTTTGTCTGTGGTATGCTATGCCTTTGCACTGTGTATATGGCAAACTCTTCTTATAATCCATTTATTTATTTTAAGTTTTAGGAGGACGGTAGAATATGGATAATAAAAAAGCACTACTGCTAATCGTACCGTTCTTTGCTATTTTGCTAGTTATATTTGCATTGAGTTTTCTGGATAATGACAATCTAAACAGCACTGAGGAAGCTCGTGCATTAACGCAATTTCCGGTTATGGATTTAAATAATCCTCAGTATACTACAAATAATATTAATGATTATGTAACAGATCAATTTCCTTATCGGAAAATTTTGCTTAAAACATATAGTGCTCTTGAGTTGATGCAAGGCAAAAGGGATGTTCGTGATTTATATATAGCCGATGGTCAATGGCTGCTTTCAAAAACATATAAAGCTGATTTCACTCAACTTACAGGACATGTTATCGCTGCCTCTCATAAATATCCGGATGTTTCGTTCTGGTATGCAATATTGCCGGTAAAAAGCTATTGTTTGCCTGATTTAGATAATTACAACTACGATACGGCCAGCGCCGAAAATTTGGCTGCATTACAAAAAATATTTAAGGGACACCAGCAAATACATGTAGTTGATGCTGCCGATTATATGAGAAATAATTTTACTACCGCCCAAAAAAAACAGCAATGGTATAAAACTGACTATCATTGGAACGCTTTAGGCGCAGCTGCCACAGCAGAATATATAATTGATCAAATGTATCAAACAAAAGTTATTTCTGCACCGTTAGATCAAACAAAACTGCAGATCAATCAAATTGATGCGCTTTATCAGGGTGATCTCAATCGCCGTTTTTCTAACTTGTTTAGCATGAATGAAACCATCACAACGGTTTCTGCCGTTGATTGTGACAGTTATCGGTATTACTTTTCTGCAGATGATTCGCAGTCGGTTGCACGTGATACCATTATCGGCTCTGCTAATGATAGTGCGATCGTAGATTACAGCGGCATTTATACTTACAATATTGCCTATTATCGTGTAGTCAATAGCGATGCACCGGAAAAGAAAACATTGGTCATATTTAAGGATTCCCTGGAAAATCCCACGACCGATATTTTCTGCAGCGTATTTGAACAGGTTATTGTAATGGATGCGCGTAACAGTGAGTTGGTTACTTTTGCGGATGTTATGAAAAACGCTGATCTGGTGCTATTTATGTTGCATCAAAACAATCCTGCGGATGAAACAAGAGCTTATATAGATATATAGAATTGACAAAAAGTTCTTGTACTAGTAGGCTTGTTTTTGATGATATATAATTACATGGAAATAAATCAAGGAGGTGAACCGATGCGTCAGTCTTATATTACTATTGCCCGCCAGGTTGAGGTAGAGTATGTTGAAAAAAAATCACGTTTTATTGCTGCAGCCAAGTGTGTCAATAATATTGACGCGGCTGAGGAATTTCTTGCTGCTATTAAAGCTCATTATCGAGACGCCTCTCATCATGTTTATGCGATGATTATCGGCGAGCAGGATCAGATCCAACGTTCTAATGATGACGGTGAGCCTTCCGGAACAGGTGGCCGCCCGACGCTGAATACAATTCAGCAGGCCGATTTGCATGATACATTAATAGTTGTTACTCGCTATTTCGGCGGTACACTTTTGGGGGCGGGTGGTTTGACTCGTGCTTATGCAAAAGCCGCTAATATGGCGATTACTGCCGCAGGACGCATTGAGAAAATACCTGCCCACAGATTTTCAATCGCTTTTCCATATGTGGCCGTGGATCGAATTTTCAAATATATTGAAGATAGTGGTTTTCAGATTTTAGATAAATACTTTAGTGAACGAGTGGGTTTGAACTGTTTAATACCCGATCAGGATCAAGAGTCAGCATTAGCTGGTTTGAAAGTAGTATCGGGAGGTCGCATTCACATCTTAGATTTAGGTGTCGAACAATATATTGAAAGATTATTAGATGAATAATTATCACTTCAGCAGCCCAAAATAGCGCTGAGGTGATTTTTTATGTCGGAAGAAACAAAGGTAAAACGTTCTCGTAAAAGCCGAATGAAAAAGCGCCCAGATGACTGGGATGATATGAAAACAGAGGTAGCAAAGGAATTGGGACTTTGGGACCAAGTTACTTCCGGCGGTTGGTCATCGTTGTCGGCTGTTGATTCTGGTCGCTTGGGCGGTGTTTTTTCTGCTCGTAAGAAGGAGATTGAGGAAAACTTTGAAGAACAAGATTATCCCCAAGATGAAGAAATGTCAGAGGATGAATTTTACGATGGTTGAAGGTACGTGGTTATACCTGAAGTTAGACCGATGTTTAATTAGCAAGTGCGACTGTCGATGTCGCTGAAGAAGTTTTCACGGAATAATTAATCTATAGACAGTGGAATTTGTTTATCAAGGGCGGTTGTTTGCGACTTTGTTCGCAACAACCGTCTTTTATAATGGAGCTGGCAGAATACAATTGCCTTTTGTAACATATGGTAATACATATAAGTGCAATGGAGAACCGCTATGACAAATTACATCGTCTATGCTGATGTTTTATGGGCCTTGAATTTCTTTTTGGATTTTTTTCTTTTGTGGGCAACCGGACGGTTTTTGCGCTTAAAGTATAAGATTTGGCGGTTATTATTATCAGCGGCAGTCGGCGCATTGTATGGTACATTGTTGCTGGTACCGTCGTTATCTTGGTGCTATTCATTGCCGGGTGTCATTATTTCATCACTGCTATTACTGATCATGGCCTTCTCTTTTGGAGGCTGGTTAAGTTTACTTAAAAAAGCTGCCTCGTTTTATCTGATTGCCTTTGCTATGGCCGGTGCCGTCTTAGGGGGTTCACAGTTGCTGTCACAGCAAGGCATTGTTATAGGCGCTTCTGGCAGTGTAAAAGCCGGAACACTGTTGTTCGGCATCATTATGGCATTGATACTGGCACGGCGTGGAGTGGTATACATAAGACAATTGGGACACAAAGAAAGCTTTATTGTTGAGCTGAAAATCAGTGTTTTGGGGCGTAGTTGTTCTATTAAAGGGTTGATTGATACTGGCAATAATCTTAACGAACCGGTAGGCGGCTTGCCGGTAATAGTCAGTGAATACCGTTCTTTAATGGGGTTATTGCCTCAAGGTCTGCGAAACGCTTACCAACAGTATGCCGCCGTTGATCCGGCTTTTGTTTTACAGCAACCTCTGCCGGATGGATGGGGAAGAAGGCTGCGACTAGTTCCTTTTGATTCAATTGGTTATCGTCATGGCTTGTTATTGGGGTTTAGACCGGACAAAGTAGTAATCAACGGCGAAAAAACATTATCAACTGACGCGGTAGTAATCTGTCTGGCGCAGCAAAGCTTTGCCGGTGGTGAATACCAGGCAATTGTTAATCCAGATATTTTATTGACAGCAGAAATTTTAAAGGAGGTAAGTGCATGATTAAAATCTGGAATTTGATTTATACCTACTGGTGTCTGCTGCTCACGCGGATTATGCCGCTAAGACGCATATTTTATATTGGTGGCAGTGATGTATTACCGCCGCCTTTGAGTTCCCAAGAAGAAAGCGAGCTGATAGCACAATTAGCGAGCAATGATGCCGGAGTGCGTAAGGTTTTAATAGAACATAATCTGCGGTTAGTAGTATATATTGCCCGTAAATTTGAGAATACTGGTATTGGCATTGAAGACTTGATTTCAATCGGCGCCATCGGACTGATCAAGGCTGTCAATACCTTTGATCCGGATAAAAAAATTAAGCTGGCCACCTACGCTTCACGTTGTATTGAGAATGAAATACTAATGTATTTGCGTCGTAACAGCAAAACTAAAAGCGAGATATCGCTGGATGAACCGCTAAATATTGATTGGGATGGTAATGAGTTGCTGTTATCTGATATATTGGGAACAGACAGCGACGTGATCTATAAATCTATTGAAGAAGACATAGAGCGCAAATTGCTTTTCACGGCTTTAGCCAAGCTTAACATCAGAGAGAAAGTAATCATGCAAACACGTTTTGGCCTAGCGGGTCAGCAAGAAAGAACTCAAAAAGAAGTAGCAGATATGCTGGGGATATCTCAATCTTACATCTCCCGTTTGGAAAAAAGAATTATCCGCAAATTGCAAAAGGATATCGGAAAAGCCGAATAATTATTGTATTTTGAATTTTATTGTGTTATAAGAGTATATATGATTTAATTAATCTATCGAGGCAGTAAATGGATCTTGCAATGCTTAATTGGATACAGGACAACCTTCGTTGCGGGTTTTTCGATCAGATTATGGTGATTATTACCACGCTTGGTAACGGTGGTGCGCTTTGGTTGGCAACTGGCATTCTAATGATGTTCTTTAAGAGCAGCCGCCGTTATGGGATGGTCTTGCTGCTCTCATTATTGTTGGCATATACGGTGAGCGTGGAATTATTACAGCCGTTAGTTGGGAGAGTGCGTCCTTTTGTTGCTCAAAATATCGGTGATTTACTGATAATCGCGCCCAAGCATTTTTCTTTTCCTTCCGGTCATAGCGCCTCGTCATTTGCTGCGGCAACAGCTATTGCGTTTTGGAATAAATGGGTGGGGATTGTGGCGTTGGTATGTGCATCCTTGATTGCTTTCTCACGGCTTTATTTGTATGTGCATTATCCAAGCGATGTATTGGTTGGTATATTAATTGGTATTGGTAGCGCTTATTTAATTAGGTATCTCTATTTTCGTTTTTTAAAGAAAATACATCACACTTTATAACGACATCATAGGAGGCCATATTAATGACTAAATATTTACCACGTTTAGCTGCGGTACATGACCTTTCCGGATACGGTAAATGTGCTTTAACCGTAGTATTGCCGGTGCTTTCTGCTGCAGGTGTGGAAGTATGCCCGCTACCTACTGCAATATTTTCCACAAATACTTTGTTTAAAGACTTTACTTTTCTTGATTTTTCTGCACAAATGTCGGCTTATATAGATCACTGGAGTAAACTGGGACTGAAATTCGATAGTGTATACAGCGGTTTTCTTGGCTCTCCCGATCAAGTTCATATGGTTAAAAGACTAATAAACGAGTTTGATCATGGTATCAGTATTGTTGATCCTGTAATGGGTGATAACGGTATAATTATATCGATCTACACAGGACAAATGATTACCGAGATGCGCAGTTTGGTGGCTATAGCCGATTTGGTAACACCTAATCTTACAGAGGCTTGTTTACTAACCGAACAAGAGTATAAATCTGCTGAACTTGATAGTTGCGGCAGTCGTAAAATGTGTGACGAAATATTATCATTAGGCGCCAAGAGTATCATCTTAACCGGCATCCGCAGAGGAGACAAGATCTATAATTGCGCTATTGATACATATGGTAAATATTTCGAAGAGGAAATTGATGTACTGCCTTGCTATATGCATGGCACCGGTGATTTATTCACTAGCGTTGTTGCAGGTGGGTTGCTTCGAGGCTATGATTTGCAAACCAGTGTTGCAAGTGCGGCTCATTTTGTTTATGATGTAATGGCATATAGTCTTGATGTTCCCGATATTTTTGATCGAGGTGTAGCTTTTGAGCCGTTTGTGCATAAGCTCGGTTCAGGAATTTATCAATGCAAAGAGGATTAACTATGGATATTGCAGTTTGGGAAAAGCTTTGGAGTGAATTGTCAGCCAAGGTTGCGGCAGAATATGCTTTGACTGATGATCAGCGTCATTGGTATTTACTGCGCAAGCTGATAAATGATACTGAAGATGATGGATTGCTGGGTTTTTATAGCTCATGCGACTTCGACACTATGGTACAGATCGAGTTGCTTTTGCAAGCAATTGGCGCAGAGGAATTGCTGCAGATACTGAGTAAAGCCAACGGCTTATTAGCAATTGAAGTAGAGGAATATAATTTAAGCGATCTTGATTTGAGCGATCTTTGGGAAGACGAAGATTTTAAACACCAAATATGTGAGCTTGAGGATGAACTTTTTGCACTTCTACCTTCGCTCGAAAAAACTATTGACAAAATGATGATGAAGCTGTTATAAGATACTTTTGCCTAAATAGTGAAATATAATAATTTAAATAACGCCAGTCAATACTGGCGTTATTTGTTAAAGCAATAATTAAGGATTTTATATACCTGCTTAGTTATTTAATTACTGCATATCAAATTTAGGAGGCTGTGTTTTAGCAGGATCGAAATTCTGACCACCGGGAGTGGAAAGATTGAAATAGATCCGGGAATCTTCGGTAACGCCCCAATCTTGCAGCGAGGAACTTCCGGCAATTTTATTGAAAGCTTCGCGGAACATGGTGTTGTGTGCTTCCTCACGGTTTAGCAGAAAGTCTATACCTTCACGGACTCCCTTATCATTTATCTGGCGGTAGAGCAGCTGATAAACAACCTTGGCACGTTGTTCGGCGGCGATATTGGAAAGCAGATCGGCAGGCAGGTCGCCGGTGTCTTCAAGATATGCAGCTGTCCATGGAAAACCGGAAGCGTTTGTCATCATAGGAGTTAAACCCGACTGTACATGGGCTTGGACATTACCGATAGTTGCATTATTGGCATCGGGATCATGACCGTTGAGCATATTAACCATAGTGGCAACCATTTCCAAATGGCTCATTTCTTCGCTGGCGATATCAAGAAACAAGTCTTTTATTTCTTGATTCTTGATTCTTTGGCTTTGAGAAAAATATTGCATGGCAGCTTTCATCTCACCATGTGCTCCACCAAGCTGTTCTTGAAGCAAAGCGCCATAATTCGGATTGATACGGTCCACTTTTACTGGGTGGAGTAGTTGTTTTTCGTGTTTGAACATAATATATATGATCTCCTTAAAAATTTCCTCTTAATTTTTTTTAGTATATGGTTTTTGTAACATTAATATTCTGTTATAATCTTATTAAAGAATGTGATTGCATGAAGATTTTTTTTGGAGTAGAGATTAAAATTATGGCAGATCAATTCAACAAAGATGATATTTTATTTATGCGCGAGGCGTTATCATTGGCTGAGAGAGCGCAACAACTTGATGAAGTGCCTGTTGGGGCAATAGTTGTGTCTGGCGGTCAGGTGATAGGACGTGGTTTCAACCAGCGGGAAATGGCACAAAATGCTTTGCTTCATGCTGAAATGATTGCGCTTGACGAAGCCTGTAAAAATGCGGGTAGTTGGCGATTACCTGATGCAACTCTTTATGTGACTTTAGAACCGTGTCCGATGTGTGCCGGAGCGATGGTTTTAGCAAGAGTCAGTAAATTAGTTTATGGCACAGCTGATCCCAAAAGCGGCGCAGCCGGCAGCGTCATGGATATTTGCCGACATGAAAAACTAAATCACAGAATGTTAGTTATAAGCGGTTTGTTGGCAGAGGAATCGGCAGGCTTACTAAAAAATTTTTTTGTTAAAAAAAGAAATAATAAAGAAATAGTTGACGAATAGAAAAATAGGTATACAATATATATAAGATAATTATATATCGCTATCTTCGGGGCAGGGTGAAATTCCTGACCGGCGGTAATGCGGCATATGCCGACGAGCCCGCTAGCAAATGCAGATTCGGTGCGATTCCGAAGCCGACGGTAAAGTCCGGATGGAAGAAGAATAGCTTTTTCTCTACCGTATTTATACGGTGGTTGAGGATGAGCGGCCCCTTTATGTAAGGGGCATTTTTTATTGCAATAATATATATAAAGGAGAGGTAGAAATTATGGACAGCAAGAATAAGACATTACGTTTGACACAAATGGGTATGTTGGCAGCAATTTCGATAGTATTGATATTGTTGCTACGGGTTCCGATTTTTCCATCGGCACCTTTTCTCGAATATGATATGGCCGATGTGCCGGTGTTGTTAGCGGCATTTGTTTTAGGGCCTATTCCCGGACTGATCGTTCTGTTTGTTGCTTCACTTATTCAAGCATTTTTACTCGGCGGTAACGGCATTATTGGGTTGATCATGCATTTTTTTGCCTCCGGAGCACTGGTAGTAGCGGCGTCATTAATTTACAGACGATTTGGCCAAACAACTGTTAGTTTAATTATCGGACTGATTGTCGGCAGTCTTTGCATGACGGCATTGATGATCCCTTTAAATTTGATATTTACCCCTTTGCTGTTCGGCGTAGGCAGAGAAGTTGTAATGGGTCTATTGCTACCGATTTTGATCCCCTTTAATTTAATCAAAGCGGGGCTTAATTCAGTAATATTCTTCTTGATCTTTAAAAGCATTCGGTATTTATGGCAAAAGAAGGGTACTGTTAAGAAATAAAGCATTTATACTTTTAAGATTTACATATTTTTGCAATAATGATATAATGACTTATCATGCACTAAATAGTGCATGATAAGTCATTTTATAATATACGTTGGAGGAAAAATTTTGCCTGATCAAGATCATTTGCCATCACCATCTGATAATGACTCAAGAAACAGTAAGGCTCTTTCATTGGCGGAAGGCGCAATATTGATAGCGTTAGCGGTTATATGCGGCTTGATTGTTGCTTACGTGCCGCTTTTGACATTGATAGCACCGTTGTTTTTCCCGTTGCCGATTGCAATTCTCTATCTTCGCCAGGGTAGCAAAATTGCGATTACTGCAACGGTTTGTATATTTCTGATTTTGTTAGCGCTTGCAGGAATCGCGACGGCTGCTTATTTGATGCTCCAATTTGGTTTTCTGGGGCTGTTTTTCGGGTTTTGTTTCCAGCGCAGAACTAGGCCTCTTTTTACATTGACGGTAGCAACTATTATTGCCGGAGTTGGTATGATGCTTAGTATATTGTTGGCGCTGCGTATATCAGGATTGCCTTTTGATTATCTGCAGACATTTATAAAAGAATTTGCGGGGGGTTTTACACAGGCGATAGTCGATCAAGGTGCTGAGTCGGTATTCTTCGGTACTATGACAGCAGCGCAGTATACTGTATATCTCGAAGATTTGTTTTTAAGATTTATACCTTCGTTTTTGATAATTACGGCAATGATTACAGGGTTAATTTGTTACTTGTTTTGCAGCGCTATCATGCGCAGGCTGCATTATGATATCAGGCCTTTACCGTCGTTTAGAAATTGGCGGATAGATTGGCGGCTGATGTGGGGTATAGTGGTTGCATTACTAATTGCCGGTATTGGCGGATTTTTAGATAGTCAGCTTTTGAGAGATATCGGTAATAATGTATTAATAGTATTTTGTCCGATTCTAATAATTTGCGGTTTATCATTTTGCTGGTGGTTATTAAAAAGTTTTAAAGCACCGTTATGGATAATAATAATCTTAGTTTTTTTCTGCATTCAATTTACCGGAACATTAATATTTATTCTTTTGGTCGGCGCACTGGACGCTGTGTTTAATTTTAGAATGCGGATTACCAACTTTCGAGATAAGATTAGTAAGGGGGAATAATAATGAAAGTAATTTTGCTTGTTGATATCAAGAGCCTTGGCAAAAGAGGTGATATTAAAGAAGTCGCGGACGGTTACGCCCGTAATTATCTCATCCCTAAAAAATTGGCGCAGTCTGCCGATAAGGGCAATATGAATATTGTTGAGCATGAGAAGATTCTTAAAACAAGAGCAGAGGAAAAACAGTTGGCCGAAGCGGTTGGATTTGCCGAAAAACTTGATAATAGGACTATTACGGTCAAAGCCCATGTTGGCGAAGGCGGCAAATTGTTTGGATCCATTACCGCAAACGATATTTCCTTATCGTTAGCCGAACTGGGGATTATTATCGATAAACGTAAAATAGAGATTAATGAGCCGATTAAAAGCGTGGGCAGTCATTTGGTTTCTGTTAAGCTTCACCCGCAGGTACAAACAACGGTTACGATAGAGGTAAAACCGCAGGATTAAGGTGTAATTATGGCAGATGAAGTTAAAAAAACTCCACCCCAAAGCGTTGATGCTGAGCAAGCATTATTAGGCGCTTGTTTACTGGATAAAGAAGCAGCCGAAAATGTATTGGAATACGTTACGCTAGATGATTTCTATGGCGAGAGACATCGATTAATTTTTGGGTGCATCGCAAAACTTGTTGTAGAAGGCATCCCTTGTGACATGGTAACGGTTGTCGATATGCTTAAAGACAGGGGCGAGCTTGAACGTGCCGGTGACGTGGTATATATCGCATCATTAACCAATGCGGTACCGTCAGCATCTTCGGCTGTTTATTATGCCAAAATAGTGGCTGAGAAGGCGCAAATCCGTTCGCTGATTGCTGTTGCATCAAGAATCGTTGCCAGTGGTTATGATGGTGCTTGTTCGGCAGAAGAATTACTTAATCAAGCCGAAAAAGAGATATATGATATTGCTTCCGGACGCATGCATCAAGGTTTCTATTCAATAGGCGATCTACTGCCGGAAGTATTTGAAATGATGGGCAAGATCAAGGCCTCGGATGGTATTACCGGTATTCCGACTTTCAGAGATTTGGACAAGCTATTATCGGGACTGCAAAAGAGCGATTTAATATTGCTAGCGGCCCGTCCGGCTGTTGGTAAGAGCTCCATGGCTTTAAATATTGCACAGCGTGCCGCAGTCAAGCATGGTAAAACAGTCGCGGTTTTTTCATTGGAGATGCCTAAAGAACAATTGGTGCAAAGAATGCTTTGCACCGAGGCAAAAGTCAATCAGAGCAAGGTACGCGCCGGTATAGCCTCGGAAGAAGACTTCAGGCGGATGTCAAAAGTGATCACTCCGTTAGCCCAGGCCAACATATATCTTGATGACACTGCCGGAATTACCGTTAACGAGATGCGCACTAAATGCCGAAAACTGAAAATGGAAAAGAAGGCGCTTGATCTTGTCGTTGTCGATTATATCCAATTAATGCAGTCTGCTAATCGCCGTGTTGAAAACAGGCAGCAGGAGGTCGCGCAGATTTCCAGTGCGCTTAAGATTTTGGCCAAAGAGCTGGATACGCCGGTTTTAGCCCTATCACAGCTTTCACGTGCGGTTGAACGCACTAATGAACCGCCGAATCTCAGCCATTTAAGAGAATCCGGCGCCTTGGAGCAGGATGCCGACGTGGTGATCTTCCTCCATCGCCCTAAAGAAAAGGAAGACGGCGTAGATGGGCTGGTGCAGGTTTTTGTCTCCAAACACCGCAACGGTCCAATCGGCATGGTCAATCTGGCTTTTATCCCCGAATATACAATGTTCGAAAACGCCGCTTTTGAATGGGTGGGCGATATGCCCGCTGCCGAAGGATAATCACTTATCAAAGGAGGTTAGTTGTATGCCAATCGTTCATATTGATCTACTGCCCCGGGATGCTGAGGTCAAGCGCAAAGTAGCTAAGGAAGTAACTGAGGCTATTTGCCGTGCCGCCTCATGCCCGCCAGAAGCTGTCAGCATCATTTTCTATGATATGCCTGCTGAATCGTATGCCGTAGCCGGTAAGCTACATTGTGACAAGTAAATTAAAAAACCCCGCCTCATGGCGGGGTTTTTTAATTTACTGTTACTTTTCTATGCTTCAACAGCTTTAATGTAAAGATCGTTACCGTTTGTATCATTAATTACAACAAGCGGCATATTTTCGACTCTCAGGCGGCGAACAGCCTCGGCGCCTAGCTCCGGCCAGGCGATGATTTCAGCCTCCTTAACGCATTGGGCTGTTAGTGCTGCTGCTCCGCCTAATGCAGCAAAATATACAGCTTTATTGGCTACACAACTGTCGATAACCGATTGATTGCGTTTACCTTTGCCGATAGTGGCTGCCAGACCGGCATCCTGTAGCGCCGGAGTGTAGTCATCCATGCGCCCAGATGTTGTGGGGCCGACTGAACCGATCACTTTTCCCGGTGGCGTCGGTGATGGGCCTGCATAATAGATTACCGCGCCGGGTAACTCAAACGGCAGTTTTTCGCCATTTACCAGCAATGCCACCAGCCTTTTATGGGCGGCGTCGCGCGCTGTATAGATAATGCCGCTCAGCAATACCTTATCGCCGATTTTGAGCGACTGCAGTTGTTCTTTGTTTAATGGTGTGGTTAAAATAATATCACTCATAATATCAGCTCCTTTACAAGATAACGCTTTGATGGCGTGCTACATGACAATTGATGTTTACGGCAACGGGTAGTGTGGCAAAATGGCAAGGAGCAGTTGCGATATGTACTGCCAGTGCAGTGCTTTTGCCGCCGAACCCTTGAGCTCCAATATTAAGCTTATTAATCGCTGTCAGTAATTCTGTCTCCAGCGCTGCGATGTCTTCATCATCGGCTTTGCTGCCGATTGTACGCAGCAGAGCCTGCTTGGCCAACAGCGGAGCATATTCGAAATTGCCGCCGATGCCAACGCCTACTACAATCGGCGGGCAAGGGTTGGGGCCTGCTTCGCGTACAGCATCAATAATAAACCTTTTAATGCCCTCAATACCGGCGGAAGGCTTGAGCATCGCCAGCCGCGACATGTTTTCTGCTCCGCCGCCTTTGGGTACAAACGTAATTTTCAGTTTATCTCCGGGAACAATATTGGTATGTATCACCGCCGGAGTATTATCATTGGTGTTTTCTCTTTTGAGTGGGCTGACGATTGATTTACGCAAATATCCGTCTGTATAGCCTTGAGCAACACCGCAGTTGATTGCTTCAGTCAGATCGCCGCCAGTAATTTGTAATTGTTGGCCGATTTCTAAAAAAACCACTGCCATGCCGGTATCCTGGCAAAGAGGCAGTTTTTGATCGGCGGCTATTTGCTGATTTTTGATTATGTCGTCAATAGTTGTTTGCGCCAAAGGTAAGCTTTCGTTATTTCTTGCTGCGGTAAGAGCGTTTGCGACATCATCCGGTAATTTACGGTTTGATGATATCGCTAAGTTGGTTATCGCAGCAGTGATATCTTTTACGTTGATTTCTCTGCTCATAGTTTCGCCTCCTGATAGAATTGTCTATCTAATCATTTTATAATAAATATTCTATAAATAAAAGATATTATATAAAATAAATAAATAATGCTTGTGGTTTTAATATTATTATATTATTATATTAAATTATATAAATTGTGACAATATAGATATTGACAATAATTAAGGAGTGATAATTATGACGCTGGCTGAAATGACCAAAAGCGATCTTGAACAAATGTTAAAAGAGTTACAAGCACAATATAACGGGTTCAAGAGCAAAAACCTGAAACTTGATATGTCTCGTGGTAAACCGGCGCCTGAACAACTTGAATATTGTAAGGAAATACTATATTGTTTGAATGGTAATTTTAAATCGGAAAATGGTATAGATGTTCGAAATTACGGTATGCCTGACGGTATTCCGGAAGCCAAACGCTTATTTGCGCAGATTCTTGAAGTTGATCCCGCTAATGTTATAGTTGGTGGTAACAGCAGTCTTTCGTTAATGTTTGATATTATTGGCAATGCTTATGAAAAGGGTGTGCTACCGGGCATGAAACCGTGGTCCAAAGTAGAGCAACCTAAATTCCTTTGTCCAGTGCCAGGTTATGACCGTCATTTCTCGGTAACCAAGTTTTTTGGCTTTGAGATGATTAATATACCGATGAATGATGATGGTCCCGACATGGATCTGGTGGAAGAGCTGGTGTCTAATGATGAGAGCATTAAGGGAATATGGTGTGTGCCGAAATATTCCAATCCCAGCGGCGTAACTTATTCTGAAACTGTTGTCAAACGACTTGGCTCTTTAAAGCCTGCTGCTAAAGATTTCCGTATTTTCTGCGATAATGCTTATGTGGTGCATCATCTCAATTTAGAAAACCAAGACAAACTCTATAATATTTATCAGGCTTGTGTCGAGGGCGGAAATGAGGACATGGTCTATTTGTTCACATCAACCTCCAAAATCACTTTCCCCGGCAGCGGCGTCTGTGCTATGGCAGCTTCTCCTGCTAATGTTGAGTATACTCGCAGATTATTGTCTGTTAAAACTATAGGCTATAATAAACTTAACCAATTACTGCATGCACGCTTTCTTAAAGATATTGACGGTGTATTAAATGTGATGGTTCTTCATGCAACCAGTATTCGTCCTAAATTTGCGATGGTACAGCAAGTGCTTAATCGAGGACTGGCTGGCTTGGGTTGTGCTAATTGGTCAAACCCCCATGGCGGTTACTTTGTGTCTTTTGATACTATGGAAGGTTGCGCTAAAAGAGTATATAATCTTTGTGTTGAAGCCGGTGTAACACTTACTCCTGCCGGTGCTACTTATCCCTATGGCATCGATCCTTCTGACTGTAACATTAGAATTTCTCCGACATATCCTCCTATAAATGAGCTTGAGCAAGCAATGGAGTTGCTGGCCATAGTTGTAAAAATTGTATCTATTGAAAAGCTGTTGGCTTAATATTCTCTTCAAAATTTTATTAATAAAAGCACCCTTTTATTTAAATAGTAAATAGGTGTTTTTATTTTACTAGTAAAACGAATAAAAAGATATCGGAGAATTAAGATGTGTGGATACGAACACTGAAGCAAAATGATAAACATTAATGATTTTATTAATATTAGTTTTGTATGTAGAATATAATTAAATATTTGACCATGTTCGTATACTCCAGAGGTATGCAACATTTGTAAATGTTGAAAAAATATATTAATGTGATATAATTAAATAATCAGTTTTTTTGAATTTGGAAGAAGGTTTACATATTGTCAAGCAATAAAAAGCGAATCGTATTCAAAGTTGGCACATCGACATTGACTCATAAGACAGGTAAACTGAACCTTCGTCACTTGGCAGAGCTGGTGAGGGTTTTAGCGGATTTGCGTAATGCCGGAATAGAAGTGGCTTTAGTAACTTCCGGTGCAATCGGAGTTGGTGTCGGTAAACTGGGATTATCAGAAAAACCACAAGATACACCCGGAAGACAGGCTGCTGCTACTATTGGACAATGTGAACTGATGTTTATTTATGATAAACTTTTTGGTGAATATGCAAATACTATCGGCCAATTATTGATTACAAAAAGTGATGTTGAAGATGATGTCCGTCGTCAAAATTTAATTAATACATTTGAGCAGTTGTTTTCTTTTGGCGCTATTCCAATTATCAACGAAAACGATAGCGTTGCTGTTGATGAAATAGTGTATGGAGATAATGACTGTTTATCGGCAATTGTAGCAAAGCTTATAGGTGCTGATATACTGATAATACTGAGTGATGTTGCAGGACTTTATGATGCCAACCCAGCCGAAGAAGCACAAGCCCGCTTGATTCCGGTAGTACAGAATATCAATGAAAATATACTTAACTTGGCTGGTGGCGCCGGCAGTGATTTTGGCACCGGTGGCATGATAACAAAAGTTCATGCAGCTCAAATTGCTACCGAAGCCGGTATCAGTGTTGTCATTACCGACGGCTCCAAGCCGTCTGATATATACCGTATTTTAGCAGGTGAGTCGGTGGGCACGCTATTCTGCGGTAAGAATATGACAAAGTTGGAGGCAGAATCATGACAAGATTGATTGAAATGGGAGAACGCGCACGTGCGGCGGCGAGACGTCTGGCCATTGCCACCACTGAAGAAAAAAATGCGGCCTTGCAGGCAATAGCCAGAGACCTGGAAGATAATTGTCTACGTATTATCTGCGCAAATGAAATTGATATAGCTGCCGCCGAGGAGATCGGATTAAGTCAAGCTTTGATCGACCGGCTGCGTCTTAATGAAAAGCGGATCAGCGATATTGCCGCAAGTATCCGCGAATTGGTAGATTTACCTGATCCGGTTGGACGATTATTGGAACAAATCAAACGTCCCAATGGTCTTATAATAAATAAAGTAGCGGTGCCGATCGGTGTTATTGGGATTATTTATGAAGCAAGACCAAATGTTACTGCTGATGCAGCTACTTTGTGCCTTAAAAGCGGGAACACTGTAATATTGCGTGGCGGTAAAGAGGCTATCCATTCCAATATGATAATAGCCGAACTAATGCGCGAATCAGTTGCCGGTTGTTGTTTGCCGCCGGATTGTATTCAGTTGATAAGTGATACATCCCGTGAAACGGCAAACGAAATGATGCGTATGAACGGCTATATCGATATGTTGATTCCCCGCGGCGGCGCAGGATTGATCAAGAGTGTGGTAACAAATGCAACTGTACCGGTAATTGAGACGGGTGCCGGAACTTGCCATATTTATGTCGACAAGACGGCTGATATTGATATGGCAGCTGCGGTGATATTTTCCGCTAAAACATCAAGGCCATCGGTATGTAACGCCTGCGAATGCATGCTGATTCATCAGGATATTGCTGAAAAAGCATTACCGGTTATAGCGGCGGAGCTGGCCAAAAAAAACGTAGAGATCCGAGGGGATGAACGCACCCGCGCTATATTACCCGGTGCGGTTGCGGCGACTGTCGAAGATTGGGGCCGTGAATACGGAGACTATATCATAGCTTGCCGAGTTGTTGGCAATATGGAACAGGCTATTGAACATATTTATAATTATGGGACAGGTCACAGTGAGGCGATTATTACCGGCGATGATCAGCAAGCGGCTGTTTTTATGTCTCAAGTCGATGCCGCAGCGGTTTATCATAATGCCTCGACGCGCTTCACTGACGGCGGCTGTTTCGGATTTGGTGCAGAGATCGGCATTTCTACTCAAAAGCTGCATGCCCGCGGTCCTTTGGGCTTACGAGAATTAACGGCAGTTAAATATTTGGTATACGGTAACGGCCAGCTACGGTAGAAATAATGCACATAGTTATTCAATATTATATTTGTTGAGGAGAATGAAATGAATTACGCATTTATTGGTTTGGGAAATATGGCCTCGGCTATCATTAAAGGCATGGCCAAAAGCGGCCAGTTTACTAATGATGAGATATTGGGGTTTGATATAATAGAAAAAAAAGCCGAAGAGCTGGCTGACTTTGGACTTAAAACTTGTAATAGTATTGAAAAGGTAGCTGCCGCCGATGTCATTATCTTGGCTGTCAAGCCGCAAATATTGCCGCAAGTTTTACCGTTATTAAAAGGTAGCA
This sequence comes from Peptococcaceae bacterium UBA5752, assembly GCA_002419055.1. Lineage (GTDB taxonomy): Bacteria > Bacillota > Dehalobacteriia > UBA4068 > UBA4068 > UBA4068. The sequence continues at coordinate 218,517 of DIFI01000009.1, forward strand.
TTATTAACCAACCATTAATTATTTCGATTGCAGCAGGCAAGGAAATTGCATACTTCGAGCATCAATTAGGGAAATTGCCGATAGTGCGGGTAATGCCAAATATAAATGCTACGGTTGGCGCGGCAACCAGCGCCTATGTTGGCAACGATATTGCGACCTTGGAAAATAAACAGCTTGTTGCGCGGCTTTTTGCCACTGTTGGCACCGTGATCGAGTTGCCGGAACATCTTTTCGGTGTATTTGGCGCTGTAGCCGGAGCATCTCCTGCTTTTGCTTATATGTACATAGATTCATTAGCACGGGTTGCCGTGGCAGCCGGCATGACAAAACAGCAGGCGCTTGATATAGCGGCTTCGACTGTTTTCGGCAGTGCCAAAATGGTACTTGCATCCAGCGAGCATCCTTGGTCTTTGATAGATAAAGTATGTTCTCCCGGAGGTACTACGATTGAGGGTGTTTTATCTTTGCAAGCTGATGGTTTTGAAGACGCAGTTCATCGAGCGATAGCTGCGGTAATAGAAAAAGATAAAAAGCTAAGTAAGTAATTTTTACAAAATAATATTTTTATTATAATTTATTACAATAATGGGTAAAATTAGTAGTTTTTATTTCAAAGGATATTAATAAAAAATAGTTGAATATTTAATATTATAGGTGTAGAATGTTTCGAGTGTTTATATTGTTTGTTTGTATTAGGAGAAAACGATGAAAGCACGTTTGAAAGCATTACTAAATAAACCACTGCTATCAACTATATTATTAGCAGTAATCCTTAACTTGGCGGTCGAGATGCTTTCACGTCGCTCTATTGTTGAGGGACTTGTTCATTTAGTGACAAATCCGTTCGTATTTTTAAATAACACATTAATTATATTTTTAACGTTGACAATAGCTTTATTATTTAGACGACGTCTGTTTGCAGATGTCTTTATTTCAGTGGTTTGGCTTGGACTTGGTATTGGCAATTGCGTATTATTAGGGATGCGGATAACACCGTTAGGTGCCAAAGACTTTAAAGTACTAATGTCAGCGTTAGATGTTATCAGCATGTATTTAAAAACATGGCAGATTATATTGATCCTTGCCGCTTTTATTGTTGCGATAGTCGGTATAGCGTACTTTGGGTATAAAGCGCCTAAAAGCCAGCGCAAGCTATTTCGGTCAGTAATAGCATTAGCGGTAAGCATAGTAATAGTGTTTTGCTGCTTATCGTTATCGATACGCAGTAATGCCTTGGCAACAACATTTACCAATATAGCTAAGGCTTATGATGACAATGGCTTCGCCTATTGCTTTTCTTGCAGTATTTTCTATAAAGGTATTGATCGTCCGGCAGATTATTCTCAAGCTGCGGTAGCTGAGATATTGAACGAAATAGAAGATAAATCCGTAGCCGCGTCAAGTATCGTCGGTGCAGTCGGTGTAGCAGCATCCAATGGTAACGGAAATCAGACGGAAGTTAGCAATACTGATACGGTTGAGGCAACCGAGAGTACACCAAATATTATTTTCCTCCAAATGGAATCGTTCTTTGATATGGACTATTTGAAGAACTTGCAATATTCTGCCGATCCGACCCCCAATTTTAATGCTTTAAAAGAAGATTATGAATCAGGGTTTTTGACGGTACCGGTCGTAGGCGCCGGCACAGCCAATACCGAATTTGAAATATTGACCGGCATGAGCAGCAGTTATTTTGGTCCGGGTGAATATCCGTTTAACACTGTTTTGCAAAATAAAACTTGTGAGAGTCTTGCTTATATATTAAACTCACAAGGTTATAGCACACATGCGATTCATGATCACCGCGGCGCTTTTTATGACCGTAATATTGTCTACGCAAATTTAGGTTTTGATACATTCACATCGGTTGAATATATGCTTAATGTCGAGCGGACACCGCAGGGGTGGGCCAAGGATAAGGTACTGACGGGAGAGATTTTCAAAGCGTTGGATTCGACCAAGGGCGGTGATTTCGTCTTTACGGTATCGGTACAGGGGCATGGCCAGTATCCGCAGGAACCGCTAAGCAGCTTTGAAGGCATGGAATTTGCCTCCGGTATTGATATCAGTGGCATTCAAGATGAAGCTACCCTAAATCAATTTGAATATTATGCTTATGAGGCTAATGAGATGGACGCTTTCATTGGTGAATTAACAACTGAGCTGGATAATTATGACGAGCCGACTGTATTGGTTATTTATGGCGATCATTTGCCCAATCTCACTATTAATGCTGAAGACCTGAAAAATGGTGATATTTTTGAAACAGAATATGTGATTTGGAGCAATTATTCGTTTGGTAGCGATAATGAGGATGAAAATTTGACATCCTATCAACTTTCATCAAAGATAATCGACGAATTATCACTAAAAGGCGGTGTCATGACAGCTTTGCATCAAAATAATGCTGATGATCCCGATTATATGCAGCAAATGAAGATGCTGTCATACGATATGCTATACGGCGAAAATTACTGTTATAATGGTGTAGCTTTACAACCAACACTGCTTAAGATGGGTATCGACGATATAGTAATTAATAATATTGATTATCAAGTAGCATCAAAAGTTGAAGAATATGGTGCTACAGATAAGATTTATCTCTATATTAATGGCGAAAACTTTACCAAATACAGTGATGTGTTTATCAATGGTGAAAAGATGAGCACTAAATTCGTTGATAATAATACTTTACGGATCACTGCAACGCAGTTGAAAATCGGCGATTTAGTAACTGTTTGCCAGATGGACAAAAACCGATATGTGCTAAGCGAGACTGAGCCGTTTATTGTCGAAGAGATTGCTGATTTAGCTACTCTTCAAGAGCGGCTTGCCACCCGGATTGCAGCCAGTGAAGATCGGCAGCTGCGAAGAGAGCAACAGACTGAGAATGAGACTGATACGGTACATAATATCGAGCAGGGCGTTGAGGATCTGGTAACAGAACAAGAATAACTAATAAAATTAATAAAACCACGGCCTATAGGCCGTGGTTTTATTAATTTTATGTGTTTATTTTAACATTTTATTTAAATCATTTTCTGGAGTGCTGATGGGGGTAATATTAAAGTTTTCTACAAGGAAATTTAATATATTCGGTGAGATAAATGCCGGCATTGAGGGGCCAAGATAGATATTCTTAATTCCAAGATGCAGCAGCGTCAAGAGAATGCAGACAGCCTTTTGTTCATACCAGGAGAGTACTAATGTCAACGGCAGCTCATTTACACCGCATTTAAAGGCGTCAGCCAAAGCAACAGCAACCTTGATCGCGCTATAGGCGTCGTTGCATTGACCCATATCCATAATTCTCGGCAACCCGCCGATTTGGCCTAAATCAAGGTCGTTAAAGCGATATTTACCGCAGGCAAGCGTAAGTATTACTGTATCGGCAGGAGTTTGATTAACGAACTCAGTATAGTAGTTTCTGCCGGGTTTCAAACCGTCGCATCCGCCCACCAGAAAGAAATGTTTGATTGCACCTGCTTTTACAGCGTCAATTACTTTGTCGGCCACGGAGAGCACCGTACCGTGTCCAAATCCGGTTGTTACCTGCTTGCCACCGTTGATACCAGTAAATTCTCTATTCTCGCTATAGCCTCCGAGTTCCAACGCCTTCCTGATTACAGGCGTAAAGTCTTTGTCTTCGCCGATATGGACCATATTGGGATAAGACACAACCTCGGTAGTAAATACTCGATCTGAGTAGCCGACCTTTACCGGCATTATGCAATTTGTGGTGAAGAGAATAGGGGCGGGAATATCGGCAAATTCTTTTTGTTGATTTTGCCAGGCTGTGCCGAAATTGCCCTTTAAGTGAGGGTACTTTTTCAGCTGCGGATAGGCATGTGCGGGCAGCATTTCACCGTGAGTATAGATATTGATGTCCGTGTCCTTTGTTTGCTCCAAGAGCAGCTTCAGGTCATAAAGGTCATGACCGGTGATTACAATAAACGGGCCTTTTTCAACGCTAAGCGGTACAGTCGTCGGCACCGGAGTACCAAATGTTTCGGTATTGGCGCGATCAAGAAGTTCCATGCACTTGAAGTTAATCTCACCGACTTTTAATACCAGAGGTAGCAGCTTTTCCATATCCCAGTCTTCGCCGACTGCTTGGATGCCTTCGTAGAAGAAGTTGTTTACATCCTCATCCTCATAGCCAAGTACCAAAGCATGATAAGCATAAGCTGCAACGCCGCGCAGGCCGAATAAAATCAGTGCTTTAAGAGAGCGAATATCCTCATTATCATTCCAAAGGTCAGACATCTCAAAGTCGAGGTAGTTTTGTGGATTACCGCCGGCGTGGGAAATTACGGCAGCTTTTTCGAAAACAACCTCGGCGATCTTCTGATTAATTGCCTCGTTGTCAAAGTTTACGTTGGTTACAGTGGTGAAAAGTCCGGAAATCATTGCTCTGTGAGTGGCTTTCGTCGGGTTGCCTCCTGCCGCGCGGGCCAGTCCGATCAAAGCACCTGTAAGTTTGTCTTGCAGCAGTGCAGTATCGGATTGTTTACCGCATACCCCTGCAACGGTGCAGCCTGTCCCTTTTGCTGTTTGTTCGCATTGAAAACAAAACATTTTATCCATTTTTATATCCTCCTTTTGTTTTGAGTAAACTTACTTATATATTGTTTCGGCTAAAAATTATTTTTATATTATTTGCCCATCAGTGGAGATAGTGAATACCTGCCAAGGAATAATTTTGCCACTGTTTTGCAAAGCAGTCTTAACTGCGTTTTCGATACCGCCGCAACAGGGCACCTCCATTCTGACCACAGTAACGCTTTTGATATTATTGTTTTTAATTATCTGGCTGAGTTTATCAATATAATCAATACTATCAAGTTTAGGACAGCCAATCAGCGTTACTTTATGCTTGATAAATCTATTGTGAAAGTTACCGTAAGCAAATGCGGAGCAATCGGCGGCTACCAATAGATTGGCGTTATCAAAATAGGGGGCATTTATGGGTATGAGTTTTATTTGTACCGGCCATTGTGACAGCTGGGAGGCAATTTCGTTGGTATTGCAAGCACTAACATTTGTTTGGGCCCTGGCAATTTTTTTTGATTGAGTGCCGGGACAACCGCAGGGCAGAACTGCAGCTTGTTTGTTCATCTTATTTTGTTTTACTGCTTCTTGATCATAAGCAGCGGCTTCGCGCTCTACAAAAGAAATAGCGCCTGTCGGGCAAGCAGGCAGACAATCACCCAATCCGTCACAGCAATCATCGCGCAGCAGCTTGGCCTTTCCGTTAACCATGCCAATAGCGCCTTCATGACAAGCTGCCGCACAAGCACCGCATCCGTTACATTTATCTTCCTTTATATCAATTATTTTTCGAGTCATTTTTCTCACTCCCTTATTTTATTTTAAAAAACTAGTTTATAGTTGACTTTGTATTTAGATTATACTACAATAAAAAAAACAAATCCGTTGTTTATACAACGTATAGAGGAAATATGGAAAATTATTTAAATACTATCAAAAAAAATTCATTATTCAGCGGTATTGAAGAAAAAGAAATTAAGACTATGCTCGGTTGTTTAGAGGCAAGAATAGAAACTTATTCTAATAATCAGTTTGTGTTTCGCTTTGGAGAGAATATTTCAACAGTTGGTTTGGTGCTTTGTGGTAGCGTATATCTTGCCAAAGATGACTTTATGGGCAACCGTACTATTATCTCCGAATCTGGGGAAGGTCAAATTTTTGGCGAAACGTATGCATGTATTCCTTCGGAATCGCTGGGGATAAGCGTGATCGCTGCGGAAGCGACAAAGATTTTATTCTTGGATGTTCACAGAATAATGAATATTTGTTCCTCCGCCTGTGTTTTTCACACCAGATTAATTAGAAATCTGCTTTCAGTATTGGCGGAAAATAACCTAATGCTGACAAGAAAAATGTTGCATATGTCTCAACGTACGACCAGAGAGAAGCTGCTTTCGTATTTATCGGCAGAGTCGCAAAAAAACGGCAGTGCTATTTTTAAAATTCCTTTTAACCGCCAACAACTGGCGGATTATCTGGCGGTCGACCGCAGTGCTATGTCTAATGAATTATGCAAACTGCGCGATGAGGGAATATTATCATTTCAAAAAAATTTTTTTAAACTAAATTAGTAATAAATGCTTTAATGTAAACTGATAATACAATTGTTAAGATAAGTTCTCTGGCAATGCAAATCTAGGGAGGCTGAAGCTGTCATGTTATATGAGTTTGAAGGTAAAATAATCACGACAATAGATCAGAATATAAAATTTAGTGACCAAAAGCAGTATTTAGGTATAATGAACTATGTTGATAGTAAACTCATATTAGAACAACTGCGTTTAAATGATAAGCTATTAAATTATTGGTCAATAAATCGATCGATGGTATATGAAAACCATGAAGAGTTTGATTTTATTGGTCTTAGTATATTGAACCGTGATAATTTATTTGCACAAAAGGAAAAGATATGCATCTTTATCCGTAAAAACATCATATTGTTTGTTGCAAAAACAACAGCTCCAATAGAAAAAATACTTCATGAAATAGCGGAAAATAAAAATTTAACTATCGGCTTTGAGCGGATCCTAAGTACATTTTTTGAACGGTTAGTTAGTGATGATGTTAATATTCTGGAAAGTATTGAATTGGAAATTGCCGAGCTGGAAAATGAGCTGATTACTTCCGGTAAGAAGGATTGTGTTAAAGAGATTATTTCTTTAAGAAAAAGATTGATGCTGTTTAAGCAATATTATGAACAATTGCTTGATGTTTTAGATGATCTGCAGGAAAATGAAAACGATATTCTCTCCGATACTTCATTAAAATATTTTAGAATATTTGACGGCAAAGTCGACAGACTCTATCACAATATTTTGAACCTACGGGATTATTTAACCCAAGTGCGCGAGTCTTATCAGGCAGAGGTAGATATTGGGTTAAATAACATCATGAAACTATTTACCGTGATTACGGCAATCTTTTTGCCGTTGACGCTGCTTGTCGGCTGGTATGGCATGAATCTTAAAATGCCTGAATACGATTGGGCCTACGGTTATCCCGTGGTAATAGTATTATCTATTATAATTGTAGTTTTTTTTCTTGCTTATTTTAAAAAACATAAATGGTTTTGAAAACGAAATACAATGAAACAAAAAAGAAAGAACCGTACTGAAAAGTACGGTTTCTTTGCAATTTAAGGCAAATTTGCTTGCCACCAACATAGATACTATCAGTTGTTTTCAGACCACAGTCCCTATCCGCGCGGCCGACGCGATTTGGGGGTAGAATTTCCAGCACTGGAAGTGTGATTGTTTCTCTTATCACTATGTGATTGAATAGCTGACCCTGCAGTGCTCCTACGTGTTTTGTTAGTCTCGGCCATTTTTACCGTTTTAACTGCTCTTCCGCAGATTTTACAGCCTGACATGGCTTTCAAAACTTCATTGCTGCGTCCGGAGGGTATTTCTACGATAGTTTGCTTTGGTAAAATGCTAACCTTGCCGATATCGCTGCCGACAAGATCTGTGATCTCGGTAATTGCACCAATAATGTGATTTGCGGCAATGTGATGAGCAGAGCCTATATCTATCATAACAGTCTCATAATCAGCGTTACGAGGGCTAATTTTGTTGGATCTCTTATACCCTTTGACTGCAGTATCCAAATCCCGCTGCTTGATGTCAGTAACTATATCAGGTGGAGCGTCAATGGCAAAATGCAGCTGTAGCGCTGCTGCTGCAATATTTTTTTCGGAATATCCTTTCTTAGCTAATTTGTCTGCCATTTCTAAAAAGGATGGTTGTATCTCGCTCTGTATAGCTTCTTCCATGGCGCTTATTGCTTTGATACTGTTGAGCTTTTGAATATCGCCATGGGATGGAAGATTCATCTGATTAATCTCTGATTTTACCTCGTATGCGATACTACGCATAATGTTTATTTCACGTTTACTGCTGCAAATGGTGATAGATCGACCAGATTTTCCTGCACGTCCCGTTCTGCCGATACGATGAATGTAGTATTCAGTATTTTGCGGCAGGTCATAGTTGATAACAAAATCAATGTCATTAACGTCAATTCCACGGGCGGCAATGTCCGTGGCTATGAGTATAGATGTTCTACCATGTTTGAAACCTTGCATAACGGAAGTTCGCTGATCTTGCTTAATGTCGCTGTGTATGCTTTCAACACTGAAATGAAGGTCGGTAAGAAACTCGTTTAATTCATCAACCATTTTTTTTGTGTTGCAGAAAATTAGTGCTCTGTGCGGTTGGTAAAATTTAATCAACATGCTCAGCGCATCTTTTTTCCTATTGGAGGGTACATATAAATAACTTTGCTCAATGTCTTCAATGGTGACTTGACTCTTGTTGATTTCAATCAATTGAGGGTCTTTTTGGAACTCTTTTGTCAGAGCCAAAATAGACGGCGGCATCGTTGCAGAGAACAGAATTGTTTGCCTGTTCTGGGGAGTATCAACTAAAATGGTTTCGATATCCTCTTTGAAGCCCATACTAAGCATCTCATCGGCCTCATCCAAAACTACCATCTTCAAGTTGGAGAGCTTGATCGTTTTGCGACGCATGTGATCCATTACCCGGCCGGGTGTTCCAATAACTATATTTGCTTTGCGAAGGCGAATACACTGCTTGTCTATGGCAGCGCCGCCATAAATTTCAACGGGACGGATCTCGGTATTAAATCTGGCAATTTTGCGGATTTCTTCTGCGGCTTGCTGTGCCAACTCTCTGGTGGGGCAGAGGATAAGCACCTGAATGGTTGCTTTTTCCTCATTAGTATCAATTCTCTCGATTGCGGGGATGGCGAATGCGATAGTTTTTCCTGTACCGGTCTGGGAGCGGGCAATGACGTCTGCGCCTGCTCTGATTATTGGAATGGCTGCTGCCTGGACGGGCATCGCAAATTCAAAGCCCATTTCGCTAATGGCCCTTTCTATTTCGGGAGAAAAGTTTAGCTGTGAAAACGGAATATTTGTCATGGTGTTCCTCAATTCTAATAAATAAATAAAAAAACGAGGACTGAATTCCTCGTTTAATACCAAACGATTATTTCATAGTTGTATTATATATAATTTTATCATCAATAATGTATTTTGTCAATATAGCCAAGTGTAAGGAAGGTATTTTGCTACTTATATGCAGATTAATGCTTTTTGAAAACGATGAAGATTCGGTTGTTCGAAGGAATAGTTTATCAATTATATTTGTGGGGTTCTTTCTTGTGTTTTTTATTGTTAAACGGCGGCATTTAGTAATGCCGCCGTTTTATTAACTGAGTTAGCAATTTTATATAATATGTCTAAAGGGATTAATTTAAATGGTGCCGGTGACAACTAAGATAGCTGCTCCCGGAGTGACTGTAATTACGCCGAGTGCGTCCTGTGCATAAGTAGCGGCAGGTATCGTTATTACACCGGAGATGGTAGCAAATGCGCCGGTTCCGGCGGTGTAAGTATATTCAGTAGTTATTGTCAGGGGTGATCCATCTAATGTGACAGTGATACCAGCGGCAAGAGCCGGATCAAAAGTATCGGTCAGCACAACATCGGTTGACGCAGTATTGCCATAGTTCTCCAGTATAAAGGTGTAAGTGAGAGTTGAGTTATCCGCAACCGGATTAGGCGACATATTTTTGGTAATCGCCAGTTGCGGGATATTGCTGGTGTAAATTGTTTCCGTGGCGGTTACAGGTTCAACAATACCGCCGCCGCTGACAGTAACAATATTTTCGATGCTGTCTTCGACATCAAGCGGAGCATATTCGTTGACGTCCACTTCATATACCAGCAAAACATTGCCGCCGGCCGGGATCAGGGGGATTGTTAATGTCAAAGTCGGTGATGTGGTAAGAGGCACAATGTTGGCCTGTGGTGCACCGTTCCTAAAGTGTAATACCGGTCCGACATAAGTTAATGGGTAGAGGTTAACTGGCGGAGCTCCGTAAGGGTACTGGCCTAAATTATCTACAAAGCTCACCGATGTAAGATCGGATCCGGTGTTGTTGGTTATAGAGACATAGTAGGTTACATCGTCGCCAAAGATATAGTCGTCGTTGACTGCCGTTTTGGTTATGGTAACGGCATCGAGAATGCTACCTTGAACTATATTTGATAAAGTGGTCTGTCCGTCATTATAGGTAAGAATAGCTTGGTTGGTAAAAAGTGTTGCCATAAATTTGCATCTCCCATTTTCAAATTGATTAGTTGAACAATCAGCTTGTTCACTATAGTATATGAAGATTTTTAACATTAGGTACTTAAAAAACAGACAATATGTTATATATGCATAGCAATTTGGGGATAAAATTCTAGGCGTATTACATAAGACAGCGATAGTATTTAAACAATACTGTCGCTGTCTTATATAGTCTTGTAAATCATTAAATTATGAAATTGGCGCAGTGGAAGGGACTTGAATCCAATTATGATAGGGACTATAGTTTGAAGCGCACTTTTATGTTGCTATTTTTTGCATAACCTTGCAGCTCACTGACTACACCCATCACGGCATTGCGCAAAATATTTTGTACAAAAGGAACCATTTTGATAGGTTTATCGTTGATCAGCAATTCTACACGTTGATTAGAAAGGATACAATCACTATGCAGAGCTTTATGATGTGCAATTAACTCAGCCATCTCCCGGCAGGAATAACCGCAAGCCGAACAACACTCCGCATCAAAATTTGGTAACGGTTCAAAGGCATTTTCAATCACAAAATCCACTAATGAATCAGAATGCTCGAGTGCATTGAAGATAGGCAATCCGTTTATTTCACCGTCATGTTGGTTAGCAAATATACCGGATACAGCGATCACGAGGTTGTCAGTGAGCTCTAAGATATCTTGTTCGCTAATGGCTGTGATAATCCGCGGTGCATTACATTCGACAATATCTTCTAATATGACGAAGTCCTGATCATAATGTTTCAATATCAAATTGACAGGTAACATTGATTGATATAGGATATCCGTTTCGGATAAACTACGTATTGTGACCTGTTGAGCATCTTCGAGCTTTTGTTTATTGGACGTTGGATTATAGTCAAAGACGAAATCTGATTGGATATCTTTTATTGATCCTACCGTATAGCCCCGATTGCACAGACCGCTGGTAATGATTTCACAGACTGTGGTCTTGCCGGACTTTGGAAACCCGATTATGGAAATTGCTTTCATAATATCCTCCTTATCATTTCAGTAATAGTAAAATTGCAATAAGTAAAGCGAAAAAAATCAGCACATAAATAATATCACGGTGAGCAAATTTTAAGCTTCGCCATTGACTGCGGTTTGGCATACAACGGAAAGCACGTGTTTCCATAGCGATTGACATCTGGACAGCCCGATGCAATGCGCTGGCGGTTACCGGCAGCATCATTGCCATATATTGCTTTATTCTTTGTTTCCATTTGACGGATTTAAAATCGTAGCCGCGCATTTGCATGGCAGAGTTGATTGATGTTGCCTCGTCCCGGAGTAATGGTATAAAGCGTAAAGCGGCTAATGTCATATACACGATCTCATATGGCAGACGGCACCAACGCAATGCCAACAAATAATCACGCAAATCTCCTGTCAGCACGATCAGTGCGGAACTGACGATGATCAATAGCCTTAATGCTACAATAATAGCCATCTGAAAGCCGCCTGTGGTGATTAGCGTCATATTACCTATTGTAATAAGCGGCAAACCATCACGGCAAAACACACACTGAATCAAAAATATACCGGCAATAATACTTATCATTGCTCTGGTTTGTCGCCACACCTTGAAGTGATCCACTCCACCCAGCAGCAGTAATATCAGTGTCAGAAATAACACTGCTGCCAGCGTCAGAGGTCGTTGTACTAATAGCGCAACGGAAGAGACTGCGACCAGCATCAACAGTTTAATTCTTGCGTCGAGGTTGGTCAGTGTCATCACATCACAACCTCTCTTGCACAAAAACGGCGCACAAAATCCTGTTCATGGCTGATGACTATCACGCCGCAGTTTTGTTGTTCCGCTAGTTTTCGCAACTCCGTCCCCAGCAATCGGCGGCAGCGAACATCGAGACCGACGGTAGGTTCATCCAGCAGCAGATAAGGCGCGCCTAAAGATAAAACTGCAGCCAGCGCCAGCCGCTGTTTTTCTCCGAGACTTAAAAGCAGAGGATGAGCTTCCTTTTTTGCAGAAAGCCGAAACATCTCAAGGTAACGGTATGTTTCAACCATAATATTTGCTTCAGTTAAACCTTTATTACGCAGGCCAAAGCCTATTTCTTCAGCTACAGTGGGACAAAACAGTTGGCGATTGGGGTTTTGCCAAATGTAACCTATGCGCTGCCCGATATTAAATAAACTCATCCCGGTTATATTTTCGCCGTCGATTAATATGCACCCGGAAGACGGACGCAGAATACCGGTTATAAGTTTGGATAGGGTAGTTTTACCACAGCCGTTCTTACCAGTGACTGCTGCTATTTCACCTTTGTTAAAGACAGCACAAAATTCTGCGATAGCAGGCAGATGATTATTGGCGTATGTATATGTGATATTGTTTATTTCAATCATCAAACATCAATTCCAGATCATAAAGTAATCTGCTTTTTAGCAATTTCTGCGGATTTTCATAAGCGGCAATGCGTCCGTCAGCCAGTACCAGCCAGCGGTCAGCTATCGTTGCGGTTACCGCGGTCAGGTCATGCTCCACAATCATTACAGTTTGCCCTGCTTCTTTCAATTCCGCCAATAATTCGGCGACAAGATTTCGTCCGTCTTCATCCAGACCGGATAACGGCTCATCAAATATAATTAACTTGGGCGTAAGCATCGATACAGCAGCTAAGGCTACCAGCCTTTTTTGTCCGCCGGAGAGTTTCGCCGGATCGCGATGTCTTAACTCTGTCAGATGATATCGTTTCAGTGCGGCATCAATCATTGATGTGATCTCTTGCGGAGCAATACAGAGATTTTCGGGACCAAAAGCCAGTTCATCTTCGACGGTGGTACAGATCAACTGTTCATCGCTATTTTGAAAGACCAGCGCCACCTTGCCGGCGAGTTCGGCTGGCGTTTTGCCGATGACGTCTTCGCCGAAAAGATGAACTTTGCCACTGATATTTCCTTTAATCAATTGCGGAATTACCCCGCAGATGATATGAGTCAGCGTTGTCTTACCGCTACCGGACAGTCCGGCCAGTGCCACGGTTTCGCCTTTCTTGATAACGAATTCTACGCCGTTCAGTACCGACGCGCTTTCATGATAAGTAAAATGGAGATCGTGGACCGTGATTGCATCCATTATTGCACCTCAATCTGACATAGCCAGTAGGTGGAGCGGTTACCGAATTCATCATCGCGTATGACAATACGAAAGGGGCCTACGCCGCCATCTTCCTTCGTACCTAAGGATTTGCCGTCAATCAGGTAGGCGACAATAATGTTGTCATCCGCAGCCACTTCCTCGGTATCATAGGCTGAGATATAGCCGTCCTCAGCGCGGCTGGCTACCATAGTCCCTTGTTCTTGCCAATTAGGATAGGCGGCTTCCAGCAGATCGCGCAATGTCACACCGGTGAACAGACCCTTCTGGTTCTCACCACTGGAGGAAACGATCTCTTTTTCTAGTTCGACCTTTGGCAGAGCCATAATATCTTCCATAGTGTATTCAGCGACCGTCTCGCCGCTAACGATTATTTCAATTTTACCGGATACAAGCTGGCTTTCCGGCCGGTTGAGCCAAGCTAATACCGCTATTACTATTGCCAGCACAACCAGAATAATGATAATATGTTTCTTTTTCATTATTTGACCTCTTATATTAGTTCGTTCAGTATTTCCGCCAGTTCAATGCGGGTGAGCACGCCATCGCCGGTACTGATTGGCGCTTCGGTCAGTGAAAAGAACCGAACCAAAAGCGTTGCCGCATCATTACGGCTGATGGGTTGATCAAGATTTATATTGTTATCTACGGATAGTCCGGCCTGAATTGCCTGCTGCAAATAGCCGCTTGCCCAGTGGCTGCCGCCTGCCGCGGGCTGTTGCTGATAACCTGCTGTCAGCATGATCATCTTCAATGCTTCGCCATAACTAACGCTGTCCGATGGTCGGAAAGTGCCGTTGTTGTAGCCGCCGATGATTCCTATGGCGAAAAGCCTGTTCACGTCCATGGAGTAAGTATCGGCAAAACTGCTGTCGCCAATGATGATCTGCGACGCTCCTTTGACCCACTTGGAAACAGTGTTTTCCACTACCAGCAGCAGCGGGCCGTTAGCGTTGGCGCCGTTATAGAGCGGGTCTGTGTCGTCGGCTACCAGCGGTAAGTCTTCAATAGCATACGCCAATATTATATCACGATGTTTTTCCGGTTGGTAGAAGCTTTCAATGCCATTGATAATATCGCCAACGTCGATTGTTACCGCATATCCGTCCTGGGCAACGACAGTAACTTTACTTGGCGCCTTCACCCCGTCAATCAAATGATCCTCAATCAAATTGCGCAGTACCGCGCCCTCGTAAACATTCCGGCCGCCGGATGCGGCGAAATATTGGCGCACGATATCCGATTGCAGCGACTCCAGATCCGCTACCGTCAATACGGCGGCTTTGGCTTCGCTACCGCTGATTACCAAAGTATTATTAAGATATTTGTTGTATCCGGCCTGGTTATGCGTCCAGTCGCCGCCTTCCGGCACCGTATCGTCCGTAGTGGCGGCTACGGTTTCGCGCGTATATACGTAGCCGTTGGCGTCGCCGACAATAATAGCTGCCAGCCACTTGCTGTTATACGAAGCGTTATTTTCGCCGGTATAGCTTTGGCCGATGGTCAAACGCAACGGACCGCCGATATTATCAGTTGCTGTGCTGTAGCCGTCTGCAGCCGTAAACTCCTGATATACCGCTTGTGTACCGGTCGGCCCGACTAACGGCAGTCCGTTGCTGCCGAAACTGATCATTACCGGCAACTTCGTTTTCTCAGCGGTAAGCGCGGTTAAAGAAGCATAGCAATTATAGCCAGCTTGCAGTTGTCCCAATGTTAAGGAGATGCTGTAGCCGTCTTTACTGATAAATCTTACCGGTGTGCTGTCAGGCAAATTTTGGTCCATACCGGCATATAGCAACAAATCGTATACTTTAATACCGGTCATTATCGGACGAGTATAAATATTACCGCTGGTCACCAGGCTATAGGTGTTTTGATATCCCAAATCGGTGGTGAAAGCAAGGTTTTCCAACTCTAAAACAGTATAAGCAGTGATTTTGGACATGCCGCTGCCGGCAAAAGTCAATATATCATAAAGATAGTCCGTCTTGCCGTATTGAGCAAGTATCTGATCATCATTGCCCACGTAATAATAATGCGCTGCAGATTCGCTGAGGTCGTCTGCCGCCAGAACAGGTGCAGCACAAAATAAGCAGATTAATATCGTAAGTATTAATAATAACTTTTTCATGATATCCTCCTATCGATACATTAACGGCACAAAAATATCATCAGCGCAGAAAGTGCCATGTACACCGCTGCGATCATCATCTTCTTCCTTGGAAAGATGCTGGCCATGGTCAGAAACTACTACCACGCGGCCTTGCCATATTGCTAACAGCTGCCCCACCATCAGATCCTCACTTGCTATCTTGTCAAATACTTGATCTGTTTGGGGACCGTTGGTATGTTCGCTATCATCTATACCGTGAAAATGGACGAACACCAAGTCATAACTGCCGTCTGTTACGGCTTGCAAAGCAGTAGCGAATACTTCGTTATCAGTATCTCCGTCATCGTTATAATCGGGATGCAGTTGCTGCTCGATAGCAAAATTGATTATTTGTTTGTCACCTTCAATAATGATGGTGGAAAGATTGTTTGCTTCGGTATAATCAAATATTGATGGGCAGGCGAGAGTGTGATCGCTGCGCTGCTTTATACCGTTAACATATGGAGTTTTCCCGGTTACCATAGCAGCATAATTTACCGGTGTGATGGTAGGGTACGCATCGGCAGCCTGTTCCACAGTCAACTGTGCCAGATTCGGTACGATGCCCCGATTGAGGGCTGACAGCCATTTGTCATAACCAAAACCGTCCAAATAAAGGAATAACACTTGTTCGCCTGCTTCCAGATAGCCACGGGTCAGAGAATACGCATCTTGGATAGTGGCTTCCGGCGGATTTAGTATCAGCCCGACCACACTTTCGTAGGTAGTGCCGCCGATATCCACCGCGCCGCTGGATGATAATATCATATCGGACGCATCAGCGGAGATGATATCGTATTCGCTGGTATAGACAAGCACGCTTTCGGCAGAGGGCAACCCGTTTTCTGTCAACGCATCCGGCAATGCCATTTTTGATGATGATACGGTCAGCATCTCATCACTCATGGTATTGCCATAGATCAAGGCAAAATTAGCCTGTTCGCCACAACCTGTTAATAAAAGTGGCAGCAGAAGCAGAAGCAACAGTGTTAGTGTCAGTAAAAATCGTTTTATATGTTCGTACCTCCAATACCGTAGCGGCGTAATGCCTTCAGTAGTTCCCAGCTAAGTATACCGCCGATGCCGCCGGAAAAAGCTGCTAATGTCAGAGATATCAACAACGGTATCAGGGGCAAGCTGAAAAAGATCAAATTGGTAATAACGGTGCCGGTGACATTGGCAAGCAACCCGGCCAGAAAGCAGCAGGGAAGGCAGCAGCAGCGGTGACGGATCAACAATAGCCCAAGGTCGATCATTACTCCGGGCATGGTGTAACTGATCAGGCTCATGACTCCATGAGAGCCTATTACGCCGGTGACTACCACTAAAATAGCTTGTACAATAGCGCAGAGTGTCGCTGAGCCCCGCTTTTCTGTGAGGCCGAAGGCCATCACCAGCCACATCATATAGAGACCGCCGGCCAATGCGCCGCTGGGGATAAAAAGCGGTGTACTGATCAAATGCGCCAACGGCACCACCACCGGTTTGATGGCAATGCCCAGCGCAGCCATAGCGGAAATAATTATCAGATCTTTGACTGTAAATTTTTTTAGCAATTTCATTGTGTTTTAACCTCGATCGTAATTACGTCATTTACCCAATAAGTACGGTTATATTCGCCTGCTACGTTTTGTCCCATAACCAAAGCTAGGCTATCAGTAGCTGCGCCATCATTGAACCAAGCCAAGATCATATATAATTGTTTAGTCGAATCCGTCTCGTCAATATATGTTCTACGGACTGCAGAGAGCGAATAGCTGATTCCATAACCATCTGATGCTTTAATACTGATCTTCTTCGCATTATCGGTCAGCCCAACTACCGCATCTAAAAGATAAGCCAGCCGCACTCCTTTGCATAAACTGTGTCCTGCATCAGGATCTTTACCCTTATAGTAATATTCTGCTTCCGCATACCCGGCGCTCATTGCTTGCAATTGAGCCATGCTGAACCAACGTTCTTCTTTCACGCCGTCGCCATAGACATGCAAAATAGCGTTTTCAGACACCGATGTTTGATTTGTTGAGGCCTTTGGTGTGGCATCTGCCGTGGTCTTTGTAGTAGTCTTTGTAGATGTTAACGGTTGGGTTGTCTGATCAGTATCAGTTGGTTGTTCTTCTTCAGTTACTTCTGTGGCGTTTTCTTCCGGTTGTTCCGAAATGTTTTCTTCGGTAGCGGCCGTTTCGGTACTAGAGGATTCTTCCGTTGCCGTTTTAGATGTGCAGGCACACAAAAATAAAGTGAATATTATTATTAAAACCAGACAATAACGTCTCATTAAATATCTCCTTATAAACATGCTTAAATGCCGAAGTGAAGATTCTTCGGCATTTGGCGAGAAGGCTTATCTAGCGTAATCCTTTACCAGGAGATGGTTTGAACATAATATAAGCCCTTTCCTGTATACAAGCGGACATATGATATGATGCCGTTGTCATCTGCGTCTGCAATAACTGTGCCGTTAGAAGTATAAAGAATATAGGCAGTTGCAAGATCAGCTCCTGATAAAGTGTCCGGTTCATATCCGGAACCGGCGCTGTAAGTTACGGTAACGGTGGCGTCAGCAGGGACAGCTGTGCCCAGCAGTTCCGCAAAAGTCGCGCCTAAGCAGGAATATGAACCATTTTTATTTTGATATTCAATTGTGGTTGCGCCGGCAGCGGCCAGCTGGCTATATGTATAGCCTATGCCGTTTATGGTGATAGCAGCCGGAGCTACATAATTTGTGCTAGTGATGACAGCGCTGTTAGTGGCAGCATCATAATCTACGCCGAAACCGTAAGCGGCAGCTAAATCACGCAACTTAAAAAAGTTGTTGCCGCCTAAAATGTATACATTTGTATTTTTGCTAACCCCATTAACTTTGAGCGTCCATTCGCTGGCTACACAAGAAGCTGATTTATCAGCTCCTATGGTAAGTTCGCCGCCAACATTTGTATAAGCGGATCCGCTGACAGTGATCATCTCATGGTTTGCCGGGTTGTAATCAACCGCGAACTGATTGGCGGTACCGTTTAAGATAGCTGCAATATCACGTAGTTTGAAGTAGTTATAACCATCGATATTATAGGCTTCCATTTTTACTGAATTGCCGTTGAACAAAATAGTCTGATTGGTAGGGGCAACTTTTTTGGCTGCAGGCGTAATGCTGGTGGAAACCGCAGAGTCATTGGAAGCAACAATTTCGATGTTGGTCAGACAACGAATACAGGCAAAATTGGAGAGGTCTGCGGTCGTACCACGTTGGATGCGTACGTAGCTGTTGTCATAAGTAACATCACCGTCATAATTTTTAACAGGGTCAGCGGCGACCATATAAGTAGCGTCAACATCTTCAACGGTAAAGGTGACCAGATAATTATCTACCGACGTAGCTTTTATGATATAATCGTCCGCCAGTGTGATACCTAGCTGGTTTTCGACATCTTTAAGGATCGCCGCAAGAGATACTCCGCTCCAATCCTGGGTGGTTTGTTCACCATTTACATTTGCCGCATAGGTTCCGGAGAAACTTGTGAAATCTCCACTGGTTCCCTTGATGTCTGCCCAGGTATAGTCAATTGAATCATTACCAATTTTTACTGTAAATACTACTGACGTATCGGCCGGATCGGTGATTGTTTCCGAACTTGTCTTAGCCAGTGCGCTGATGCTGAAGCATAATACCAAAGTCGCAACAAGCATAAAAATGATGAGTTTCTGTTTTTGTTTTTTGATCATTGTTAGCGCCCCTTTATTAATTTGTTTAAATATGGAAATATTCTCTTTTGAAAATAATATACCATTTTAATTATTCATGTCAAGATATATTCTTGCAGAAGGATTTTTTATGATGTATTATTTATTAGTAGAAACTAAATCAACAAGGAGTTTATTTATGTGGCAGCTTTATGATACACTTATCGAAAATATTGACCCAAGCCGCAAGGTTAATTATGCCTGTCATGGGGGTTGGCGGGCACTGATAGAAAGCGAAGGCAATTGTGGCATAGCTTCTCTATTGCTCAAGGAAATGAAACCGGCCGAAAACAGTGGACTGTTGACAAATTATATGGGAAAGCCGCTGCGGGATGTGGCTGCGCTAATTAAAAGCTGGGATGATACAGAATCTGCTCTTGGCATGGCGGCAATTAACGCATATTATAATGACCTTCGAGCTTTGTCAGCTAATAGCGCACAGTTGTTCGAACCGGGCATGGTTAATGGCGATATCTTTAATATACTGCTACCCGAAGCAGCCGGAAAAAAAGTAGCCATCATCGGTCATTTTCGCGGAGTTGACGAATTATATCGGGATATCTGTGAACTGACCATTTTCGAAAGGGAACCACGTGAAGGCGATCTGCCGGATACAGCGGAAGAATATCTACTACCCGATATGGAGTTGGTTATTATTACCGGCATGTCGTTAACCAACAAGACACTGCCGCGTTTGCTTCAGCTCGCACAAAATGCAAAGGTGATATTGACCGGCCCCAGCGCTGCACTGACTAAGCTATTGTTTGGTTTTGGCGTGGACATGGTCTCAGGCATCGCTATGCCGGATGTAGCCGTCTGCAGACAAGCGATCGAAAGCGATCATTGGCAGGACATCTATAGTAAAGGTCGAAAAGTAATATTAAAGAAATAAAAAGGCGAATCTACTAAGTAGCTCAATGATTTAATGGGAGGCTTTGCCTCCCATTATGATGATTTGACATATAGCAAACAACATAACAGGAGCAGATACATAGCATATGAGAAAAGATAATGTAGAAGCATTAGATATATTCGCAAATGCGCCAATTCCTAAGGCAGTGTTTAAAAATGCTATCCCGGCCATCATTAGTATGTTGATGGTTGTTGTTTACAATCTGGCAGATACATTCTTTGTAGGCCAGACTCATGATGCGCTGCAAGTCGCAGCTGTTTCACTGGCAACACCTATTTTCTTATTATTAATGGCAGTGGGATTATTGTTCGGTATTGGCGGCACATCTGTTATTTCCAGGGCCTTAGGAGAAAAAAGACATGATTATGCAAAAAAAACCTCGGCTTTTTGCTTTTGGGCAGGAGGCGGGGTTGGCATTGTCTGTATGTTTATCTTATGGATATTTATGGACGAAATTCTTGCCATTATCGGAACCAGTCCAGCTACCATTGGCTATACGCGCAGTTACTTGAGCATTTTTGCCAGCGGTTCGGTATTTGTGATTATTTCAAACTGTTTTTGTAATATTATCCGCGCTGAGGGAAAATCTACTGAAGCGATGATGGGTCTACTGATAGGCAATTTAGTCAATTGCATATTGGATCCGATTATGATTCTTTGGTTTGGCTGGGGTGTGGCAGGAGCTGCCATAGCTACTGTAATCGGAAATGCAATTGGTGTTTCATACTATATAATATATTTTTTGCGTGGCAAATCGATTTTATCAATTAATATCAAAGACTTTTCGGCGGGAAACAGAATTTTTTCGGGGGTTTTAAGTATTGGAGTTCCGGCTTCTATAAACAGCATACTGGTAAGTGTTTCGAATGTCTTCGTAAACATTTTGATTGTCAATTATGGTGATATGGCTGTGGCCGGTATTGGCGTTGCTTTTAAAGTTGTTTTAGTGAATTTACTTTTAGTAATTGGCGTAGGGCAGGGAGTGCAGCCAATACTTGGCTATTGTTATGGAGCCGGAAATTGGGAACGTTTCAAAGGGGTAATGCGTTTCTCGCTGATTTTTGCTACTGTTCTTGGCATAATTCTTTCCGTTATCAGTTATTTAGGCGCTGGGGTAATTGTTAAGGCTTTTTTGGAAGAACCGTCAGCTTATCGATTTGGAGTGCAGTTCTCGCGTATGCTTCTGATATCCGGACCATGTTTAGGAGCACTATTTATTTATACAAATGCTTTACAGGCGGTGGGAGCAGCGGTACCTTCTTTGATTTTATCCGTCAGTAGGCAGGGAATAATATTTATTCCGATATTATTTATATTGAATGCTGTTGCAGGATTGACTGGACTGGTCATTGCGCAGCCTGTTACAGATTTTTTATCCTTTATCCTATCGACTGTTCTTTATTTCTATGCAACAAATACGCTAAGTAAAAAGTCAACAACTGTATATTATACTTTATAAGTTTAAAAAAGATTAAATATTAAAAATGAAACCCAACTTTTTTTGTTGGGTTTCATTTTTAATATTTAGCTTTCAGGGGAGTATTTGTCTCCAAATTCTTTTCTTGCTTTTTGCGTATGCTTTAAAACAAACTCTGTTTTTGCTTTAGTATAGCCATCTCTATCATGCTTATATTGTTTAATCAATTCTAATTTTAAGTTGCCATAATCTTTGGCTACATCATCACGTGCCAGAAGGTAATCCCTAAAATATAGCTCGTCGCAATCACCAAAATATCTAATGTGAAGATGATATACTTTTGGGGCAAATCCTTCAGGTGTATAGCCCTTGTTGAATACGATCTTGAAATCAGGTTCATTTTCTTCAAACATTAATATCCATCCATTAATGTCAAGTATATATTTCAAATTTTCGGTATCAGATTCTTTATCAATTTCTAATAGAATATCTATCGTTGGTTTAGAGATTAAACCTTTTACTGCGCTGCTACCAATATGATTAATTCTTTTGATATTCTTTCGCTGGATACAATTTAACAGGTTGTTTTTTTCTTCAGCATACCAATCAACATAAGCTGTGTTATGCTCTTCTAAAATTATGGGAAACAATTCCCATAATTCGTCCAATGTCATTTCAGACAGATTCATAAGCCTCCACCGAAGATAATAATATTGCAACGGATTATCTTAAATAATCCGTTGCAATATTATTATCTGTTAATACTCGTTCTTGAAAAGGTTCGGCAGCTTTACCTATAGCGATAGCGGACGCTGGGAAGAATTCCTTAGGTACTTTTAATTCCGCACAAAGCTCAGAATTCTTTTCCATAGCTGCAACTACACCATAAAGATATACGTTACCAAGACCTAAATCGGTGGCAGCCAATGCCATGTTTTCGACAATACAGGCAGCGTTGCAATAAGAAATTGAATTAGGCAGACCTTGTTGTATCTTTGCGGATACCAATATAACAGTAGGTGCGCCGTAGAGAGGGTGCTGGTCTGGTTCTCTGAAAAGTGCTGCTCCGGCCGCGTCTAATTTATTAAGCAGTTGCGAATTCTGAATTACTGTTAATTTTACTTCCTCATACTTTTTCATACCTACTGGTGCTGCGTTAGCCGCCTTAATGATTATTTGCAATTCATTTGCAGTAATCTGTTCTCCGGTATATTTTCTGCATGATTGTCTGTTGGCGACTGCTTTTAAAGTTTCCATAATTAACCCTCCTTTAGTATAATTATTATACTCTATTATAAACAATAATGTAAATTAATATAAAAGAATCAACTGAGATGCAGACCGTGACTAAATTAAATGCTTATTTTGCGTATGAATCAAATTCTTCTTCTGTTGCGGAAAAAACATTCATATCAATATATTTTTCCTTGCCGTTATAGCCATCCAAAACTTCTTTATTTGTATACTGCCAGAAAGTCCAATCTCGATCGTCTGAAAGTGATGGTTTGTTTAAAACATTTCTTATCCAAATGTCATATTCTTCATATGAATTTGCAATATATAGTTCGTATGACTTTTCGGGTGCATATATTATCGGCTTTAGTCCGTAATATTCTTCCAACTGCAAAAGCAAAGCAGTCAATTCGGTTTGGGTGGTTTCTTTGTTGGGCAAATTCTTTTCTTTATCCCCATAAAATTCGATATCGACTACGGGTGGAAGCATATCTTCCGTTTTAGGGACAACCGAAATAAAGTTGTCTGCTTGAGTTTTACCGCTACTATCATAACTAAAAAAATGATATGCTCCCACTCTTAAATCTGTTTTTTCGGCATTTGTATAATTGTATTTAAAAAAGGATCAACAAAGCTGCTGCCCTCTGTTGCCTTAATAAAACAAAACTGAATGTTCCCGTTTGCAATAACAGCCCAATCAATTTTACCTTGATAGGACGAAACGTCAACGCCACGGATCGGCAATTCATTCGTTGATGGATTGTTTAACAAAACAACTCCATTATAACAGAGTAAAGCAACAGTTGTACAAATAAGTATTGACGCAACCACTACAGTAATTTGAATTGTTTTCTTTTTTATGTCTTTCACCACCTGTTATATAAGTAAATCTCTGCTTTAAGTATACCATACAAAAATAATATAAACCTTGTGCAGGTTTAGATCATGACGCATAGTTTTTCTAAGTAATCCTTATTGATTGATTTAGATGTTTCTATGATTTTGGCATAATTATTTAGGTTTGCAAAACAGGAATTACTCAGTTATAATAAAATACAGGAGTTTCATGCTTAACAAAAAATATTAGACCAAAAGCCCTAGTATAATTCAATATAATTGAAGGGAAATAGATCAGATGGAAAAGCTTACCAAAAATGACGATGGGGAATTGATGTTGGTTAACATTGTTGAGGGTATGGTCAGGCAGAAAGTAGATGAACTGATCGAAACTCTGGATATGTGCGATTGTAAAAGGTGTCGCCTTAATGCCTGCGCCATTGCCTTAAACAGTATGCCTTCACACTATGTGACTACTGAAAAAGGCGCATTGTTGGGCGAATTGGAGGATGTCGAGATCAATTATCAGACCAATATAACGGTAGAAGTGACAAAAGCTCTTCTGCTCGTAAAGGAGCAGCCGCTGCATTAAGTATTGCAGCCAAATTAATAATATAAATACTATACCGGCAAAAGCTATGTTGGGATGTAACAGAGTGAGTATAGTGTTATCATAGAAATCTGCTGAGAATTTTGATTTCGGCGATTTAATTAACAAAAATTTAATTGGTTCATAAAAATTAAATATTTAGTATTAAAAAGGCACGTAACTTATTTAAAAAGTTACGTGCCTTTTGGTGCTGTAAAACCACAGCTCCGGCACAACTAAACACTAAAGACAAAACCAGCCCAAAGGCTGGTTTCGTTTTTGGTGCGGCAGAAGGGACTTGAACCCCCACCCTGGCAATCAGGACTAGAACCTGAATCTAGCGCGTCTGCCAATTCCGCCACTGCCGCACAGACACTAACATAATATAGCATAATCGTTAATTAAAATCAAGTTATTTGCTAAATTAATTTATGATAAAAAAACTAATAGATAATAGCTTCTAATAGGGGTTAAGACTTATTATTACCATAAAATAACTATCACTTTAGAAGGTTTTTTGACATTCTTCTCGAAAATATATCATTGGCAGAAGAGCTCTGTAGGAAGGAATTATGATTTTAGCTTCGGGTATAGATCATTGTTGGGAAGCAATGATCGGGCTGAAATTGGCAAAGCTCTTCTGCCCGATTTTTTCGGCAGGAAATGAGCTAATAGTGTAGAATATTTTATATAAACGCATAATATGTTTTTGTGAGGTGAATTTTGTGACTGCCCCAGATAATAATGACGCTGGCGAGATGTTATTGCTTGAAGTTGCGCCTAGTGACATTGATTTATTTAATAAGTTGATCGAAGGCTATGATAATATGGCGCTGGTGACCACGCTTGATGCTCGGCTTGGTCGAATAGCTTTATGGATTACCGAACACGCCCGCCGTGATATTATGGCTATTATCAAGTGTTTACCTATTCCTGTGACTATCATTAGCCAAGATGCGTAACATAATAGTTGCTTGTTTTGAAAGCCTCCGTTTATGACGGGGGCTTTTTTATTTTACGTTTTTAGAAGGACAGAAATTATTGATGGCGAAAATTACCATTTGTAGAAATAATGACTATATTTAAAAAAGAGGTAGATATGCAGCAGATATATGGCGTATCGGAAATCAATTACTATCTAAAAGAATACTTATCCGAAAACCGCCTGCTGGCAAATGTTACTGTCAAAGGTGAACTATCCGGCTGCAAACATCATAGTACCGGTCATATTTACTTTTCATTGCGTGAACAAGGCTGTTCGCTCAAAGGTATTATGTTTCGCAGCTATGCCTCCAAGCTGGAATTTAAACCTGTAGATGGTATGGAAGTACTGGTCAACGGCAACATTGCATTTTATGAGCGCGACGGTATCTGTCAGATCTATGCCCGTTCCATGATACCGGCAGCTGCCGGCGGCGCTGAAGCGATTGCTTTGGAAAAGCTCAAAGCGCAGTTGCAAACGGAAGGAATTTTTGACCAATCCCGTAAAAAACCGTTACCGTTCCTGCCGGAGAGTATTGGCGTGGTTACTTCGGCGGAAGGTGCTGCTTGGGCGGATATACAAAAAGTTGCCCGCGGCCGCTGGCAAGGCGTAAATTTGATTGTCTATAATGCACTTGTTCAGGGGGGGCAAGCGCCTACAAGTATCGCTGCTGCAATTGCTTTGGCTGACAGCTACGGGCATTCGTTGTTAATCGTTGGCCGCGGCGGCGGCGCCAATGAAGATTTGGCGGCCTTTAACAGCGAGGTAGTGGTACGAGCCATCGCGGCGGCCAATACACCGATTATTTCGGCGGTTGGGCATGAAGTTGATATTACTCTGGCTGATTTAGCAGCCGATGTGCGGGCGGCAACCCCTTCTCATGCTGCAGAATTGGCGATACCTGATACGGAAAAGCTATTAGCTGTTTTGACAACTTATCAAGAACGTATTGGACAAGCGCTGGGAAAACGGATTATTATGGGTAATGAGAGAATCGACGCTTTGTGCCGCCGACCGGCGCTGAGACAGCCATTGCAGTTACTGGAGCGAAAACAGCGGCGTGTTGATGATTTAGCTGCCTCTTTGCAGACATATGCTTTAAACGCCGTAAATCAGGCAAAGTCTTCGCTGGCCTTGGCGTCAGCGTCACTGGAGGCATTAAGCCCTCTGGCAACATTGGAGCGCGGTTATGTTTTATGCTCTGACCAAGAAGACAATATCGTCAAGGATCCGCTGCAATTAGCGATAGGAGAGAGATTGAGTTTGACCGCGGCACGTGGTCAATTACAGTGCCGTATCGAAGATAAAAAGATTGATATAAAACTTAAGCCGAAGGGAGAGAATATAGATGGCTAAAACTGTGAAAAGTAAGCAAAGCTTTGAAGTTATGCTGGCCGAGCTGGAACAGATCGTACAAGAGATGGAGCGAGGCGAGCTGCCTTTGGAAGAGCTGTTGAGCAAGTTTGCCACCGGTGTTGAGCTGGTGCGCCAATGCCGCGGCCAATTAGTAAAGGCCGAAGAGCTGATCCAGCAGCAGTTACCGCTATAATCTTCTTCTGATGAGGTGAAACATGAAAGATACCTGGCAACAATATCTGTCCGGCTGCGCCGAACAAATTGAGACTGTTTTGGATCAGCTGTTGCCGCAACCTGATAATCAATTGCATAGCGCTATGCGTTACAGTATAATGGGCGGTGGTAAACGCCTACGTCCGGCGCTGTTCATGGCTACGTTGGATGCTTGCGGTATGGTTAATAAAATGCGTTTGCTGCCTTTTGCGGCCGCTTTGGAGATGATTCATACCTATTCTTTGATCCATGATGACTTACCGGCCATGGATGATGATGACTACCGCCGGGGGCGGCCCTCATGCCACAAGGCTTATAATGAAGCTGTAGCAATCTTGGTCGGCGACGCGCTGCTCAACGAGGCATTTTGTCAGATGCTGGCAATCAGGACCGATACGGTGTTGTCCGCGGAAAACTTAGTGGCAGCGGTTAAAGAGGTTGCAGTTGCCGCCGGTATCAAGGGTATGATAGGTGGACAGGCTGCTGATATTGCCGTCGCCGGTCAACGAGTCAGTCTTGAACACTTAAGAAAAATCTATTTAGGCAAAACCGCCGCACTTTTCCACGCGGCGATTATCAGCGCCGCTATTTTGGCCAAAGCTAATCAGCAGCAAATAGCAGCTTTATCTGCATATACTGGCCGGCTGGGTTTGGCTTTTCAGATCGCCGACGATATACTTGATGTCAACGGCGACCAGCAACAGACGGGCAAGCCGGTGGGCAGCGATGCCAAAAATGCTCAAAGCACTTATGTTTCTATTTTAGGCATTGATGCGGCTCAAGAAGCAGCAAAGACAATGGCAGAACAAGCGGTGGCTGAGTTAGCCGTTTTTGGTGATGAAGCCTCTATGCTGAGATCGGCAGCTAAATTTTTTGTTGAGCGGAACTGTTGATCTTTGCCTGTAGTCTTGTTGTATAAGAGGGTCAAATTTAGTATTATCAATAAAGAAAAGAGGTTGATATATCATGAAAAAATCGCTGATACTTATCGTTGTTTGTCTATTTATTCTATGTTGTTCGGCTTCGTCCTGGGCTTACAGCGATACCCAAGGATTGAACACTACTACGCAACAAGCAATTGAGTCATTGAGTGAGCAGGGAGTATTTAACGGTTATAGTGACGGCAGTTTCCGACCGGAGCAATATGTCAACCGCGCCGAATTTGCCAAAATTTGCTGCCTGTTGGCCGGATATCAAAAATCTGCAGTTAGCACCTCACCGTTCCCCGATGTTGCCGTCGGCCAATGGTATGACGGTTGGGTAGCAACAGCAGCTGATCAGCAGTTGATCAAAGGTTATGGCGATGGCAGTTTCTGTCCCGCCAAAACTATCAGCCAACAGGAGTTGCTGACGGTATTGGTAAGAATGTCAGGTATTGATGTAACAAATTTTAGCTGGCCGCAAGATTATTTGACTACTGCCGTATCATTAGGCTTTACCGACGGTATTACGCTCAAACCTACCGCAGCCGTTAGCCGAGCCACCTGTGCATTAATGGCGGCTAACTGGCTAACGTCGCTGGACAACCAAGAACCTGAAACTTCCAATACATATGGCATTATTGTATCTATTGCTTCCGACCGTGTGTCAATATTCACCGCAGATGGCCAAACCGCCCACTACGATTGCAGCACCGCCCAGATCCCCGCAAATACGCTACCCGGCAGTTTTGTTGAGGCGACAGTTGTTGACGGCGCAATCAGCAAGGTCATACAACTGATTTCACCGCTCAAAGGAACAGAGTCCTGGGATATCAGTTATGGAAAATTGGAAATCGACGGTACTTATTATGATATCAGCAGTACGGTGTTTATTGGCGCCAAATTTGCGATCAACAAACAATACAGCGCCGACAGTTTCCTTGGTCCAATAGTCGGCGATAACGCCAAAATTGCCGCTGCTAAAACCATTTATGGTGATCAGTTGGTTGTTGTTAAAGTTAACGGTAGCAATGTTGTTTATATGGTCAATTCCGGCTTGCATATCGGCAGCGCCTATGGAGTAATTGACGAAATCTTTTATGGCGCGGATGGTCGCTGCCTCAGCTTCATCAGCGACACTGATAATAGTTTGAAGCTTTCCGACAATGGCGCCGAGGTAGCGGCGATTATCGACGGTTACGATAGCGGTGCTTACAACTGTTGTTTTGTGCAGTACACGCTGTCAGATGATGATGGCGTAGAAATTACTGAAGCACCGCTGTTTGTGATCAACAACGGTGTCCGCCGGCTTAGTACCGAGGCGCTTGATTTGAGCAATTTTGATGACAGTTGGTACTGGGTGTTGTCCAATGGTTCGGTGTCTGTTACTTGCAGCAATGTTGCTTCTGTGACGGCTCAAGTTGCCGATAAGTCTTCATCTTCAGTAACAATTGGTAACAGCATTTATAATATAGGCGTCATTAGCGATATCTATATCATAGGTTCTGATGGCATCGTCAGTAGCGGTAGTATCAGAGATATCTCTGACGGGCAGGAGATCATCTCTATTGTTAATGATGAAAATGATGTCCTCTGGTTGTTCTGTTTCGAATAATAGCTTTGTCCATTTTCGTTGTTTTTTTGCTGCTCCATGCTTGAGAAGCGAGTCACTGCATAAAATATTATATAATGCCGGAGCGAAAAGGTGATATTGTGACATTGGCGGTGTTTTTGCTCTTGTGCTCGCTGCTACTGCTATTATTTCTTTGGCTGCCACAGGCGCGTCCTGTAGTAGCTGAGGATTTATACTTGTTGGTGGAAGACGCGCTTCCCAATATTGAGTGGTTGCTGATGGAACTGCTGACAGTATCCTCTGGCCGACGACTGATCATTATTGATCAAAGTAAACATAGCGGTAAAGGCAAAAACATCGTTGCTTTGTTGGCCCGCCGATACGGTTTAGCGCTGATTAGTGAAGTGCCTGAGGGTGTTCAGCCATTAATTATCCGCCGCGGCGTTACTGCTGCAGGGCTAGTCAGACAATATCGGCAATTATTTAACAACGAGAATTCCGTTCCTCCGCCATCCTTACAGGATAGATAATACTTAGTACAATCGAAAGGGTTGTATGATTGATGCAAATGCAATCACAAAAGTCGCTCTTTTCGTGGTATAACGAGCTGATGCAGCTGTTGTTTCCACAGCGCAACTGCTTGCTTTGCGGCGAAGCTATAGAAGATGCCGGTATTTGTGACGACTGCGATCATAAACGGCGTTTACTGCTTAGCTGCTCTGTCTGCGCCACTTTTGTTGATCAAAATGAGGCTGATAAATTATGCGATAATTGTCTTGCCCATCGCCGACACTTTAAGATGGCACGGGCAGCATTGCCATACCGTCAGTTACGTCAACAAATACTTGATTTCAAATATCAGCAGCAGACCTATTACAAGCGTCCCTTTGCTGCCCTTTTGGAAGCGGCATACCGGCAGCATTATCAGGGTATAGCTTTTGACGCTATCGTACCGCTGCCGATTACGCCATTGCGCCTGCAAGAACGCGGTTTTAACCAAAGTGAGCTTGTCACTGGGGTTTTAGCGCGGGAATTAGCTATCAAACACCAACCGCAATTGCTCCGGCGGATCAAGGATACACCACCGCTTCACTCTGTCGATTGCCAGCAGCGACGGGTATTGCTGAAGGGCGCTTTTCTTGCCGACAAAGCTGTTCAAAGCAAGACAGTATTACTTGTTGATGATATATTTACAACCGGTGCTACCAGCGATGAGGCAAGTAAACAATTACTTGCTGCCGGTGCTGAAGCAGTCTATGTATTAACTATCTGCTCCAGTGAACAGTTGTGACTTTAAAATAATTTCATTATTCGGCAGTTTTGTGCTATATACAACTAAAAATATCATAGCGGCAGGACTTTAGCTGACGGATAAGGAAATTATATATTAGCAAGTGCTTCCGTAAGTTTTACTGTTGTTTACAAAAATGAAGGGGTGAGATTATGAAACTTACTTTCAAAGCAAGAAACATGGAAATTAGTGAAGCCCTGCGTGACTATGTGGATAAAAGATTATCCAAATTCGACAAACTAATTGGCGCTGAGGATGCGTCAGTAGCGATGTCAATAATTCGTGGACGTAATCGTATTGAAGTCACCATTCCCTATAATGGTGTGACTATCCGCGGTGAAGAAGAAGGCTATGATATGTATGCCTGTATTGATAATGTTACAGATAAGTTGGAAAATCAGCTTCATAAATATAGAACAAGGTTAATCAGACGTTCCCGCGTAGCGGCAGCAAGAGAGGCCGCCGCCTCTGTTCCTGAAATATCAAATTATATCGAAGATGAGCCGCCGGTTAGAATCAAGTCTTATACAACCAAACCGATGCCGATAGACGAGGCAGTGATGCAGATGAATCTGCTTGGTCATAATTTCTTCGTTTTTATCAATGATCAAGATCAAGCCGTAAATGTTATTTATCGTCGTAAAGACGGTGACTATGGCTTACTGGTACCAGAGAAATAAATGCAATAAATATTAATTAAGTATTCAATATGAGGTCGTTCGAAACAGCTCTTCGTTCGGTATTGCGTGAAGATCCTGATGTGATTTTAGTCGGTGAGATGCGGGATTATAAAACTTTTTTCGCGGTAATTACTGCAGCCGAAACAGGGCACTTAGTATTGTCAACGCTGCATACATCGAGTGCCGCTAGAACAGTTGACAGAATTATTGATGTTTTCCCGTCCCAGACGCAAATTATCAGGTATTTTTAAATGAGCTGGGTAAGATCAGTGCCGACACAGCGCTAGTTAACTCGTAGCGATCCAAACGAGCAGGCGGTTATTACGTTAACAGATTGAATTTATATTTTAAACAAAAATGTCTGTCTTTTTGACGGACATTTTTTGTTTAATAAAAAAATAATTGCACTTTCCATATATATATGGTATAAAAAAACTAAATTACTTATATATTTTTTAATATTAACTAATTGAGAGGCTTAAATCTTGTGATTATAAACATAGATGGCCAAGATGTTAATTATCAAGTATCAGGAACAGGACAGCCGGTTTTATTATTACATGGATGGGGAGTTGACACAAAACTTCTAGCCGGTGTACATCAGCATCTGGCCGAAAAATTTATGGCTATCAGTTTAGATTTGCCCGGTTTTGGCGGCAGTCCGGCTCCGTCAATGGTTTGGGGCGTATATCAGTATGCTGATTTTATCGAGCATTTTTTGTACGAGTTGAAAGTTGAAAAGCCGATAGTGATCGGTCATTCTTTTGGCGGTAGACTGACGATTATTTTAGCCGCGAGAGCAATTACAGGCAAAATCATTCTTTGCGATAGCGCCGGCATATTGCCTAAGCGCAGCGGCGAATATTACGCGCGTGTTTATAGTTATAAGGCGGCAAAGAAAGTCATGTCGTTACCGCTGCTTAATAAATATGCCGATAAGGCGCTTGCCATCTGGCGTAAGAGCAATCCTTCTTCCGATTATCAGGCGGCGGATGGTATAATGCGCCAGATTTTCGTTAAAGTTGTCAATGAAGATTTACAGCCGCTGCTTGCCAAAATCAACGTACCCGCACTGCTGATTTGGGGCGAAAATGATGATGCGACACCCCTCTGGCAAGGCAAGTTGATGGAACAGCTGATTCCCGACAGCGGGCTGGTTGTATTCGAGGGCTGCGGTCACTATGCTTATTTGGAACAATTGCCGCGCTTTTTGTCTATTATCGATTGTTTTTTGGAGCAGGGGGTTAAGCAATAATGACATTATCATTGATATTAAAAATAATTGCGGCCGCAGCGCTGGTATTGTTATTGGGGCTAAGAACAAAACACGATTTACATATGCTGCAACAAAATACTTATCGCAACGATCGTTACCGGCGTTGGCTTAAAGGAAGGCGTAAATTAGAATTTGTGGTTGCCGATCTATTATTGATAGTGCCGTTAATCGCTTCGTTTTGGAATCAGTTGCAGTTTTGGCTGATATTGATAGTCGTTAGTGCTTTGTTGATAAACAATGCCAGACGGCCGCGGGCTGATAAAAAGCCGCTGGTATTAACAGCACGCGCCAAGCGTTTGTGGTTGCTGGCTTTAGTGTTGGCGGCAATATATGTGGTCTTAATTGTTATACTGCAATCAACAGTATTGCCGTTAATCGTAGCCTATCTGTTGCTGGCAGTAATAATTATGTTTTCGCGCTGGCTGATCTTGTTGGCCAATCGTCTGATTCAGCCGCTGGAGCATAAGATCAATAGAGGCTTTTATTTGGAAGCGCAGGCTAAGTTGGCCGCAATGCCCGATACGATGACCTTTGCAATTACCGGCAGCTACGGGAAGACCAGCTGTAAGATGATTTTGGCGGCCATGTTAAGTGAAAAATATCTGATGCTGGCTACTCCTTCCAGTTACAATACACCGATGGGCATTACCAGAGTGATCAGGGAACAATTGCGGCCGATTCATCAAGCATTCATCTGCGAAATGGGGGCGCGGCAAAAAGGCGATATCAGCGAGCTGTGCCGGTTGGTCAAACCACGGATAGGTATTCTTACTTCGATCGGCGAGCAACATTTGGAAACTTTTGGCAGCATAGAGAATATTATTGCTACCAAATATGAGCTTATTAAAGAACTACCGACGGATGGTCTTGCGGTTTTGAACATGGATAACCCATTTATTGTTGCTTATGCTCATTTGGCAACTTGCAGAGTCGTCGGTTTCGGCATTGATTACCGTGACGGATATTATGCAACTCAGATCAGCTATGATAATAAGGGCAGCAGCTTTGTTATTAATACTCCCGAAGGTGATAAGCAAAAATTTACTACACAACTATTAGGCAAGCACAATATTTATAATATACTGGCAGCGGCAGCGGCGGCCCATCAATTCGGTTTGCCGCTGAACTTAGCGGCCAAAGCCGTAAAAACATTAGAGCCGATAGAACATCGACTGCAATTGCGGCCAAATCCGATTTATACGGTTATAGATGACGCATTCAACGCTAATCCTGCCGGTGCGGCAGCCGCATTGGAAGTCTTGGATAGTTTTAGCGGCGGGCATAAAATCATTATTACCCCGGGCATGGTGGAATTGGGAGAAAGAGAATATCAGCTGAACAAAGAGTTTGCGTTAAAAATGGCCAGGGTTTGTGATTATATAATATTGGTGGGCCAAAAGCATTCACAGCCTTTGCAGGACGGATTGGTTGAGGCAGCCTATCCTAAGGAAAAGTATTTTGTGGCCGCCGACCTGCATCAGGCGCAGCAGAAACTTCAAGCGCTAGTACAAGCAGGCGACGTAGTCTTGTATGAGAATGATTTACCAGATACCTATAATGAATAATTGGAGGACAAAGAATGAATAAGATTGCAGTAGCAGTTATTTATGGCGGCCGCAGTGTCGAGCATGAAGTGTCGATTATCTCTGCGCTGCAGGCCATCAACGCTCTCGATAAAGAAAAATATCAAGCGATACCTCTTTATATCTCAAAAAAAGGGGCTTTTTATACCGGCGACGCACTGCTCAATTTAAATAATTACCGCGATATGAATAAGTTGTTGGCAGCGGCACAGCCGGTTTATTTGTCGCCGAATTACGGTGAGAATAAAATATTTTCAGCGGAAAAGTCCGGCATGTTCAAAAAGCCTTTTGAACAGAAGATAGATGTGGTCTTGCCGGTGATTCACGGTACTCATGGCGAGGACGGCTGCCTGCAGGGTTTGCTGGAACTGGCCGGTTTACCTTATGCGGGGCCGGGGGTTTTAGGTTCGGCTTGCGGCATGGATAAAATCATGATGAAGGCGATTTTAAAAGAAGCCGGAATTAAAGTAGCGGATTATCAATGGTTTTGTTTTTGGCAATGGCAGGATAGCCAAGAGCAAATCATTGCCAAAATAGAAGCGGCTTTACTGTACCCGCTTGTTATCAAGCCGGCTAATCTCGGTTCCTCGATTGGTATCAGCAAGGCAGCAAATCAAGAGGAACTAATTGCGGCGATAGAATTGGCGAGTAGCTTTTCGGAGCGGATCATCGTTGAAGAGATGATCAAGCCGTTGCGCGAAATCAATTGCGCGGTACTCGGTTCCGACCGTCAGATGGAATTTTCACTATGCGAGGAACCTTTGACGGCTGCCGATATTCTTTCTTTTGGTGATAAATATCTGGCCAACAGTAATACTAAAGGCATGAGCGGTGCCAAACGGCGTATACCTGCCGATATCAGCGAGCAGATGGCCGCTGATATCCAAGATACAGCGGGCCGCGCCTTTGTTGCTATGGATTGCAGTGGCGTTTGCCGAGTTGATTTTTTGATCAACAGTGAAAGCGGCCAGATATATGTAAATGAGCTGAATACTATTCCCGGGTCGCTCTCATTCTATTTATTTGAACCGACCGGCAAAAAATTCGGCAAATTACTTGATGATCTGATTTATACTGCGCTGCAGCGTTATCGGGTTAAAGAGAAAAAAGTCTATGGCTTTACTTCAAATATACTTTCCCAGGGTGGCTTTAAAGGCAAAAAGTAATAGTCAATATTAACAAGGAGAGTTTTATGGAACAAACCGCCTGCTTATTGGCCATACATAGCTTGTTTGGGGCAGCAAACACTTCATTGAAAAAGGTGTTGGATTATTACGGCGGCGATGCTGTTACCGCCTGGCAGGACAGCAGCAACTGGCAACAAATAGTTGCCTTCGATAAAGATGCTATGTCCGAACTCGTCCGTAAGAAGTGTGCGATCGACCAAGAGCTGCTCTACCAGCGGTTACTTAATGCTGATGCCCATTTATTGTCCATTTATGACGCATCCTATCCCAGCCTTCTCAAAGACATTCATAACCCGCCGCCGCTGTTATTTTACCGCGGCACCCTTCCCGCAGCCAACGATCTTTGCATAGCGATGATTGGTTCCCGCCGTGCCACCGCTTACGGACGCCAGGTTGGTCAGATGCTTGCGAATGATCTCAGTGTACAAGGAATAACCGTTATCAGCGGTATGGCACGCGGTATTGATTCTGTTTGCCACCAAGCAGCACTGTCGGCAGGTGGTCGGACAATCGCCGTCCTTGGCTCAGGAATTGATGTTGTCTATCCAAAGGAAAACTATGCTATGTATCAACAGATAATAAATAACGGTGCTGTAATTAGCGAGCAGCCTTTGGGTATGGAACCGTTACCGCATAATTTTCCTTTGCGTAACCGGATTATCAGTGGTTTGAGCCGAGGCGTAGTTGTAATAGAAGCTGGGCATAAAAGTGGTACTCTGCGTACCGTCGATTTTGCACTTGAACAAGGCAGGGATGTTTTCGCCGTGCCTGGTAACATTATTCAAGAAAATTGCTATGGCACCAATAATCTGCTTAAGCAAGGAGCCACAGTAGTTACTGAAGCAAATGATGTTATAAATGTCTATTTGGCGGATATTTGTCTATTACCACAACGGATAATAGTAGCAGATAATAAAAATGAAGATATGGATAATAATATCTTAACTAAAGATGAGCGTGTAATTCTTGCAAAAATGATTGAGCCAATCAGCATTGAAAAGTTACAAACGATTAGCGGTTGGGAATACTCAAAATTAAGTACGATATTGTTACTGTTAGAAATGCGCGGCTTGATTGCAAAAGATGCTAATCAATATTATTTTGCATTGTTTGCTAAATATAAATCATAATAAACGAAGCAAGTAACAGGGAGGGCACACTGTTTTATGAAGACACTAATTATCGTCGAATCTCCTACCAAGGCTAAAACTATTGAAAAATTTCTAGGTAAGAATTATATTGTGCGGTCATGCATGGGACATATACGTGATTTACCTAAAAGCTCAATGGGTGTTGATGTTGATCACGAATTTGAACCTCATTATATCACTATTCGTGGTAAGGGTGATGTAATAAAAGTATTAAAAGATGAGGCAAAAAAAGCTGATCGCATATTACTTGCAAGCGACCCAGACCGTGAAGGAGAGGCAATTGCTTGGCATTTACAGCAATATCTTAATATTGGTGAGAAAGATTGTCGAATCCTATTTAATGAGATTACCGATAGAGCAATTAAAAATTCCGTACAAGATCCCATGCCTATTGATATAGGTAAATTCGAAGCACAACAAGCTCGGCGGATTCTTGATCGTCTCGTTGGCTATGGAATTAGCCCATTGTTATGGAAAAAAGTTAAAAAAGGCTTATCGGCCGGGCGAGTTCAGTCGGTTGCGGTACGGCTTATTTGTGATCGCGAAAATGAAATCAAAGAGTTTGTTTCCGAAGAGTATTGGACATTATATGCTCACCTAAAAGCCGGGAAGAGTGA
Source organism: Peptococcaceae bacterium UBA5752 (assembly GCA_002419055.1). GTDB lineage: Bacteria > Bacillota > Dehalobacteriia > UBA4068 > UBA4068 > UBA4068. The sequence continues at coordinate 255,546 of DIFI01000009.1, forward strand.
ACTTGTTGCAAAATTAACTAAAATCGGAAAAAATAAAGCGAAGTTAGCTAATCAAGATGAAGTAGAAAAAGTCATAGCTAATTTATCAGGTCTTGAATATGCAGTAAATTCTGTTCAAACAAAAGAGAAAAAAAAGAATCCTGCGCCGCCTTTTACTACAAGCAGTATGCAACAGGAAGCATCACGACGTCTTGGTATGATGGCAAAGAAAACAATGCAAACAGCCCAACAACTTTACGAAGGAATTGCTGTCGGTGGTACCGTTACCGGTCTTATTTCTTATATGCGTACAGACTCAATGCGTATTTCGGATGAGGCACAAGCTCAAGCACGAACTTTCATTGATGCTAAATATGGTAAAGAATATGTTCCCGCAAAGCCAAATGTTTTTAATAATACAGGATCCAATATTCAAAACGCACATGAAGCTATTAGACCTACTTCAGTTGAACGTACGCCAGCCATGCTTAAACCATTTTTAACAGTCCAACAATATAAATTATATAAGCTAATTTGGGAACGTTTTGTAGCCAGCCAAATGGCGGCAGCAATTTTTGATGTCACAAGCGTCAGCGTCAAAGCCGGAGATTTTACCTTTGCAGCGCGAGGAAGTGTTGTTCGCTTCACTGGATTCACACAGGTATATACCGAGGGTAAGGATGAAAAAGATAAGGATAAGGAACAAGAGGAAGAAGGAATAATTGCGCCGGTAAACGAAGGCGAAGTATTACCGCTTAACCGTATTGAACCTAAGCAACATTTTACTCAGCCGCCGGTTCGTTATTCAGAAGCTATGTTGATTAAATCTTTGGAAGAGCTGGGTATTGGACGTCCCAGTACCTATGCGCCGATTATTGATACTATATTAGCTCGCTGTTATGTAGTACGAGAGGAAAAACAACTATATCCTACAGAATTGGGAGTACTTGTTGTTGATTTGCTAAAGGAATATTTTGCTAATATTATAGATGTTGAATTTACCGCAAATTTAGAAAAAAGTTTAGATATGATCGAAGAAGGTAATGCCGAATGGGTTAAAGTGTTGAGAGATTTTTATACACCGTTTGCTAAAACTTTAAGCTATGCAGAGCAAGAGATTGAGAAGATCGTAATTGCTCCCGAAGAGTCGGGTGAAATGTGCGAAAAATGTGGTAAACCAATGGTATATAGAATGGGGCGTTATGGTCGGTTTTTAGCTTGTTCCGGTTTCCCAGAATGTCATAATACAAAAGCTATTACCAAACCGTTAGATATCAAGTGTTTAGCTTGCGGAGGCAATATTATCCAGCGTAAAAGCCGTTCTGGAAGGATTTTTTATGGTTGTGATAATTACCCTAATTGCTCGTTTGTTTCTTGGGATTTGCCTATCGAGGCTAAATGCGAAAGTTGCGGTACTCAATTAACACAAAAAACTGGCCGCGATGGCAATACATTGACTATTTGTCCCAATAAGGATTGTCCAACACGCAAACAACGCGATGCCAACGGCGATAAGCTACCACTACGCAGAGGGAGAAAGCATAAGGAAAATGACAGCGCAAAATCTGTATCAAAGCCACCGGTACGGCGAGGCAAAAACAGCAAAAAAACCGAGGCTTAATAAATGAAAAATAGCATAAATATTATCGGGGCCGGTTTGGCGGGTACGGAAGCAGCTTATCAAATCGCATTACGCGGAATATCGGTAACGCTTTATGAAATGCGACCTCAGCAAATGACGCCGGCGCATAAGGGAGACGGTTTTGCTGAGTTGGTATGTAGTAATTCTTTGCGTGCCTATGGTATCGAATCCACTGTCGGTTTGTTGAAGGAAGAAATGCGTTTGATGGATTCATTGATTATTCGTGCTGCTTTAGCTGCACGAGTACCTGCCGGTGGTGCGCTTGCGGTTGATCGCAAAAGGTTTTCCGATTATATAGAGGCAGAGCTAAGCGCTAATCCCTTTGTTAAAATCATTAGAGAACAAGTTTCTTCTATTCCTGATGGTTTGACAATTATAGCTGCGGGACCGTTGGTTTCTCCTTCTTTGAGTGAATCAATATCTGAACTGATTGGTGGGGAAATGCTCTATTTTCACGATGCTATTGCACCGATCGTGGCTAAAGGTAGCATTGATATGGAGAAAGTCTTTTTTGCCTCTCGATACGCAAAGGGAAATGGCAATGATTATATTAACTGCCCGCTTGACAAAGAACAATATCAGTATTTTTATGAAGAAATATTGGCTGCAGAATTATATCCGCTTAAAGAATTTGAGAAACAAAAACTATTTTCCGGCTGTATGCCGATTGAAGCAATGGCGGCTTGTGGTATAGATACAATGCGCTATGGCCCGTTAAAACCGGTTGGATTGGAGTATCGGGGACGGGAACCGTATGCGGTTGTACAATTGCGACAGGATGATGCGGCCGCGACGATGTACAATATGGTTGGATTTCAGACGAGGTTGAAACGGCCAGAGCAAGAGCGTGTGTTTCGCCTCATAACTGGATTAGAAAAGGCGGAATTTTTAAGGTTTGGGCAGATGCATAGAAATACCTATATTAATTCGCCGCGCTTGCTTTATAATACATTGCAGCTTAAACAGCGTTTAGACTTGCTTTTTGCCGGTCAGATCACCGGTGTCGAGGGTTATATAGAGTCGGCAGCGTGTGGATTGGCCGCCGGAATAAATGGTGCGCTGTTAGCACAAGGTAAGGAGCCGCTGGTTTTTCCGCCAATGACCGCTTTGGGAGGCTTGCTTAGGTATATTACTACTGTTACAGGTAACTTCCAGCCAATGAATGTCAATTTTGGGCTGCTGCCGCCGCTCGATAAGAAAATTCGTGATAAAAGACAGAGAAATCTCCAGATCGCTGAGCGATCTCTGGAGGAGCTAAAGAACTTTATTGCTGCCAACCCGGAAGCATTTGATGCAGGTAAGTAATGTATTTGTAAAACAAATTTCTTCGGGCCTAAGTTGGTGGTGGAGCGACGGGTCGGGAAGAATGAAGAGGATATTACCACGTCAACTAAATTGCAATCAACTTGAGGTAAGAAAATAATGGATTTGCTAAACCAATTTCTCCGCTATCTGCAAATAGAACGCAATGCATCATCGTTGACGTTAAAGGCCTATCAAGAGGACGTCAGTCACTATTTGGCCTGGCTAACGGTAGAGCAGGGGGTTGGGGAGAATGAAGCGGATGTTACCGTTGCCGACAGCATTAGTATGCGAAACTATATTGCATCATTACGTCATCAAGGTTTACGAAAAAGCAGCATTGCTCGTCATTTAACGGCAATTCGTTCTTTTTACCGTTTTTTGTGCCGGGAAGAAGTTGCAGAGCTTAATCCGGCGCAAGCGGTTGCCTCGCCAAAGCGTGATAAATTGCTGCCTCATTTTCTTTATTATGAAGAAGTAGAAGCGTTGCTCAATGCTCCTGATGACAGTCTTGGCGGGCGACGTGATAAAGCAATTTTGGAAGTTCTCTATGGCTGTGGGCTGCGGGTCAGTGAATTGACCGCACTTGATTGCGGTAGTATAGAACATGACGTCGGATATTTGCGTGTTTTTGGTAAAGGAGCTAAAGAAAGAATTGTTCCGATTGGGTTGGAGGCAGTAAATGCCGTTAATCGATATTTAAGCCTTCGCGCTGAACATGGTGCCAACACCGATAAGCAATTGCCTTTATTTTTAAATCTTCGCGGTGGCAGGCTTAGCGACCGTAGCGTTCGTAATATAATTAATAAATATACCGAGCAAATTGCGCTGATCAAGCATATCTCACCGCATACGCTGCGCCATTCTTTTGCAACCCATTTACTTGATAACGGCGCAGATCTTCGTTCAGTGCAGGAACTATTGGGACATGTGAAGTTAGACACAACGCAGATTTATACACATGTGACGCGAAGTAGGATGCGGGAAGTATATGACCGTACTCACCCCAGAGCATAAAGGAGGAAAATTATGGAATTACAAGCGACGACAATTATTGCTGTCAGACGTGGAAATAAAGTAGCCATCGCGGGTGATGGCCAGGTGACAATGGGTAATACTACTATTATGAAACAAGGCGCGCGTAAAGTACGGCGGCTGTTCGGCGGTAAAATTGTCGCTGGATTTGCCGGATCGGTTGCCGATGCTTTTACTTTGTTTGAAAAGTTTGAAAAGAAGTTAGAAGAGTATGGCGGCAATCTGGAGCGAGCTGCCGTAGAACTGGCAAAGCAATGGCGTACGGATAAATACTTACGCCAATTGGAAGCAATGCTGATAGTTGCCTCAATTGATAAGCTATTGATAGTTTCCGGCACAGGCGAAGTGGTGGAGCCAGATGATAATATTGCTGCTATCGGCTCCGGCGGCAATTACGCGTTGGCGGCAGCGCGGGCTTTTACAGTCGCAACAGACATGTCACCGGCGCAAATCGCTGAGAAGTCACTGCATATTGCTGCTGATATTTGCGTATATACGAATCATAATATCAATGTTTTAGAATTGGAGGCGGAGAAATGAGAGAGCCAAAAGAGCTTACTCCACGGCAGATAGTGGAAGAATTGGATAAATATATTGTTGGCCAGGATGAAGCCAAGCGCTGCGTAGCCGTAGTACTGCGCAACCGTTATCGGCGGCGGCTGCTGGAAAAAGATTTGCAGGATGATATTGTGCCTAAAAATATTATTATGATCGGGCCTACCGGTGTTGGCAAGACCGAGATTGCACGCCGTCTGGCTAAGTTGGTTGATGCGCCCTTTATCAAAGTAGAGGCCACTAAGTTTACAGAGGTCGGCTATGTCGGTCGTGATGTTGAATCGATTATACGCGATTTGGTCGAGACTTCTATTCGTATGGTGCGCGAAGAGAAAATAAGTGAGTTTGAGGAAAAAGCTGCTACTGCTGCAGAGTTGCGGATACTTGATATTTTAGCACCTCTGCCAGGCAGAAGCAGAGTAGGCAATGCTGTTTCCTCATTTTTCGATCGCAGCAGTAATGAAAGATCGGCTTACGATGATGATTCTCCTGCTGCGCGTGAGCGTGATGACGAATTGCGCCGTCGCCGCGTCTGGCTACGGGATAAACTTTCTCGTGGTGAGCTCGACAAAGAAATGGTGGAAATTGAAGTGGAAGAAGCATCAAATCCAAATGTCGGATTTGGCATGGAAGAAATGGGTATCGATATGAGTGGTATCCTCGGCAGTATTATGCCAAAAAAGAACAAAAAGCGTAAAGTAAATGTCGGCGAAGCCAAAAGATTGCTGACTCAAGAAGAAGCTGAAAAATTAATTGATAAAGATGAGGTAACCCAACTTGGTATTGAACGAGCTGAACAATCAGGCATTGTATTTCTTGATGAGATTGATAAAATTGCCGGTGGTGAAGGCGGCGGCGGTCCCGATGTATCGCGAGGCGGCGTCCAGCGCGATATTTTGCCGATAGTCGAGGGTTCGACGGTAATGACTAAATATGGTCCTGTACGCAGCGACTATGTCTTATTTATTGCTGCTGGCGCTTTTCATGTCGCAAAACCGTCAGATCTAATCCCCGAATTACAGGGTCGCTTCCCGATCCGTGTTGAATTGGATAACTTGGGGAAAAACGACTTAAGAAGGATATTGCTTGAACCGCATAATTCTTTAATCAAGCAGTATACTTCGCTGCTGGCTGTAGACGGCGTTAATATTAATTTTACCGAGGATGGGATAGATGCGATTGCTGAAATAGCCGACCGCGTGAATAGCAATACCGAAAATATCGGCGCCAGAAGATTGCATACGATATTGGAAAAGGTGTTAGAGGAATTTTTGTTTAATGCCCCTGAAGGCATTAATGGTGAAGTCGATATTGACCGGGCTTATATTAATAAGAAGCTCAGTAATATTGCCAAGGACGAAGACCTGAGCAGGTTTATTTTATAAGAAACTGCTTGCATTATTAATATTTTTATTGTAATATATACTGTGGTGTTAAATACACACGGCGTGGTTTGAATTTCCCCTGTGTCATCGTTTACGGTGATGGGAAAATATTTAAACGCCGGAGGTAAAACAAAATAAGGAGGAAATAAAAATGGCAGTAATTTCTATGAAACAACTTTTGGAGGCTGGTGTTCATTTCGGACATCAGACGCGTCGCTGGAACCCGAAGATGGCTAAGTACATCTTCACCGAACGTAATGGTATCTATATCATTGACCTGCAAAAGACAGTGCATAAGGTAGATGAAGCTTATAATTTCATCAAAAAAGTCGCTGAAGAAGGCAAATCGGTATTGTTTGTTGGTACTAAAAAGCAGGCACAAGATTCTATTAAAGAAGAGTCTGAACGCTGCGGCCAATATTATGTTCAAGAACGTTGGCTCGGCGGTATGCTGACTAATTTTAAAACCATTCAAAAGCGAATTGATTATCTCCGTTCTTTGGAAAGAATGGAAGAAGACGGAACCTTTGAAGTATTGCCTAAAAAAGAAGTTGCTAAGTTACGTGCCGAAAAGGTAAAACTTGACCGCTTTTTAGGCGGTATTAAAGATATGCGGAAACTGCCGGGCGCTATATTTATCGTTGACCCACGAAAAGAAAGAATCGCGGTTGCCGAAGCCCGCTTGCTGAATATTCCGATCGTTGCTATCGTTGATACCAATTGCGATCCCGATGAGATCGATTATGTTATCCCGGGCAATGATGATGCCATTCGTGCCGTAAAACTTTTGTCGGCCAAAATGGCTGATGCGATTATTGAAGCAAATCAGGGCGCTGATGTAGCTGCCGCTGATATCGAAACTGTGAAAAATGCCGAAGAAACTGAATTAGCGGTAGCTGTTGATTCTGAAAAAGCGAACTAACAGTTTCAGTAAGTTTGTAAAGGCAGGATACAACCTGCCTTTATCATTCTGCCTGTATTAGGACAGGCAATAAATAATATATTAAGGAGGATTATTATATGATTACTGCTCAAATGGTAAAAGACTTAAGAGAGAGAACCGGCGCCGGTATGATGGATTGCAAAAATGCGCTGAGTGAATCTAATGGCGATGTTGAAAAGGCCATTGATATTCTGAGAGAAAAAGGGTTAGCCGCAGCAGCTAAAAAGTCCGGCAGAATTGCTGCCGAAGGTATTGTTGAGGCTTATATCCATGGCGGCGGTCGCATTGGCGTGCTTGTCGAAATCAATTGTGAAACAGATTTCGTTGCCAAAACGCCTGAGTATAAAGATTTTTGCCGCGATATTGCGATGCAAATCGCCGCATCCAGTCCCGAATATGTTCGCCGCGAAGAAGTACCTGAGGAAGTTTTAGAAAGAGAAAGAAATATAGCCCGCGTTCAAGCTCTTAATGAAGGCAAACCGGAAAAAATTGTTGAAAAAATTGTTGAGGGCAGATTGGAAAAATATTATAAACTGGTATGCCTTGTTGAACAGGAATATATCAAAGATAATGATAAGACAGTTCAAGACTACGTTAACGATCAAATTGCCAAGATTGGCGAGAATATCTCGATCCGTCGTTTTGCCCGTTTCCATGTTGGCGAGGGTATAGAGAAAAAACAAAGCAACCTTGCTGAAGAGGTTGCTGCCATGAACCAGAAAAACGCCTAATTATCGCTAGATGCGAAAAAGGAGATGTGATCTGTGCAGGCAAAGTATAAAAGGGTAATCCTTAAAATCAGTGGCGAATCCTTAGCCGGCAATCTTGGGTATGGTTTAGATCACAAAACGCTTAACAACATTGCATTGCAATTGCGCGATGTAGTGAAGCTTGGCGTAGAGGTTTGTATTGTCGTAGGCGGCGGCAATATCTGGCGCGGTATTTCCGGTAGCAATAAAGGTATGGACAGAGCTGCCGCCGATTATATGGGCATGCTGGCTACAGTGATCAATGCCGTGGCATTGCAAGACGCTCTGGAGCAAGAAGATGTAATTTGCCGAGTGCAGTCAGCAATTGAAATGCGTCAAGTTGCTGAGCCATATATTCGCCGCCGTGCTCTGCGACATTTGGAAAAAGGCAGAGTGGTCATATTTGCGGCCGGTACCGGTAATCCTTATTTTTCTACCGATACGACTGCAGCTCTACGTGCTGCGGAAATGAGCGCTGATGTAATACTGATGGCAAAGAAGGTCGACGGCGTCTATGACAGTGATCCCAAAAAGAACCCTGAGGCACAACGTTTTGAGAAACTGACCTACTTGGATATACTAAATAAAGGGCTGCAGGTTATGGATGCTACTGCTGCTTCGCTGTGTATGGATAATAATATCCCCTTAGTTGTTTTTAATATAGGTGTTGATGGTAATATTTTAAAGGCTGTTATAGGAGAAAACATAGGGACTTATGTGGGAGGTGTTGATAATGCTTAAAGAACTGCTGGCCGATACTGAATCACGTATGGAAAAGGTTGTAGAAGTGTTAGTTAAAGATTTTGCTTCTCTGCGAGCGGGGCGCGCTAATCCGGCTATGCTGGAAAAGGTGATGGTAGAATATTATGGTTCCCCGACACCTCTTAATCAGACCGCAAACATTTCCTGTCCGGAACCACGCTTAATTGTTATCCAACCCTGGGATAAAAATATTATTGCCAATATTGAAAAAGCCTTACTTAAATCAGATTTGGGCATTACCCCTTCCAGTGACGGTATAGTGATCAGGCTGGCAGTGCCGCAGTTGACGGAAGAACGCCGCCGTGAATTGGTCAAAATATGTAGTAAAAAGAGTGAGGAAGCAAAAGTGGCGGTACGGAATATCCGCCGTGATGTCAACGATGACATTAAATCATTAGAAAAGTCTAAAGATATTTCGGAAGATGAAGGTAAAAAAGCACTTGATGATGCGCAAAAACTTACTGATAAATATATTAAACGTCTAGATGAAGTATTAAGTAAAAAAGAAAAAGATATAATGGAGGTCTAAGTTTAATATATTTTTATATTGAAAAAATTAATATTGATTTTTTTAATTAAAAGCTTTAGTATATATCTGTAAGGTTTGGGAGTAGATGCTTTAGAAAAGGAGGTGTAATTATGGCTTACATTATTTCTGAAGAATGTGCTGCTTGCGGTGCATGTGAAAGTGAATGCCCCGCCGGAGCTATCCACGAGGGAGATATCTATTCAATAAATCCTGAAGAATGCGTAGAATGCGGCACTTGTGTTGATGCTTGCCCCACCGGCGCCATCAGCGAGCAGTAATTACATTCCATATCAAAAATTAAACTCTCTTGCATATGCAAGAGAGTTTTTTTGTTATTATTATTTCTTATCGCAATTAAGTTTTATGCGTTTGCTTGCTAATTTTTGCTAATTGTGAGATAATATACTACAAATTAGTTTTTTGTGTGCCTTTGGGGAGTGTTATATGGTAAAGGCTGATAATAATGGCTATGAGGATTTAATTGCACAAATAGATAAGGAGAGGCTGCCACAGCATATTGCTATTATTATGGATGGCAACGGCCGCTGGGCAAAACAACGAAACCTAATTCGCAGTATCGGTCACCGGGAAGGCATGGAAGCAATGCGCCGTACTGTAGAAATTTGCAGAAATATCGGCATTAAGATATTAACGGTATACGCCTTTTCTACTGAAAATTGGCTGCGTCCAAAAGAAGAGGTCAATTTTTTGATGTCATTGTTTGCTGAGTATTTACGCAAAGAATTGGCATTGCTTAACGAGCAAGATATTTGTTTGCAATTATTGGGCGACAGTTCAAAGTTGCCATTATCTGTACAAAGAGAATTAGATCATACCCTGTCAGCAACTAAAAACAACCAAACGATGATTTTCAATATTGCAGTTAATTATGGTTCACGTATCGAGATAACTTCAGCAGTTAAAAGGATAGCATCTTTAGTAGAAGCAGGAGAACTCAAGGCAGATGAAATCAACGAACAGTTGATTTCGGATAACCTTAATACGGCCGGTCAAATAGACCCTGATCTTTTGATTCGCACTTCGTCGGAGAGACGGTTGAGTAATTTTTTGCTTTGGCAGCTGGCTTATACTGAGCTGGCGTTTGTTGATATTTATTGGCCGGATTTTGGTAAGCGGGATCTGCTGGCTGCCATAATTGATTATCAACATCGAGACAGGCGTTTCGGTGGGGTATAAGGAGAAGATATCTAGTATGAAACAAAGAGTGCTAACGTCCTGGGTGTTTGTGCCGATAATATTACTGCTGGTTTATTGGGGTGGTGTACCGCTTTATGCCGGCATGGCGTTATTAACGCTGGTCGGAGTACAAGAATTTGGATCTATGTTACGTAATCGCAGAGTACAATGGAACATGTATCTTAATATTATTGCTGCTTTGATATTCCTTACTCTGGTTAGCTGGCGAATGGATTCAATTCTGATATGGGCAATACTTGTATATATTATTATACTATTTTCCTGGGGTTGGCGTAATTTTGTTCACTATCCGGAAATCATTTTTACGATATTGGGTGTATTGTATATTAGCTGTGGTTTTGGTTTAATAACGACTATTGGAATACACTATGATAGTTGGCATTATTTGCTTTTGGTAATATTAAATGTTTGGATTACCGATACAGGAGCCTTTTTAATTGGCTCAAAAATAGGCAAACATAAATTGGCACCAAGGATCAGCCCCAAAAAAACTATAGAAGGTTTACTCGGCGGTACAATTTGTGCTGTTATCATTACCGGAATATTTGCAGCGAAATTTCTAAATTTAGAAATAGGCTATGCGCTGATACTAGTAGCAATAATATCATTGCTGGGTCACGTCGGCGATTTATTGGAATCGGTGGTAAAACGCTGGGCGGGAGTAAAAGATTCAGGCAAATTTTTTCCCGGTCACGGCGGTGTGCTAGATCGTTTTGACAGCCTCTTGCTGGCCGCTCCTGCCGCTTGGGTGCTTTATAATATATTTGAGGTACTAGAACGTCTAGTATGAAACTTTGCGAATATGATTAAGAGAAGTTACTGCTGCTAGCACCCTTTAAAAAATGGTCTTTAACAATAGGATAATTATAAATGAAGAGAATTACGATTCTTGGTTCGACCGGCTCAATCGGCCGACAAACTTTAGAGGTATGCGAATGGTTTGGGCAAAGACTGCAGCCGCAATGTTTGGTAGCTTGTTCTAATGCGACGCTTTTAGCCCAGCAGGCGTGCAAATTTCAACCACAATTAATCGTATTAGGTGATGAGAGTCAATATCGTCAGCTAAAAGAATGTCTTGGCGATTATCGTGGCGAAGTTGCGGTTGGTCGCCAGGCAGTAATCGATGCTGCTGCGAGCCAAAGCGATATGGTGTTGGCAGCTATTTCCGGCATTGCCGGATTGGAACCTGTAATGGCGGCGATCAATGCCGGAAACCAGCTGGCTTTGGCAAATAAAGAATCGCTGGTTGCAGGTGGTCAATTGGTTATGGCGGCGATTGCTAAGCGTAATATAAATCTATTACCTGTTGATAGCGAACATTCTGCTATCTTTCAATGTCTTAATGGTGATAATAAAGATATTGAAAAACTGATTATTACAGCCAGTGGCGGTCCTTTTCGTGGTTGGGATAGGCAGAGGTTGCAATCAGTGCAGCCTAGCGATGCCTTAAAACATCCGACCTGGAATATGGGCGCTAAAGTGACAATCGACAGCGCCACGCTGGCCAATAAAGGGCTGGAGGTAATAGAGGCACATTGGTTATTCGATGTTGATTACAGCCGCATAGAAGTGTTGGTGCATAAAGAGAGTTTGATTCATTCAATGGTACAATACTGCGACGGTTCGATTAAAGCGCAGATCGGACCTCATGATATGCGCTTACCTATCCAATATGCGTTACTGTATCCGGAACGCCCGGCTAATCCGACGCAGCGGCTGGATTTGGCAAAAATAGCTGCTCTTAATTTTGAGCAGCCCGATACAGATAGTTTCCCTGCGTTACGTTTAGCTTTTGATGCGTCAAAAGCCGGCAATAGTTTTCCGGCTGTTTTCAACGGCGCTAATGAGGCGCTTGTAGCGGCCTTTTTAGGTGGTAAAATCGGTTTTATGGATATTGCAGAGGGAATTGAGCAAGCTTTAAATAAGCATCAACAATGGACTTTGCATGACATTGACTCTGTTTTAGCGGCTGATAGCTGGGCCAAAGACTGGGTCGTACGGGAATATTTAAGGAGGAAGTAAATTGACTATTATAGCTGCTATTTTGATATTTTGTTTATTAATTATCAGCCATGAGTTTGGTCATTTTATTATGGCTAAAATCTGTGGCGTGTATGTTTATGATTTTAGTTTAGGCATGGGTCCCAAATTATTAAGCTGGAAGGGCAAAGAAACGCAATATACATTGCGACTTTTTCCGATCGGTGGCTGGGTGAAGATGATGGGAGAGGATGAAGATTCTGATGACCCGCGTTCATTCATAAGAAAGAAGATAAGCCAGCGCATGGCCATTATTGCCGCCGGACCGATTATGAATTTTTTAACTGCGATATTGTTGTTTGTGATTATCTTTATGATGATAGGCACTTATTCTACAGAAAATATCGCAGAACCAATAGATGGGAAACCGGCTCAACAGGCCGGCATGCAGAATGGCGACCGTATTATCGAAATCAACGGTTACCAAATTAATGAGTGGAGCGATATTACAACGGTAATCAGTGATACTGCCGTAGATGGTAGTGTTGTCGATACGGTTGTAGAGCGTGATGGAAAGCAGGTCGAGATTGCTATTCAACCGACTTATGATCAAGAAAGCGGTTATTGGCAGATAGGCGTTATGCCACCGGTTGTGCGCCAGAATTTTTTTGTGGCAGTAAAAGACGGAGTAGTTCAGACTTATGTGTTTACGAAATTAATTTTAGTATCACTGGTACAGATGGTTACAGGGCAAATAGATGCCGATTTAGCAGGTCCGATTGGCGTGGTTAGCATAATTGGGCAGGCGACATCATATGGTATTCAGTCGCTGTTGCTGCTGACGGCCATGCTCTGCGTTAATCTTGGCATTATCAACCTTTTACCGTTGCCGGCGCTTGATGGCTGCCGGATCGTTTTTTTAGCTATTGAGGGCATACGCGGTAAGCCTATTAACAGGGAGCGCGAAGGTTTGGTTCATTTTATTGGTTTAATATTATTATTTGGTTTAATGATAGTTATCACTTATAACGATATAATAAGGTTGTTAGCATGAAAGAGCCATTTGCGCGAAGAAAAACGCGTCTGCTTACCATCGGCGGTGTTGCCGTCGGTGGCGGACATGCCATATCAGTTCAGTCGATGAACAATACGCGGACCGCAAATAAGCAGGCGACGATTGCTCAACTAACAGTCCTTGCTGCCGCCGGTTGTGATATCGGAAGACTGGCAGTCCCTGATCAAGAGGCGGCTTTAGCGTTGGCGGATATAGTCAAAGCGGTTAATATACCGGTGGTAGCCGATATTCATTTTGATTATCAACTGGCGCTTAAGGCAATAGACAGCGGTGTGGCCGGTTTGAGAATAAACCCCGGCAATATCGGTAGCGCCGACAATGTGCGGGCGGTAGCGCGAGCAGCCGAGGCCGCTGATATACCGATCAGAATCGGTGTCAACGGCGGTTCGTTGGACAAGCAGATGTTGGCTAAATATGGCGGGATTACAGCGGAGGCGCTTTGCGAAAGCGCGCTGTCGCAGGCGGCGATATTAGAGCAAATCGGGTTTGCAGCTATCAAAATCTCACTCAAAGCCACTGAGCTACCGGTTATGATTGCGGCTTATCGAAAGATGGCGGAAGTAAGTGATTATCCGCTGCATGTCGGCGTTACAGAAGCAGGATTTGGCCTGCGGGGCAGCGTCAAATCTGCGCTTGGTATCGGTGTTTTGTTGGCCGAGGGAATCGGGGATACGATCAGGGTTTCTTTGACAGGTGATCCGCTTGTAGAGGTGCAGCTAGGATTAGATATACTTAATATGCTGGGTATGCGTAAGCAGGGCTGGGAGTTTGTTTCCTGTCCGACTTGCGGGCGCACGGTAATTGATGTTGAGCAGATGGCACATCAGGTTTATGATGCTCTTTCACTGATCAGACCGATGAGACCGCTGAAAGTTGCGGTGATGGGATGCAGCGTAAATGGACCCGGAGAGGCGCGCGAGGCCGATATCGGCATTGCCGGTGGTATCAACGGTGGCTGGCTGTTTGCCAAAGGTGAGAAGATTGGATATTATCCGGCCGACAGGCTGGTCGAAGAATTAATAAAAAACGCCAAGCAATTGGCTGAAGACTAAGGAGAGGTCTGAAGGATGAGAGTAAGCAGATTATATGCACCTACATTAAGAGAAAACCCTGCGGAGGCGGAGATTATCAGTCATCAACTGATGCTGCGTGCCGGTATGATGCACAAGGTAGCATCCGGCATCTATACTTATATGCCGCTGGGCTGGCGGGTCATGAAAAAGATCATGGATATTATCCGTGATGAGATGGACAAGGTCGGCGGTCAGGAGATCTGTATGCCAGTAGTGCAACCTGCGGAAATTTGGCAGGAAAGCGGCCGCTGGCAGGTTTACGGTGCTGAGCTGTGGCGTGTTAAAGACCGCCATGATAGAGATTTTTGCCTTGGCCCTACTCATGAAGAATTGATTACTTCGCATATCCGCAATGATGTGCGTTCTTATAAGCAGCTGCCGATGCTGCCTTACCAAATCCAGGTAAAATTTCGCGACGAGAGACGCCCGCGTTTTGGTTTGATGCGGGGACGCGAATTTATGATGAAAGATATGTATTCGTTTGACCGCGATGAAGAAGCGCTTGATAAGACATATTGGCAGCTTTATCAGGCATACAGTAATATTTTTCGTCGCTGCGGGCTCAATTGTCGTCCCGTCGAGGCAGACAGCGGTGCGATTGGCGGTTCCGGCAGCCATGAGTTTATGGCATTGTCCGAAAACGGCGAGTCGATGATACTATACTGCGGCTCCTGCGACTACGCCGCTACCGATGAAATTGCCGCGGTTGAACCTGTCGGCATTGATCAAAGCGAAGCTTTGTCAGATGTAAAAGAAGTATATACGCCGGATTGTATGAGCGTTGATGATGTGGCGGCTTTTCTTAGAATTGCGCCTGCCAAAATGGTAAAGACCATGTGCTATCAGGCCGATGATGAGGTGGTGGCAGTTCTGATTCGTGGCGACCGCCAGATCAACGAGATCAAGCTGCAGAACATTCTTGGCTGCTGTAACCTGGTATTTGCTACTGAAGAGGCGGTGCGTGCTGTTGGTATGGAACCGGGATTTTGCGGGCCGGTGGGCATCAATAAAAAAATCCGCGTGATCGTTGATACGGAAGTGCCGCTGGTTGTCAATCATGGCTGCGGCGCTCATAAGAAAGATTATCATCTGATGAATGTGAATTACGGCCGTGATTATACCGCGGATGTTATTGCGGACATTCGCATGGTCGAAGTAGGCGATGCCTGCCCGTATTGTGGCAAACCGTTGCTGGGCGCCCGTGGCATTGAGGTTGGACAGGTATTTAAGTTGCATACTAAGTATAGTTCTGCACTTGGTGCGCGGTATATCGACGAGAACAGCGAAGAGCATGATATGGTGATGGGCTGCTACGGTATTGGCGTTGGACGGACCATGGCAGCGGTTATCGAGCAAAGCAATGATCAATACGGGATTATTTGGCCAATGGCGGTTGCACCGTATCAGGTGATGATTCTACCGGTCAATGACAAAGACGAATGGCTGGTTGAGCAGGCTGAGGTGCTTTATAAAGAGCTGCTTGATCGCGGTGTAGAAGTAATTATCGATGATCGTCATGAACGTCCCGGTGTTAAGTTTAATGATGCTGATTTGATGGGGTTCCCGCTTCGGGTAACCTTTGGCAAAAAATGCCGCGAAACAGGTAAGGTCGAAGTCAAAGTCCGTGCCAGTGGTGAGGTGATAGAGGTGGATTTAGTGGGTGTGGCGGATTTATTGCTTGATATGATTAAAAAGTCGTTGTAAGTAAAAAATTCTTTGTTTTAAGTCCAATTATACATTATAATAAAAAAGTAAGTATTTGAGATCAAGAGCAATAAGGAGGGTGCAATTGATGAATGAGAAAAGACAAGCCCTAGAAGCAGCATTGGATCAGATTGAAAAACAATTCGGTAAAGGCTCAATAATGCGGCTGGGAGATTCCAAAGCACAGGCGATGGAGATTATTCCCACTGGATCGTTGGCTCTTGATATTGCGCTTGGCGTAGGCGGAATGCCGCGCGGCCGGGTGGTCGAGATCTACGGACCGGAGTCGTCAGGAAAAACGACAGTTGCTTTACATATTGTAGCAGAAGCACAAAAGACAGGCGGTACAGCAGGTTTTATTGATGCTGAACATGCACTTGATCCGGTCTATGCCAAGAATTTAGGGGTTAATACCGATGATTTGCTGATATCGCAGCCCGATACCGGCGAGCAGGCATTAGAGATCGCAGAGGCGCTGGTGCGCAGTGGCGCTCTTGATGTTATAGTCGTTGACTCGGTGGCAGCGTTGGTGCCTCGTATTGAATTGGAAGGTGAGATGGGCGATGCTCATGTTGGTTTACAGGCCCGTTTAATGTCACAAGCATTGCGCAAATTGACCGGAGCTGTCAGCAAATCTCATACATGCTTGATTTTTATCAACCAAATCAGAGAAAAAGTCGGCATCATGTTTGGAAATCCCGAGACTACTTCCGGTGGACGGGCACTCAAGTTTTATTCTTCGGTGCGCTTGGATGTCAGACGTGGGGAGCAGATCAAAAATGGCACAGAGATTATTGGTAACCATACCAAGGTCAAAGTGGTAAAAAACAAGGTAGCGCCGCCTTTCAGAACGGCCGAATTTGATATTATGTATGGTTTGGGTATTTCTAAAGAAGGCAATATTCTCGATCTGGCAGCTGACAAGAAGATTGTTAATAAATCCGGATCTTGGTATAATTATAAAGACGAAAGAATTGGCCAAGGCAGAGAGAATGCCAAGGATTATTTGCAGAAAAATCCTCAAGTAGCATTAGAAATTGAAGCACAACTTCGTCAATTACTCTTGGGTGGAGTAGTAGAACCAAGTAGTGCCGCATCTTCGGGTGAGAGCAATGGCTTGGCGGAGTAAAAAACAAGATCTGGCTGACCAGCCGGATAAGATTAAAGATGCCGCTCTGCGGCTACTTAGCCGTCGTGATTTTGCGGCAGAGGAATTGCGGCGCCGTCTGCTTGAGCGGGGCGGTGGCCACGATAAAATTGAAGAAGTGATTGATTATTTATGCCAGTGCGGTTTTATTAATGAAACCGCGCTGGTAGAAAATTGGCTGCGATATCGCCTGGAAATCAATCCGCGTGGCCGGGCTTATGTTAAGCAAGAGCTGCTTAATCGCGGAGTTAATGAGCAAATTGTCCAAGAAAGCATAGAAAGATTATACAATGATGAGCAGGAAGAAATTATAATCGTGCGTTTGGCGAATAAGGAAATAGTGCATAATAATGTAGATTTTGACGATAAAGAGATGGAAAAATATTGTGCTAAACTGATGCGGCGCTGGAGCAATCAAGGATTTTGTCAAAATAATATTATAAATGGAATTAAATTATTGCGCACTAATTTTCTTGACAAAGATAAAAATTTGTACTAAACTAAAATGTAGTTAAGGACAGGTGGCACTTTTTGGTAAAAAAAGTGCGTGGATAATTAATGATTGGTCTGATCTTATCGGGATATTATATATATAAAATTTTCATAAGACAACTGTAACGTTTTGTGAATAAACATATAATTGTTCGTTATATGTACTAACAAATATATAAAGAAATACCTGATAGAATGATAAATCAGCAATCATTTCCGCAAACCGAGTTTTTTAACTCGGTTATTTTTTTAATTTTTATTGGAGGTGAAAGTGATTGAATATAGTTTATGCAATTATAATTGCTGCGGTTGTTGGTATTGTTGGTCTTATTGTCGGTTATTTTATCAGAAAGAAACTAGGCGAGGCAAAAATTAAATCTGCCGAAGACGCCGCTGCAAAAATTTTAATTGATGCTAAAAAAGAATCTGAAACAAAAAAGAAAGAAGCTTTGATTGAAGCAAAAGAAGAAATACACCGTCAAAGGGCGGAAGCTGAAAGAGAAAACAAAGAACGCCGTAACGAAATTCTCCATCAGGAAAAACGTTTGCTCAAAAAAGAGGAAGACATTGACCGTAAGAGTGATAGCATCGAAAGAAAAGAAGATAATATACGCAATAAAGAATTAGAAATCGAAAGTAAACATGCTAAAATCAGTGAATTGCAACAGCAGAAAGTTAAGGAATTAGAGAATATTTCCGGTATAACATCTCAGGAAGCAAAGCAGATTTTGCTGCAAAGCCTTGAAGAAGATACTCGCCATGAAGCCGCGATTTTGGTAAGAGATATCGAAGGACAAGCTCGTGAGGAAGGCGAAAAAAGAGCCAGAGAAATTGTGGCGTCTGCTATACAAAGAGTGGCGGCAGACCATGTTGCAGAAACTACTGTTTCGGTAGTTCCACTGCCAAATGATGAAATGAAAGGCCGTATTATTGGCCGTGAAGGACGTAATATTCGCACCTTGGAAACTTTGACCGGCATTGATTTGATTATTGATGACACTCCTGAGGCAGTCATTCTTTCCGGTTTTGATCCGGTTCGTAGGGAAATTGCCCGCGTAGCCTTAGAAAAACTGATTTTGGATGGACGGATTCAACCCGGTCGTATCGAGGAAATGGTTGAAAAAGCCAAAAAAGAAGTTGAACAACGGATCTGGGATGAAGGTGAACAGTCTACTTTTACCACCAATGTTCACGGTTTGCATAGTGAAATGATCAAGCTGCTTGGCCGTCTCAAATTCCGCACCAGCTATGGACAAAATGTGTTAATGCATTCGATGGAAGTGGCACATTTAGCCGGGGTAATGGCCGCAGAGTTGGGAGCAGATATTAATTTAGCGAAGAGGGCCGGTCTATTGCATGATATAGGCAAAGCTATCGACCATGAAGTAGAAGGATCCCATGCGGTTATCGGCGCTGATATGGCAAAGAAATACAAAGAGAGTCCAGGGGTTATTCATGCTATCCTAGCGCATCATGGCGATGTGGAGGTTGACACTCTGGAAGCAGCATTGGTACAGGCGGCGGATACAGTATCTGCAGCCCGTCCCGGAGCGCGCAGAGAAACTATTGAGTATTACATCAAACGTTTGCAAAAACTTGAAGAGATTGCCGATTCATTTGAAGGTGTGGAAAAATCTTTTGCAATCCAAGCCGGCCGCGAAGTACGGATTATTGTTAAACCCGATAAGGTCGATGATTTAATGGCTACACGGTTTGCACGCGATATTGCCAAAAGAATTGAATCGGAGCTTGAGTATCCAGGCCAAATCAAGGTCGTCATAATCCGCGAAATGCGCGTAATTGATTATGCAAAATAAATTCTGTGTTCATGAGGGCGGTCATAATAATGACCGCCTTTTGTATTTGCATTAATTTTTTGATATAATTATATACTAATGGAATTAATAGTTTGGAAAGGTATATTGCCATGATATTATTATTTATTGGAGATATCGTCGGTTCTCCCGGTCGTCGGATGATTTGTGAATGCCTGCCACAGATTATAGAAGAATATCAGGTGGATTTCACTATTGCCAACGGTGAAAATCTCGCCGGTGGGTTTGGTATCAACCGTAAGATATATGATGAAATGATAGATGTTGGTATTGATGCTTTTACGATGGGCAACCATGTATGGGATAATAAAGACATTTTTAATTTTATTAAGAATGCCGATCGCATAGTGAGGCCTCTTAATATTCACCCTGATTTGCCGGGATGCGGCTCGCGTATTTTTAATATTGGTAATAGCAAAATACTGGTCATAGCTGTAGTTGGTCGTACCTTTATGCCGCCGGCTGATTGCCCGTTCCAAGCTATTAATGAGGTTTTAAAAGAGTATAAAGATCAGACTGATTATATTTTTGTTGATATTCATGCTGAAGCTACCAGTGAAAAAATGGCGTTAGGTTGGTATCTTGATGGCAGAATCAGCGCATTGGTTGGCACTCATACCCATGTCCAGACAAATGATTCGCGAATTATGCCCCAAGGTTGTGGTTATTTAACTGATGCCGGTATGACGGGACCCTATAATTCGGTATTGGGAATGGATAAGGATATTGTAATCGACCGCTTTTTGTACCAGATGCCAAAACACTTTGAACCGGCGCAAGGTGATTTACAATTTAACGGTGTGATTTTTGATTTAACATTTGACGGTAAATGTCGAGAAATTAAGCTGATAAACTTTATTAAGCCATCGTTATAGTGCTTTTCTCATCCTTCGCTCATATAATTTATATAGGGGGCGAAATGATGATAATCGATGGACATTGGGATACAGGTCTGTTTTTACGGGAGCAATCCAGTATTATCAATTTACCTCAAGCACATGGCGATTTGCAGCGTTTAAATCAGCATCTTGACGGAGCTTTTTTGGCAATTTTTATCCATCCACAGCGTTATGCTAATAATCAGGCTCAGGAATTTGCCTCTTTGTTTTGGGCATTGGTGGCTGATGTGATGGAACAAGAATCTCTTTGCCGGATATTACGTTACAAACAACAATTAAAATCCGGACAGAAATTTGTTGTGATTGGCGCTGAAGGATGTGGTTTTTTTAATGGTGATTATACTTTATTGAAGCATTATTATCTGGCAGGTTTACGCTTCGTTGGTTTAACTTGGAATTATCGTAATCATTTAGCCGGTGGCGCCAGTGATGGCGGTAGTATTAGCCCTGAGGGACAAAAATTGATTGAATTCTGTAACGGGTTGGGGATATTACTTGATGGCGCACATCTATCAAGAGAAAGTTTTTATCAACTCACGGAAATGTCCCGGCAGCCTTTTATGGTATCGCATGCAGCTTGTGATGCTTTGTTTTCACACCGGCGAAATCTAGACGATGCGCAGCTAAAAAGATTGTCTGCTTGTAATGGAGTTATCGGAATTTCTTTAGCGGTTGACTTTCTGGGGCCGGACCCTGGTATTAAGACGGTATGTGAACATATCGAACACGCAGTTGAACAGGCCGGTATTGATCATGTAGGCATTGGTACTGATTTTGATGGCGCTGAAGTAGTAAAGGAATTAGCCGGTGCCCAATATTTATCGCGTCTGTGGCAGCTATTGGCTGACAGAGGTTGGAGTGATCAGAATATTGCCAAGGTTGCCGGCGGTAATTTTGCTCTGCTTTTGGAACGGGTTTTGAAAGAATAGGGCGGTGTATTATGGCAGGCTTTGATATGCATATTCATAGTATCGCTTCCGATGGTGGTTGGTCAGCAGAAGAAATAATTGATGCGGCAATTGCCAAAGGTTTAGATGGTATCGCTATTACCGATCATGATACTGTAGGGGGTCTAAAAGCGGCAATGAGCTATGGCGAGAAATGCAATTTCCCAGTTATCCCCGGCATTGAGCTTTCTACGAAGCATGATGGCCGGGATATTCATGTGCTTGGTTATTGGATTGATGCTGACGCTATTGAGGCTGACGGACGTCTTCGCGAGCTTCGTGAGGCGAGAGAGCAGCGGTGTTATAAGATTGTAGCTCGTTTGGATACGCTTGGCATGAAGTTGGATGCTGATGCAATCATTGCCGCTGCCGGAAGTTGTGATTCGATTGGTCGCCCTCATATTGCCAAAGCGATGGTTGAAGCCGGATATGTCGATAATATTAAAGAAGCTTTTGTTAAGTGGATAGGACAGGGTATGCCTGCTTATGTGCCACGCATGAAGATGACACCCTTTGAGGCTGCAAAAAGAATAATGGATGCCAAAGGAGCAGCGGTATTGGCGCATCCGGGGGTAGGAGTGCCTGATTATTTAATTGGCAGATTAGTTAAACAAGGAATTGTCGGCATTGAGGCGTATCATCCCGAGCATAAAATTGCCGATGAAAAAAAATATTTACAGATTAGCCGCCGCTTTCATATTGCGGTAACAGGCGGTTCAGATTTCCATAGCATAGGATTACGTTGCATTGGTTATAGGGTAGCTGCATTATCACAAGTGGAACTTTTGGCTCGTTTACGCCAACAAAGATTAGCTATAAATGATTAAAAAAGTGACCTCCAACATATACTATCCCGGGAGGGAACGAAAATGGCAGATATCCAAGATGATATTGTTCGTTACCAAGAAAAAATCCGCAGGCTGCAGGATAATATCTCCAGTTTGCGGATGAGTAGGCGTATTTTGATGAGTCTGCTTGAAGAAGTTCAGCTCCGTAGCAAAGAGGAAATTGAGCATCTTTATAAAGAGCAAATAAGGTTACGAAAATCCGGCAGTAATTATGCGGCTATTATTTGGGAAAAAAATAAACGTATTTGTGAACTTGAAGAACAGCTACGGCATTTGAGTTAAGAAGAGGACGCGGGAGCGCCCTCTTTTAAGATTATTTATTGAATGGTTGCCAAAGAGAGGAGATAAATATATAATTAGGGAAAAGAATTCTGAGGATCTGGACATGAAAGAGTTAATGTTGCTGATTGCCAAGGCAAGCTATTTTCCGACTCGGTACAGCAAAGATGATGAGCAGCTATTATGGCCCCGAGCGTTGAGGTTATTGCCAATTTGGGGTTTGCTGGCTGGCGTTATCATGATGGGCTCTGTTAATATATTGCATGTTCTCGGTTTAGCTGCTGCGGCCAGCTGCCTATTGGCTATAGATGTTCTTTTTGGCTGCGGCATTTATCTTAAGGATATCATCAATTTCGCTGATGGCATTGCTCCTAGAATGGACAAGCCTCAAAGCACGACGACTACGCTTAGTGAAACGAAGGTTAGAATCGGCTATCCGGGAATGATAGCTGCAATGGCTTTTTTATTGCTTAAATACGGAGTATATTACCAATTTATCAAATATAACGAAATAGGCATAATAGCATCATCTTTGCCTGCTGCATTTGTGTTTTCACGCTGGGTTTATGTCTGGTTAGTTTATGATTTTGCTACCTGGGGAACAAATTTTCTTCATCAGTCTTTTCGACGAGAAGATTTTCGTTTTGCATCTATAATAACTATGGTAATTATGTTTATTATGGCAAGTTCTTTTTTATGGCCAACCTTAATTATATCTTTAATCGCAGTATATTGTTGGGCTATGATCCGTAAAAAACAGGGTGGTATGTATCAAGCATGTTATGGGGCTATATCAGCTTGGTCGGAAGTATTGTTTTTAGTGGTTTTTATATTTTTTCAATGGTTTATAACTTAAAATTATTTTTAAGATTTATTTTTGGGGGGTTACAATTTTTTATCCGGAATGTTATAATATTTTAATAAAATATTGATAAACATAAAAGGGATAGAGTTGGGGTGTAAACTTATGGCAAAGATTAAATCAGATAAAAAGTTTATGGCCGAAGGTTTAACATTTGACGATGTTTTACTTGTTCCCGGCAAATCTGCGGTAGTACCTAAAGATGTTGATGTTTCTACTCATCTGAGTAAAAACATTACTCTTAATATTCCCTTAATCAGCGCTGGCATGGATACGGTAACAACCAGCCCGATGGCTATTGCTATGGCCAGAGAAGGCGGCATCGGAGTTATACATAAGAATATGAGCATTGAAGAGCAGGCATTTGAGGTGGACAAGGTCAAACGCTCTGAAAATGGTATCATCATCGATCCTATCCATCTTGGCCCTAACCAAACTATAGAAGAAGCGCTGCGGATAATGGAACATTATCATATTTCCGGTGTGCCTATAACTACAGATAATGGTAAATTGGTCGGTATTCTTACCAACCGTGATCTACGCTTTGAAACTGATTTCAGTCAATATATCTATCAGGTTATGACTAAGGATAATCTGATCACTGCCCCGGTTGGTACTGATTTGGATCAGGCGCAGGAAATTTTAAAAAAACATAAGGTCGAAAAATTACCGATAGTCGATTCCGAAGGATATTTACGTGGTTTAATAACAATTAAGGACATCAAAAAGAATATTAAATATCCCTTCGCTGCTAAAGATGATAGAGGACGCTTGCGGGTATCTGCTGCTATTGGTACAGCCGGAGATACTATGGATAGAGCAGAGGCTCTGGTTAAATCCGGTGTTGACGCTTTGGTGGTCGATACGGCCCATGGACATCAACTTAATGTATTGCGAATGGTTGAGAAGATCAAAAACAAATATGAAGTTGATGTGATTGCCGGTAATGTTGCCACGGCGGCGGCAACCCTCGATCTGATTGCTGCTGGCGCTGATTGTGTTAAAGTCGGCGTTGGCCCCGGATCGATTTGTACCACAAGAATTATTGCTGGTATTGGAGTGCCACAGATAAGCGCCATTTTTGATGCGGCTTCGGCTGCAATCGGCAAAAATGTGCCGATTATCGCCGATGGTGGTATTAAATATTCCGGTGATATTGTTAAGGCGATTGCGGCAGGTGCCGATTGCGTAATGATAGGAGGTCTCTTGGCCGGCACCGAAGAAAGCCCCGGTGATATAGAGATCTATCAGGGACGCAGCTTTAAAGTTTATAGAGGCATGGGTTCTCTTGGCGCGATGAAAGAAGGCAGTTCTGACCGCTATTTCCAGGAAGGCGAAAGCAAGCTGGTACCTGAAGGTATTGAAGGCAGAGTTCCTTTCAAGGGCTCCCTGGCAGATACAGTATATCAATTGATCGGCGGTCTGCGTTCCGGCATGGGTTACTGCGGTACGCCGAACATTGAGTCGTTAAAGCATGATTCTCATTTTATCCGTATCACTTCAGCGGGACTAAAGGAAAGTCATCCTCATGATGTCCATATTACTAAAGAATCACCTAATTATCGTTTATAACAGCAAGGAGGCCTTTTTGTGGCAGATATTGAGCAGCAGAGTCAAAAAGCAAAAAGGAAAAGATTAAAAGCTGGCCCAATAATTTTAATAGTAATTGTAGTTGCATTAGTATTAGGTTATGCTTGGTGGAATGGCAACTCTAATGATCTGGTACCCAATCGCAGCAACCTTGATGCTGATACCATGACATTTTCGGATAAAAAGTTCAATATATTAATAGTTGGCGTTGATCATAATGACGTAATCCAAGATACCGGGCGTTCCGATGCTATCATATTGGCAACGATTGATATAGAAAAGAAAGATGTCTTTTTTCTTTCGATTCCGCGTGACAGCTATGTGGAAATTGCCGGAGATGGCATGGATAAGATTAATCACGCTTATTCTTATGGCGGATTGGATTTGCTGATCGAGACAGTTGAGCAAACTCTACAGGTTCCGGTGGATTACTATGCGGTAACCGATTTTGCCGGTTTCGAATCAGTAGTTGATACCCTTGGCGGGGTTGAGATAAATGTTGACAAACGTATGTATTATCAGACTTATGACGGTTTGATTGATATTGAGGAAGGCTCGCAGGTACTCGATGGAGAAAAGGCGCTGCAGTATGTCCGTTATCGTCATGATGAACTTGGTGATATAACTCGTGTTTCACGTCAACAACAGTTTTTGATTGCTTTATTTAATAAAATGATGGCACCGGAAAATTATGATAAGCTACCGCAAGTAGTGCCGGAATTGTTATCAACTATTGATACTGATATGACTAAATCACAGATGCTTAAAGTAGCGTTGATGCTTAAAGATATCAGTGATGAGCAGATAGATAGCGCCACTTTACCTGGGACATTCGCCAATATTGACAGTATTAGTTATTGGCAGCTTGATCAAAGGCAGTGCCAAGCTTTGATAGCGGAGCATTTTGCGGATCAAGAAGGCGAGAGCGAAGAATAATTAAGATCCGCGTTATGAAATTAAGCAAATACAGCAATGAAATAGTCTTATTAAATAATGAGGATTGCTATGGTAAAAGCTAAAAAGTCTGAGACATCAGACCGAATTCACAGCGGTCATCGTCAGAGAGTAAAGCAACGCTTTCTCAAGGAAGGGTTGGTCTCCTTTGCTGATCATCAAGTGCTGGAATTGTTGCTTTTCTATGGCTTGCCTTATCAGGATACCAATGGTTTGGCTCATATACTTTATCAGCGTTTTGGATCGTTGGCGGCAGTATTGGATGCAGATTATCATGATTTGATGGAGATTACGGGTATCGGCAGTAATACTGCTTTGCTGTTGACTATGATACCGGAAATTACACGTCGTTATCTGATTGATAAAGCATCTTTTAAAACAACGGTTCATTCTTTGGAGGCCT
The DNA here is from genome assembly GCA_002419055.1 of Peptococcaceae bacterium UBA5752. GTDB lineage: Bacteria > Bacillota > Dehalobacteriia > UBA4068 > UBA4068 > UBA4068. The sequence goes on from DIFI01000009.1 coordinate 281,733, forward strand.
TGGGCGAATATGCCGTAAATCTTTTTATCGGCCGCCATTACGAGGCCTTCTATCTTATATGCCTCGATTCACAAAACCATATATTATGTCCGGCTATGATTGCCGAGGGGACGATCAATGAAGTTTCGATCTATCCACGTATTGTAGTGGAAACAGCCCTGCGCCATAAAGCAAAAAGCGTGGCGCTGGCTCATAATCATCCCGGCGGCAGTCTGCGGCCGACTGCCGTAGATATGCAACTGACGCAGCGTATTGCCTTAGTATTGGCTGAAATAAATATTGAAGTTCTTGACCATATAATTGTTTGTAATGACGAATATTTGAGTTTTGCCGCAAAAGGGTTGATGTTTAATGATTGAGCAGTGGAGGATTTATGGACTTTGTTCACTTACATAATCATACCGAATACAGCTTGTTGGATGGAGCGGCCCGCATAGATAAACTGCTTAAGAGGGCAGTCGAATTAGAAATGCCGGCTTGTGCGATAACAGATCACGGCGTTATGTACGGCGTGATTGATTTTTATACTAAAGCAAACAAACTTGGCATCAAGCCAATTATTGGTTGTGAGGTTTATGTTGCTCCCCAAAGTCGTTTTGAAAAAAACCATAAGGACGATCCTGCTTATCACTTGGTATTATTGGCGGAGAATAATCAAGGCTACAATAATCTGTGTCGGCTGGTATCGTTTGCCTTTCTTGAGGGGTTTTATTATAAGCCGCGTGTCGATGTTGAATTGCTTAGTCAATATTCGAAAGGGCTGGTAGCGCTTTCCGGTTGTATTGGAGGTCAAATACCGCTTTTATTACTTGATGGCCGTAAAGATGAGGCTTACCAATTAGCGCTTCAATACAGCGATATATTTGGCAAGGATAATTATTTTATTGAGATACAGAATCACGGCATGGAGGAAGAAAAAAAAGTCATGCCGATGCTTGTAAAATTGGCTGATGACTTAGAGTTGCCGTTGGTAGCGACAAACGATCTTCATTACGTGCAGGCGGAAGATGCAGCAATGCATGATATATTGTTGTGTATTCAGACCGGTAAAAAAAGAGCCGATGAAAACAGAATGCGTTTTCCCAATGATAATTTTTATCTCAAGACCGGCGAGGAAATGGCGGCTTTGTTTAAACAATGGCCACAGGCGCTGGAAAATACGCTTAAAATTGCGGAACGCTGTAATGTTAACTTTGAATTTGGTAAGTTATATTTGCCACGCTATCAAGTACCGGATGGATATAATCTTTGCAGCTACTTGAGATATCTGTGCAACGAAGGTTTACAAAAACGTTATAACCCTGTTCCTGATAAAACTCAAAAACGGATGGATTATGAGCTTGATGTTATCGAAAATATGGATTTTCCCGGCTATTTTTTGATTGTCTGGGACATGATCAATTATGCTAAAACTAACGGCATCTCTGTAGGCCCCGGTAGGGGTTCTGCTGCCGGTAGTTTGGTTGCTTATTGCCTTGGTATTACCGATATTGATCCTATTAAATATGATCTGCTTTTTGAACGATTCCTTAATCCAGAGCGGGTGACACCCCCCGATATTGATATTGACCTCTGCGATGAGCGCCGCGGCGAGGTCGTTGAATATTTAATTCAAAAATACGGCAGCGATAAGGTATCGCAGATCGTTACATTTAATGTTATGAAATCGAAGCAGGCAATTCAAGACGTCGGCCGGGTGTTGGATATTCCTTTTGATCAAGCGATGGGTATTTCCCATCTGGTGCCGGATGATCCGAAAATCAGAACTATTGAGGATGCGCTGGCTTCATCTCAGGAGATGAAGAAGGCTTATGAGAGCGACCCTACAGCGCATGAAGTGTTGGATATCGCTCAACAAATAGAAAATATGCCGCGTCATTGCGGCAAACATGCCGCCGGTGTGGTGATAGCTCAAGAAGAGCTGGTTCGTTATATGCCGGTGCAGAAGCTCGCTGATGGGCTGATTACTACCCAATTTGCTAAAGAGCAAGTAGAGGACTGCGGTTTGCTGAAAATGGATTTATTGGGTTTACGCACATTGTCGGTGATCGACGATGCTCTGATAAATATAAAGCGTTCTCAAGGAATTGATATTGATATTTCGGCAATTTCGCTTGAAGATAAGCAAACTTATGACATGCTGGGCAGCGGTGATGCTGTAGCCGTATTTCAATTAGAAAGCGACGGCATGCGCAAAATACTCAAAAACCTCAAACCGGAACGGTTTGAGGATATTATTGCGTTAGTCGCATTATACCGGCCGGGGCCATTGGGCAGTGGTATGGTCGATGATTTTATCGATGGCAAACATGGCAAGAAAAAGGTTTCGTATATGCATCCGCTGCTGGAGGGGATACTGGAGGAAACATACGGTGTAATTCTCTATCAGGAGCAGGTGATGAGAATCGCTACGGCGATGGGCGGTTTTAGCTTAGGTGCTTCTGATATGCTGCGACGCGCTATGGGCAAGAAGAAAGCCGAGATTTTAGCCAAAGCCCGCGGAGATTTTGTTAGCGGATGCGTAGAAAACAGCGTGGACAAGAAAACCGCTGACGATATATATACTTTGCTTGAGTATTTTGCTGGTTATGGTTTCAATAAAAGCCATTCCGCGGCTTATGCTCTCGTATCCTACAGAACCGCCTGGCTAAAGGCTAATTATCCGGCTGAATTTATGGCGGCAATGCTGACCAGTGTTATGGATAAATCGGATAAGGTTGGCGAATATATCGGTGAATGCCGCAGAATGGGCATTACGGTGCTACCACCGCAAATCAATGAGAGTGATCTTAAATTTATAGTAATTGACGGCAAAATCCGTTGCTCTATGGCGGCAATCAAAAATGTTGGCAAAGAAGCTGTGCGAAAGATTATTGAGGAACGGCAGGAGCATGGTAAGTTTGTATCGTTAGCAGACTTTTGCGACCGTATTATTGTTAACAGGCGGATGCTTGAGAGCCTTGTTAAATGCGGTGCTTTTGATGGCATGGGTTATAATAGAGCCTCTATGTTAACCGCGCTTGATGCTATGCTTGATCTGAACCGCCGCCTGATACGTTCGAGGGAAAGCGAGCAACTATCGTTGTTTGATTTTGGCATGGATGAAAGCAGCAATACGCCGGAAATTGAGATTAAGCAGCTGCCTGAATATCCACAACTTGACTTGTATGCTATGGAAAAGGAGATGCTTGGGTTTTATGTCAGCGGGCATCCGCTGGACGTATATCAGTCGTGGCTGCAACCGAAGATTTCTCATACTATTGCTGAACTTGCCGAATCAGAAAGTGGGACAGATGTAAGAATCGCCGGATTGGTTTCTACAGTAAAAAACCGCATAACAAAGCGGGGAGATATGATGTCGGGATTTACTATTGAAGATGCCAGCGGCGTAATTCGCTGTACGGCTTTTGCCAGAGTTTATGAGCGTGTTTCCGAGATGATTGTCGAAGGCAAGATTGTGCTTGCAGATGGTAAAATTAAAACCAGTGGTGCAGAACAGGAAATTACTATAAGTGATATGAAGCTGCCGCTGAAATTATATTTGCGATTGCCGGATAGTAAAAACGACAACCTTCGACAGCAAATTTCTTCTTTATTAACGAGTTTTGTGGGCGATATCGAAGTGCTTGTATATTATTGCGATTTGTCTCAATATTGCCGTTTGCCGGGCATTGATGGTTTTAGGTTTGATACGGCAGCTATAAGAGCATTAGAAACAATTTTGGGTACTGATAATGTAGTAATAAAATAATAATAAAATATTAATAAAAAATAATATATTTGAATTGTTAGAAAGTTCAATTATTCCTTGTATTTTTAGAAGCAAAGCGTTAGAATTGTAAAGGTTGGGTATTATGAAAGTTTGTATTATTACTCAACATGTCTCATGGTTGTACAAATTATACGTAAGTATAAAATTAAGGGAGGTTATTTGAATGTCTTTTGATTTACAGGATTTCATGGCAAAGGTCATTGCTAAGAACCCCGGCGAAAAAGAATTTCACCAGGCGGTAGAGGAAGTTGTTGCTTCCTTGGTTCCATTTCTCAATGCAAATCCAAAGTATGTCGAATATAAGGTTTTGGAGAGAATAGTTGAACCAGAACGCGTTATTATGTTCCGTGTTCCGTGGGTTAATGACAAGGGTGAAATCCAAATTAACCGCGGTTTTAGAATTCAGATGAATAGCGCTATTGGTCCTTATAAGGGCGGTGTACGCTTCCATCCCTCTGTCAATCTTAGTATACTTAAATTCCTTGCATTTGAACAAACATTTAAAAATTCACTTACTACACTACCTATGGGTGGTGGCAAAGGCGGTTCTGACTTTGATGGCGTAGGTAAATCCGAAAACGAAGTAATGCATTTTTGTCAAGCATTCATGAATGAGCTCTACCGTCATATTGGTGCTAATTTAGACGTTCCTGCCGGCGACATTGGTGTTGGTGGTCGTGAAGTTGCGTATATGTTTGGTCAATATAAGAAACTGGCTAATGAGTTTACCGGTGTTCTTACAGGTAAAGGTCGTGAATTTGGCGGTAGCCTTGTACGTCCGGAAGCTACTGGTTATGGCGTAATTTATTTTGCTGATGCAATGCTCAAAACTAAGGGGTTGGATTTTGAAGGCAAGACTGTTGTTAACTCTGGTTATGGTAATGTCGGTACTTTCTTGATTGATAAAGTCAATCAAATGGGTGGTAAAGTAGTTACTGTTGCTGACCAATTTGGTTATGTATATGATCCGGCCGGCATCAAGGGCGATAAGCTTGAATTCTTAAAGACCCTTTGGACCATTTATCGTCGTCCTGTTAAAGATTTTGCTGATGAGTTTGGTTTGGAATGGCGTGCTGGTCGTAAGCCGTGGGAAGTTCCTTGCGATATTGCTTGCCCCACTGCGACACAGAACGAGCTCGATGGTGAAGGCGCCAAAATGTTACTTAAGAATGGTTGCTGGTGCGTCGCTGAGGGCGCAAATATGCCTTCCACTAAGGAAGCTGTTGATGCTTTCCTCGCAGCCAAGATTCTCTATTCTCCCGGCAAGGCCTCCAATGCCGGTGGTGTGTCCGTTTCCGGTTTGGAAATGTCTCAGAACAGTATGCGTTATAGCTGGACTGCTGAAGAAGTCGATGCAAAACTCAAACAGATCATGTCTGACATTCATTCTACCTGCGTTGAATACGGTAAAGAAGGCGATTATGTTAACTATGTTAACGGCGCCAATATTGGCGGTTTTGTAAAAGTCGCCAATGCTATGATCGCACAGGGTGTTGTATAAGTCGTTTCAATTAATTATCTAAAGCGGGAGCATTTTGCTCCCGCTTTTTTATTGTCTATTTGGAACATGCAAATTTAAACGGAAAGACCGTTTAATAATAGTTATTGGCGTTTATGCTATATTTGTCGACTTTATCCTAGTTAATTTACATGAATTCTATTGATATTTTTTGCGTTTATGGTATACTATTTTAAGAAATTGTACAATAATGACAATAAAGCACAAAGACAGGGGGAAATATAAATGATAACAAAAGATATGGGTATTATGGAAATCGTGCAAACATGGCCGCAAACCATCCAAATTTTACGTGATTACGGTATGGGATGTATCGGCTGTGCTGCTGCCCATTTCGAAAATATTGAACAAGGTGCCGTCGCACATGGAATTGATATTGACTCTTTAATGACGGCATTAAACGAAGCTGTAGAGTAGTATTGCTACAAAGATCTTTTGCGGCGGCGGTTACGGTGATAATTGCCGCCGCGTTTTGTTTTAGCAACGGCGGGTATTATTAATCTTTCTTCGCCCAATAATGGTGTATGTTTGGAATAATTCTTGTTATGCAGAGCAAATGTATTCCATGGTATCTGATGGGTGATAGCAATTTGCATGGCTGTTTCACCGGCTATAGCCGTATAGATAAATGGACGCTCCTTTGAAGATGCGTTTTGCATGTAATTATCAGATTCCAGGTTCTTGTTGATATTTTCTTGTGGTGTATTAATAGTGAAAGTGGGGATATTGATTACTGTCCCTGGTAGTATATAATTGGCATCATTGATTTGCTGGTTAGCTGCCAAAATTGTATCAAGACTTATTTTATGTTCTTGAGAGATTTTCCAGAGTGTATCGTCTTGTTTAACTGTATATGTTATCATTAAAGCATCCTCCTTTTTGGATAACAGAAATGTTATATATTAATAGTATGTAATTAGCTCCAAAGGGTGCCGCCATTCACAGAATTTGTTTTACTGGATTGATAGTAATAATATAAGAGGTGATATTATTAAAGACGAGGTAGAAACAAATAATATTGAAAATGGACAAAACAGACGTGATATGCTGATACAAGCTGAAGGATTATTGCAGATGTTAATAAAAAGCGATGAATATCAGCGTTATTTGCGTGCCAAAGAGAAATTAGAGCAAGATAGCGAAAATGCTTTTGTCTTGGCGGAGTTGCGCCAACAACAGATGCGTCTGCATCTAATTTCGATGGCAGGAGAGGATGTGGATGAAGAAATAGAGAAGCTTGATCAGTTGTTTCTTACTTATTGTAACGAACCGTCAATCAGCGAGTTTTTATATGCCGAGGAACGGATGTCAAAGCTTTTCGGAGATATACAACAAATATTTGTTGATAATCTTGATTTTTGGAGTGAATTCGAGTTTTTTGGACAACGGCTAAATAATAGTCTAAATTAAAACAACATTATTTAGAAGGTGAAACTCTTGACATGTGATAAACAAAAAAGATCGACTAAACAAAAACGTGTTATTTATGAAATTTTAGCTAATACTGATTCTCATCCAACAGCTGATTGGATATATGAGCAAGCACGACAACAAATACCAACAATCAGTTTAGGCACAATCTATCGCAATTTACAATTAATGGCAGACGAAAATAAAATTTTAGAATTAAATTATGGCAAGGGTCAAAGTCGTTTTGATGGTAATCCTCAGCCGCACTATCATTTTGTGTGCGAAAAATGCGGTCGAGTATGGGACTTTTCCCCAGCTGTAACAGGTTTAACTAAAATGATAATCGATGCTGCTCCTGGCAAAATAACCAGCCATCGTTTGGAATGTTATGGAGTCTGTCTGGATTGCCTCGATACGTAAGTTTTGCGTAAGTTTTGTTTTTTGGTTTAATTTATACGTTGACAGCAGCTTGCGAGTTGTAATATGATTATACAGAATCGAAATAAGGAATTTAGAGGTGATCCTCAGTGTTAATGACAAATATACGCAAGGGAACTCAAAAGCATCGGAAGTTGCTGATTATTGTGGTAATAATCCTTGGAGCAGGTATGGTCAGTACCTTTGCAACCTGGAATTCCAATTATGGCGCCTCATCTTCCAGCGATGACCCGACTACTACGGATTATATTGAGATGTATGAAGGGGCAATTAAAGACAATACCCCTGCCGAAGGTCAGCAAATCGATTACAGTACTGCCAGTACTCTCGCCCAGGATTATAAATATCTTAGCAGTTATTATAATAAAGCCTCTGATGAAAATAAATCTACTGATGAGGATTTGGCTAATCAGTATTTGACCAAATCAACCGAATCAATTACCAAGGCTGCCGAATACTATCAGCTGGCAATAGATAACGCACCGGAGAACTTAAATAATCTAGGTCTGGCTCAGCTTTATGCCAATAAGGCTGCTGCATTGTTTAGCGTCGGCACCGCTAGCGAAGAAGTTAGAGCTGATTATCAGAAAGCTTATGCATTGGCGCCTGATAACTGGGATATAGCTTATTCTTATTCGCAATTTATTTTAGTGAATGATGGTTTGGAGAAAGCTACCGCTTTTCTTACCGAATATAAAAGTTCACTTCCGGAAGGCAGCACAACCGGCACTACCGTTGATCAGGTGATTGAATACTATAAATCATTATCTCAAAGCGATGATAGTACCGAAAGCCAAGATAATACTACCTCTGGAGATACGAGTAGTGGCACTGATTCGACTAGCAATTAATATCATCTAATGAAATGAGCCGTAGGCATTAAAGTATTATTAATGCTTGCGGCTCTTTTAGTCTGTTTTAATATCTTTGGGGTAAACATAATAGAATAGTTATATAAATCATGTTTTACCAATATGTTAGAGTAAATAAATTTCAAGGGGAAGATAAATGCTGGATGTGCTGATCGAAAATCTATCTGCTATTGAAACTCATATTAGAGTATTGATTTTAGCAGCATTACCCATAAGTGAATTGCGTGGAGCTATCCCCCTTGGAGTAGCATGGGGTCTAGAGCCTTTTTCTGCATTTATTTGGGCTATTATTGGCAACTTTTTGCCAATAATTCCGTTACTGTTACTATTGCCAAAGTTCTTCCGCCGCTTAATGGCGGTTCCGTTTTTTAATAAAGTATTAGGAGGCATAAATAAGCGAGCTTATCTACAAGCTCAAAAAGTGAATAGGAGCAAATATCAATTGCTAGGTTTGATGTTGTTTGTTGCCATTCCTTTGCCGTTTACCGGCGCTTGGACCGGTTGTCTGGTAGCTGTCTTAATGCGATTGAAATTTGTGCCGTCCTTAGCGGCAATTACTTTAGGAGAATTAATTGCAGGAATACTCATTTCATTGTTAACAACCGGCGTTGTATCGGTTTATCAAGAAGTCGGATGGTGGTTATTGCTGATAATTATAGCAGCAGTAGTTTTGATATTTATCTGGCAAAAAAAACATAAAAAATTATATTAAACGGGAGCTACAGCTCCTGTTTTTTTATTAAAAAAATTTAAAATAAAAAAGGAAATCATTAAATTACAGCGAATTAAAATAAGTAAAGTGGAGCAAAGTGGAGTATTATAGAGAATTTCATTAATCAGCGAGGATTAATTAATGTTTATTGGTGAATACCAACATTCTATAGATAGTAAAGGACGTTATATTGTCCCGGCAAAATTCCGCGAGGGGTTAGGCAGCAATTTTGTCATTACCAAAGGTCTTGACAAATGTTTATTTGTCTATACCATGGAAGACTGGCAAAAGACAGTTGATAATTTACGGCAGCTTTCCACCACCGATGCTGATGCTCGAAAATTTGCCCGTAATTTTTTCTCAGGCGCAATTGAAGTGGAGACTGATAAACAGAGCAGAGTGCTGATAGCGGCAAATCTACGTCAACATGCTGCTATTGACAAAGATATAGTGACGATCGGCGTTTCCAACCGTTTGGAAATATGGAGCAAAGATCTCTGGCAATCTTATAGCGAAGATGCTGCCGATGAATACGAGAAAGTTGCCGCCAAACTTGTTGGCATCACCTTTTAGGGGGATTTGTAATGGCGATAACCTTCAATCATTTGCCGGTTCTGTATAATGAAGTGATTGATTCGTTGGCTCCCCATAGCGGCGGTATTTATATTGACGGTACTTTAGGCGGCGGCGGACATTCACGGGGAATATTGGAAACATCATCCCCTATGGGACGTTTGCTGGCAATTGATAAAGACAATCAAGCATGCTCCGCGGCGGCGGAAAATTTAGCGGAATTTGGCAATAGAGTAATTATCGTCCAAGCAAATTTCAGCGAAATGGCAAAAGTCACTGCCGATAATGGTATTAATAACGTTGATGGCATATTGCTTGATTTGGGTGTATCATCATTTCAATTGGATGAGCCCAGCCGCGGATTTTCTTATATGCAAGATGCGCAGCTTGATATGCGGATGAATAGAGAGAATGAATTAAGCGCCTATATATTAGTAAATAAAGCCGGCGAAGAAGAATTAAGGCAAATTATCCAAAAATATGGCGAAGAACGCTGGGCAGCAAGAATAGCCAAATTTATCGTTAACGAGCGCAAAATAGCACCAATCAGTACCACGGCGGAATTGGTAACGGTCATTAAAAAAGCGATTCCTGCCGCTGCCAGAGAAAAAGATCAACATCCGGCAAAAAGAACATTTCAAGCTTTACGTATCGCTGTAAATGGCGAACTTGATGAACTGGCAGAGGGTATTGCCGCCGCCTGCAATATTTTGAAACCCGGCGGCAGAATAGCTGTTATTACATTTCATTCACTCGAGGATCGCTTAGTCAAAGAGAAGTTTAAATATATGGCCAGTGAATGTGTTTGCCCCCCGCATATCCCAGTTTGTATATGTAATCATCATGCATCACTTAAGCTGATTAATCGCCGCCCAATAACGGCTTCGACGGAAGAGTTAGCAGCTAATCATCGTTCCCGCAGCGCTAAGCTGCGTGTTGCCGAAAGACTCTAAAGCCTGTTCTAAGATTTATGGAGGAAACATACAATGACAACGAATGCAAGCGCTGCTGCCCGTGTAAAAGAGCAGCAATGGCAAGTACCGAAGACGCATCTGCAGGTCAATTTATTACAGCAAAAGGAACAGACCAAGAAAACACTGGTAATAGAAAAAATGTTGGTTGCATTTTTAGGTGTGATTATTTTTTGTTCTGCGTTGGCTTATATAGTTTTACAGGCGCAAATAAGCACCGCCGGTTATCAAATCCATGAACTGCAGAGAAGTATAGACGATACAGAGGTGCAAAGTCAACGGTTGGAATTGGAAATAGGAGAACTTGGGTCTCTGGGACAAATCGAGACATATGCCACAATGCAATTGGGCATGGTCTATCCAGATGTTGAAAATATTGATTATATTGATTCAGATCTGAAATTGCAGGTTGCCGAAAATTTAGCTGATGACAAAGAAGTATCGGACGTTCAGGTCCAAAGCGAATATCCTTTGTGGGATAGTATCGGTAATTTGATTTCATCACACTTTAGAGGAACGGCATCGGCCGCTGAGGTAGAATGAGAGCTGGTGAGGTGATTTGATTGGCAGCCGTTAAATTATTCATGCGGCGAAAAATAACTTTTGTGCTGATTTTACTATTACTTGCGTTTGCCGCGGTAGTAGTAAAATTAGCAGTTATCCAGTTTGTACAGGGTGACGAACTTCAACAGAAGGCAGAGGAACTTCGTACCAGGGACTTGCCAGTATCCGCTTCGCGCGGAGACATTTGTGACAGAAACGGCAACAGGCTTGCGATTAGCATCACTGCCGATTCGGTTAGTGCAAGTCCGCCGGATGTGATAAATTCCGGTGAGGCGGAGAAGTCTGCTCTTTTTTTGTCTCAAGTCCTCGAATTGGATTATGATGAGGTATTGAGCGATATTACATCTGATAAGTCTTTTGTCTGGGTAAAACGCAAAGTTGATTTTGACATTGCGCAAGCTATCGAAGATGAAGAGTTTACAGGAGTAAATATTGTTGAAGAGACACAGCGTTATTATCCTAAAAGCACGTTAGCAAGTCAACTGCTTGGTTTTTGCGGTGTCGATAATCAGGGTCTCGAAGGGGTAGAAATTGCTTTTGACGACTGGTTATCCGGAAAGGATGGTCGAGTTGTCAGTGAATATGACGGCATAGGCCAAGCAATACCTCAGGCTGAATATGAATACATAGCGCCAACTGATGGTTATGATGTATATCTGACAATTGATGAAAATATCCAGTACTTTTGTGAGCGTGAGCTTGATACTTTAATGGCATCGGAAATTAAGCCCAAGAGCGCTTCTATAATCATGATGAGGCCGGAAACAGGTGAAATATTAGCTATGGCGATTAGTCCCGGCTATGATGTAAATGATTATAAGAGTGCGGACAGCAGCGTGCGGCGTAATACTTTGATCAGCGATTCTTATGAACCGGGTTCATGTTTTAAGATTATTACTGCGTCTGCAGCGCTCGAAGAGGGGACTATCAATACCAACAGTACTTTTTATGATCCGGGATATGCTCTGGTTGCCGGCCAAAAGATTAAGTGCTGGCGTTCATATAATCCACATGGCAGTCAAACATTGGTCGAGGCCTTCCAAAACTCCTGCAATCCAGCCTTTGTCAAAATCGGGCAAAGCATTGAAGCCAAAGAAAAAGGATTATTTTATAAATATATCGAGGCTTATGGTTTTGGACAAACAACCGGCATAGAATTATCCGGCGAAGCGCCGGGTATTATGATTGATGAGGATGCATTAGGCCCTGTTGAAGTGGCAACAATTTCCATTGGTCAAGGTATTGCTGTTACTCCGCTGCAAATGGTGACAGCCGTCTCGGCTGTTGCGAATGGCGGTACGCTTCTCGAGCCACAAATAGTCAGTAAAGTTGTTAACAGTAATGGCGATGTTGTTCAGGAATATGAAACGAAGAAAGTACGTCAGGTCATTTCCTCCGAAACTTCTGAGTTAATGAGGAGTTTATTGGAAAACGTTGTGGCAAACGGAACCGGCAAGAAAGCCTATATCGAAGGCTATCGTGTCGCCGGCAAAACCGGTACAGCGCAAAAAGCCGGTAACGGCGGATATGCCGCCGGTAAATATGTTGCTTCGTTTATCGGCATGGCGCCGGCCAATGATCCTGAGATCGTATGCCTGGTAGTGATTGATGAACCTTCCGGAGGCCTCTATCAAGGCGGGCAGATTGCCGCCCCGATTTTTAAAGCAGTAGTGGAGGATACGCTTCGCTATTTAGGAGTAACTCCCCAAGTGACCGATAGCGAAGTCGATAAGGGAAGTGACAGTAAATCTACCGTTGAAGTTCCTGATATTACCAATCTAAATGCGGATGCGGCAACTGAATTACTTGACCTGATAGGTCTTAAATCTCAAGTTAAGGGCAACGGAACAATAGTTGCTTCTCAAGTTCCCGCTGCAGGCAGCTCACTTGCCGCCGGAGGCACCGTGATACTTAATTGCGACAATTCTACGACAGTTGCGGGCAAAATTACTGTTCCTGACTTGACCGGCAAAAAACTAAGTGAGGTAGCAAAAATCTTATCTGCTATGGGGCTGAAGCTGGTTGCTAAAGGCAGCGATGGCATTGCTATTGAGCAAAGCCCTCAGCCATTAAATAAGGTTACAGCCGGCAGTACGGTTACCGTAAAATTTAAAGTGATAAGTGATGAAGAAGAATCCCAATCGGTAGGGCCATAATAGAAGAGGAGGGATACAGTGTTATTATCAAAATTACTGGCTTGCTTGACAGAAAATGAAATAGTAGGTAATTTCACTGATGTTGATATTTCCGCTATTGTTTATGATTCACGTAAAGTCGCAGCAAATAATCTTTTTGTTGCGGTTTCCGGCACCAATGCCGATGGTCATCAATACATTGATCAAGCGATCGCACAAGGGGTAGCAGCAGTATTACTGGAAAGGCTGCCGGATAAGCTGCCGAACGTACCATTGATAGTCGTCGCAGATAGTCGCCGTGCTATGGCTCAGCTGGCCGCAGAGTTTTTTGATCATCCTGATCAGAAAATGCGGCTGATCGGAGTCACCGGCACTAATGGCAAAACGACAACAACCAACCTAATAAAATGGTTGCTTGAAGGCAAAGGTTTCAAAACTGGCCTGATCGGTACTATCGAAAACAGAGCCGGTGATAAAGTGTTGCCGGCAACCCATACAACACCGGAATCAATAGAACTTTTTGAATTATTATCAACAATGCAAAAAGAAGGCTGTTCTGACGTAGTAATGGAAGTATCTTCCCATGCGCTGGCGCAAGGCCGCGTTGCGGCCTGTGATTTTGATGCTGCGGTATTTAGCAACCTGACTCAAGATCATCTTGATTATCATGGTACGTTGGCAGAATATCAACGGAGCAAGACGCTGCTTTTTTCTATGATTAAACCTTTATCAGGGCATAAGCGTTATGCGGTTATCAATATTGACGATGCCGCATCAGCTGCATTTATAGCAGCCAGCAGAGTAGAAGTAGTCACTTACGGACAGACAAAAGATGCCATTCTTTGGCTTATGGAATACCAGCCGACAACCTCGGGGATGGAGTTTAGTGTGCTTTGGCAAGCTCAAGAATATCAGATTGCAATACCTCTATTCGGAATGTTTAATATTTATAACTCACTGGCAGCAATGGCGGTGGCCCTTCAGGAAGGTTTGTCAATGGACTATATCATCAGGCGTTTGGCTGCAGCTCCGCAAGTACCGGGCAGATTTGAAATCGTTGATTGCGGGCAGGATTTTTTGGTGGTTGTTGATTATGCGCATACGCCGGACGGATTAAGTAATGTATTAAATACGGCATTAGCCTTAAAGCCACAAAGACTGATCAGCGTTTTTGGTTGTGGCGGCAACCGTGATAGTGGCAAACGCCCGATCATGGGTAAAATCGGCGTTGAACTTAGTGATATAGCTGTAATCACCAGTGATAACCCCCGTTATGAAGAGCCGATGGATATAATCGCTCAGGTTGTAGAGGGCGCTAAACAAGCAAACGGAAACTATTATGTTGAGGAAAACAGAGGGAAAGCAATTGAAATGGCTATTGCCATGGCTAAAAAAGGTGATATAGTAGTTATTGCTGGTAAAGGACACGAAAATTACCAACTGGTAAAGGGTCAAGTACTTCATTTTGATGATAAAGAGACTGCAAGGGAAATATTGCGGAAAAAAGTCAAAAGTAACTAAGAGGGTAGAGAAAAATGCAAATATCAATTATTGCTTTTGTGGCCGGTATGGTTTTGACGGTTATTGTTGGAAAGCCTGTGCTGCCATTGTTGCGGCGGTTAAAAATAGGACAAACAATTCGTACCGACGGGCCAAAGAGCCATTTGATTAAGGCCGGTACGCCAACCATGGGCGGGCTGATATTTGTAATTGCTATGCTGATCATATTGTTAATTTTGGGCAATGGTTCAGCATCATTATGGATCTGGCTTTTTTCGTTTTTGGCCTTTGGGTTAATAGGTTTCTATGATGATATAATGAAGGTGGTTTTTCATAGATCATTGGGATTAACGGTCAAACAAAAGTTGGCAGGCCAATTTGCCGTCGCCATAATATTACTGGTGGCTGCGCAAATATTTTTGGGCCGAGGAACAACGATTATTATTCCTTTTGTCAATTATGCTTGGGATCTGGGGTGGCTTTATTATCCATTAATGGCAACTTTTTTTGTTGGTATAGTAAATGGAACCAATTTTACTGATGGATTAGATGGTTTAGCAGCCGGAGTTTCGGCAATTGTCTTTGTAGGTTATTGGTTGGTCATGCTGGTATCGGTTTCATTTCCAACATTGGTCATGGCTGATTATACTGATTTAGCTGTTGCGGCTGCGTCGTTGGCCGGATGCTGTATAGGATTTCTTTTCTATAATCAGCATCCTGCAAAAGTATTTATGGGAGATACCGGATCATTGGCTATTGGCGGTGCAGTAGTAGCATTCGCTCTTTTGAGTAAAACTGAAATAGTGTTAATTATTATTGGGGGCGTCTATTTAGCAGAGATATTATCGGTTATGATACAAGTAGCTAGTTTTAAGCTTTGGGGAAAACGGATATTTTTAATGAGTCCGCTGCATCATCATTTTGAACTAAAGGGCTGGCCGGAAGTAAAAGTTGTCAGGATGTTTTGGTTGGCTTCAGCAGTGTTAACAGCTTTAGGGTTGATTATCGTTTCTATTTAACTATGAGGTGATTGCATGGATTTGCACGGGAAGAAAGTTCTGATGATAGGAGCCGGATTAAGCGGTATTGCTGTATGCCGGTTTTTACTGGATCATGGCGCAGAAGTGACCTTGTCTGACGCTAAAAGTGCGGAACAGATTGGTAATGATATAAGTGAATTGGCCAAGCGGGGGGTGCGTTTTTTATTAGCTAATCAGTTGCCTGAGGTTGCTGATTGGGATTTATGTATCAAAAGTCCCGGTGTGCCGCCTACTGTGCCGTTAGTAGAAATGGTTAAAGCATCAGGTATAGAAATGATCAGCGAAATTGAACTGGCTTATTTGTTTGCCATATCACCGATTATTGCTATCACAGGTACAAATGGCAAAACGACAACAACAGCTTTGATCGGATATATTTTGAGCAAATCCGGAATAAATACATTGGTTGGCGGCAATATAGGTGTGCCGCTAATTAGCGAAATCGAAAAACATAGAGGCATAATTGTTGCAGAAGTATCGAGCTTCCAATTAGAAAATTGCTACAAATTAAAACCACATATTGCGGCGATGCTCAATCTTAGTCCCGATCATCAGGATCGTCATGGCAGTATGGCCGTTTATCAGGCAGTAAAAGAAAAAATATTTGCAGCGCAGGATCAAAATGACATAGCAATACTTAATCATGATGATTCTGTGTGCCGTGCTATTGGGGAAAAGTTGTTACAGCGTACGGTTTATTTTAGTACTCAGAAGCCGATTAGCGAAGGTATTTATTTAGATGACGGACAGATAATATTAAATGATAATGGGCATAAAATTAATATTATTAATGTTGAAGACATATATATCAAAGGCCGCCATAATTGGCAAAATGCTATGGCCGCGGCCGCTGCAGCATATTATAGCGGCGTTGCAGTAAAGGATATTGCCGCAGCCCTGCATAGTTTTCCCGGAGTTGAACATCGGATGGAATTTGTGTGCGAGAGAGACGGCGTCAGTTATGTTAATGATTCCAAGGGCACAAATCCCGATTCAACCGAAAAGGCGCTGCTTGCGTATGAACAGCCATTAATATTGATTATTGGCGGACGTAATAAAGGTAATGATTTTGCTCCATTGATGAGTTTGATCAAAGCTAAAGTGCGGAAGCTGATTATACTCGGCGAGGCAACCGAGGATATTTTGCAAGCGGTTAATAAAGCCGAGTTTGTTGAGTATTTGATTGCCGATGGTTTTGACGAAGCAGTTAGATTAGCCTGCCACTCAGCCCAAAGAGGAGATTTGGTGTTATTATCACCAGCATGTGCTAGTTGGGATATGTTCAATAATTATGAGGAAAGAGGTAACCGTTTTAAACAATTAGTTAAAGATTATTGGGAGGATTAAGCTTTGAAAAGCGCTAAGAATGCTCCGGATTGGTGGTTATTAATTGCCGTCATTGTATTGACAGCCATAGGTGTGATAATGGTGTTTAGCGCCAGTCAATACTTTGCGACCTATGCACCTTATAATGATAGCTTCCATTTTCTCAAAAAACATGCCGAATCTGCGGTAGTTGGTTTTTTTGGCATGTTTATTGCTTATAAGATTAAATACGAATGGTATAAAAAATTAAGTTGGATAGTTTTTATACCAGTATTTTTACTATTGATTTTCATGGCAGCAAGTACTCAAATTGAAAGCATTAGTGGTGCGCAACGATGGTTAGAAATCGGTGGTTTTAAGTTTCAGCCATCGGAATTAAGCAAGATTGCTTTACCGCTGGTTCTGGCAAAATTATTCTGTTCTCCGGGGATAGAGGTTAAAAGTTTTAGTAAAGGTTTTTTACCGGCAATTTTTATTACTGGCGCTACTGCCGGTTTAATCTTTGCGCAAACTGCCTTATCCTCTTCTTGCGTTGTTGCGGCAGCAGGCTTTTTAATGATGTATTGCGCCGGTGTACGTCTGCGTTACTTAGCGGGTACAGTTGCAGTAGGTATTGCAGGGGTTATTGCGGCAATTGTTTATGAACCATTCCGAATTAATCGCATCATGGCTTATATTGATCCTTGGGCAGATCCTACCGGATCGGGTTGGCAGACAGTTCAATCGTTGTTAGCATTAGGTTCCGGCGGACTCTCCGGTGTCGGCTTAGGATCCGGCGGTTCAAAGCTGTTTTATTTGCCCGCTCGTCATACAGATTTTATTTTTTCCGTTTTAGGGGAGGAATTGGGCTTTTTAGGCGGTATATTTGTTATCGTAGTTTTTGTGTTATTTTTTTGGCGAGGAATGTTAATTGCAGTTAAGATGCCCGACAAATTCGGCAGTTTGCTGGCGTTGGGGCTGATCTGTACTATGGCAATACAGGCATTTATTAATCTTGGAGTTGTCACAGGGCTTTTACCAGTTACCGGTGTTACTTTGCCGTTTATTAGTTACGGTGGTACTTCTCTGGCTGTATGTTTAACTATGGCAGGTATTTTGCTTAATTTATCTAGATATGTCAAAGAGGATAATATATGAGTATGCGCGTTGTAATTACCGGTGGTGGCACCGGAGGACATATTTATCCGGTACTGGCTATTGCCGATAGACTACGTCAAGCTGTTGATGCGAAAATATTATATATTGGCGGTTATAATTCTCCTGAACAGAAATTGGCTGCGGAGTATGGGTACGATTTCTTTGCAGTTTTCAGCGCCGGACTGCATCGTAAATCGCCGAAGATCGCTAAGGATTTGTGGATCAATTATCAAGGGACAAAACAAGCTAAAGCGCGGATGGCAAAATTTCATCCGGATCTAGTTATCGGTAGCGGCGGTTATGTTGAGGTAGCAGTATTGCAAGCAGCACGCAAACTGGGTATACCGACGATGATTCATGAGCAAAATGCCTATCCGGGATTGGCTAACCGTTATTTTTCGCGGTATGCCGACGCTGTTTGTCTGACTTTTGCGGCGGCATCCGATCATTTCAAACGTCAGGATAATATTTATTTAACTGGTTTGCCGGTAAGAAATGATATTATAGTTGCTGATAAAGATAAGGCTTATCAGTTTTTTTCTGTTAGTGAAGCAAAAAAACATATCAAGTCAATATTAATTACTGGTGGTTCACAGGGTGCGGCCACTCTAAATAAGGCAATCTGCGATTCGTATAAAAGTTTGTTGGCCAGGGGTTTGCGGATAATCCATTTGACAGGTGAAAAAAATTACCGTTCAATAGTTGACAATACTGATATAATCGATGATAATCTAATAATTATGCCGTATCTAACACATATGGAACATGCTTTGGCTATAGCTGACTTGGTTATAGGGCGTGCCGGGGCATCTTTTCTTTCGGAGATTACCTGTGTTGGCCTGCCTTCAATTTTAGTGCCATATCCTTACGCAACAAACAATCATCAAGTCGGAAATGCTAAAGTATTGGAAGACGCCGGTGCGGCTGTAATAATTGAGGACCATTGTCTTAATAGTGATATACTTGCCAAGCAGGTTACTAAACTGTTTGATGATGAAACTGCTTTAACGAATATGGCTAGGGCTGCAGTAGCTTTGGGAGAGGCGAATGCGGCGAATAAAATTGTTGAGATAGCGATTAATATTGTCCGGCGGAAAGAGGGTTAATATATATATGGAGGGTAAGCTTCATTTTATTGGCATAGGTGGCGTTGGTATGAGCGCCATTGCCAAGATTATGCTTGGCATGGGTTATGATATAAGCGGTTCTGACCTTCAGCGTGGGCGTTTTACATGCTTGTTGGAGGCAATGGGTGCGACAATTTACTATGGTCATGCTGCAGAAAATATCCCGATGGATACTCAGGCGGTAGTTTATTCATCAGCAGTAAAGACTGATAATCCGGAAATGATTGAAGCCGCTGCTCGTGGTATACCGATTTATAAGAGAGCGGAAACGCTGGCTTTTTTAATGAGCAACAAATGCAGCATCGGCGTGGCGGGTTCCCATGGTAAAACTACTGTCAGCGCTATGATTGCGGTTATGATGGATAATCTTAATATGAATCCTACTTTTGCTATTGGGGGAATGATTCCTCAATTCTGTGGTAATTCGCAGGCGGGCGAGGGTGAATATTTTGTAGCCGAAGCTGATGAGAGCGACGGTACTTTTTTAATGCTGTTTCCGAAAATTGCCATCATCACAAATATTGAAAGCGATCATCTTGAACATTATATTTCGTTGGAAAACATCGTAAAATCGTTCGAAAAGTATTTGGAGCAATTGCCGGAGAATGGCCTGGCAATAATCTGTGCTGATTGTTCCAATACCCTTGCTTTGTCAAAGCGAGTTGATAAACATTATATTACATATGCTTTGCACCATGATGCAGATTATACGGTCACCAATATCTGTCATAATAGTTATGGCGTTTCTGCAGATGTTTGGGAAAAAGGTCAGTTGTTGGGACGGTTGGTGCTCAATGTTCCGGGCGAGCATAATATTGCTAATGCTTTAGCCGCAGTGGCTTTGGGCCGTTACTTAGGCAAAGACTTTGCTGATTGCGCAAAATCTTTGGCTGATTTTTGTGGTACCGGCCGCCGCTTTGAACTTTTGGGGCGTGTCAATAATCTGCAAATCGTGGATGATTATGCACATCATCCCACAGAAATTATGGCGACTATCAAGGCCGCTCGCGATATGGGTGTAAAAAGGATTGTTACTGTTTTTCAACCACATCGCTATAGCCGCACTCAATGTCTATATAAAGAATTTGCACTTGCCCTTGCAGATGCCGATTTCGTAGTGATAAATGAAATATATCCGGCCTTTGAAAAGCCAATTCCCGGTATCTCGGCGCAATTAATTGTTGACGCAGCCAGAAAAAACGGTCATAATATGGTAGTGTATGCGGCCGATCAAGAGCAGGCTTTACAAATTCTTAACCAGCAGGTAAGAGATGACGACTTTGTTTTGATTATGGGCGCCGGCAACATACGATCAGTTGGTGAACGGTTCCTTGAGGAAAAATTAAGGAGGTCATATAGTGAATAAGCCGTTGATTCTTGAGGCTTTGCAGCAAATACTGTCGACGAAGGTGTTAACGGATGTTTCTATGCGTAAATACACCACCTGGCGTATTGGTGGCAGTGCCGATTTTATGGTTTTCCCTGTATCGACTGAAGAATTGTCTGTTCTACTCGCTTATTTGTATGAAAATGAAATTACCTGGGTTGTTATCGGTAACGGATCTAATGTTTTAGTCGGAGACAAAGGTTTCCGCGGCGTCATTATTAAAATGGGAGAGCAATTTGCTTCTACTAACTGGCGTGATAATCAAGTCGATGTTGATGCAGGCGTGCTATTGCCAACGCTGGCATTGGAAGCTTGCGAACGTTCACTTACAGGTCTGGAGTTTGCGGCCGGTATCCCTGGCTCAATGGGCGGTGCCGTAAGGATGAATGCCGGAGCTTATGGCGATACTATCGGCCAATATGTAACACAAATTGAGGTCGTAACATATACTGGCAGCAAACAGATATTAACGGCCTCGGATATTTCTTTTACTTATCGTAATAGCAGCCTTTTTGATGTTGAAGCTTTAGTCAGCCGAGTAAGCCTTAGCTTGCCGCGGGGTAACCGTGACGAAAGCCTAAGCAAAATTCGTGAACTTTTACAATTGCGCAGCCGTAATCAACCGCTTGAATATCCGTCTTGCGGTAGCGTCTTCCGCAATCCGCCGAACGATCATGCCGGACGTTTGATTGAAATGGCAAATCTTCGCGGCGTGCAAATTGGTGGAGCAGCTGTTTCCAAAAAACATGGCAATTTTATTATTAATCTTGGTGGAGCGCGAGCTAAGGATGTTATAACCCTGATCGAAGAGGTACAGGAGCGGGTTTATGAATATTCTGGCGTGCGACTGGAAACAGAAGTAAAAATGATCGGAGAGTTTATCTAGACTGCTATTACTAAATGATATCGCGGGGCTTAAGCGGGGTGCTTAAGTGGATAAATTTATCGTGCAAGGCGGCCGACAATTATCCGGTGAATACAGTATTAACGGCGCCAAAAATGCTATTCTAGCGATCATGGCGGCATCGTTATTAAGCGATGAACAAGTAGTACTGACCGGTGTCCCGATGCTCGAAGATGTATATGTAATGTCCGAGGTGTTGTCCCATTACGGAGCACAAGTGCTTTGTGAGGACAGCACTTTTATTATAAGAGCGGACAATCTGCAAAGGAGAAGGCCGCCGGAAAAACTTCTACGAAAAATGAGAGCTTCAAATTTGATTTTAGGGCCGCTGCTGGCACGTCTGGGTGAGATTGAGCTGACATTTCCGGGGGGTTGCTCTATCGGAGAGAGACCGATGGATTATCACATACAGGCTTTAACCGCTTTGGGAGCAAATGTTGAAGATAGCGGAAATGCTATTTTGGCACGAGTGGGATTGCTTGGTTTGTGTGGGGAAGATATCTATTTTGATTTTCCCAGCGTTGGCGCTACGGAAAATGCTATCATGGCTGCGGTTACCGCACAGGGAGAAACAATTATCCATAATGCAGCCCGGGAACCGGAAGTAAGTGATTTGATTATATTTTTGCGAAAAATGGGTGCAGTTATCTCCGGCGAAGGAACTGATACGTTACGAATCAGCGGAGTTTCCAAGCTACACAGCGCAGAGCATAAAGTGATGCGTGACCGCATTGAAGCCGGTACGTTGATGTGCGCAGCCGCAATTTGCGGAGGCGATTTGCGGCTCAATGAATGCAGAGCAGATGATATGTATTCAGTGATAGCTAAACTTGAAGAGACAGGAGTCATTATCGACAAAGATGATTGCGGCGTCAGGGTGCGCTCTCGTTTTCGTCCCCGTAGTGTTGACATCCGTACTATGCCTTTTCCGGGGTTTCCTACTGATATGCAACCTCAGTTTATGTCATTAATGAGTGTTTCTTCCGGTGTATCAATAATATCTGAGAATATTTTTGAAAACCGTTTTCATCATGTAGGAGAATTACGACGTATGGGCGCTGATATTAGAATCATCGGTAAGGCAGCGGTTGTTATGGGACGATGGAATTTGCATGGAGCACATGTGGAAGCCAGTGATTTGCGTGCGGGCGCTGCATTGGTATTGGCGGCATTGGCGGCGGAAGGGGAAAGTGTTATTGAAAATATCCGTCATATAGATCGTGGCTATCAACAATTTGATTTATTATTATCATCTTTAGGAGCAGATATTAAAAGAGAAAATACATAATTGATATAATAAAGCATATTATTGTAGCTAAATTGGATTATTCGTGATAAAAATGTGTTGAAGATTTTTGCAATTTTTTAATGCAATTTGCATTGAAATTTGCTATAATTATCTGTATAGCTAAGACGAGGGTAATTATGGCTAAAAAAAAGAATCTTGTTTACATAAAAGAATACAAAAGAAGTCGTGCCAACAATCATAAATTTGTTTTGTTGGTAGTATTTTTTGTTGCTTGTTTATTGGCCGGTTACTTTTTTTCATTATCTTCATTCTTTGCAATCGATACAATTAAAGTGGAGGGTAACCAGCAAGTAAGTGACGAGAGGGTCATTGCCTTAAGCGGTATCGAAAAAGGAAGAAATATCTTTAAGATTAACGAGCAGGAATTATCTCAATGGCTGAAAATTGAGCCATTGCTTGCCGGTGCCACTGTATCTAGAAAATTACCCGGTACGCTGATTATTAAAGTTGAGGAGCGGGAGGCTACGGCAATTATAGCAACCGGGCGTGCTTTTATTTGGCTGGATCAACAGAGAATGGTTATTTCACGTTTTGTAAAAATGGATTCGTTTGATGTACCTTTACTTACGGGATTAAGTGATTTTGATAACAGTGTTATGCCGGGTACTTATGTCAAAAACGAGTCTGTTGACCAGGCTATTGTATTGTTGAAGCAGATGACAGATGAGATGCGCTCTCAAATCAGCGAGGTTAATGTTGCTGACCCCCAAAAAATAATTATTTATACTAAAGATGGTGTTGAAGTGCGTCTCGGCGATGGTGAAGATTTTGAAGAAAAATATATATTATATACGGCAATTATAGCTGATCGAACTACCAACGGTGATATCAGACAAATAGCTTACATTGATGTTGCTGTTTTGGACAAGCCCGTAATTTCTTATAATTAGTAATGGTAAAAAGAATGATTTATTTTCTATTTAATAGTGTAATTGAGCAGGGAAATACTTTTTTATGTGGAAAATAGTAATAATATTTTATTTTAGGGTATTAATGATTTACTGAAAAGCTGTAAAAGAGATTAAAATTTAATCTAATTGAAATTTGCGAGTATAGAGGAGGATATCGATGTTGTCTTTTGATGATAGTCAAAGAAGCAATTTCGCCAAAATCAAGGTTGTCGGTATTGGCGGTGGCGGTAGTAATGCCGTTAATAGAATGATTAAAAACAATTTAACCAATGTTGAATTTGTTGCTTTGAATACTGATTCGCAGGCATTAGTTTATTGCCAAGCGGAAAATGTACTGCAAATCGGTCCCAAGCTGACCAAAGGCTTAGGCGCAGGCGGTGATCCGGAAGTTGGCCGCAAAGCTGCAGAGGAAAGTAGGTCAGAGCTGACTGCTTTGTTGGAAGGCAGTGATATGATCTTTATTACCGCCGGTATGGGCGGTGGTACAGGTACCGGCGCAGCGGCTGTTGTTGCGTCGCTTGCCAAAGAGCTTGGCGCATTAACTGTTGGCGTTGTGACAAAACCATTTAGCTTTGAGGGCCGCAGACGTGCTCAGCAGGCAGAGATGGGTATCAGCGATCTTAAAGAAAGCGTAGATACGTTGATTACTATTCCTAATGATAAATTGTTACAGATCGTTGATCGTAAGATGACTGTACCGCAAGCGTTTATGATTGCCGATGATGTTTTGCGTCAAGGCGTTCAGGGGATTTCTGATTTGATCAGCAAACCGGCCATGATCAATCTTGATTTCGCCGATGTCAAATCGGTAATGAGAGATGCTGGCAGCGCTTGGATGGGCATCGGTATAGGCCGCGGCGGGGAGAACAGAGCTATTGAAGCAGCAGAAAATGCTATTTCCAGCAGTATGTTGGAGACCAGCATTAAAGGCGCCAAAGGTATTTTGCTAAATGTTACCGGTGGTCCCGAAATGAGTCTGCTTGATGCCAATGATGCAGCTAAATATATTTATGAGGTTGCGGATGCTGATGCAAACATAATCTTCGGTGTTGGAATAGATGAAACACTTGAAGATACGATCAAGGTTACTGTTATTGCTACCGGTTTTGATAGCCGAAGCTCTGTTACGCTTTCGGCGCCCGGAACTATAAAAAATCCATTTTCAACCGATATCCCTAATGTTGTAATAAAACCAACTACTTTTGATGACGTAGATTTGCCTACCTTTATGCGTCGTGAAAAATAGATGTATTTTCGTTAATATTTACTAAGGCAGGGAGCACATTCCTGCCTCTTTTTATTTTGTATTTATACAATAGCTTGACTAATTACTTGAAGATATGAGATAATATATAAAATCGCTATATTATATTAGCATATAATGGAAATAATTTTGGAGTGTGATCACATGAGAAATTTACTCGATAAAACAAGAGATATCAACAAAATAATTCAAAATGCAGCTGGTCACCCAATTAGCTTTTCGGATATGGCAGAAACGCTATGTAAAAATATAGGTGCGAACGTATATATTATTGGCCGTAAGGGTAAGGTGTTGGGCTATTCTTTTATGGATGGATTTATTTGCCCGACTATGGATGATATAGTTCATCAGGAAGCGCATTTTCCTGATCAGTATAACGAAAGCCTATTGCGCAGCGCCGAAACAAAAGCGAATATTAACAGAGAAGGTATCTGCGTATTTGATACTAAGAAGGCATGTTTTCTTAATAATAAGTATACAACAGTTATCCCTATTATTGGCGGCGGTCAGCGTCTTGGGACATTTATGTTGTCGAAAGTTGGTCAGTTTGACAATAACGATTTAGTATTAGCTGAATTAGGTGCTACTGTTATCGGCATGGAGATATTAAGAGCCAGAGTAGAAAAAGTCGAAGACAATGCCCGCCAAAAGGCTATTGTCAGTATCGCTTTTGATACGCTTTCTTATTCCGAGTTGGAGGCTATAGAACATGTTTTAAATGAATTAGGAGAAAAGAATGGTCTTTTAGTTGCTTCAAAAATAGCTGATAAAGTGGGAATAACACGTTCAGTAATTGTTAATGCTCTGCGTAAGTTAGAATCAGCCGGTGTGGTTGAAGTGCGATCGCTTGGCATGAAGGGCACTTATATCCGTATTCTCAACGAATATGTTTTAGAAGAGCTGGATCGAATTAAGGCCCGCCACAGCAAATATTAATTCCCCTTTTCGAGATTTTTGCGGGAATAGGACAAAGTTCTATTCCCTTTTCTTATCCAGTTTTTTTTCTTCTTAGGTAGCTAAAGACTGTATAAATGAGGTAGTTTATGGTTGAAGCCGTAATAATTGAAAATATAATAAATCAAGTTAAGAGTTATAATCCTTTGAGCGCTAGTGACCGGATTATGCAAGCATATCAGTTTGCTTTAATTGCTCATGAAGGGCAAAAACGCGATTCCGGCGAGCCGTATATCAATCATCCTCTGGCAGTAGCCAATATTTTAAGCGGCCTTCAGATAGATGATGCAACGATTATTAGCGGGCTGCTTCATGATGTAGTCGAAGATACGGAAGTCAGTATTGAAGATATTGAAAACGAGTTTGGCAGTGATGTTAGGGTATTAGTCGAAGGTGTTACTAAACTTTCTCGCTTGGAGTTTCGCTCTCGCCAAGAGGCTCAAGCAGAAAATCTTCGTAAAATGTTTATGGCTATGGCTAAGGATATCCGGATTATTTTGATTAAATTAGCCGATCGCCTGCATAACATGCGGACTATTAAGTCACACTATTCATTCCTCAGACAAAAAGAAATATCAGAAGAAACGTTAACTATCTTTGCTCCGCTTGCTCATCGATTAGGAATGTTCAAACTCAAGAGTGAGCTTGAGGATTTATCAATTGCTATTTTAGAGCCGGAGCGGATTGCCGATTTACTTAGCCAGATTGCCGCCGATAAACCGGAGCGAGATCGCTTTATCGCCGAAATGTGCAAGGTAGTCGAAGAACATTTGTTCAGCGTTAATATTAACGCTGAGGTGAGCGGCAGGAGTAAAAATTTATATAGTATCTATAATAAGATGCGCCTGCAGCAAAAAACATTGGATGAAATATTCGATTTGAATGCCGTGCGCGTGATTGTGGATACAATAAAAGACTGCTATGGCGTTTTGGGCGTTATCCATACTATGTGGAAGCCAATTCCAGGTCGCTTTAAAGATTATATTGCAATGCCCAAACAAAATCTTTACCAGTCGATTCATACTACTGTTATTGTTGACAATGGTATGCCGTTAGAGGTGCAGATACGAACAAAGGAGATGCACCGTACCGCGGAGTATGGTATCGCAGCCCATTGGCGGTATAAAGAAGGCAGGAGCGACGACGCCGATTTTGAAAAAAAGATAGAATGGTTGCGTCAAATGCTTGATTGGCAGCAAGAACTTGGCGATGCTCAGGACTTTATGGAAAAAGTCAAGGGCGATTTATTCGATGATAATATTTATGTGTTTTCTCCCAAAGGCGATGTTATTGAGTTACCGACGGGTTCCGGCCCGATTGATTTTGCTTATAGGGTTCATACCCAAGTTGGGCATCAGTGCGTCGGTGCAAAAGTCAATAACCGATTAGTGCCACTGGATACTGCTTTGAATAATGGCGATATTGTTGAAATTTTAACTGCCAAAGGTCGCGGTCCCAGCAGAGACTGGCTGCAGATGGCCCATACTCAACATGCCAAAAACAAAATCCGTCAATGGTTCCGTAAAGAAAAACGTGATGAAAATATTAGCTTTGGTCGTGACCTCTTAGATAGAGAATGTAAAAAATACGGACTTGAACTGGCGCTTTTGGTAAAAAGCGATAAGTTGCCTGAAGTCGCTAAACGTTTCCAGATCTCTTCTGCGGAGGATTTATATGCAGCAATTGGCGCAGGTGTGCTGCGTCCTGACAGCGTTGTTACTAAGCTAAGAGAAGATATCCGCAAGGATATGCCACTGGAAGTGGTAATGACCGAGGAAAAGGAAAATATCAATCCCGAGGCTATCTGGGTCAAAGGTGTTGATAATGTAATGGTCAGAGTCGCAAGCTGCTGTAAACCGCTGCCGGGAGATACAATAATCGGTTATATTACCCGAGGACGCGGAATATCTGTTCACCGGACTGACTGTCCCAATATCAAGCGTTATGAAGATCATGAAGCAGACCGATTGATAGAGGTTGGTTGGGGTGGCGGCAAGAACAGTGAAAGTGATTATCAGGTGGAAATTGAGGCCGTGGCCATCGACAGAGACTGCTTAGTCAAGGATATCGTTACTATTATGGCAGATACCAAGACACCTATCAACAGTGCCCATGTTTCCGTTGATAAACGCAATAAACTGGCTACAGTCGTTATAAAACTAGAAGTAAAATCTTTGTATCAACTTGATTATTTGATGGATCGCGTACGCAAGGTCAAAGATGTGTTTGATGTTCATCGAATTGTCAATAAAGGTGCAAAGAAGGTGAAATAGATGCGGGTTGTCATACAAAGAGTAAGTGAAGCGTCAGTATCTATTGAAGGAAATAAAGTAGCACAGATTGCTGCCGGTATAGTGGTTTTTGTAGGCGTAGCTAAAGGTGATCAGAGTGCGGATGCTGAATATTTGGCGCGTAAGACTGCAAATTTACGGATCTTTGCTGATGAAAACGGAAAACTCAATCGTTCAATAATTGATTGCGGCGGTCAGGCATTGATCGTATCTCAGTTTACACTCTATGGCGATTGCCGCCGTGGCAATCGTCCTGATTTTTTTACTGCAGCTGCACCCGATCAGGCGATGAATTTATACGAATATTATATAAAACAGCTGCATGCTTATGGTGTTTCTTTGCAAACAGGTGTTTTTCAGGCAGATATGTTGGTTGATATTGCCAACGATGGGCCTGTAACAATAATTATTGAAAGTGATACTAAAAAAGGAGAATAAGCATGAGCAAATATCAAGTTGATCGTGTAGTAGTTGGTTCACTGTCAACCAATTGCTATTTTCTTGTATGTGAGGAAACTAAAAAAGGGGCAATTATTGATCCCGGTGCTTATCCGTCACAAATTTGGAGAAAAGTAGAAGAAATGGGGTTTGATGTGGCAGTTGTCATCAATACCCATGGTCATGGCGACCATGTTGAAGAAAATAAATACATTGTCGAACGCAGCGGCGCGCCGCTGATGATTCATCAAGATGATTTATCTATGTTATCGGTCGGTATGACAGATGTCGTTGATGATGGCAAAAATCATAAAATTCTTAAAGATAGCGATATAATAGAAATCGGCCAATTAAAAGCAGAAGTTATCCATACACCCGGTCATACTCCCGGAGGTATTTGCCTTAAATGTGAAAATCTGTTGTTTACCGGTGATACACTCTTTAATCTCTCGGTTGGCCGTACGGACTTGCCCGGTGGAGATTATAAAGCTTTAATGAAATCTATTCATGAAAAGATATTACCATTGGATGATAACTTAATAGTATTACCTGGGCATGGCCCGCATAGTGAGCTCGGCTATGAAAAAAACCATAATCCTTATCTGCGCCGATAGATTGACAAGAAACAGAAAATTGCATTATAATAGAATGAAATTTGCACGAGGAGGAAAAATATGGCGATAACGAGACCGCGCGGAACTAATGATTTTCTGCCGGAGGATACTAAGAGTTGGCAGGCGGTTGAAGCGATGCTGAGGCAAATTTGCAGAGAATTTGCTTTTGAAGAAATCCGCACGCCAATTTTTGA
Organism: Peptococcaceae bacterium UBA5752; assembly: GCA_002419055.1. Classification (GTDB taxonomy): domain Bacteria; phylum Bacillota; class Dehalobacteriia; order UBA4068; family UBA4068; genus UBA4068. The sequence goes on from DIFI01000009.1 coordinate 311,095, forward strand.
AGATACAGATTTATTTATTCGCGGCGTTGGAAATACAACCGATATTGTTCAAAAAGAAATGTATACTTTTACGGACCGTGGAGAAAGGTCGTTGACATTGCGCCCGGAGAATACTGCTTCGGTTTGCCGTGCATATTTAGAAGACAAGCTCTATGGTCGTATTCAACCTGTTAAACTATATTATATGGGGCCGATGTTCCGTTACGAACGGCCGCAGGCCGGCCGTTTTAGACAGTTTCATCAGTTTGGTGTTGAGGTCATTGGTACGATTTCTCCCTATGCCGATGCGGAAATAATCTCATTGGCTTGGGAATTCTATAATCGTCTTGGTATCCGTAATCTCCGACTTTATCTTAATAGTGTCGGCTGTCCCAATTGCCGTCCCCGTTACCGCGAAGTATTGCAGGATTATTTCCGTCCTCATTTAGATCAGCTTTGCCCCTCTTGTCAGGAACGCTTCGAACGTAATCCGCTACGGATTCTCGATTGCAAGAGTGAGATCTGCCAAAACATTGGTAAAGAAGCGCCGCAGATCTTTGATAATTTGTGTGATTCGTGTGCCGATCATTTTGAGCAGGTCAAACGAATATTGGCTACCGCCGGTGTCGAGTATATGCTAAATCCACGCATGGTTAGAGGACTTGACTATTACACCAAGACGGCATTTGAAATTGTTGTTGAGAATATCGGCGCCCAAAGTGCAGTCTGTGGCGGTGGCCGTTATGATGGTTTGATTGAGGAACTCGGCGGTGAACCGACACCGTCGGTTGGCTTTGCGCTCGGTATGGAAAGGATCTTTTCCGCTCTAAAGGCACAGGGCGACGATATAGAGGTAGAAGATGACTGCAGCGTTTTTGTAATCAGTACTCCCGATAATGAGGAAACACGCAAGGCCGCATTTGCCCTTTGTTACGATTTGCGCCGCTTAGATATTAAAACAGAGCTTGATTATGATGGAAAAAGTATCAAGGCGCAGCTTAAAGCTGCAAATCGCATTAATGCCGAATATACGGTAATCATCGGCAGTGAAGAATTGGCCGATGGTCAAGCGATAGTTAAATGCATGAAAGACGGCGAACAGATCAAATTACCGATTGCCGACGTTAAGCAATATTTATTAGAAAGATAATAATATTATAATTTAATAAAGGAGCAGTATTTGAGATGAAGAGAAATCATTATTGCGGTAATCTTAGCGCCGCTGATATTGGCAAAGAAGTGGTCTTGGCCGGATGGGTACAACGCCGGCGCGATCATGGCGGTTTGATCTTTATTGATCTGCGTGACAGATATGGTTTGGTGCAAATAGTTTATAGCCCGGATACCGATAATCAATCTTTTGCCATAGCGGAGAACGTGCGTAATGAATATGTGCTGGCAGCCCGTGGCAAGGTGCGTCCACGGCCCGAAGGCACCGTCAACACTAATTTATTCAGCGGCGAAATAGAAGTAGAAGGAATAGAGCTGGAGATACTCAATAAATCGAAAACACCGCCGTTCTATATCGAAGACGGCGTCAGCGTCGATGAATTGGTACGGCTCAAATACCGTTATCTTGATTTAAGACGTCCGGAAATGCGCGATGCCTTGATACTGCGCCATAAGACGACAACAGCTATGCGCAGCTTCCTTGATCAGGCAGGATTTCTGGAAATTGAAACGCCGATTTTGTGCAAAAGCTCCCCCGAAGGCGCCCGTGATTATTTGGTGCCATCTCGTGTTCACCCCGGTGATTTTTTTGCTTTGCCGCAATCGCCGCAGTTATTTAAACAAATTCTCATGGTAAGCGGCATGGATAAATATTTCCAAATTGCTCGCTGCTTTAGAGATGAGGATTTGCGTGCTGACCGCCAGCCGGAATTTACCCAGCTTGATATGGAAATGTCTTTTGTCGATGAAGAGGACATTCGCGCTTTGACGGAGCAATTGCTGGCCTATGTTTTTAAAGAAACATTGGGTAGAGAAATTGCCACACCGTTCCCGGTGCTTGATTATCAGGATGCTATCAGCCGTTTTGGTTCCGATAAACCCGATATGCGTTTTGCCATAGAAATCAAAGATATTGCCGATATCGCGGTTAACAGTGAATTTAAAGTCTTTGCATCAGTGGCGGCAAAAGGCGGTTGGGTTCGCGGTATCAACGCCAAAGGCTGCGCTAGGTATTCGCGGCGCGAGATTGATGCGTTGACCGAATATGTAGCTATTTATGGTGCCAAAGGATTGGCATATATCTATGTGGAGGAAACGGGTCTGCGGTCGCCGATCAGTAAATTCTTTACCGAAGATCAACTGGCTGAAATCGTAGAGCGGATGGAAGGCCGTGCCGGCGATTTACTGTTATTTGTTGCTGCAGATAAAGCAATTGCCGCTGATAGCCTTGGCCATTTGCGTTTAGAGATTGCCCGTAAAGAAAATTTAATTGACTCGGCTGAACTCAATTTCCTTTGGGTAAACAAATTCCCGCTGCTTGAATACGACATTGAGGAAAAGAGATGGAAAGCGGTGCATCATCCTTTTACTTCTCCCTGTGAAGAAGATAAAGCTACCTTTGGCACCAATCCCGGTGAAGCCCGCGCCAATGCTTATGATGTGATTTTAAACGGTGTAGAATTGGGTGGCGGCAGCATCCGTATTCACGAGAGAGATATTCAGGAAAGGTTATTTGCTATAATTGGACATTCGGAAGAAGAAAGCCGCGATAAATTTGGCTATTTGCTTGATGCTTTTGAATATGGCACACCGCCCCATGGCGGCATCGCCTTTGGTCTTGACCGCATGATTATGTTGATGGCAAATAAAGATAGTATTCGCGATGTCATCGCCTTTCCTAAGACTCAGAGCGCTTCCGATATGATGACTCAATCACCGTCTGGGGTTTCCGACCGCCAATTACAGGAATTGCATATTGATATTATAAAACAAAAAAATTGAAAAAAGACTATAATGTCAGATTATTACAGTTGAGTTTAAACGGCGACAATGATATAATTTTATCGAAGAGAGCATAAAACTAAATACCCTGCGCTGTGCGTGTAATTGTCCGCGCGTTTTGACCCAACACCTTTTAAATGGGAATCTGTCTCCGTTGGTGGCCGGTATGCCTCCTTTGTTAGAGGACATCGAAAGCCAATGGGAGGAATCCCACCTGCAAATAGCAGGTTTCAAAACAGTGGACTTCACGGCAGAGCGGGGTTTTGTATTATCTTTTTGGGGAGGATCGAATATGAACAATAAGTTAGCTGAGATGCGTTCAAGATTAATCGTGGCGCTTGATGTTTCTGACAGGAATGATGCATTGAAATTGGTTGAACAGCTTAGTCCGGAAGTTGGTGCTTTCAAAGTAGGAATGCAATTATACAATAGTACCGGACCTGCTATAGTAAAGGATATACAAGATGCAGGCGGCAATGTTTTTATAGATTTAAAATTTCATGATATACCCAATACTGTAGGACAAGCAGCAAGGGTAATGTCTCGCAAAGGCGCCTTTATGTACACTGTCCACGCCGGTGGCGGCTCTAAGATGCTTCAAGCAGCCGCGGATAGCGCTGCGGAAGAAGCAAAATACTTTGCAGCGCCTCGGCCTTTATCACTAGCCGTTACTGTGCTGACCAGCCTTTCGCAGGAAGAGCTTAGTCAAGAGTTGGCGATAAACCGTTCTGTTGCCGAACATGTGGTTGCTTTGGCAAAAATGGCTAAAGCGTCCGGAATTGATGGTGTTGTCTGTTCGCCGCAAGAGCTGGATATGGTGCGCGCTGCTTGTGGCGATGACTTTTTGATCGTTACTCCCGGCGTCAGGCCTCGTTGGGCGGCCGTCAATGACCAAAAGCGGATAATGACTCCCAAAGAAGCCATCGCAAGAGGCGCAAGTTACATAGTTGTAGGTCGGCCAATCCTGAAAGCTGAATCTCCGGTAGAGGCTGCTCGCAAAATTGTTACCGAAATGGCAGAATAGTAATAATTTAGATTATAAAAAAACGAAACGCTAAAGCGTTTCGTTTTTTGTTTGGGGATTGATAGGTTCGACATAGAGCGTTTTTTGTTGGAAGTAGATTACCATTCCAGGCTTGGCGCCGTTTGGTTTCTTTACTTGTCCTGCTAAAGTGTAGTCCACGGGCACATTACTACCGGACTGCGCTTTGCTGAACCAAGCGGCATAGCTTGCAGCTTGCCAGATCGTTGTTAATGGCACTTCCCGGCCCTCACACTTGATTATGACATGACTTCCGGGTATCTTCTGGGTGTGCAGCCAAATATCGCTGTCAGCGGCTTGTTTGAGTGTTAGATGATCGTTTTGTTTGTTATTGCGACCAATTAATATGGTAAATCCGTCTTGAGACAGAAATTGACGTGGCGGCAACTGTTGGCTAGGGACTTTTTTGGCTTTGTTTGACTTGTTACGGATATTAAATAAGCTGTTTAATTCATCTTCGATTGGCGCCAGCTCTTCAATACTGCTGCTGTCGTCGATTGATTGGGCAATGCTGAGAAGGTATGATAGCAGTTGATTATCTTCGCATAATTGTAGTGTGATAATAGCATTAGCCTTTTTACACTTGCCGCAGCGGTAATAGTAATGTTTGATATTATCCTGTGGCGATAGTGACGGGTCAAGAGGTATGGTAAGCGAACTCCCCGGAACAAACAGATCCTCCAGCGTTATTTCTGGCATGCCTTTACGCAAATAATATAGGTTAGCTGCCAGCAAATTCCCGTATTTTTGGTAATTTTCTCCTGCTTCGCTGGCGGCCAGCTCTGCTTCTTTGCTGGCAATCTTCTTCTGCAATCGGCTGAGGTGTTTTTGCAGGGCTTTGCTTAACTCTCTTTTGGCTTTTTCAAATAGTTGTTGGTGTTCTAATACAGAATAAAATTCATCTATTGCTTCATTTATCGAAGTAAACGGTTTTTGTTGCATGCCTTGCCAAGATGCTAAAGGGAAGGCGGCGAAATCAATTGGCACTCCATCGTTATATAATATTGTTGGTGAAAAATCATTAGTATCAAAGCGACGAGCGAGATTTTGCAGGCAGTTGATTATATGGCTGATTTCATATTGACCAAGTTGGCCTAAGCTGATTTCCGGTTCAAGACCGGCCTCAATTATTAGATTACCTGCCAATAAAGGAGAAAGTCCGGCAATATTCTTTTTGAGAGCAAGAGCAACCGGTTGATCCAGCGATACTTTGTCATCAGCAAATAAAATATCTGAAAGCTGTTCTTCGCTAACTGCGGGAAATACCCGTAGTTGCGGGGGTGGGGGAATATAAGGAATACCCGGCAATACCTCGCGATAACGTGAGAGGTTGCTGTTATAGTGGCGTATACCGTCGATAATTATTCCTTCATCGTTTACTAGAATGATATTGCTGTGTTTGCCCATTATCTCGATAATCAGCCGACAAATAGTACTATCTCCCAAATCATTACGGCAACGTAAATGTAATTCGGCAACGCGTTCGTACGGTGTTTGGACGGCATCTAATATCGTTGAGCCTTCTAACCATTTACGGGCAACCATACAAAAAAGCGGCGGTTGCTGAGGATTGTCTTTAGAAGATTCCGTCAGATTTAGTCTGCCGTTTTGCGGGTGAGAACAAAGCAATAATTTACCATTGTTTTGGGAATTATGGTAGCGGATGATCAATGTATGGCGGTCGCTCTGCGATATTTTATTGATTTTGGCGCCAATTATTTGCGGACGCATTTCAAACAGGGAATTGGCAAGGACAAAGCAATCGAAAGCCATTTTTCCTCCATAAAATAAAAATTATTGTATAAAAAAGCGTTATTGATATAAAAATATCTGCAAAAAACAAAAAAGTCAAGAAAAAACCGCTGTAAAAAGAGGATTTTTCATTGAGAAGTAGAAAATTATTCAAAAAATGTTATGCAATCAGTGAAAAAGGGAAGGTATACGGCTTTGGTTAAAAGTATGACCGGATATGGTCGGGGGGATGTCAGCAGCGAGAAATATCGAATTATTGCTGAAATGAAATCCGTAAACCATCGTTTTTTAGAAGTATCAACACGTCTTCCGCGCCAGTTAAATGGTTTAGATGACCAAGTCAAACGCCTTATACAGCAAAGGATTAGCCGAGGTAAAATCGATGTCTATATCTCTATGGAACAGATTTCATCTCTTGGTAGTGTAGTAAATGTTGACAGCGAGCTAGCGCTTTTGTATTGTAACGGATTGCGAGAAGCTGCTAAGCTTTGTGATATAAATCAAAACATTGCATTAAGTACTTTGGTAGCATTGCCGGGCATTGTGACATTAACCAAAGCCGATGACGATTTAGAAGAATTAACCGTCCTTGTTAACGATTCGGTTGAACAAGCATTATCTGCATTTGTAGCGATGCGTCAGCGCGAAGGTGAAGGATTGGCAATAGATTTGAGTAAGCGTATTGCCGGGTTAAAATCGATGTTTGAAAAAGTATCAGTTGAAGCTCCTATTATAGTTGATGAGTATCGGATTGCTTTACAGACGCGAATTATTGAAATGCTGGGAGCAATTGAAGTAGATCCGGCCCGGTTGGCCGCTGAAGTTGCTTTCTATGCTGATAAGAGTGATATTACTGAGGAGTTAATCCGCCTTAAATCACATTTTGAGCAGTTCGGAAATATATTAGATGCATCTGATACTGTGGGGCGGAAGTTAGAATTCCTGGTGCAGGAAATTAACCGCGAAGTTAATACTATTGGTTCCAAGTCCAACTCTCTTCTGATCAGTCGAATTGTGATTGATGCCAAAAGCGAATTGGAAAAAATAAGAGAACAGATCCAGAATATCGAATAAATTTGGAGGTGTAATGTTATGGCGATTCCGAAGTTATCCCCTGAAGAAAGAAAACAGGCTTTGCAAAAGGCGCAACAAATTCGTAGTCAACGCATGGAAGTCCGTAAAGAATTAAAGGCTGGTAAGCTTGCTCTGGCTGATATTCTGAATAATGACGGCAATGAAATTTATGCAAAGATGCGGGTAAAATATTTACTCGAATCACTACCTCAAGTTGGCAAAATTACTGCGCTAAAAGTTATGGAAGAGATTGGTATCGATGATGCTCGCCGGGTTCAGGGTTTGGGCAGCAGACAAAAAGCTCAGCTTTTGGAACGCCTATCTTAATCTTTACGCGTATTTTGGAGTAGATGATGCCTATACATTTGCTCAATATCGGTTTTGGTAACATCATTTCTGCCGATCGGATTGTTGCTATTGTTAGCTGTGATTCTGCGCCGGTCAAGCGGATTATTCAGGATGCCCGCGAATCGGGGTGTCTGATTGATGCTACTTGCGGCAGAAGAACACGGGCTGCGGTAATTATGGACAGTCGGCAGGTTATTTTATCGGCCATCCAGCCGGAGACTATTGCCAGCCGTTTGATTGATGTTACCGAATAATTTGCTTGTGAACGGGTGTGATTTTGCTGCGTAAAGGATTATTATTGATAATATCCGGGCCCTCTGGCGTAGGAAAAGGCAGTATATGCAATATTTTGCGTGCGCAGTGCCCGGAGATTGTTTTTGCTGTTTCTGCTACGACGCGTAAGCCGAGAGCAGGAGAGATCCATGGTGTTAATTATTATTTTTTAGAAAAAGACGATTTTTTGCAAAAAATTAAGAATGGTGAATTTCTGGAATGGGCACAAGTTTACGGTAATTATTACGGAACTTTGCATTCAGAGGTCGACCGTTTACGTGACAATGGGCACGATGTAGTATTGGAGATAGATGTCCAAGGCGCTATGCAGATCAAAAAAGCTAGCAGTGATGGAATTTATATCTTTATTTTGCCACCCTCATTTGATGAACTAAAAAGAAGAATTATCTCCAGAGGTTCCGAAGATGCAAAGACAATAGAATTGCGTTTAGCCAAAGCTGCCGGTGAGATGAATTGCGCCGGTGAATATGATTATCAGGTAATTAACGATGTGCTCGCAAATACGGTTGAACAAATTAAGAAAATTATCTTAGATATCAAAAGACAACAAGTGTGTTAGTATTTTAAACAAGGGGGATTTGCATTGAACAAACTGCCTATCAATCAATTGATGGCAAAAGTAGATTCAAAATATACTTTGGTGATTGTGGCCGCTAAGAGTGCGCGTCAGACTATCGACAGAAATCCGGAATCATTTTCTTCCGGGAAGGTTCATCCGGTGACGCATGCCTTAGAAGATCTTGTTGCGGATAAATTGGTTTGGCGTCGGACAAGAGACGGCATTAAGTAGGAGTATTGTAACATGAACTTTACCGGCAAGAAAATTACCGTCGGCATTACCGGCGGTATTGCTGCTTATAAAGCAGCGGATATTGTCAGTTGGCTGAATCAATGCGGCGCTGATGTCAGCGTCGCTATGACTGCATCAGCTTGTCAAATAATCACGCCGCTGGCTTTAAAAGTACTATCCGGCAAGGCGGTAGCCTGTGATATTAATTCTTTAAGTAGTGATTGGAACGTACCCCATATTGATTTAGCTACAACCGATTTGTTTGTAGTTGTTCCGGCAACTGCCAATATTATTGCTAAAGCTGCTCATGGCATAGCCGATGAGATTGTTTCGGCAGCAATTTTGGCTACAAAAGCACCATTATTATTTGCACCGGCAATGCATGCCGACATGTATAACAATTCTGCAACACAATCCAATTTGGCGCTGCTTGCCAAGCGCGGGTGTATGTTTGCAGAACCGGGTAGCGGGCGTTTGGCATGTGGTGCGGTTGGTAAAGGTCGCTTGGCAAATATCGAAGATATCAAAAAAGCAATTACTGCAGCTTTATTTCCCAAACAATTATTAAATGGGCTTAAAGTTATTGTAACCGCAGGACCGACCCATGAATATATCGACCCGTTTCGTTATATCGCTAATTGTTCCAGCGGGAAAATGGGCTATGCGCTGGCTGCAGCAGCCGCTGCGTCCGGTGCGGAAGTGGAACTGATTTCCGGACCCTGCCAATTAGCGGCACCAACAAATGTTAAGGTTACAAAGGTAGTATCCGCACGCCATATGGCGGCGGCGGTTTTTGATAAATATCAAGATGCCGATATCGTAATCATGGCAGCTGCCATTGGTGATTATCGGCCTGACGTTGTTGCAGACCAAAAGATTAAAAAGACAAGTATGACAACCATAAATTTGGTTGCTAATACAGATATATTATTGGAATTAGGTAAATTGAAGGCAAATAAATTGCTGGTTGGTTTTGCTGCCGAGACCGAAGATTTGGTTGCTTACGCTCAACAGAAACTACAACAAAAAAACCTTGATTTGATAATCGCCAATGATATTAGCCAAGATGGCGCTGGTTTTAATTGCGACACAAATATTATAACCGCTATTAGTGCAGAGGGTAAAACTCAACAATTGCCACAGATGAGTAAGCAATCGGTAGCTTTCAAAATCATTGAATTGATTGCTGAACTGCCGCGTTTTGCCGCTTTGCAAAACAAAAAGGAGGAAAAGTAAATGGCAATATTGTTCACTTCTGAATCTGTTACCGAAGGACATCCCGATAAAATCGCAGATAGAATATCTGATAATATTCTTGATGCGATGCTAGCCCAGGATAAGCAAAGCCGGGTGGCCTGCGAGACATTTGTTACCACCGGTTTAGTATTAGTTGCTGGTGAGATAACTACTAAATGTTATGTTGATATTCCCCATGTGGTCCGAGATACAATCCGCAATATCGGTTATACTCGAGCTAAATTTGGTTTTGACTGCGATACGTGTGCGGTAATGACCAGTATTGATGAACAATCTACGGATATTGCCATGGGCGTTGACTCAGCGTTGGAACAGAAGCAGGGTGATAGTGATAGTTTTGCGTCAATAGGCGCCGGTGACCAGGGTATGATGTTTGGTTTTGCTTGTGATGAAACACCGGAATTGATGCCGTTGACTTTAAGCATGGCACATAAATTGACCCGTAAGTTGGCCGCAGTCCGTAAAGCGGATGAACATTCACCGCTGCTGCCCGATGGTAAATCTCAGGTTACTGTAGAATATGTTGATGGAAAGCCGAAACGAATTGATACTGTTGTTATTTCTACACAACATAAAGCTGATATCCAACTTGCCCAGTTGCGTCCTTTTGTGATTGATAAGGTTATCAAAGACAGTTTACCTGAACATCTGATCGACGCTAAAACTCGTTATTTGATCAATCCTACCGGTCGTTTTGTAATCGGTGGACCCCAGGGTGATACCGGACTTACTGGACGCAAAATTATTGTTGATACTTACGGCGGTATGGCGAGACATGGCGGCGGCGCTTTTTCCGGCAAGGATCCGACTAAAGTTGACCGCTCTGCTGCTTATTATGCACGTTATATTGCAAAGAATATTGTTGCCGCCGGCTTGGCTTCCCGTTGTGAAGTACAATTAGCGTATGCTATTGGTATAGCAGAACCGGTTTCGATGATGGTTGATACATTTGGTACCGGCAAGGTTTCGAATGAGAAATTATGTGCTGCTTGCTGTGATATTTTTGATGCGCGTCCTGCTGCGATAATCAGCAGTTTTGATTTACTGCGTCCTATTTACGGACAACTTTCCGCTTATGGACATTTTGGACGTTTAGATCTTGATTTACCATGGGAGAAAACGAATAAAGTAACCGCATTATTAAATGCAGTAAAATAACATCTAAATTATGACTAAATACCGGCAAGCTTGGAAGCTTGCCGGTATTTTTTTATTTATTTTGGGCAAGAATATATACTAAAAAATCCCAATGGAGGAAAACTATGCTAAAACGCCCATATTATGTTATTGCTGTGATAATTTTAGTGGCTTTTGGTGTCATAGCAATCAAGTTGGCGTTTATTATGCTTTCGGATAGCAGTGAACTATCGCAGCAAGCATTTGCCCAAAAAACTCGTACAGCCGATTATTATCAATACTGCCGTGGAGATATAGTTGATCGCAACAACCGACAGCTTACCAATGTTGTCGAAAATTGCCTACTTGTGTTTCCTACAGCTTATGACGATGCCAAACAGCTTGCAGATGAACTGTCTGATATTTTGTCGTTATCGGAAAAACAGATAGAATCAAGATTGGTTGCGGAGCAAAATGAGTCCCTAGAGCCATTTATATTGAAAACAGGTTTAAGCGAACAACAGAAACAGTTAGTGGAAGCAGCAGATCTTAACGGTGTATTTGTGGTATCCCTCTCAGCTAGATATAGTTCATATAAGTATGCCTGTCATTTGATCGGTATGGTACAGCAAAATGAGCAGGATGTTTATACAGGAATAAGCGGCTTGGAACTACAGTATGAGCAATACTTAAAAAATCGTTCATCACCGCAAATAGCAGCTTATCTTGATGTATACGGTAATGTCAGCAGTGGCAATCTTATTTATGTTGACGACAGTACTAATGAATCAAATACGCTTTGTTTAACCATAGACGTTGATTATCAGCAAATTGTCGAGCGGGCTTTGTCAGATTATAACGGTGCTTGCGTGGTATTGGATGTTTCCAATGGCGATGTATTAGCAGCAGCAAGCACGCCGCAATTCGATGCCTATGGCTGGGATACTTCCGAAGAGGAAGAGAATTATCTCAATAAAGCAATGGCACTATATCCGCCCGCCTCGACTTTTAAATTACTATTGGCGATGACTGCGATTGAAGAAGGCGTATCATTGGATGAGCAATTTGTTTGCAATGGCAGCATAACATTAGAAAATGGGCATGTAGTGCATTGTCAATCGGAAAAAGGTCACGGAAATATTGATATGGCTCAGGCCTTAGCTAAGTCATGTAATTGTTATTTTGTTCAACTTGGTATCAAACTTGGTGGCGATACGATCAATAAATATGCCGACTTATGTGGGCTGGATCAGCAATATTTAGGTGGCTACACACTTCCGAAACAAACTCATATCGATTTTAACAGCAATGTAATAGGCGATATTGCTAATGTTTGTTTAGGAGAGAAAGGTGTACGACTAAGTCCGTTGATGGTGGCGCAATTAGTTGCAGTCGTTGCCAACGGCGGCAATCGTGTATATCCACAGCTGGTTAAGGGGGTTTATGACCAACAAGGTCAAATTTTGCAGGAGGTTAATTCCGTTACACCACAGCGAGTATTCAGCGAGAAAACTGCCGCGGAAGTTGCTGATATGATGGCTCTGACAGTCAAATCGGGAACTGCTTATCATGTTGCGGAGGCGTTGATAAGCAGTGGGGGAAAGACGGGAACTTCGGAGGATGCCGGGGTTTGGTTTGCCGGGTTTGCACCGCTGGAGCATCCTCGTTGGGCAATTGCCGTCTATATTGAAGATGCTTCCGCAGGTGGTGTAGAGGGCGCAGAAGTATTTAGACAAGTAATTGATGATCTTGCAGTTTTAGAAGGAATGGTATGATAATATATTAAAGCATAATAATATTATTGAATAGACATTAAATACTGGCAGAAGTTTCATCTTTACGCATTATAAAAAACGGGCCGCGTTGAGCGACCCGTTAAGAATTATTCATCAATAACTAAAGCATTCGTAAAATTTCCTGTTTGTTTTTTAAGCCGATACTCGTAGTGGCGATTTCACCGTTTTTGAATACCATTAATGTGGGAATGCTCATAACGCCGTATTTAGCAGCCAGATCTGGTTGTTCGTCAACATTGATTTTACCTACTTTAGCACTTCCTGTAATTTCATCGGCAATTTCCTCAATAATCGGACCGACCATTTTGCACGGACCACACCAAGGAGCCCAAAAGTCGATGAGTACTGTTTTTTCTGATTGTAGTACTTCTTGATTGAAATTATTGTTAGTAATTGTCAAAACTGACATTATTATCGCCTCCTTATGCAAAATTCAAAAAAATTGTAATTAAAGAATTAATATTATTATAAATCATATTATTGTATTTGTCATCAAAATTATTCAAGCAGGAAAAACAGCTAGAGAAGCGAATAAAAAAAACAGGAAGGAGATTGAATAACAGTGTTTAGATTCCGAAGGTTTACACCGGATATATTAGTAGAAAAGCTGATTGATATTCCTCTTGATGAGCTACACCAGCGTGGCATTGAGGGGATAATTTTTGACGTAGATAATACAATTACCGAATGGCGTAGTCCTAACGTTAGTGATGAAATTATCGAATGGTTTTATGATCTACCCAATCAGGGATTTAAAACCTGTATTCTCTCAAATAACAGTAGTACGCGAGTGGGTATTATCTCAGAGAAATTGCATACACCTTACTTATGCAATGCACGTAAACCACTGAGTAACGGTTTCAAGCGTGCTCAAAAACTACTAAAGTTACCAATGTCCCAAATGGCAATGGTTGGGGATCAGATTTTTACTGACATCTGGGGTGGCAATCAGGCCGGATTATTAACTATATTTGTAGAAAGAATCAGTGTAAATGAGTTTTGGGGCACAAAAAATATTTCTCGACGCGCTGAGCGAATGATCTGGAAAAAAATTGATCGTAATATGAGCCAAAGATAAAATATAAATAGTGATTTTTTTGCCGCTTCGGTTATAACCGGGGCGGTTTTTTGCATTTATTTGCGTTATTTGACGGAAAGTAAACATTCCAAACAGCAGGTAAAGGGCATGATATTCGAGAATTGCTTGATTAAAAAATAGAAACATCAGAAAAGATGGCATGTGGTTTTGGGCGGCAGCATAAAGTTTAATGTGCAAAAATACAACTAAGGCGGTGAAATGATGGGTTATCGCAATATTGTTTTGATCGGATTTATGGGCAGTGGTAAGACAGTGGTTGGTCGCAGCCTTGCCAGAGCCCTCGAATATGAGTTTGTAGATACAGATGAGCAAATCCAAGAGGTTACGGGCATGAATATTGCCCAGCTTTTCCGCAAGCATGGCGAGATTCGCTTGCGTTCAGAGGAACAGTTGATAATTAAAAAATTGAGCAATCGCAGTGGTCTTGTAATTGCCTCAGGCGGAAGTTTATTGCCTGATCAAAGAAATCTTGATCTGTTAAAGGATGGAGGTTTTTTCGTATTGCTGCATGCCGAACCGGAGGTAATATTACAACGGATCAGTCGCAAAAATAATCGGCTTTTAATCGGCGGCAAACCTGATTTGGCGCAAATTAAGCAGATGCTGGAGCAGCGGGAAGATTTTTACCGTCAATTAGCCGACTTTGTAATAAATACTACCCAAATCAGTGTTGATGAGGCGGTAGAAATTATCGCTGCAAAATATCAGAATTAAAAATAATACGGAAGGAGGGTATTTCCTGAAAACTAAATATGGTATAATAGAGCCATAATAATGGCTCTATTATTTTATTAAGAGGATATAATATGTCAGAAATTCATGAACAAATCCAATGGTATCCGGGTCATATGGCCAAAGCAAGGCGATCTATAGAGGCTAATTTGTCCTTAGTTGATATTCTGATTGAGGTTCTAGACGCTCGTGCTCCAAAGAGTAGCCGCAACCCTGATTTAGTAAGCATGGTGAATAAAAAACCACATATATTGCTGCTAAATAAAGCTGATTTGGCAGATGAGGCGCAGACAAAAGCTTGGCTAAAGCGATATCGTAAAGAAGGCTATTGGCCGTTAAAGACAAATGCCGCCAATAAACAGGGGATTAAAGACTTGGAAGCTTTGATTAAACAGGTATCAGTACCTTTGGAGCAGCGTTTGGCTGCAAGAGGGCGTGCGATGCGAGATGTCAGAGCTATGATTGTCGGTATCCCTAATTGCGGCAAATCAACGGTAATTAACGCTTTAACGCCACGGGCGGCGGCTGCAACAGGTAATAAGCCTGGGGTAACCAAAGGTCGCCAATGGGTGAAAACAGCGCTGGGCTTGGAATTGCTTGATACGCCAGGTATTTTATGGCCGCGCTTTGCCGATTATCATACTGCTTTTAGCTTAGCAGTGATTGGTTCAATCAGTGATACGGTATTCCCATTTTATCAGGTCGTAACCCAATTAGCGGATTGGCTAATAGAAAATGCGCCGCAGGCACTCTGCCAGCGTTATGGGTTAAATGAAATTAACAAAGATCCGCAAGCATTGCTGGAGGCTATGGGTCAGAGACGGGGATTTTTAGGTGCAGGTGGTGTGGTGCGAATTGACGATGCGGCAGCGTTATTGATGCGAGAATTCCGTAGTGGCATACTCGGCCGCTTTACCTTAGAAAAGGCTGAAGATTAATATGAATAACGATGAAAAAATTGAGCTGGCCCGACGGCATTGGGAACAATTAAGCTCTTACGAATCTCTTTTGAGAAGCGATAGAGCAAAGCTGGTCGCCGGAATAGATGAAGCCGGAAGAGGACCGCTGGCGGGACCGGTTGTAGCAGCGGCTGTTATTTTACCTGCCGATTGTATGATCTGCGGCGTGGATGATTCAAAAAAACTTTCAGCTCGAAAAAGAGAGTTTTTAGCGCAGCAAATAAAAGAACAGGCTATTGCGTATGCCTATGGCGTGATTGATCAGAAAGTAATTGACCAAATAAATATTTTGCAAGCATCTTTATTGGCGATGCTAAAAGCTGTCAAACAGCTATCTGTACAACCTGACCATTTGTTGATCGATGGGCCTTATCAAATAAATATGGCTTTGTCTCAAACGGCAGTGATCGGAGGTGACGCTAAAAGCGTATCGATTGCGGCTGCAAGCATTTTAGCTAAGACTTACCGAGATTCATTAATGGTCGAGATGGCGGAAATTTACCCTCAATATGATTTTGCCAAGCATAAAGGATATGGGACAGCGTCACATATCCAAGCAATCCGCCAATACGGGATCTGTCCGATCCATCGCAGAAGCTTTTGCGGTAAATTTGTTTCAGGACAAACTGAAGAAAACGCCAGTATATTTTAGGCATGTTAACAAGGTAAAGAATATGACATATGCAGGTAAAGAACTTGGCCGCCGAGGTGAAGCAATGGCAGCGGCTGAGCTGGAAAAACGCGGATATGATATTATTTCCCGTAATTATCGGGCAGCTGGCGGCGAAATCGACATTGTTGCTCAAAAAGCGGGTAAAATATATTTTGTGGAAGTGAAAAGTCGGCGCGGTACAAAATTTGGCTTACCTGCTGAGGCTGTTACAGCAGCAAAACGCAAAAAAATAGCCGAAACTGCGTTAGCTTTTCTCGGCTCTCGCAATGAGGATGCAGAATGTGGTTTTTTAGTAGCAGCCGTATATTATGATACCAAAAAAGTAGAATTGATAAATGATTCATTATATTGAAAAACATACCGATTCGTGTTATATAATATAAAGAATAATTTTTGGGAGGTAGCCTGTTGGCTAAACTATTATCGAAAATAAATGGTCCCAAAGATATAAAGGGGCTGAATGTTCAGCAATTAGATGATTTGTCTCAAGAAATCAGAGAATATATATTGAATGTTGTTTCAGAAAATGGTGGACATCTGGCGCCTAACCTTGGCGTTGTCGAGCTGACGCTTGCTTTGCACTGTGTTTTTGATGCGCCTCAAGACAAATTAATTTGGGATGTGGGACATCAAACTTATACTCATAAAATACTCACAGGCAGGCGTGAGCAGTTTAAAACTTTACGTCAACATGAAGGTATCAGTGGCTTCCCACGGCGTGAAGAAAGCGTATATGACTGCTTCAATACCGGTCATGGCAGTACTTCGATCTCTGCAGCACTGGGCATGGCGAAAGCGCGTGACCTGAATAGCGAAAACTATCATGTAGTTGCGATTATTGGCGATGGTTCTTTGGGCGGGGGCATGGCCTATGAGGCGCTCAACAATACCGGAGCTTCGGGCAGCCGCTTAATTGTTGTTCTTAATGATAATGAGATGAGTATCAATCAAAGCGTAGGCGCTCTTGCCGAGCATTTATTGCGATTACGGACGAATCCGCGATATACCAAAGCAAAAGTGAATTTGGAATCGATTCTTAGTAAAATGCCTAATATAGGACCATCCATTGGTAAAACTATCAATAAAACAAAGAATATTCTTAAGTATTATATTGTGCCAGGCATACTATTTGAAGAAATGGGCTTCACTTATTTAGGTCCTATTGACGGACATAATATTGATGATTTAATATATGTTTTGCAACGCGCCAAAACAATCAATAAACCGGTTTTGGTGCATGTAATAACTCAAAAGGGTAAAGGATATTTACCGGCAGAACAAAACCCAGATCTGTTTCACGGAGTGGGATTATTCGATTTGGAAACAGGTGAGTTGTCTAACAATAAAAGCCAAACTTATACTGATATTTTTGGTGAAGAATTGTGCGCAATGGCGTCGGAAGATAAAAATATTGTGGCAATTACCGCGGCCATGGCTGATGGAACTGGCTTATTGGAGTATTCAAATCGATTTAAAGAGAGATTTTTTGATGTTGGTATTTCCGAACAACATGGCGTAACGTTTGCGGCTGCATTGGCAGCCGCTGGGAAAACTCCGTTTGTAGCAATTTATTCAACTTTTTTACAGCGGGCATATGACCAAATATATCACGATGTTTGTATACCCAAATTGCCCGTGATATTTGCAGTCGATCGCGCCGGTATTGTCGGTGAAGACGGTGCTACTCATCAGGGTTTGCTTGATCTTTCTTATTTGCGGCAAATGCCTAATATGATAGTTATGGCGCCTAAAGATGGTTTAGAATTGCGCAAAATGTTGAGAGCGGCGCCCGGCATGTCAGCTCCGGTTGCGATTCGTTATCCAAAGGCCTGCTCGTTATCAATACCAGGTGATAATTTACCAATACAACTCGGCAAAGCCGAGGTATTACGCCAAGGAGATGATCTGACTATTGCTGCTTGTGGTTCCATGGTGGCAATAGCTTGTCAGGTTGCAGAAATATTGGCTGAACAAGGCATTAATGCGACAATAATTAATGCTCGTTTTATAGCTCCATTAGATGTTGACACTATAAGTAAGTTAACGCAAAAGAGCGGCCGTTTAATTTGCGTTGAGGAGGGTATAATAGCCGGAGGGTTCGGATCTGCTTGTTTGGAAAATTTAAAAGATTATAAGTTTGATATTGATATAGTAGCTTTGCCAAAACAGTTTATTCCCCATGGAAAAAGAGGAATGCTCTTAGAAAAATACGGTCTTTCGGCAGATATAATAGCTCAACGAATCAACCTACGCTGGTTTGGAGGTAAAAATGGCTAAGGATAAACTGCGACTTGATGCGTTACTTGTGGAGATGGGTCTTTTTGGCGGCAGGGACAAGGCAAAAACGGCAATTATGGCCGGTGAGGTGAAAGTAAATGGCACGGTATGCGATAAAGCCTCACTAATAGTATCTGCAGAGGCCATGATTGAGCTTCTCAGCAATCAGCTGCCTTATGTATCACGGGGTGGATTAAAACTAGCTAAGGCAATTACAGAATTTGGTCTTGATTTAAAAGATAAAATAATTGTCGATTTGGGTTCATCTACCGGTGGTTTTGTTGATTGTGCCTTACAGAATGGGGCAGCAAAAGTATATGCAGTAGATGTTGGCTATGGTCAACTTGCTTGGAAGCTGCGTCAAGATCCGCGGGTAGTTGTGTTGGAAAGAACCAACGCCCGTTATTTAAGCAAAGCCGATATAAACAATCAGGTAGATATGATAACAGCAGACCTATCTTTTATTTCGTTACAAAAGGCTTTGCCTTCGGCGGTAGAACAATTGTTAGATGATGGCGGTGAGCTTGTAGCTTTAATTAAGCCTCAATTTGAAGCGGGCCGCGACAAAGTCGGTAAAAAAGGTGTAGTACGTGATCCTGCTACTCATATAGAAGTGATCAACGATATTATTGGCGCATGTGTAAGAATGGATTTAACCCCAATAGGTCTTAGTTATTCTCCTGTTACCGGTCCTAACGGTAATATCGAATATTTGATTTGGGCATGCAAAAACAGTGCCCCGGGAGTAAGGATTGATGTGGAAAAGTTAGTATCTGAAGCTTGGCGTTTATTAATAAAAAATCTGTAAGCTAAAGAAGAATTAACTTGTAAAAATAAACTTTATAATGTAATATATTACTAATAAGTGTTTGTTAATAACAAGGGAAAGGTTATTATTTGCTGACATTTGAAAGGTGGACATAAATGCGCGTTGCAGTAATTGTTAATAATAAAAATAATGGTAATGTTGAATTTGCTGCATCTTTAATTGATTATTTAAGTAAAAGAGACATCGATCTTTTTGTAAATGGCGAACAAAATGCCATTTTTTCGAATAGATTAGCAAATATTGATTTTCATGGTATTGATATAGCTTTAGTGTTGGGTGGAGATGGCACTATCCTTACCGTAGCAAGAGAGTTGGCGCCGTATGGTATTCCTTTATTGGGTATCAACATGGGAAGGATGGGTTTTCTTTGTCAAGTGGAAAAAGATGAAGTGCATAGTGCAATAGATAAAATTCTACAAAGTGATTATATCCTAGAGAAAAGATCTATGCTGAGCTGTGATGTAAAAAGAAACGGTGTTGTTGTAGCAGGTTACAAGGCATTAAATGATATTGTAATCAGTAATGGCAAATATGTGCGAACGCTGAATTTAAAATTGACAATCAACAATCAAATTATTAATTCTTATTTTGCGGATGGGATTGTTGTTGCTACTCCGACAGGTTCAACAGGTTATTCATTTTCCGCCGGTGGACCAATTGTTTTGCCGGATACCGATGTTGTATTGGTTACGCCTGTTTGTTCCCACACGTTTTTTTCCCGACCAATTATTGTTTCTGCACAAAGTGAAATTTCGATTACTTTTCTTAGTAATTCTCAAGTAGCTTATCTATCCGCAGATGGTCAGTATCAGTTTGATCTTTATGAAAATGATGAGATTGTTATACAAGTCGCAGATCTGCAGGCAAAGATGATAAATTTAAACAATAGTAGCTATTTTGACAAATTACACAAAAAACTTTGTAATTATGAATAATCTATATATTATTTGACAAAAAATATACTTATTTCTGAGTAAGGAGTGATGATGATGAATAAAAACAGACGGCAAAAAGCCATTCGTGAAATTATTGATCAAAAGAACATTGTAACGCAGTATCAATTGACAGAAGAATTGCTGAAACATGGGTTCGCGGTAACGCAGGCAACTATTTCCCGCGATATCAAAGAAATGGGCTTGATTAAAACATCCTTTGGTGAAAATTCTTTCCGTTATAGTTATCCGCAAGGTATATCCGGTAATAGCTATGAACGTGCTAAGAAAATGCTTCGCGATGATATGTTGCGTATTAGTGTCAGCAATTTCATCGTAGTTATAAAAACATTGCCCGGAACTGCCCAGGGTGTTGCATTCTGCCTTGATGGGCTTGGTTGGAAAGAAATATTGGGTAGTGTAGCCGGCGATGATTCGATAATGATTATTACCAGCGATAATGCTAATGCCAAAATAGTAGCTGAAAACCTTACGGAGCTCAGCCAATAGCTGCATACCCGGAGGAAAGTAATGCTCGAAGAGCTTTATGTAGAAAATTTTGCATTAATTGAGAAGCTGCGCTTGTCTCTGACTGCAGGATTGAATGCGTTAACCGGTGAAACAGGAGCCGGAAAATCACTGGTTGTTGATGCTGTTGCGCTGTTGATAGGTGGTCGCGCCAAAGACAGCTTGATCAGAAGTGGTTGCGAGCGCTGTTTTGTTGAAGGGTTATTTTTGCCGCCGTTTAGCAAACAGATTGAAGAACAACTGGTGGAAGCTGCTATAGAAACGGACGACGGCTTTATTTTGAGCAGAGAGTTGATTCGTGGCGGCAGAAGTATTTGCCGTATCAACGGTCGGACTGTCAGCGCCACAAGTTTGCGTCAAATCGGCAGACTGCTAATCAATATTCATGGTCAAATGGAGCATATGCTGTTACTAGAAGAGGAGCAGCAGTTACGACTGCTTGACAGTTTTGGCGGTGAAGAAGTATTAAAGCAAGCTGCTGAAGTAGCTGAGGCATATCGGCAATGGCAGCAGTATTGCCAGCAATTGCAAGATTATCATAATAATAAAAATCAGCGTAGCAAACGTTTGGAATTGCTGTCATACGAGATCAAAGAAATAGAAAACGCAGCTTTTGCGGTTGATGAGGAACAAAACTTAAAAGAAGAATCATTGCGTTTAGCTAATGCTGAACGCTTATTGTCATTGACAGCCGAAACGCATCGTATACTGGCTGAAGAACGTGGCATTACGGAACAACTGTCTGAGGCGGTTGCGTTGCTTAATAAGATTGCAGAGATCGATAAAAAAGAAACCGAGTTATCGTGTCGCTTATCTTCGCTTTATTATGAGATAGAAGATATCAGCCGAGAAGTAGCTGCATATGGAGATTCGCTCGATGTCAATAATTATCATCTAGAGGATATTGAAAGCCGGTTAGCCTTGCTGGGCAGGCTAAAAAGCAAGTATGGCGGCAGTATTGAAGCGATCTTAAGCTATTGCCGGCAGGCGAGAGAGGAATTATCTGCGCTGGAAGATATAGATTACAGCGGACATCATCTGGAAGAGCAGTTAGGCAAGGCAGAAGAGACATATCAGCAATCAGCTGAACATTTACATAGAGCACGTAATCTAGTAGCAGATAAGTTATCGGTGGCCGTTACCGGAGAATTGCGGCTGCTTTGCATGGATCAATCTGACTTTCGAGTGGATTTGCTGCCGGTAGAGCCGAGTATCAACGGCAATGATAAAGCTATATTTATGATAGAAACCAATCGTGGCGAAGGCTTCAAACCGGTTGCATCGATTGCCTCCGGCGGTGAGTTATCAAGGATAGTGTTGGGCATCAAAGTCATATTGGCGCAGTTAGACCAGGTACCGACGCTTGTTTTTGACGAGGTAGACAGTGGTTTGGGCGGAGTGGCATTAAACGCAGTTGCCCAGCGTATGGCAGTAGTGGCAAAAAATTCGCAGGCTATTTGTGTTACTCACGCAGCGCCAATGGCTGCGGTGGCTAATCATCATTTACATATCAGCAAAATTTTCCAAAATGATAGAACAGTTATTGCTGCCGAAGATTTACTGGGTGAGCGTCGAATCAATGAGATTGCACGGATGATTGCTGGCGATAAAATCAGTAATACTACGTTGCGGCAGGCTGAGGAATTGTTGTCTCAAAGCAAAAAACCACTAAAGACTAATAAAATCACTTGACTTTTGGTGGTGATCTTTGGCATAATAAGCAAGTGACATGGCGCGTTGGAGAAGCGGCTTAACTCACCAGCCTCTCACGCTGGCATCCAGGGGTTCGAATCCCCTACGCGTCACCAAATTAAAAGTAAATCTAATTCAAAAAGGCGGTATTGCATGGGCAATACCGCCTTTTTGTAAACCATTTGATGGCTTTAACGGAAACGGTTATTCATAAACGTAAAATGTAGCTTTCTCCGAATGGATATTAAAGGGCTTCTGATCATAAAGTGCGTCGGTATTTATCATATCTAAAGTACTATTAAACCGTTATGCAACGTAAGAAAATATTTTTTTAAACGGATGTCTGTTTCTCTTAGACTCCATTCCATATTAAGCAGATACTCCGCTTCTTTTTCTTTGTCTGTTATTGATTCAGGCGGCAGTACTTCGTTAAGGAACTTAAGGCTTTTAACTCTGATTTCAAATTTATGCATCAAAACATAACCGCTGCTCTCCGAATTTCCTTTGCTGAAAAACTCAATATTGTATTTTACCTTTGCGCCGCTTTGAACTCCACTAAGTTTAACTTTGCGTTTTTTTCATACGTCAATGCAAAATATGAAAGAATGATAACCATGACAATAAAAACAGGAATACCGATATACATCCTTAAGACTTCCTTTTCGGTCTATTTGCCTTTTATGGCTGCTTGGACACGGTTGCGGACGCGTTTATCTCCGAGTATATTGCTGATTTCCCATAAATCCGGGGAGTTGAGCCGACCGGTAATAGCAACACGGATGGTATTGCTGACATCAATAATGCTGCCGCGGTATAATTCGGGGTTTTTGCGGTATTTCTTCGGCTGAACGGCAAACCCCAATGCATCGGTGATTTCCCGCACTTTATTAAACCATTGTTCTTGGTCGTCGTTAAAATCAAGTGTTTCTAAATACTTGTTAAGAATCTCGCAGGCGGTATCGCTGTCGATATTCTCTGGGTAGTTGTCTTCAATAGTAAATAATTCATCAAAATAAAAAGATAAAAACTTAATTGCTTGTTTCCAGTAAACCAAATCTTTGCGAGGTCTATCGCCGCTGCGGTTGACATCAATCACGCGTAGCGAATATTCTTTATCGGCGCAAAAGATATCGCTAAAGGTTGGATTGTATTTTTCTGCCCAAGATTTAAGAAAATCATAGATTTGTGCCGCAGGGGTACGAACGAGTATCTCTTTGCTGATATCCTGTAGTTTATCAAGATCAAACAGAGTTCCGGAATTGCTCATTTTTTCGATAGTGAAGGGGAATTGCTCAAAAGGATCGCTGGGATTGGTCATCCGCCATTCTTCAAAATTGGAATTGAGTACGGTCAGTAGATATTCCCAAATTGCTTCCGGCAAATAGCCCTCTGAACAGTAATATTTCAAGGCCAGCTCTGGGTCTTTACGTTTGGACAGTTTGCGGCGGTTGCCGTCTTCGAGCTTCATTAGTTGCGCGGTATGGCAATAGATCGGTCGCTGCCAGCCAAAAGTATCGAAAAGCTGGAGATGGATAGGGGCCGTCGCCAGCCATTCTTCGCTGCGGATAACATGAGTGCTGCGCATCAGGTGGTCATCAACGACATGAGCAAAATGGTAGGTGGGAATGCCGTCGCTTTTGAGCAGAACGAAGTCCTGATAGTTCTCCTGTAGCTGCAGTTCGCCGCGAATCGCGTCGGCCAGTATAACTGTATTATCAATGTTACCGTCTGAACGAAAACGTAAAACATATGGTTCACCTTTGGCAATCCGTTCGGCAATCTGCTGATAATCATTGTTACGGTCACGCGCCCACTCGCTGTAATAGCCGAAATTGACTTGCTTGGCCATTTGCTCTTCACGCATCTGGGTCAGCTCCTCTTCGCTACAAAAACACGGATAGGCTTTGCCCATTTTTACCAGCTGCTTAGCAAAACAATGATAAATATCTTTGCGCTGGCTTTGGCGGTAAGGACCATAATTGCCGTTGTCACCATCTATAGTTGCGCCCTCGTCAAAATTGATGCCGAAGAAGCCAAGAGCGGAAAGGATGATCTCTACTGCACCGGCTACCTCGCGTTTGCTATCGGTATCCTCAATGCGCAGGAAAAAGACGCCATTGCTCTGATGCGCCAACCGATCGCCGATAATGGCGTTGTAAAGATTACCGAGATGGATAAAACCAGTTGGGCTGGGGCCGATACGCGTAACTTTGGCGTTTGCCGCAAGCTGACGCTGAGGATATATTTGTTCGTAATCGGTAGGAGAAAATTTTAGATCAGGAAATAATAAATCAGCTAATTTTTGGTAGTCCATATTTATACCTTTCCATGTTTAAATATTATAAATGTATTATAACGATTATACCAATAAGCACCAGTGCTGTAAATAGTCCAAAAACTCTTTATTATATTTGGTATTTGTGCTAAAATGAAATATATGTCAAATATTGACAAAGGGGCGGTGGCGTATGAGAGCGTCAACTATTGTTTTAGGTATATTAGCCATTATTTTTGGTTTAGCTTGCATATTATACCCGACAGTCGCATTTACAAGCATAGGCTGGGTTTTGGCGATCGTTTTGTTTGTAATCGGTATTAATTTAATAGGAGATTACATATCTGCTCGCAAAAACAGTATGGTTAGCGGTTGGGATCTGTTTAGCGGTATTGTTACCGTTATTTTAGCGGTGGCAATTTGTAGTAACGGGTTTATCAGCTTAATTACGGAGATGTTGATTGTTTATGCATTCTGTGCTTGGATAGTTATCAGTGGTTTTTTGAGGATATTTGCCAGTATCCATTTAAAATATATGGGTGCCAGGCGTTGGCCTG
The DNA here is from genome assembly GCA_002419055.1 of Peptococcaceae bacterium UBA5752. GTDB lineage: Bacteria > Bacillota > Dehalobacteriia > UBA4068 > UBA4068 > UBA4068. The sequence continues at coordinate 336,048 of DIFI01000009.1, forward strand.
CTGGTTTTATCTTTGGTATGTTAAATGTTCTGTTAGGTGCATTAATTATGTTTTATCCGGCATTTGCAGGAATGGCCATCGGTATAATTATCGGTATTGCTATTGTGCTACAAGGTATTGGTTTGATCACTTTCGGTGCCAGTATCGAATTAATTGATTAAATTTCCTGTTATCATGCCTCCGTTTTAATAAACGGGGGCTATTTCTCAAAATATAGATAAAAATTTGCTTGCACAATACAATATATAGTAATATAATAACAAATATGAAATATAATACACCCTATTGGAGGATATAAGAAATGGCTATATCTAAGATCAGCAAAAATGCCGAGGAAGTTTTAAAGCGGAGATATTTAGCGCGTGATGCCGAAGGTAATTTAATCGAAACCGTTGAGGGGATGTTCCGCCGGGTTGCTGCTACTATTGCCGCCGCGGACAAAAATTATGATCAAAATGCAAATGATGCTGCTTTAGCTGAGGATTTTTATCAATTGATTAGCAGCCTCAGATTTATGCCCAACTCTCCGACATTGATGAATGCCGGACGTCCTTTGGGGCAGTTATCTGCGTGCTTTGTTCTGCCGGTTGAAGATAGTATGGAGGCTATCTTTGATGCGGTCAAAAATGCTGCTTTGATCCATAAGTCAGGAGGCGGCACCGGTTTTTCTTTCAGCAAGCTGCGGCAAAAGGGAGCGACAGTAAATTCTACCGGCGGCGTGGCTTCCGGCCCGGTCAGTTTTATGCGGGTTTTTAATATGGCAACGGAAGCTGTCAAGCAGGGGGGAACCCGCCGTGGCGCCAATATGGGCATATTAAGAATCGATCATCCGGATATTGAGGAATTTATCCATTGTAAGACTGATAATGCTGATATTACTAACTTTAATATTTCGGTTGGAATTACAGAAGCGTTTATGGCTGCTGTTGACGCCGATAAAGACTATGATCTGATTGATCCCAAAAGTCATAAAGCGGTAGGACAACTTAACGCCAAAGAAGTTTTTAATGAAATTGTCGATTCAGCCTGGCATAACGGCGAACCCGGCATCATTTTTCTTGACAGGCTAAATAAAGATAATGCGGTACCGTCGCAAGGTGAGATTGAAAGCACCAATCCTTGCGGTGAACAGCCGCTTTTGCCTTATGAAAGCTGTAATCTTGGTTCTATCAATTTGATTAAGATGCTTAAACAAACTGTCGACGGCTACGAAATTGACTATGACTTATTGGCCCAAACGGTTAAACTGGCAGTTCATTTTTTAGACAATGTTATTGACGTAAATAATTATCCCTTAAATAAAATTGCGGAAGTAACGCGTTTAACACGAAAAATAGGGCTCGGCATAATGGGATTTGCCGATATGCTGTTGTATCTCAATATTCCCTATAACTCGGAAAAAGGAGTAGGTTTGGCGGAACAGCTGATGGCTTTTATCGAAGAAAAGGCGCAGGAAGCCAGCCGTCTGCTGGCGCAGCAACGAGCCGCCTTCCCCTTATTTGCACAAAGCATCTATAAGGATCAGGCTCCGCTTCGCAACGCCACAGTGACCACGATTGCACCTACCGGTACTATTAGCATAGTATGTGGCTGTTCTTCCGGTATTGAACCGATATTTGCTTATGTATATATTCGTAATGTGATGGATGGTACCCAGCTGGTAGAAGTAAATTCGGTGCTGCTGGATGTTCTTAAAAAGCGCGGACTTTATTCAGATCATTTGATGAATCGGATTGCCGAAGAGGGAACGATTGCCCATATAGAAGAATTACCGGAAGATATCCGCCGCATTTTTGTCTGTGCACATGATATATCGCCAACCGATCATACGAAAATGCAGGCTGCATTTCAACGTCATACTGATAATGCGGTGTCCAAAACAGTAAATTTCCCCAATACGGCTACTTGTGATGATGTTGCTGAGGTTTATATGTTGGCTTATCAGCTTGACTGCAAAGGGGTTACAATTTATCGTGATGGTAGCCGCGATGCTCAGGTATTGAATATCGGTAAGGTTCATCATGACAATGGTCAGCAGCCGGCGGATACTATCACTCCACGGCCGCGACCGGCAATCACACAAGGTTTTACCGAAAGGGTTAAAACAGGCTGCGGTAATCTTTATATTACAGTTAATTTTGATGAAAGAGGTATCTGCGAGGTATTTACCAGCACAGGTAAAGCTGGCGGCTGTCCCAGCCAATCAGAGGCTACAGCCAGGTTAGTCAGCGTTGCTTTACGCAGCGGCATCAGCGTCGAAGAGATTTTTGCTCAGCTAAAAGGAATTCGCTGTCCATCTACGATCAGACAGCAGGGTATGAGTTGTACTTCTTGCCCGGATGCGATAGCCAAGGTGGTGGCAAAGGTAGCTGAATATATAAAAAATGAGCATAAAACGGCCGGTTTGACGGCGGAGAGCCAAGGCAGCTTGCTAGAAGATAATAGGAATATTTTTGATACGCTTCAATTTTGTCCTGAATGCGGCAATAAGTTAGAGCATGAAGGCGGTTGCGTTGTCTGCCGCGGCTGCGGTTTTTCACGTTGTGGATGATAAAAATAACATGTTATCGAAAAGTAATAGCCCGCCGTTATTAAACGGCGGGCGGCCTTTAAATTTTGATATTGCTCTTTATGACTAATTATGATAAAATTATTTCTAATGCGGGTGTAGCTCAGTGGTAGAGCGCTGGCTTCCCAAGCCAGTTATGTGGGTTCGATTCCCATCACCCGCTCCAGCTATAACCAGCTAAAACCATATAATATTTGTATGGCTTTTTTGATAATTAATACTTAATTGCATATTAAATATTTATTAATAAGAATACTAAAAACAAATTATTCTATATTTTTGTTGATTTTACTATTGAATATGTGTTATAATCGCGTACAAATGGGTGTCCTTTTAGTTTTTAATTAATATTATGTATTAGAGGGATCTCCCGAAATAATCAAAAAAGGGATGGTTCAGTGGTAGCAAGTCAAAAGAAAAACGTTCTTAAAGACGCAAAATACATAAAATCTATTGATAATAATAGTTTAAATAAAGGCCGTATAAGCCATACTAAAAAGGTGCAGCGCATTGTATCAACCGCCGTGGTCTTACTTTGTGTGGCATTTTTGATTTTCGGAGGATTCAATCTTGTCAGTGCCAATAACTATGCTTATAAGTTGACAGTCAATGGTGATGAGCTTGCCATTTTGGCCAGTGAAAGTGAAGCACAAAGCGCAATTGACAATTATTTGAATCAAATTAGCGATCAAACCGGCATGAAATTGTCATATGATGATGATGTGCAGATTGAAAAGGTATCAGCAGATGGCGTTGTTTTTGCTAGTACATCTGATGCGACCAGTGCATTGGATGGTAAGCTTAATATAATGGCAGATGCTGTTGGTGTTTATATTGACGGAAATTTGTCAATGTATGTTGCCGATGAAAAAACTGCACGTACTGCTGTTGATAAAGTAAAAGAGTATTATTCTGCTGATGCCGGAGATAGTTTGATTTCTATAGATGTATTGGAAGAAGTAGCTGTCTCACCGGCACAAGTTGAGCTGGAAAAGGTGCTTGATGCAGATAGTGTAGTTAATATGTTAATGTTTGGTCATATCGGTAATCATTATTATTATATAGCCGATTCCGGTTGTACTTTGGCTGATGTTGCCGCTGCCAATAATATTGATGCGGCCCAGCTAAGCAAATTAAATCCGACGTTGAACAATAGTGAGTTGCCCTTAGGCACCGAAGTTGTTTTAGCCCAATCTGAGCCATTGATCGATGTTCAGGTTGCAAAAAAGGTTGTTGGTATTCAGGAGCTGGCCTATAAAACAGAAACTATAGATAATACCAGTTTAGCTCGTGGTAATGAAAATGTTATTACCAAAGGCGAAAACGGCCAAGAGGAAGTGACATCTAAGGTCGTTGAAACTAATGGAGTTGTGGTAAGTTCACAGCGTTTGAGTGCTGTTACACTTGAAGAGCCTGTAGATCAAGTAATTGAACGCGGCGTAAAGATTGTTGTGGCTTCACGTAGCAATAGCGGCAGCGGCATCCTGGGCTGGCCGCTGGCAGGTAATATTACTTCTCGGTTTGGTTCTCGTTCATTAGGTTATCATACCGGTATTGATATTGACGGATCTGTTGGAGATACTGTATTCGCTGCGGAAAGCGGCACGGTTGTCTTTGCAGCATATAGTGGCAATTATGGTAATATTATTAAGATTGATCATGGCGGTGGATTAGAAACATGGTATGCTCATCTTAGCGAATTCTATGTCAACTCCGGTGATGAAGTATCAAGAGGAGATTCAATAGGAGCAGTTGGCGTTACCGGTAGAACTACCGGATCCCATCTTCACTTTGAAGTGCGAATTAATGATGTTGCTTATAATCCATTAAATTATCTGGATTAATCTTATTATTAATTAATATTAAAAACAGATGGTCATTTGGCCATCTGTTTATTATTGCATATTTCTAATAAACGAGATATAATTGTGTCTACATTTAGGAGGCTAAATCAATGTTTACTAAGATATTGTGGCATAATTCTCAGCCTAACACAATGAAGACACTTGCAATTGGTTATTTTTATATTATTATGTTAGGTTCAATTTTATTAATGCTACCAATTGCCAGTAGGTCATCAGAGACGACTTCTTTTGTAACGGCTTTGTTCACGGCAACCTCCGCTACTTGTGTTACCGGGTTGGTGATAGTTGATACTTTCAGCCATTGGTCACTTTTTGGTCAGATTGTAATTTTGCTGCTAATCCAAACGGGTGGCGTAGGTTTTATGACGTTTGCTATTGGTGCACTTACTTTTACCGATAAACGTATTGGATTGCGACAAAGGGAATTGATTCAGGATTCACTTAGTGTTCCGCAACTAGGCGGCATTGTGAGAATGACTCGTTTTATATTGCTGGGCACTTTTATGATTGAAGCAACAGGCGCATTGTTATTAGCAATACGTTTTTGTCCGCAAATGGGATTATTACGAGGAGCATATTTTGCTGTCTTTCATTCTGTTTCTGCATTTTGTAATGCTGGATTTGATTTAATGGGCTACTTTTCTCCGTTTATATCTCTTTGTGGTTATGCTGATGACTGGCTTGTTAGCGGCGTTATCATGGCGTTAATAATAATCGGTGGTATTGGTTTTTTGGTCTGGGCAGATGTTTTTCAACATGGTTACCATTTTAAAAAAATGACATTACACAGCAAAATAGTCATATTGACGACAGCATTATTGATTATTGTAGGAACCGTTCTAATATTTGTGTTTGAGATAGGCGGAAATATTTCCATTGGTAAATCAATAGGAGATAATTTGTTGTGGTCATTTTTTCAGTCTATTACACCACGTACCGCTGGGTTTAATTCAGTAAATTTACCTGCTCTTTCTTCCAGTAGTATTTTGCTGATAATATTATTAATGATAATTGGAGGTTCATCCGGTTCTACAGCAGGTGGTATTAAGACATCAACTTTTGCAGTTTTATTACTATGTATGCGTTCTGAAGTAAAGCAAAGGAAACATGTATACTGTATGGGACGAAGAATCGATGATGCAGTATTGCGTCGTGTATGTTGTATTTTAATAATATATCTATTAGTTATATTAAGCGCAACGCTAGCAATATGTAGTATAGAAAACTTGCCTTTAACCGAAGTATTATTTGAAGCTGCTTCGGCAATTGGTACAGTTGGATTATCTTTAGGGATAACGCCGCAGCTTAGTTCTGCTTCGCATATTATACTAATCACATTAATGTATATTGGTAGAGTTGGCTGTCTGGCTATCTTGTTTGCAATGACTCATAATACTTTGGTTCCATCCAGGTTACCGGTAGAGAATATTAAGGTAGGATAATTAGTAGTTTTATTTAATCTGTTGGAGGTATATTAATGAAAACGGTATTAATAATTGGTCTTGGACGTTTCGGGCGGCATTTGGCGCGTCAATTTTATTTGCGCGGCAATGAAGTAATGGTTATCGACAGTTGCGAGGAGAATGTAAACGATACACTCAGTTATGCAACTAACGCGCAGATAGGTGACGCAACTAATGAAGCATTTATTGCATCATTAGGAGTTCGTAATTTTGACATTTGTATTGTTGCGATTGGAAATGACTTTCAGTGTTCTCTAGAGACAACTGCTTTATTAAAAGATTTGGGTGCAAAGTTTGTGCTTTCCCGTGCATGCCGTGAAGTTCATGCTAAATTTTTGTTACGTAACGGAGCTGATGAAGTAATATATGCCGAAAAAGACATGGCTGAAAGAATAGCTGCTAAATATGGCACAGAAAATGTTTTTGACTATATTGAACTTTCTTCTGATTATTCAATATTCGAAATTGCCGTACCGACATCATGGTATGGTAAGAGTATATTACAAAAGGAAGTCAGAACAAAGTATCATGTCAGTATCCTAGCCACAAAAGAGCATGGTGTTATCAGTCCTTTGCCTAAACCTGAACATGTTTTCAAATCAACTGAAAACTTAATCATAATGGCTCATAATGACGATGTAAAGAAACTAATAAAATAAATAATAGAGTTAACAAAACAGGCGCTCTTAATGAGCGCCTGTTTTTGATTTAAATATTATAGTATTGTATTTAAGCCTCAAAACCAAGGCTTTTTATCGTGTTCTTAACGGCAGCAAGGTCTCCGCCGGCATCAAGAGCAATCGCTACTACCCCTTGTTGGGAGTCGGCATGGGCATGAGATATACCATGTAAACTGTTAAGAGCTGTTTCTATTTTAGATTCGCATTTCTCATCGTTCATACCCTTTACGGGAATAAGCAGGTGAGTATGAGTGCTTTCAGAAGAACAACCACAATGATCGCACATTCGTCTTACCTCCTTGATTATTATTGAAATTATCATAACATATATTAGTGTAGAATTCAAATAGTTTAAATTTTTGTCGCAATTTGATGACAGTTACAGTCACTTTATGGTAAAATACCGCTAAGGAGTACATAACATGGAATTTACTACTTTAGCAAGCAGTTCATCGGGAAATTGCATCTATGTTTGTGGTGGCAATACCAGAATATTAATTGACGCCGGTTGTTCGGCTACTTATCTTAAACGTTCACTAGCTTCGATAGGTGTTGCACTTGAATCTATTAAGGCGGTACTAATAACTCACGAACATTGTGACCATATTAATGGTGCTGCGGTTATTAACAGACAATATGATATTCCGATATTTGCCAGCCGCCTGACTTGGAACAATTTGCCTTTTATCACAGAAATACCTGAATACCAACGCCATATTTTTGAATATGATATGAAGATAGGCGAATTAACTATCGATTTTTTTAAGCTCTATCATGATGCTATTCAACCGGTAGGAATGATTATTTGCCATAATAACAGTAAATTAGGTATTGTAACGGATACAGGTAAGGTAAGTGATAGCATGCTGCAATTATTACTGGGTGCGGACGGCTTGGTATTTGAGGCAAACTATGACCAAGGCATGCTTGAAGATGGGGATTATCCTTATTTTCTTAAGCAACGAATCAAATCGGTCAACGGTCATTTATCTAATCAACAGGCAGCAGAAGCAATTGCTGCGATTGTCAGTGAAAAAACCAAAGAAGTTTTATTGGCGCACTTAAGCCGCAGCAACAATACACCGCTGGCGGCAATAACTGCTGTTGAACAGCGGTTGCAACAGGCGGTCGGTAGTAATTTATCTGTGTCTGTAGCGCCGGCCAAAGAGCCGCATCGTTTACTTAGAATTTAGGGAGGAATACGATGAGATACTTTAATGACTACTCCGGTTTCCGCAGACCTTCTTGGTTAATAGTAGTGTTATTATTGGTGGTAGCAGCAATAGTTGGCGGTTTAATAGCTTTATATATTGCCGATGCAACCGACATGTTTGATAGTGACGGTGAAAAAATTGATACCAATGATATCACGAATAATAACTCAAATAATAGAACCGCTATTGATTGGCAAGCCGATTTATCAAACATTAGCGATATAGCCGATCAGGTCGCCCCGTCAGTAGTCTGTATCAAAACGGTCAGTGAAAGCACCAGCTGGTTTTATGGCACCCAAGAAGTTTCTGCATCTGGTTCTGGGCTGATCTATACTAAAGATGGTTATATAATAACCAATAACCATGTTGTATCAGGCGCCAAAAATATTGTTGTTACTCTTGCGGATGGCAATCAAAAACAGGCAAAAATTATCGGAACTGATGCAAAAAGCGATTTAGCTTTATTAAAAATTGCTGCTAACGATTTGACGCCGGCAGTTTTTGGTGATTCTGACAAAGTTGCCGTCGGCAATCTTGCTTTAGTTATCGGTAATCCAGGCGGAGAGCAATTTGCACGCTCGGTAACAATGGGGATTATCAGCGGGTTGAACAGACAGATCACTACTTCGGAAGGCAGCCAATTTGAGCTGATCCAAACAGATGCGGCAATTAACCCCGGTAATTCTGGTGGTCCGCTGGTAAATGCTGCCGGCCAAGTGATCGGTATCACCAGTGTAAAAATAGTTTCCTCCGAATTTGAAGGCATGGGATTTGCAATCCCGAGCAATACTGTTCTCTATGTTATCGAAAACCTACTTGAATACGGCTATGTTATTAGACCCGCTTTAGAAGTATATATTTATGGCGAAGTGAACGAGAGTGTGGCGGATAATAATGATTTGGCAGTAGATTATGGCGTAATTGTATCACCTATTGCCGGTGGAGCAGCAGATAAGGCTGGAATTAATGAATATGATATCATTACTGCTATTGATGGCGAAAAAGTGGCGACAACTGCAGATTTACAGAACATCATCTATAATCATCAGATCGGCGATAGTGTAGAAGTTAATGTTATGCGAGATAAAAAAGGATTGGAATTTGATGTTGTTCTCCAACAAACGGAGGAATAAGTGTTACAGATCACTATTATAGCTGTAGGAAAAATTAAAGAAAAATATTTGACAGCCGGAATTGATGAATATGCCAAGCGACTGATGCCGATGGCCAAACTATCGATTATCGAGTTGCCAGATCAACGATTGCCTCTTAATCCCAGCGAGGCAGAACTTAAGCAAATCCGCGATCTTGAAGGCCAACGGATTATCGCAGCACTGCCGACAGATGCATATCATATTGCGCTCGATATGCGGGGACAGCAACTGACTTCCGAACAATTATCAGCGAAAATTGATGACCTGACTCTAAACGGCTATAGTAATATCGTATTTTCGATTGGTGGAAGTATTGGCCTCAGCGACAAAATTCGCGAGAAGGCTGATTTAATATTATCATTTGGCAGCTTGACTTATCCGCATCAATTAATGCGTTTAATATTAATTGAGCAAATATACAGGTCATTAAAGATTAGCCGACATGAACCGTATCATCATTAAAATTATTTTGGAAAACTTTAACAATATTTGTTATTTAAAGGCAGGAATTGATGTATCATGTAGAGAATTGCACAATATATAGATATTATCGATATAGGTGAGGAAAAGAAAAGATGCGTATATTTCCCATTATAACTCGATATACTGTTTTTGCTTTAGCTGTTTGGTTGATAGATTCATTGTTGTTGTCTTCTTCTGCTTCAATATCATTGGGGTCTGCATTTTTTGCCGAAGTATCTTCTTATAGAATAATACTTCGGCTTATTGTTTTGATAATCATTGCAGTTATTGCTTATAATCATTGCAAAAAGATTATTGCCGACAGAGAAGTTGCAAAATGGGGAATCGATGATACTGAAGATGTGTATTGTGGTTCAGCAGAAAGTCGCGATCGTTCGCGTCGATTAGTTTATTATAGTTTGGCGATGGCTAAACGTTATAATTTGCCTAAAAAGGAAATGGACAAGCTGCGTATTCTATGTTACTGTCATGATATCGGCTTGTTTATTGTCAGTGATAAGATTGTTCGTCGCAAACGCAGTTTAGGTGAATTTGATCAAAAGCTTCTTGATCAACATATAGAACTCGGAACAGAAATCGTTGCTGCCATAAAACCTTTTTCGAAAGCAGCCGATTTGGTGCGCTGCCATGAAGAGAAATACAACGGCGGTGGATATCTAGGTTTAGCGGGCAAGAAAATCCCCTTGGCTTGCCGCATTTTCCGGGTAGCTTTAATGTATGATTATCTTACGGTTCCTTTTAATCAGAAGCGGGCTCTTGTTTGTGATGAAGCATTAAATGAACTGAGATATTACGAAGGCAACGAGCTTGATCCGGAAGTAGTAGATGTGTTTCGCCAGATTATGGGCAATCATTTTGTTTTGAGAGATTTGAGAGAGCGAATATTTTCGATTCGTTAAATTGCAATTTTAATTGTTAAGTCTGCAACTAATCTATGCAGGCTTTTTTATGTTTACTTTTGCCGCCTGTGGTTGACAATAATAGGTAAAGATACTATAATCAGGTATGCTCTATTAAAAACAGAAGAGGTGGAGTGTATGACTAAAATATTGGTAGCGGAAAAGCTTAATGAAAAAGGTTTAGCGGTTTTGTATGCAAGCGGAATGGATATTGATTATCGAAAGGATATTACCAGAGAAGAGATATTATCCTGTATTGGTGAATATGATGGTTTGATTGTCCGCAGTCAACCGGTTGTTGACGCCGAACTGCTTTCGAAAGCAACTAAACTTAAGGTTGTCGGACGTGCCGGTAATGGTGTTGATAATATCAGCATGGAAGAGGCTACCAATTTAGGTATAATCATTGTAAATACCCCTGATGCTAACAGTGTTTCTGCCTGCGAATTAACGGTTGGTATGATACTGGCTTCCTGTAGGAATATTCCTCAAGCAAATGACAGTTTAAAGGGCGGCACATGGGGCCGCAGTCGCTTCCAGGGTAGTGAATTACACGGCAAGACGCTTGGTATTATCGGATTAGGACGTATCGGTACTTTGTTGGCTAATCGTATGATAGCATTTGATATGAATATCATAGCGTATGATCCATACATTACCGATGAGTGTTTTAAACGGGCAAGAGCCACTAAAAAGGAAACTCTTGAGGAATTACTGGCCGAATCCGATATAATTTCAATACATACGCCAAAAACCGACGAAACTCTCGGAATGATTGGCGAGAAACAATTAAAGCTTGTAAAAAAGGGAGTGCGGTTTATTAACTGCGCACGCGGCGGCCTTTACCAGGAAGATGCTATTGCTAAGGCGCTTGCTGATGGCACTGTTGCTTCTGCAGCATTTGATGTATTGTCTAAGGAACCTTGCATTGATTCGCCACTTTATAAATTTGAAAATTTTATCGTGACGCCGCATATCGGAGCTACAACGGATGAGGCTCAAGAAAATGTTGGCATCTCAGTAGCGGAAGAGGTTATTTCAGCTTTACGGGGCGAGATGGTACCCAATGCTGTCAATTTACCAATACTGAGGAATGAAGATCTGAACGTTATTAAACCTTACCTGCGTTTAGGCGAGCTTTTAGGTAAGCTATATCTTCAATTACAGAAAAAGCCTGTTAAACGCGTAGTTGTTGATTATTGTGGAACTGTTGCAAATCTTGATACCGCTGTAATTACCAGAGCTGTATTGAGAGGACTTTTTGAACCGATACTCAAAGAACAAATCAATTATGTAAACGCCAGAATCGTGGCCGAAAGACGTGGCATCTCGGTCGCCGAAAGCAAGGAGCCCGCTACGCCTAACTACGATAGTTTAATTACGGTAAAAATCTTTGCCGGTGAAAGGGAATATCGTTATTCTGGAACTATCTTTTGCAACGATGACCCGCGGATTATTGAGATCGATGGTTTTCATTTTGATTTTCGGCCGGAAAAATATATGCTAATCGTTGAAAATGCAGATCTGCCGGGCATGATCGGTAAAATCGGCACTGTTATGGGTGAAGCCGGTATCAATATTTCCGGGATGCAGGTCAGCCCTGTTCCTGATACCGGTAAAGCAATGATGACGATCGGTGTTAGCCGCGAACCGAATGAGAAACAGCTTAAGATGATCAGTAAAGTTGAGAATATTTATAAAGTAAGTTTTGTTACTTTCTAAAGAGGAAATAATTATGGGTAATTGGTTTTATGCCTATTTATCGAGATTAAAATTAATAAAACGATGGAGCTTAATGCGCAATATCATGGAGGAAAATGTTGCAGAGCATAGCTTGCAGGTGGCAGTAATTGCCCATGCTTTAGCTTTAATTGGCAAGAAGTATTTCGATGACGATATTGATGAGCGAGAAGTTGTGATGAGGGCACTTTATCATGATGTTGGCGAGGTGATTATTGGCGATCTGCCAACACCGGTTAAATATTTTAATCCCGAGATCAAGACATCATATAGCGAAATAGAGAATATCGCCAAACAAAAGCTTTTGTCGATGTTACCGGAGCAATTAATGGATGAGTATCGACCCCTATTTTTCCCACCTGCCGATAAGGTACAAAGAATTATTAAAGCGGCCGATAAAATTACAGCCTATATCAAGTGTCTCGAAGAAGGTGTAGCAGGGAACCATGAATTTGCTTTAGCCGAACAAAGTATATTAACAGAAATAAATAAGTTTAATGATTTGCCGCAAGTTAGCTGGTTTATGGAAAATTGTATTGCCGGATTTACCAAAACTATTGACGAAATGGGTTGAAATATAAAAATGATGATGCTTTTGCATCATCATTTTTTATGATATAATATTATTTAATATTTATAATTAAAAATAGAAATATTTTATTAAAAATAATATAACGAGATGGGCTACATAAAATATATAGAACCAAAGACGCATTGACTTGCCCTTCTTGCCTTTATAAAGCATTATTATCGGTATGGCAAGGAGCGCTAGTACCTGAATAGTTGCATCGCCCCAAACACCATATTTGTAAAAGGTTACAATGCCTTCAATTAAGAAGGGGAGAGAAATGAGACCCCAGGCAATAACCAGCTTACGGAAATTATTGAATAAGAGATAAGATGCAAAGATCATTAAAATTCCGTAGACACCATAATCGAAATTAAGGAACTCAGCAGCCACTGCAAACAGAAAAACAAAGAAATAGCCATAGTTGCTGTCTAATCTATCGAAAGCATACAAAGTAAGAAGACCTAATCCCAACGTAAACAGGACATTTAGTTTTTCCGTTCCCATGATTAACATATAAGGATATTGGAAAGCAACGGCAAAAATTAATATCAGCAACAAGTATTTTTTAACATCATGAGTATGTTTGTATCCGTTAGCAATCAGATAGGCAAAAATCGGATAGGCGAGACGACCAATCATACGTAATGCTATAATATCGGGAAACAACAAGTAACCGATGTGATCTATTACCATGAGGGCGCAACCGATAATTTTCAGCTGAAAGCAGCTAATTTGCAAACCAGAAGTACTTTTTTCCATAGAAGCTCCTTTTGTGTTAATATCATTTTATTCGGTATTTTTGCCAATAATCCTGTATAAATGATGTTCTAATGATTATTTTTTATTTAAGAGGTCAGATAGTGACAAAACAAAACGAAAAACTTAAATATTATTTGTTTACGATTATAGGTACATTGTTTGTTGGTAGTACAACACCGGTATTAAAACATTTGCTTAATAGTGGTGTAGATGTTTATCTAGCAGCTTTTTGCCGAATAGCCATACCGATATTTTTTGCAACCGGTATATTAGCGGCGACTAAACAAAAACCGGATTTTGCTGCTTTTCGTCGTTTGTGGAAACCGATTTTGTTAATGAGCTTTTGTGGCCAGGCCGGTTTGTGGATGTTGACAACAATAGCTCTGCAATACGCACCGGCAGGGCAGTCAATGTTGATATATGGCATAAATCCTGTATTAATTATTGTTTTGGCTTATCTTATACTCAAAGAGCCAATGGGCAAAAGACGGGTAATCGGAACGATAACGGCTGTTTTCGGAGTTACGCTTTGTATGATTGGCGGCAGCAATTTTAACGTAGGTGCTCTGTCGATTTCCCCTTGGGATATGATCTTTATACTGACAGCTTTGCTGTGGGCGGTTTATTGTATCATAATGAGGATATATTGCGTAAAGATACAGGTGTATCAGTGTTTTTTTTGGCTGATAGTTTGTTCTATCATTTTATTCATGCCATTTGTATTGCCGCGTCTCTATTTATTGAAGAGTCTTAATGGCGAGCAGATTTTCTGGCTGGTGTATTTAGGGGTAGTACCGGGATCCTTAGGGTTTTTGTCTTGGAACATCGGTTTGAATACGATTGGCGCAGTTCCATGTGGTCTGATTAACAGCTTTTTGCCTGTTACAGCGGTAGTTATTTCTACTATCTGGCTTGGGGAGAGTATTGCTGGGGTGCAGGCAATGGGTGCTGTGATTGTCATAATAAGTGTTTGGCAAGGTCTGCGTTGTGATCCTTCTAAAAATATCAATATTGTAAGTGATAATTGTAAGAAATAATTGATACGGAGGGAGTAGCTTGAGCAAAAAGTATAAGTATTTTTTATTTCTCTTTTTGGTAGTACTTGGATCAGGAACTGGTACTCCGGTTGTCAAGATGCTGGTAGCAGATGGGGTAGATCCCTATTTTGTAACCTTTTCACGGATAATATTACCTTTAGTTTATATTTTATTTTGGATGATTTTTGTTACAAAAGAAAAACCACGTTTAAAAGATTTCCGTAAGCATTTTTGGTCGTTATTGGCAATGGGATTGATAGGTGTTGCCGGACTTTGGGCCCTAATGTCAATAGGTCTTCAGCATACCGAAGCAGGAAAATCAACTTTGATCCATTCATTTAATCCGGTAATTATTGTATTACTTTCACATTATTTTCTCAAAGAAGCGCTTGGTTGGCGGCGCATTGTCGGTATTGCTGCGGCCTGTGTAGGATTGATTTTTTGTATAACCGGCAGTGATTTGGCTTATTTGCGCGATTTCTCACTTGATCCTTGGGATTTGGCATTTTTAGGAACTGGTACTTGCTTTGCGGTATATACGATACTTATTCGTAAATATGGTCATTATCTATCATATATTCAGACATTCTTTTGGATTTTAGTTGCCTCAACAATTATATTTATTCCATTAATTATATCTCGGCTTGATATTATTTCTCAGTTGACGTTTAGGCAATGGGCCTATTTGATATATCTTGGTCTTGTTCCGGGAACTATCTGTATGCTATTATGGAACAAGGGCGTTAATATTGTCGGAGCTGCGGTTAGTGGCATTATTAATAGTTTTTTCCCCGTTTCTGCGATCATACTTTCGGCTATCTGGTTTGGTGAGCGACTGACTTGGCTACAGTATTTGGGAGCAGTTTTGGTAATATGTGGTATTTGGCAGGGTATTAAAAAAACAGCTATGCCGATAAACAATGAAACCGGTGAGAGCTTGGAACCGGAATAAACAACTCGGTAGTGTTGCAGATATTGCCGTGATCTTAAGTTGCAAGCAGCTTGGGTGCAGGCAATGGGTTCTGTGATTGTCATGATAAGCGTTTTGCAAGATCTGCGTTGTGATCTGTCTAAAAATATCAATATTGTTAATGATAATTGTAAAAAGTAAAGATACGGAGGGAACAGCTTGAGCAAAAAGTATAAATATTTTATATTTATTTTTTTAGTAGTACTTGCATCAGGAACTGGTACTCCGGTTATCAAAATGTTGGTAGCAGATGGAATAGATCCTTTTTTTGTTTCTTTTTCTATGATAATAATGCCGCTGATTTTTTGTTTATTTTGGATGTTTTTTGTATCAAAAGAAAAACCACATTTAAAAGATTTCCGTATACATTTCGGGTCATTATTCGCAATGGGCCTAATAGGTGTTGCCGGACTTTGGGCCTTAATGGCATTGAGCCTTCAGCATACTGCTGCCGGAAAATCAACTTTGATCCATTCATTTAATCCGATAATTATTGTACTACTTTCACATTTTTTTCTCAAGGAAGCGCTTGGTTGGCGGCGTATTGTCGGTATTGCTGCAGCCTGTGTAGGACTGATTTTTTGTATAACCGGCAGTGATTTGGCTTATTTGCGTGATTTCTCACTTAATCCTTGGGATTTGGCATTTTTAGGCACGGGTACTTGCTTTGCGGTATATACGATACTTATTCGTAAATATGGTCATTTTCTATCATATATTCAGACATTCTTTTGGATTTTAGTTGCCTCAACATTTCTCTTTATACCATTTATAATATCACGGTTTGATATTATTTCTCAGTTGACGTTTAGGCAATGTGTCTATTTGCTTTATCTTGGACTCGTACCGGGGGCCATTTGTACGCTGCTATGGAACAAATGCGTTAATATTGCGGGTGCAGCAGTCAGTGGCATTATTAATAGTTTTTACCCTGTTTCTGCGATCATACTTTCGGCTATCTGGTTTGGTGAACGACTGACTTGGCTACAATATTTGGGAGCGTTATTAGTAATTTGTGGTATTTGGCAAGGAATTAATAAAACAGCTATGCCGATAAACAATGAAACCGGTGAGAGCTTGGAACCGGAATAAACAAATCGGTAGTTGCATGTTAAAAAGCGGCGAATTGTATTAGAAAGCATGTGATAATTAGATGGCACGTTATCGAATCAAAAAAGATCCTCCAATTTCGTCGGAAACAAAAAACGGCGAATATTGGCGTCAGATTAATCCCAAATATTGCCGTGATCTTGATATGGACGAGATATCGGAGCTAAATCAATTAGCCGATAATGATATAAACGAACAAGCGCATGAGATTACCGGTGGATTTCGTATTATATTACCACTGATCGCGGTGATCGTATTAATTTGTTTTACATATATAATTTATGGAAATTATATCAACAATTGGGATATTAATGATCTTAGCTTTCTCAAACAGTCAATAGAATTATCGGAAAATCAATCGCTGAATCAATTAAAAAATTCTGTAGTAAGCATCGAACACGGTAATATTTCCGGGACAGGCTTCAATATCAGCGAAGATGGTTTGATTGTTACCAATCAGCATGTGGTAGCAGGTGCTAACAGCTTAACAATTACTTGTGCTGACGGAAAAGCGTATATTGCTGACAGTTGGCAAACAATTGAAGGTGTTGATTTGGCGCTGATTGATTTGAATGCCAAGGATTTACCTTATTTACAGCTGGCTGACAATTATCCGCAGATCGGCGATACTGTGATATTTATCGGCAATCCATTAGGTTTTGATTATACGATCAGTCAGGGGGAGGTTAAGCAAATATGGTATCAGCAGCAGCCTTATCCGGTGATATATATTTCCGGTCCTGTATTACCCGGATCCTCGGGAAGTCCGGTGTTTAATGATAAAGGCCAGGTAATTGGAGTTATTTATGCCAGCATAGAAGGCGTAGAAAACAGCGGTTTAGTTATTCCTATAGAAGCAATTAATAAATATTTTACTGAAAACAAATAAATTTATCTAAATTATAAATACTGATGTATTCTTAATTTGTTAACAAATGCTTGACGTTGACTGCGGGATTTGTCATAATATAGATTAATTTAATGATACAGCATGAGGAGGTTTCACATGAGTGAAAAATTATTACCGCTATCACAAGAAAAGTTAGCAGCGGTCGCTGCCGAGTATGACACGCCGTTTCATCTTTATGTAGAAAAAGATATTCGCGTCAATGCTCGCCGCTTGAATGCAGCTTTTGCTTGGGCGCCATCATTTAAAGAATATTTCGCGGTTAAGGCACTGCCCAATCCATATATTTTAAAAATACTGGTCGAAGAAGGGTTCGGTGCCGACTGCAGTTCTATGGCAGAGTTGGTAATTTCTGAGGCTGTTGGTTTACGTGGAGACGATATATGCTTTACATCCAATGATACGCCGATCTGCGAATATACAAAGGCATTGGAATTGGGCGCAGTATTAAATCTTGATGATATTACGCATATCAATTTTATTGAGCAGGGGGCTCAATTACCGCAAACAATCTCTTTCCGCTATAATCCTGGCAGCCTGCGAGGCGGTGGCAATACGATAATCGGTTACCCGGAAGAAGCAAAATATGGGCTAACACGTGAACATCTGTTTAGCGCTATTAGGCAATGCCAAGCTAAAGGTGTGAAGCATTTTGGACTGCATACGATGATTGTTTCTAATGAATTGAATGGCGATTATTTTGTCGATACTGCCAAGATGATGTTTGAACTGGCAGTAGAGATCAAACAAAAATTAAATATTGCAATCGAGTTTATCAATCTTGGCGGCGGTATAGGTATCCCTTATCAGCCGCAGGAGGAGTCTGTTAACTTAGAAAAGATTGGTGAAGGTATCAGACAAGCATATCAGCAAATATTAGTTGCTGCAGGGCTTGATGCTGTAAAACTCTGTATCGAAAGCGGAAGGATGATCACCGGACCTTACGGATATTTGGTAACTAAGGTATTGCATCGTAAAGATACTTACAAACATTATATCGGTGTCGACGCTTGTATGGCTGATTTAATGCGCCCGGCGCTTTACGGCGCTTATCATCATATTACGGTAGTTGGCAAAGATCAGCAAACGGCAGATCATCTTTATGATATTACCGGCTCTTTATGCGAAAATAATGATAAGTTTGCCGTTAACAGGCAATTACCGCAGATTGATATCGGCGATCTGCTGGTGATCCATGATACCGGTGCTCATGGACATGCTATGGGCTTTAATTATAATGGCAAGCTGCGTTCAAAAGAACTGCTGCTAAAAGAAAACGGCGTGATCCAATTGATCCGCCGTGCCGAAACGCTTGCTGATTATTTTGCAACACTTGATTTCCCCGGAGTAAAATAAGAAAGAGACAAATATGAGCAAAAAAATAATGTTCTTGTTAATGATATTTGCGGCAATTATAATATTTGTTTGCGGCTGTGATCAAGAACAAGAGCAGACTTCAGACATTGATGAGCCGGAGACGATTTCATTTGTTGCCATGGATACGGTAATAGAAATATCCGCCTATGGTGAAAACGCTAAAGAGGTATTGCTTACTGCTGAACAGGAAGTATATGATTTGGAAGAAATGCTCTCCGCTACTAAAAGCAGCAGCAAAGTTTCGGCTATCAATACTTACGGAGGTAGCGATACTCTATCTCAAGAGCTGACAGATATTATGGATGTAACTTTCACGGTATCCGAGAGAAGCGGCGGTGCCTTTGATATCTCTGTTTATCCGCTTGTTAAAGCATGGGGATTTGTCGACGATAGTTATCAAGTTCCTACTCAATCGGAAATAGATGCTCATTTACCTTTGGTTAATTATCAAAATATAAGTTATGATGGCAGCAGCGTCAGTTTAAGAGATGGAATGGCAATTGATCTTGGAGGCATAGCCAAAGGATATGCCGGACAGAAGCTGAGCGATATATTCGCTAAGGCCGGTATTGAATCGGCGATGGTATCTTTAGGTGGCAATGTCCAAGTGTTAGGCACCAAACCTGATGGTGAGAAATGGCGGATCGGTGTACAAGACCCGCTTGATGAAAACGGTGTTGTATGTGTTATTAGTATTGCCGATGAAGCAGCGGTGACTTCCGGCGGCTATCAAAGATATTTTGATCAAGATGGTGTTCGTTATCATCATATTATTGATCCCGATACAGGCTATCCCGCGGATAGCGGCTTACTTTCGACAACTATTGTTTGTGATAACGGCACGATGGCTGATGGATTATCTACGGCGCTTTTTGTACTTGGACTTGATAAATCAATTCAATACTGGCGCGACTATGGCGGCTTTGAAGCAGTGTTTGTTACTGATGATCATCAGGTAATGGTAACAGAAGGATTGGCAGACGATTGCGAATTTGTCGGTGAGGATAGCGGATTCACATTTTCTACGATCAGTAAATAATAAACAAGATGTAAAAAAATAGTTTTTGGCTATCTTCAATTATTTAAGCTATCTCTGCCATGCAGTATGATTTGCTCGGCGATTATTGCCATTTCGGTTGGTGTTCGCTTTATGTCTGATTCTAGCCAGGCACGAAAAATACCTATGCAACCAGCAAAGATAAAGGCATAGAAATATTCTATAATTTCTTTTCTTTTGTCGGAAAAATCTTTGAGTAGTAATTCATTAATGAATTTTATTTGTACGATATTTTTGATTTTATCAGCAAAATGCAAATTACCATAATCGCCTAACAACACAGACCCCATATCAATATTATTTGAAAGAAAAGTAAAAACGTCTATTAAAATAGGCAACGGTCTGCTTTGCATATCTTGATGATGATGGCTGTGAATGACATTGATTAATTCATCAACCATTTCATTTTCGATTTGTTCGATCATATCGTAGATATCACGGTAATGGAGGTAAAAAGTGCCGCGATTGATATCTACTTTATCGGTTAATTCTCGTACACTGATGTCTTTAATGCTTTTTTCACGCATTAATTCCATCAAACCTTGCCGCAATTGCTTCTTAGTTTTGCGAATGCGACGATCAAGCAATTTTTCGCTCATTTAAAACCTCCACAGTGAAGATACTTAATATAGATATTATTAGACAGTTGTATTATAATATAAACATAGATTATAAATCAACAAGCGATCATTATTATTCAATCTTAGTTAAAGGTAAATGTGTAAAAATACTGAAATCATGCTATACTAAACAAATGTTAAAGGGAAGGTGAGATTATGGATGTAGTTAAAAAAGAAGATATTAAACAACAGATAAAAATTGCATTGGCTTTAATTAGTAATATCGCTAATACTATGAATTTTTTTAACAGTTCTTCGGTCTCAATTAGTGAAGGTGATGGTCATCGCTTGCAGGAGCAAATCAATATTGTTGCAGAGGTGCTTACGGATGTATCGTCTTATCATGCTGATTATCTTCATGATGTTGCCAATAATATCTTTTTAAAGGGAGCTTACGGTGGTTTTTACAATAACCCATTTTATTGGGGCGGTATGGTTGCGACAATTAAATATCTTTATTCAGATTCGTTTGATCAACATTACCTTAGTTAAAAGTTTCGAAACCTGTACGCACAGTACAGGTTTTTATTTTATTGATATTCGGATCTGAGCATTAGTTGTCAATTTATAAATAATACGGTATCATATTTAGTATATTAAGTTCTTACAATCTTTGGAGGACAGAAATGGCCAAATCATCTAATCAAAAACTTAAGTTGTTGCATATACTTAAGTTATTCTATCAAAATTCTGATGAGGATCATCCTTTAACAATGGCTCAGATCATAGACAGTCTCAAAGTATCCGGTATAGAAGCAGAACGCAAAAGTATCTATGATGATTTTGAAGCGCTGCGCTTATTTGGTATTGATATCGAAAGTATCCGAACTAATACGACCGCATATTATATTGCTAACCGTAGTTTTGAATTGCCGGAATTGAAGCTGTTGGTGGATAGCGTTCAAGCATCAAAATTTATTACCAAAAAGAAATCATTTGCGTTGATTAAAAAGATTGAAAATTTAACCAGTATTTATGAAGCGCAGTCTCTGCGAAGGCAAGTTTATGTTACAAACCGAATCAAGACGATGAACGAAAGCATTTATTACAATGTAGATATAATACATGACGCGATATCCCATAATCATCAAATTAGTTTTCAATATTTTGAGTACGCTATTACTAAAGAACGGCAGTTGAAAAAAAACGGAGATCGTTATATAGTCAGTCCGTTTGCATTGAATTGGGATGATGAAAAATATTATCTGATCGGTTTTGATGCTGCAGCTGGAGAAATCAGACATTATCGTGTAGATAAAATGTTAAGCATTGAGGAAACCCAAAACGGCCGCGAGGGGCAAGACCAATTTAGCCAACTTGATATGGCAGTCTACGCCCAAAAAACTTTTTCAATGTTTACCGGTAATGAGCAAAATGTCACAATAGAATTTGCCAATAGTATGGTAGGGCCGGTGATAGATCGATTTGGCAAAGATATTATGATTATTAAATCTGATCAAGATCACTTTACCATCACTGTTAATGTTGCCGTAAGTCCGCAGTTTTTTGCCTGGTTGTTTGGTTTGGCGGACAAGGTGCGGGTGATTGCGCCACCGGAGGTGGCTGAGCAGATGAAAATGCAGCTTGTTACAGTTAGTAATATGTATAAAGATAATAAATAGCAGTAATTCAATCAAAGTGACATCTTGGAGTAATATATGGAGCATTGTTTTCCTCCGATTATCGATAAACAATCACAAATACTGATATTGGGTTCATTGCCCGGGCCGCAATCTTTAAGAGCTGCTCAATATTACGCCCATCCGCAAAATAAATTCTGGCAGTTGATATTTTCTATATTTGAAGCGCCAATTATTGATAATTATCAAGGGAAATGTGACTTTTTGCTGAAACATAATATTGGTTTATGGGATGTGTTGCAAGCAGCCGATAGGGAAGGCGCTCTTGATAATAATATCCGCAATGCTGTTGCAAATGATTTTCCTGCATTTTTTGCTCATTACCCAGATATTGAGCGCATAATCTTTAATGGCCGTACAGCGGAGAAATATTTTAAACAAAGATATACGGAACTTTATCATCAGATGGATCATGTATGTGTTTTGTCTTCAAGTCCCGCTTGCGCCCGCGCTGGTAATATAAAAGAGCAAAATTGGCGACAAGCGCTAAACTTATGAGGTATAGAAGATGAAATTTGACTTGCCAATACAAGTAAGCACCGTTTTGAATATGTTAGAAGCTGCAGGCTATGAAACGTACTTAATCGGCGGTTGTGTGCGTGATTATTTGCTTGGAAAAACACCTCATGATTTTGACATTACTACCAACGCTTTACCGTCGGAGATAGAGAGATTATTCGGCAACTATCCACTGATTAAGACCGGTATTAAGCATGGTACGGTTACAGTGTTGATTGATTCGCTGCCGCTGGAAGTTACCACTTATCGCTGTGAGGGTAAATATACTGATATGCGGCGGCCTGATAGCGTAAGTTTTGTATCCAGCTTGCTTGAAGATACCGCGCGGCGTGATTTTACTATTAATGCCGTTGCTTATAATGATACTATCGGGTTGGTGGATTATTTTAATGGCATTGCCGATATCAAACAAAAAACCATTCGCACAGTCGGAGATCCAAATCAAAGATTTACCGAAGATGCTTTGCGTATTTTGCGTGCAATTCGCTTTGCTTCAGTGCTAGGGTTTACAATTGAAGATAAGACTAAGGAAGCGATCATCAGCCAAAGGGAATTGCTAAATCATATCTCAGCCGAGCGCATATATTGCGAACTGGGAAAATTGCTTTGCGGCAAAGATGTAGATAAAATGTTGATCGAGTATATAGACGTATTATCAGTATTTTTGCCGGAGTTGTCAGATTTAAAAGGGTTCGACCAGCACAATCCCCATCATATTTATGATGTTTTGACACATACAGTAATGGCTGTGGTTAATATTCCGCCTTTGCCTCATCTTAGACTAGCAGCGTTGCTTCACGATATTGCCAAACCGCTGACTTTCTCGCTTGATGCAAATAGCATTGGTCACTTTTATAATCATTGTGAGCTAGGATCAAAGATGTCAAAAGAGATATTGCTGCGGTTAAAGGCTGATAATTGTACTGTTGAGCGAGTAAGCTTATTAATTAAATATCACGATGTCCGTCTTGACGAAGAACCAAAGATTGTTAAACGCTGGATGGCGAAACTGACGCCTACTGTTTTTAATGAGTTAATTCAACTGAAAAGGGCAGACCGGCTGGCTAAGAATCCGCTGTACAATGCTGATCGGTTAAGGCATTTGGATAAAATTGATCAAATTAGCAAACAGATATTGCAAGATCAAAAGTGCTTCCAACTTAAAGATCTGCAAATCAACGGTGATGATCTACAGGCGTTGGGGTATAATCAAGGTAAACAAATAGGCATTATACTGAATAGATTGTTGCAGTTAGTAATAGATGAGCAGTTAGAGAACGAATATGATGTACTGGAGGCAAAAACTAAAGAGTGGCAAACTTGTGAGTAGGCATATTCATATATGACTACATGTTTCTGTCAGCCAAGATTGTCTAAAACGCCTTTATGACATAAAAAACACCCTTTGGTAGGTATTACTAAAGGGTGTTATGATTTTAAAGGCATAGGGTAGTTGATTTTCTACATCATTTGGGACTAATATAAAGTAAATTTTCTTTTCGGCAGCAACCGTGATTGAGCAGATATCTGACAGGTCTTATTGTGCCAGTATTTTCACAATATTTTTCAAGCAGAGCAAAAGCTTCCTCGTTTACTTGCCGTACTCGTGCTATTTCATCGGTATTATGATTGTCGAAATAAAAATCATATTCCCAAATACATCTCTTACCAAAATCAAATGGTGTAATAAACCCTAAATCGCCGTGTATTCCGTGCTTATCCGCAATAATCTTAAGCTCATTCTGCATTTCTTCAATTAACGAGCTATCGCTCGGGAGATAACAGACTAATGCAACCGGGGGCTTCTCACGGCAATAGCGTGCACTAAGTATTCTAAATGTATTAAGCCAGACGAGGTCCAACATTTCCGGTTTTTTATAAAGCTTTTCGAAGTAAGGCTGTAGATCCGGGTCAATTCCCTGTGTCATCTGAGAAGGGGAGGGTGCCAATGCTAATTCCGCAAGTTCGTTGAATTGCTCAAGCTTCAGGTATGCATATGGCTCATCACTCATTAGACCATCAAGCAAATCAAGCCACTCTGCTGAATCCAGCGATGGTATACTTTGACAAAGTATCTTATAAAGATCATGGTCTATAAAGGGATATCCCATCTTACGGACGCAGTGTATATCATAGGAATCTCCGATCAAAAGTACAAGATACGGCATATCCAATTTATTGACAAATATCTCTTTTGCCTCTAAAGTTAACTTTTTAGTTGAAGCTATGAATGATGAGATAAATTCGCTGCCGAGAATGGCAATCGATAAGCCAATTCGTCTTGTTGCACATTCATTGCCAAAATCCATGGCGTTTTTCAGTGAATCAAACGGAACTATGATTGCATCTTCATCATCAGTGACAGCATGGAGCTTCATGCTTATCGATACGCAGATAGCATAGGGCTCAGGCTCTGCAAGTTTATATTCGTAAGAAAAAAGATTAGGGGCATTAATGTCATTAAGATTAAAATATCTACCATCTCTGTCAATAAACTCCGCATTGATATAATTATCAGCTGCCAGACCGTAAGCCGTAGAAAAGGTTGATAGTATGCCGGTGGTCATTATATTAGCGCAGACGAGAGCAGACGGTTCAGCGGTATGTACTCTAAACCCACGTTTATTAGCCTCCATCTGTACCTCAAATGAAGCAACTCCCGGTTCAACTTTTACAGACCAATTTTTTTCATCAAATTCTATCTTGTTCATCCGATGCAAGTCTAAAACCACTCCGTCAGTAAAAGTTAAGCCATGGCTTGATGCACCATTACCACGAACTACATAAGTAATATTATAACGGTTCAGAAGTTTTATAATGGAGGAAATTTCTTCTTTTGTATTTGGCATCACGACATATAGCGGCATTTTGTAGGTTGTATGGGGACAAATATCATGATGATAGGCTATAGCAATAGCAGGATCATTGGTTGCCCAAAAATCACCGACAATCCTTTTTAATTCAACTAGAACTTCATCATCTTGTGATTCGACAATTTCACCGCCGTTTTCTAAATATGTTTTTATATGCTTTTTTAACGCCTTCATAACTATTGAGGGACGTAACTCTTGAGTAAAATAACAGATGTAATCACATTTGCCGCACAAATTGCAGCTGTCTGCGATTTCTATAAATTTTTCTGTTATAGGTATTTTGTTATCATATAGAGCCGCAAAAAGATCCATTCTGCCCTCGGGGAAATAGCTGACATAGTGTTTTTCCAGACCGGACGCACAAACACCGCATCCTAATAAATCTACTTTACACATCGAAAAATGCCGACAGCTCTTAGCGATTTTTACTATTTCATCCGTTTCAATAGACGACTTATTTGTTGCATTCATTAATTACTCCCTTTCTGGTATCAATTAATTTGATACACCCCAAACCATATTTTGGAAAAGATAGAATGAATTTTTCAGTGCTCAATATAGTTGCAAAATTTTTAATAATTTGCAAACATTCGACAGAGTAATATTATATCCTTCTAATCAGAATTCGCTTAAGATAAAAAATAAACAACAAAAAATACCCTTATTGGGTATTTTTTGTTGTTTATAAAGTTTAGACTTTATTTAGGAAAGCTAGATATTTTTCCCCAATCACATGCTACAGCGTAAGACATGCAGCGGTTAAATATATCATAAGTTAGCGGGGGCGTGGATAGCCCATTAACAACGCTTATTGTATGGCTGCGGTCAAATTCTCTTCTATCAGATAGGTAAGGTCGATACGGTTCAAAAAATCTTGCAAATAATTCTTCCGCAGGGTTAAGCTGTTTTTCGGATGGTTTATAAATTACTTTGATACCTCGAATTCCCAAGAAACTTTCGATATAATCGGATATTGTTAGGATATTTGGTGGATTATCACAGGTAATGTTATAAATGCCATCATCATCATTTTCTATAATACTTAGAGTTGTGTCTACAAAATGATCTACGGATATTAAGTTTACTGCCCCATCTTCCGGTAGGTATACCGTAAGCGGAATGTTTAATGTACCATCATTATTAAGATTGAATCCCCATTTCTTCGATCGTTCACCGCCATGTTCGACAATGTCTTTAACGAAGATATCTTTGATATATGAGATTGATTTAACGGCATAGTATAGTGCGTTAAATTTAAGCGCTCTACCAGTTTTAGAATGTCCGTAGACAATTGAGGGACGAAGTATAGAAAGCGGTATACCAATTTTTTTGCAGCCATTGCTGATAATTTCTTCAGCTCGCGCTTTGCTTTCTTCATAGACGTTTGTGAATTTGTGATTGACTTCAGCCGGCTCCTCCAGACAAATGCCTTCACGGACGCCAACCGCATAGGCGGTGCTGATATAATAAAAACGTTTTGCTTGAGAATCTTCAGCAAATTCAAGCAGGGAGGAAAGGTTGTTGATGTTTGTTTCCAGTATTCTTTTCCTATTACGTTCCGCAAAGCTGGTATCCGAGGCACAGTGAATGATTATATCAGTGTCTGCGCATAGTTGACTATAAGTCTTATCATCAAGGCCAAAGTGCTTTTTTGTGAAATCACCTTCAACCGGCAACAATCGTTGCCGTGGATTAAGGTCAAGCCAACGGACCAAACCAGATAATCTGTCAGCTAGACGTATTTGGGCTGAAGACCGCCCCAATGCTGTTACTTGATATCCCTGATCCAACAATCCTGCTAATAAAAAGGCACCCAAGAAACCTGTGGCTCCGGTTAGGACAACTGACTTTTTTGATTCTCCGAGCATTAAAACACCTCCAAGATTAAATGTAGAGCAAATTTTCTTTTCTACAGCAGCCACGATTGACTATATAACGGAATTGCCTGATTGTACCGGTTTTTTCGCTATATTTATCAAACAAAGCACCGGCTTCTTCGGTCACTTGTTGAATACGTGATATTTCATCGGGATCAAGATTATCAAAATAAAAATCATACTCCCAGCCGCATCTTTTACCATGATCAAAGGGTGTTATAAACCCTAGATCATTTTTAATGTTATACTTGTCGCCGATATCTTTTAGCCCTTTTTGCATTTCTTCGATTAATGGCGTATCAATGGGGAGATAGGCAACAAATCCAACAAATAACTTTTCTCTGTTAAAACGCGAACTAAGGATTCTGAATGTGTTGAGCCAGACGAGATCCATCATTTCCGGCTTTTGATAAAGCTTCTCAAAGAACGGTCGCAGTTCGGGGTCAACATCTTGCAACATTTGAGCGGTGGAGGGAGCCAATGCTATTTCGGCCAGATCGTTGAATTGCTCAAGTTTGAGGTATGCATATGGTTCATCACCGTTTAGGTCATTAAGTAAATCAAGCCATTCCGCGGATTTAAGTGACGGTAAACTTTGACACAGGGTTCTAAATAACTTTTGATTTATAAATGGATACCCCATATCGCGGACGCATTTTATATCGTAGGTATCTCCGATTAACAGTACCAGATAAGGCATACCTAATTTGTTGACAAATATATCCTTTGCTTCCTGGGTTAATTTTTTAGTGGAAGCAACGAAAGATGAAATGAATTCACATCCGAGAATGGAAATTGATAAGCCAATTCGTCTAATAGCACATTCCTTGCCAAAATCAATCGCGGCTTCCAGAGATTTAAACGGAACAAGTATAGCGTCCTCATCATCGGTTACAGGATAAAGCTTTATGCTTGCCGATACGCAGATAGCATAGGGTTCAGCTTCAGCCAATTTATACTCATAAGAAAAGAGGTTGGGCGCGTTAATGTCGTTCATGTTGAAATACGAACCATCTTTGGCAATAAATTCCGCATTGATTATGCTATCGGCCGCTAACCCGTAAGTTGTGGAAAAGGTGGAAAGCAAGCCGTTGGTCATAATATTGGCGCAGACCATAGCTGATGGTTCTGCGGTATGCACTCTGTACCCACGTTTACTGGCCTCAGTCTGTACTTCAAAAGCAGTAACGCCCGGTCCTATCTTGACACACCAATTTTTTTCATCAAACTCGATTATTTTCATTCGGTTAAGGTCTAATACAACACCGTCAGTAAAAGTTAAGCCATGGCTTGAAGCACCATTGCCGCGTATAACATAGGAAATATTATGTTGATTCAAGAGTTTGATAATGGCGGTAATTTCTTCTTTTGTATTTGGCATCACAACACATTTCGGCATTTTGTATGTTACATGGGGGCAAATATCATGATGATACGTTATAGCGACTGCGGGATCATTAGTAGCCCAAAAGTCACCAACGATTTTCTTCAATTCTATCAGCAATTCATCATCTTGAGTTTTGACAACCTTGCCACCATTTACTAAATATGTGCTGATATGATCTTTTAATGCTTTCATAACTTTTGAGGGGCGTAATTCTTGGGTAAAGTAGCATGGGTAATCACATTTGCCACACAAATTGCAGCTGTCTGCAATTTCTATGCATTTTTCGGTAATAGGTATCTTGTTATCGTAAAGAGCCGCATAAAGATCCATTCTGCCTACTGGATAAAAGCTGATATATTGATTTTCCAATCCTGATGCACATACGCCGCATCCAAGTAAATCTACCTTACACAGCGCAAAATGCCGGCAACTCTTAGCGATTTTTACTATCTCATCCGTTTCAGTAGCTGTAATAGAAATGGTAGTATCTTTCATTAATTACTCCTTTTCTGGTATCTAACAATAGACTTTCTTGATTCTCCGAGCATTAAAACACCTCCAAGATTATATGTAGAGCAAATTTTCTTTGCGGCAGCATCCGCGATTGACAACATAACGGCATTGTCTGATTGTGCCGGTTTCTTCACTATATTTATCAAGCAGAGCACCGGCTTCCTCAGCCACTTGCTGAATCCTTATTAATTCATCTTGATCAAGATTGTCAAAATAAAAATCATATTCCCAGACGCATCTTTTGCCAAAGTCAAATGGTGTGATAAACCCCATATCACTTCTAATACCATACTTATCTGCGATTTTCCTAAACTCATTTTGCATTTCTAAAATTAAAGTGGTATCAATGGGGAGATAAGAGACTAATCCAACAAAGGGCTTTTCTCGGCAAAAGCGAGAGCTAAGTATCCTGAATGTGCTTAGCCAGACGAGGTCCGTCATTTCCGGCTTTTCGTAAAGCTTCTCGAAAAATGGCCGTAGATCTGGGTCCATATCCTGCACCATTTGAGAGGGGGAGGGAGCCAAGGCTATTTCAGCCAGAACATTGAATTGCTCAAGCTTGAGGAAGGCATATGGTTCATCACTTTCCAGAGTTTCCAGTAAATCCAGCCATTCCGCCGATTTAAGTGACGGTAGACCTAGACAAAGAGTATTATAAAGCTTTTGGTCTATGAAGGGATAGCCCATCTCACGGACACATAGTATGTCGTAGGCATCTCCAATTACCATTACCAGATAGGGCATGCCCAATTTGTTGACAAATATATCTTTTGCATCTATGGCAGACTTTTGGGTTGAGGCAACGAAAGATGAGATGAATTCGCAACCGAGAATGGAAATTGAAATGCCAATTCGTCTTATTGCACATTCCTTAGCAAAATCCATCGCTTCTTTCTGTGAATCAAACGGTACAAGAACAGCATCTTCGTCATCTGTGACAGGATGAAGCTTTACACTTAATGATACGATAATAGCATATGGTTCGGGTTCGGACAATTTATTATCGAACGAGAAAAGATTGGGCGCATTAATGTCATTCAAGTTATAACATGTTCCGTCTCGCGTAATAAACTCCGCATTGATATAATCATCTGCTGCTAACCCGTATGTTGTCATATAGGTCGAAAGTAAACCGGTGGTCATTATATTGGAGCAGACCATTGCCGATGGTTCAGCGGTATGGACTCTGTACCCGTGTTTTTGAGCCTCTGTTTGAATTTCAAATGCAGCAACGCCCGGCCCGATTTTGACATACCAATTCTTTTCATTAAACTCAATAGTCTTCATGCGGTTAAGGTCTAAAACAACACCGTCAGTAAACGTTAAGCCATGGCTCGATGCGCCATTACCACGTACAACAAAGGGAATATTATGATGATTTAAGAGTTTGATAACGGCTGAAATTTCTTCTTTTGTATTTGGCATAACCACATATTGCGGCATTTTAAACGTTGCATGGGGACACATATCATGATGGTATGTAATGGCGATTGCAGGATCATTGGTAGCCCAAAAATCACCAACAATTTTCTTTAATTCTGTCAATGTTTCATCTTCTTGTATTTTAACTACCTTACCACCATTTTTTAAATATGAGTCAACATGATCTTTTAACGCCTTCATTACTTTTAAGGGGCGCAATTGATGAGTAAAGTAGCAGGGGTAATCACATTTGCCGCACAAATTGCAGCTGTCTGTAATTTCGATGCATTTTTCGGTAATAGGAATCACGTTATCGTAAAGAGCCGCATAAAGATCCATTCTGCCTTCGGGGTAAAAGCTGACATAGTTATTTTCCAGCCCAGATGCACAAACGCCGCATCCTAGTATATCGACTTTACACATTGAATAATGCCGACAACTCTTAGCGATCTTTACTATTTCATCCGTCTCTTTCGCTGTAATAGAACTAGTAGTATCTTTCATTAATTACTCCTTTTCTGGTATCTAATGCTTGATTGCAAACCCAATATACATGAGACTTGTAACTTTACTTTCCTTCATCCATATTTTCTCTCCGAAATCTTTATAAGATAATTCTCCTTTGGATCTTTTGCGGAGATTGTGAAGTACAAATGGAAATGCAGTGTTAGGCATTAAGCCTATAGGATCTTTCCATTCCAGATTGTTTTCTTCCAAGAGTAATCTTAATTCTTTGGGCTTGATAAACATTTTCCAAACATGAAGATTTGGCGGAGCGATAGCCCAACTTTGCCAAACCTGTAAAATGTTAATTGCTATTAGTTGACTAAGCCATGTGCGATTTATCGTGTCGTAAAAAAATAAGCCTCCCGGTTTTAAGACACGGCTAATTTCTGAAATAACTTTGGGCAGATCGCGTACATGCTCTAAAACATCGCAACAAAACACAAAATCGATGGAGCTGTTATCGTAAGGTAAGGCTTCGCCTGTTCCTATGATATAATTAATTTGCAAGCCGCTTATATTTGAATGATTAGTGGCTATTTGTATTGATTGTTCTGAAGGGTCTATGCCGGTGACTGAAAAGCCCACGCGCGCTAATTCTTCACAAAGGAATCCACCGCCACAGCCGATATCAAGGGCTAATTTTCCTTGAGGATTAATGTTAAGCTCTGTAATCAATTTTTTTCTTAAATAACTAATTCGAGCAGGATTAAAAGAAGACGAAATTAAATATAGTGGAGAATCTGCTTGCCACCATTGATTTTTTTTATCATTATATAAATCATTATCAATACATTGATAAATATTATATGGCGTTTTTTTCACAATTAATCCCCCAATAATTCATTCTACAATAATAATCAAAAATACACAAGTATATAAATTTACTTCTTTTTCGCCAATTAATGTATTAAACAAAAAGCACCCAAAGATTGGGTGCTTTTTATATGAAAACATTTGTTATTCAATATTTATTTTGTATTTTTGAAGCCAAAAATCTATTTGTAATAAATACGCTAATAATTGTGGTGCGTTCATTAGCTGACCAAACCATGGTATGTTTGTTTCACTATTAATTGACATTGCTAGCTGTTGAACTGCTTGCTTATTAATAAGCGGAAGTAACGGGGATGACTGATTATTAAGCATCGATATTGTTAAGCGGCGTATCATATCTATATACATTGGATTATGCGTTTTAGGGTAAGGGCTTTTTTTTCTCCATAAAACATCTTCCGGAAGCACTCCGGTCAATGATTGTCTTAAAATCCCTTTTTCCCTGTTTTTAAAATATTTCATCTCCCATGGAATGTTCCATGCATATTCAACTAACTTATGATCACAAAATGGCACTCTGATCTCTAAGCCTGTTGTCATACTCATCCTATCTTTTCTGTCTAATAATGTTGGCATCCATCTGGTCAGATTCAAGTAAAACAATTCTCTCATTTTAGCATTAACGGGATTATCCCCGCTGAAGTGAGGTACTTCATTAATGGCTTCTTGATATCGCTCAGCCAGATATTCTTTGGGTTTTACAATGCTAAGTAGCTCCGGTGAATACAATTGCACTTTCTCATTTAAATTTCTGGACCAGGGAAAGGTAACTGTATCAGGGTCGCTTTTTGTGTAGAACCATGGGTATCCGCCAAATACTTCATCTGCGCATTCTCCTGACAAGCAAACTGTTGCTTGGTTTTTTATCCAGCGGCTAAATAATAATAAAGAAGAATCAACGTCAGTCATACCGGGAAGATCTCTTGCCAAAACTGCCGCAAAAAGTGCCTCAACCAAATCATGTGTTTCTATAAATAATGATGAGTGTTTTGTATCTAAATAATCAGATACTACTTTTACCCAAGGGGCATCCGAGTTAGGCTGAAATTCGTTTACCTGAAAGTGCCGATCATTCCCTATGTAATCTACCGAGAATGTCATAAGTTTTTCGCCGAATTCTTGGATATATACTTCCGATGCTATTGCAGCTATGGTGCTGGAATCTAACCCCCCTGATAATAAAACACATAAAGGTACATCTGAAACCAACTGGCGTTTGACTGCGTCAAAGACTAACTCTTTGACATTTATTATCGTACTATCAAAATCATCATCATGAGCATGACTGTTTAAAGACCAATATTGATGAATATTAGTACCTTCTCGATCAATATGCATACAATAACCCGGTTTTAACTCGTAGATTCCAGAAAATACACCATTTCCCGGAGTCCTTGCCGGACCTATTACAAAAATTTCTGCCAATCCTTGACTATTGAGTTTTGGCGATATTTGAGGATGGGCAAGGATTGCTTTGATTTCGGAAGCAAAGCAAAAATAGTTGCCTTGTTGGCAATAAAATAACGGTTTAACGCCGATACGATCACGAACAATAAATAGACTTTCATTTAACATATCCCAGATAGCAAAAGCAAAAATTCCGTTGAGTTTCTGTAAGCATTTTTCGCCCCATTCAATATAGGCGATTAAAAGAACCTCCGTATCCGACCATCCTTCAAATGTATAGCCTTTTGATATAAGCTGCTGTCGTATATCTTCAGTATTATACAGTTCTCCATTGTACACTATGGTATAAACATTATTACCTTTTTTTCGTGTCATTGGTTGTTTACCGCCATTAGGGTCAACTACAATAAGTCTTCTATGGCCTAAAATTGTATGATCTGAGAACCAATAACCGGATGCATCCGGTCCACGATGGGTAAGTGTTTCGGCCATTATGTTTATAATACTTTCTTCATTTATCAGTTTTTCAGCAAAATTTGTATATCCAACAATTCCACACACGTACTTTTCCTCCTAAAAATTTGTCTACTATAGAAACCTTCTTTATTCAGTATATGTGTAGTAGTTTTGTTATGTTATTTAGATAGAGCATCAAAAAAAGAGTACATTCGAAACACTTTAAAAGGCCTAGCGTGTTATCTGCTAGTTTTTATTCATAATAAAAATTAAATATTTAATAAAATATAATAAAAAAATATATATATAATGTAAATATTTGGTATAATGGTTTTAATGAATTAATTGAAATATGATCTTTAATAGTTTTCTCGATATCTCTCATGATATAAAAAAATTCAAGGAGAACATATTATGAACAAGTTAAGAATTAACCTATTTTTTGTTTTCATTCTCACATTATTCGTCTTTGCCGGAAGTGTCTGTGTGTCATCGGTTGAAGTGAATGCTGTCGAAACGGATCAAGGACGGTATGATGGATACATAGTTAAAGTAAAAGACGATGCGACAGCAAACGTAAGCCTCTTGGACAACAACGTCTCTGAGGTAGGCGATGGGTTTTATGTTGTCAACAGCCTTGAGGCGGCGGAAAGCTTTGCCGATGAGAGTAATATTGAATACATAGAACCAAACTATATCGTGACTTTGTTCGAATATCCTAATGACACTAACGATCCATATTATTCCTCATATCAAAAAGTATATATGGATTTAATCAGCGCAAGCTCTGCATGGAGCGAGGAATATAATGGGAATGGCGTGACAGTAGCAGTTATTGACTCGGGAGTTGTCAACGGACACGTGGATATTGACTATACAAATGTTCTTGATGGTACATACTATTACATGAATTCTATCGGAACCTCTGTAGTGGAACGTACGGGCTCCAATTACACTGCCGACGTTACGGGACATGGCTCGTTTGTTACAGGAATCATCGCTGCTCAGATAAATAACAGTATAGGCATTGCCGGAATGACAGATGAAGTCAATATTCTTCCTCTTAAGTGCTTTGATAGCGAAAATACCACTATCGCTCAGATCATTGCAGCTATTCAGGATGCAATTGTTGCCGATGTTGATGTTATAAACATGAGTTTCGGAACAGAAGGTGAATCCGAATCTTTGGAATACTTTCTGCAATCTGCTGCTAATGCAGGAATAATACTGGTTGCCGCTGCGGGAAATAATGGCGATAATACAGTTAATTACCCGGCAGCCTACGACTTTGTAATATCGGTTGGCTCTGTGGATACCTCAGGAACTGTTTCGTATTTTTCGCAAAGAAATGACAGCGTTTGGGTTACTGCTCCCGGAGAGGATATTGAATCGTTAGATTACGAATCCCCAACAAAATACTGTTCAAAAAATGGCACCTCATTTGCAGCACCATTCGTTACCGCCATGGCGGCAATAGCCAAACAGTATGACGAAGGTATTGATGTTTATGACATGAAAGATTTGCTGAAAAATTCCGCTGTTGACGCAGGAACAACCGGCTGGGATAGTTCATATGGTTATGGAATAATTAACGTTAATAATTTTATCTCAGAGCTTGAACTTGAAGCTATCTATGAACTCGACGGGGGTACTCTTGATACGGCAGCCGCTGACTATGTTTCTTTATTTAAAACGTCGGATACGCCGGTAACACTACCGGAGCCGACAAAGTCCGGGTATAATTTCGGCGGATGGTACGATAATGCCCAGTTTACCGGAAGCATAGTTACTGAGATACCGCAAGGCACATCTGATGACTATACTGTCTATGCGAGATGGTATGATGACGAGGAGACCACAGTTAACAGTATAACTGTAAAGGGCTACCCGGCTACTCTTAAGACTGGAACAGATAATACTTATGAAGTTACAATACCGGAGGGTATAACAATTGCTGCGTCTGATATAGTAGCCACAGCGGCTTATCTAACTGCCAGTGTCAGCATGGCGACGACCTTGGATTCAGGAGCTACTTGGAATTTTACCGTTACATCCGGGTCAAACTCTTTAAACCATAAATATTACACAATAAATACAATTATTAATCACAGGCCTACAACTGTAGCGGCAACCAAAACAGGTTCTGCAACACCGGCATCTTATGACGGTGGAACTGCCGCAGTACCATACTCTGCAGACGTCTCATCCTGGTTTTCGGATCAAGAAGGCGATGATCTTACATATGTCTTGGTTTCCACGAGTGCTGAAGGAACCGTTTCCCTAAATGCCGGCATTCTTGAGTATACACCGTCAGTAGATGATGTTGGTAAAGATATTACCATGGTGATAAAAGCTAACGACGGAATGTCTGACAGCGCTTCAAACGTTACCGTAACGGTAACTGTAGGCGCTATTCCCGGCAGCGACAGTGTGCTTTCTTCCACAGCAGGGTCGTTTGATAAATATAAGTCTAGCAACGGATATAACGATATATCGGTAGTGCTAACTTTGGCGGGCAATTCTTTGATCTCAATTAAGAACAGCGGTAACGCGCTCACTATGGACGACGATTATACTGTTTCATCAAATACCGATGTTACGATAACCAAAGAATATCTTGCCCAACTGGACAACGGACAGATCACACTGATTTTTGGATTTAATAATGGATACCGTGCCAGTATGACGATAACGATATCGGACAGCTACGTTGCGGTCACAAACATCACCCTTGCGACGGCAAGAGTTACCTTGGGCAGCTCATTGACATTGTCAGGGATGGTAACGCCTGCAAATGCAAGCAACAATACAATCGTATGGAGCTTGAAAAGTGCAGGGGCAACCGGTGCGTCAGTTTCAGATAGTACTTTTTCTGCGTCTGCTGCCGGTACAGCTATCTTAACGGCTACGATTGCAAACGGTACATCAGCCGGTACTGACTATGTCAAGGATTTTGCAATTACTGTGTCTTCCGGGGGTGGAGGCGGAGGCGGCGGTGGCGGTGGCGTTGTGGTGGCAGAAGATAGTGAGTATGTGAATCTGATTTGCGGTGACGCAGCATTCGAGGTATCATATACGATCGAAGATAATCAAGCAATCGTCGATATCGACGATGACACATTGGAAGAGCTGCTTGACAGCGCCAATGACAGCGGGCTGATCAGCATCGACTTTAGTGATGTGGATATAGAAGAGGTTACGTTACCTAATGATGCTTTTTCCGCTATGGCGGAAGCCGGAATAGGTGGACTTACACTCAAATTGCCATCAGCACAGATCGAGATTTCCGCCGATGCGATGGCGGAAATCGTTGAACAAGCCGACGGCCGAGATATCACGGTCTCGGCTGAGCGGGTTAACACAAGGTATCTTACAAATGCCCAGCGTACTGCTGTTGGCACAGATCCGGTATATGATCTGTCGATCAAATGCGGCAGCACATCTGTTACCGAGTTTGGAGGCAGTGTGACGATAAGTCTTCCATATGAGCTTAAAGATGGCGAAGAGGCGAAAGGTTCAGTGGTCTGGTATCTGGACAGCGCAGGCAATCTTACGGAAATACCCTGCACATATGAAAAAACGACCAAAACGGTCATTTTCACAGTAACACACTTTTCCTATTATGTTACCTCATATGATGAGTCAAGAATATTGGAGAATGCTTTTTCGGATGTTTCTAAGGATGCATGGTATTACGATGCTGTGATGTTCTGTGCTCAAAATGGTATCACAAGCGGCACAGGTAACGGTAAGTTCAGCCCTGATTCGGTGCTCACAAGAGCCCAGTTTATTGTACTGTTGATGAGGGCGTACGGCTTAGATGCCACAGCAAACTCTGCGAATAATTTTAAAGATGCCGGCGACACTTATTATACGGGTTACCTTGCCGCAGCAAAAAACCTTGGTATTACAAACGGCGTAGGAAATAATATGTTTGCACCGAACAGCCAAATAACGAGACAGGA
Organism: Peptococcaceae bacterium UBA5752; assembly: GCA_002419055.1. Lineage (GTDB taxonomy): Bacteria > Bacillota > Dehalobacteriia > UBA4068 > UBA4068 > UBA4068. Next base: position 373,923 of record DIFI01000009.1, read on the forward strand.
TATGTTCGTGCTTTTATACAGGGTTCTGGATGTCCTTGACAAGCTGCCAGAGAATTTTATTGGCGCGTCTTTGATGACATACTCGGACTCTGATGAAATATCAGATTACGCGCGAGACGCCATGGAAGCACTTGTTGCGAACGGCGTAATATCGGGAAGCGGAGGCAAACTTAACCCAGGGGGTATCTCGACACGCGCCCAAATGGCTCAGGTGCTTTACAATCTTTTATACCTCGAGGTGGAATAATAACTAAGTCAAACATCATGCATATACAGCAGGAGATATTCATTGAATATTAAAAACAAATATCATATTAACAATGTTATATACAGCACACATACTACAAAATATTATTGATCTTTGTTATATACACCGTTTTTTTGTAAAATGTGCTTGAATCCCTACTTAACAATAACCAAACAAAAAAAGCCTACATAAGTAGGCATTTTTGTTTGATGGAGAAGATGAGCTTCGAATCCACGGCCTTCTGCATGCTAAGCGGATGCTCAACTGAGTTGTGTTTAACACCGTCCAAAAGAGAAAAAATTTGTTTTGACAATCAGTGTTTTTCAAACATTTCTAGCAGTCGAAGATAATGATTCGCTTCACGTAATACATGATCACCCAGCAAAGGAATAATTATGGATTTTATTTTGCACTCAAGAATTCCCTGTGTACCTTGTGCCTTGAAGTTCTTCAAATCCTGAGTTGCTTTTAAGCTTTCGTCAGTTACTTTTGCCAATGGAGCGGTCATGTCCATTGCTGCCTTTGCTTCGGCAGTTAAATCATCAAACTCATTGCCAAAATTATTTGCTTGAATCATCAAATTGATTTCTGTTGGGTCAAGTAATCCACGAATAAATTTTGCATGCTCTGCCATTTGCCTGTTCCAGAAAAATTCCTGTTCATAGGCTTCTCTTTCAAGACTTATTTCTTCCCTGTTTTGAAGTCTTGTTAGTAATTTTACATACATCTCGGCCTCGCGAATAATGTGTATAATCAGCAACGGATAATTGAATGTAAACATTTTACAGCTTGTAACATTTGATAATATATTTGATTTAAAATCTATCAACGCAGCAGTTAATTTTATTGCATCTTGATTAAGCATTGATACCTTCCGTTCAAGCATAGGGTTAACTGTTATCATATCACTTCCACCTGTTAATCCTGCTTCAGCTTGCGTTAGTTGAGTTGGTATCTTAACGCCTGTAAAATAAGTGGTAGCCATTTCTGCCTTCATTGTAAAAGGCGTAATTACTTCACCGGATTGAAGAACTCCAGGATTAACAACACCATTAGAAAGTGTAATGGCTTTTCCTAGAAGTCCATCAAATTTTCTTCGAAAAGTATCTGCTTGTTGAGTAAAGCTAGTATCTTTTGGTGTAAACCCTGCTTCTAGAAAAAATGAATGTTCTTTCATTATCCTTGCAAAAAACAAATGTAGACCTAGGGATTGTTTAATAAATTCGATGCTTGAAAGCATGTTTGATACCTCCCTATAAAAGGTTATCATATAATGTCATTTTATGTTAAAGGCATATGAATTGTTACTGTAAATTACTACATTAAGCATGTCTAAAAAAAATTAGTAGTTATATGAAACGGATAAGCATTTGATCTTTGCAAAAGATAGACAATGTTAGATTGATATATACTTATAAAAGAGATAAGAAGCAAAAGTTTTTTAGCAGACCTCAATAATTAACATCCAACATATATCTTTGAAGTATAGCAAAAAGCCAGCAAACCGTTAAATTTGCTGGCTAATTTGGTAGAGGTGAGGGGATAGCGCGTATATACTTGATTTACCCGGACGAACTTCTTGCTTCGCTACGCCACTCCTAAAGTTTTACTTCGCTTTGCTCGTAAACGGGTTCCAATCCCTTACAAACCATAACCAAACAAAAAAAAGCCTGTTTTCAGCAGGTTTTTTCACTTTGATATTTAGGTAAACATGGATCCATAATTACTTTAACGTTGATTTCTGGTTTTGAACACAGGCATATCACAATGGTGCAAAATTCCCTTCGACAATGCAAAGCAGACAAGCGCAGCAAAAAGTTCCCATAACGAGAGTATCCCAAGCCCGATCAAAACACCAATTGCTCCATACATTCTGCCGATGACAATGGCAGTAATCAATCCGGGCAGCATAATCACTATAACAGCAATTGTGTAAATAATAGTCAGAAGTCCCGCGCTTAAATCAGCTCCTGTCCAGCGTAGTGAAAGATAGTTGATACCCAGCAGCAAAAAAGAAAACAGCGTATAAACTGCGATGGCCAGTACAATCAGCGGAGCGGATTCTCCCAATATATAACCTGTGATAAAGAATATCGCCAGGCTTTCCACCAGTACCTTAAACGCGAGCTCCAAATTGCTCCAGACTATTTTATGAAAAGAGCTATCGGGAATCAGATAGATATAATGCATATAAAGTTCCTTAAGGCCGCGCCCTGTTCCGATATAAAATATCTGCATCCACATGAGAATTTGCAGAATCATTAACAGCCCGCTGTTTTCGCCGCGCATAAACAGCGCTACCAGAGCCGCGCCAAATATCATAATGATGGATGACGTTCCCCAAAGACCAAGCTTGTTAGCGCGGAATGATTCCCGTAAATGTTTATAAAAAACAGCGCTTGCCCCAAGCCCGCCTATACCGGTTTTTGAAACCTTTACGTTTTTCATCGAGGTGGCATCTGTGTTGATTTGTCCCTCGGAGATGATGCGCTTTTTCTCAAATGAAGTTTCTGTGGCAACCAACACATCTTCGTAATAATCAGGGTTACTCAAAGCAATATATAGAATCAGCAGTGCCCCCGACAGTACAATTAGCCCGAAAAACAAAAGTCCGTTTGCCATATTACCGGTAATCAGTGAGACAATACCTTCCGATGCCCAGCCTGCCACCGGAGTCCAGGCGGTAAATGACGAATGCAGTGTGTTTTCCAGTGCCGAAAGAGGGTCGCCGGTTTTAGCAAACTGTATACAGATATAAATAATCAGCGGCAGAAAGACAGCGACAGAAATAAATCTGACCGCAGATTTCCATTTCGGTTTGCCGTTGGTCAGGCTGTATATCAAAAGTGACAGAATTTGCAGCAAACAGACGGCAAGGATGAAGCCAAACAGTATAAGCAGCACCGCATCAAATCCAACACCAAAGACATTGCTGAGAGTATTGCTTTGGAATAGAATAAAAAAGCCGGCAAGAAACGCAATTTTTGCCATGCGGACAATTCCATACATCAATATCAAACGCGGGTTGACCGGAGAAACAAACAATAGATTTACATCGCTCATGTCGAAAATTGCGTCGCCGTTAGATAACCCCTTTTGTATGGCGATTACAACAATAAACAGTATCAGCAGGAAAAGAATACCTTTTAGCCAGACAATATCAAGAATGCCACCCGCGCTTTGGCGCGTGGACATAGATAAAATAAAAATTCCTCCGATCATAGCAATAACAGCTATCCATAACACCAACTTCGCCGGTTTTCGCAAAAGTTCCAGCAAGCTGTTCTTTATACTCTTGGTCAGCAAGAAAACAAGGCTACTCATGAGGTTTATCCTCCGGATGCTGTCCTTCCGTAATGTCGAAATAGACGTCCTCAAGGCTTTGTCCAGCTTTGATTTCCGAACGGTGGCAAACGCGTTCTATTCGGCCATTAATCATAATGTAGGTCACATCCCAATTTTCCTCCATGCTTTCTATCATATGGGTGCTGACAAGTAATGCGCAGCCGTTGTCCCGTAATTTCAACATAGCTGCTTTCAATTCACGAATTCCATGCGGATCGAGGCCAACAAGGGGTTCGTCAAAAACAATAGCTTTGGGCTGAGGAAGGAGTGCGCAGCATACGCTTACTTTTTGTTGCATTCCTTTAGAAAGTTCTTTACCTAACTTCATTTTTTTATCGTCCAGTTCAAAGCGGCATAACAGTTCCTCGGCATTTCGCTCCCAATTATTCAGACGGTATGCTTTCGCAATAAACTCCAGATGTTCTGCTACTGTTAGCATCGGGTAAAGAACGGGAAATTCCGGGACATACCCCAACAGTCGTTTTGCTTCAGTAGTATGGTTCTCGTATCCATCGATGGTAATTGAGCCTTCATAACGCAGAAGACCGCAAATAGACTTAATCAGAGTAGACTTGCCGGCACCATTTGGGCCGAGAAGTACAGTAAGTTCTCCACTGACAACTGATAGGTTAATATTGTTATTTGCAATCAGCTTGCCATATTTTTTTGACATGCCGTGAACATTAATCATAAAAAAATCTCCCTTAAAAATAAAAAATATTCTTAGTTAGATTGTATTATATTAATACTAATATAATATATCATAATAATTATAAAATGTAAAATATTAAACCACGTATGAACCACTTAAATGTTACAGTTATAGTATGCTGTCTAATTTTGTGGCACATTGCAAAGCGGTGGACTTCTTCTGTTGGTGGAGATGAGGGGATAGCAGCCACCTTCGCTATGCTCCAGCGGCCGCCTCTGCTGCGCTGCGCTGTTCCTCATTTTGCTTCACTTCGTTAGCAAAATACGGGGTTCGACTCCCTTGTTTATTTAACTACAATGGACTTCTTCGCTTCTCTGCACAGCCTCCAAGTATTATATCACTTCGCTCGTAAAACGGGTTCGACTCCCTCTCGTATCTAAACACAAATAAAAAAAGCCTACTTACGTAGGCTTTCTTATTTGGCGGAGATGAGGGGATAGCGTACGTCCTCGCATAGCTCGGACGGACTTCTTCGCTTCGCTGTGCCGCTCACAAGTTTTACATCGCTACGCTCGTAAAACGGTTTCGAATCCCTCTTTTATCTAATACCAAATAAAAGAAGCCTACTTATGTAGGCTTCTTTATTTGGTGGAGATGAGGGGATTCGAACCCCTGACCTCCTGCATGCGAAGCAGGAAACAAACCACTATCTAGCTGGTTTAATGCTCTTGTGTATCATATTTTTATCATATTCATCTTTTAATACGCAGCTTTTTTACCTTCTTATCAGGTGTATAATTTATTTTGTTTCTTGCATCGTCAAGCATCTTATCAGTAACATGGGAATAGATTTTTAATGTCATTTTTATATCCTTATGCCCTAATAAATATTGTGCAGTTTTAATATTGACGTCGGCCTCAACTAATCCAGTTGCGTAGGTATGACGCAGATAATAGGGTGTTATATCCTGATCTATTGCATGGATAATAACTTTATTGCGATATAATTTTGCACCAGCATTAATATCCATTAGGCGGTTAAAAGAATCCCAAGCCCTTTCATACCGCTTCTCTGTTATCGGTTTGCCGTTTGCGCCTTTAAATACAAATGATAGGTCATTATGTTGCATAGATTTCAGACGATCATACAACCAATTGGGAATAGGGATTGTACGGTGTCCAGCCTTGGTTTTAGTGTCTTTAACATTGATAGTATCAGGTTCCACGGCATTAATAACATTTATATTTTTCTTTATCATATCAATATTAGCCCATGTTAAGGCTCGCACTTCTCCCGGACGTAAACCACAACCGATCATTATGGCAAAGAAATTGCCGAATGGATGTTTATTATTATCGTAACATTCAACATTAGTATCAAGTGTTTTAAAGAATATTTCTTTTTCCTCTGGCGTGAGTGATCTTCGTCCATCTTCTGTTCCATAAGGCATTTTTACTCCGACGCAGGGATTTTTATTTATAAGATCGTTGATGAGAGCAGTGACAAACAAATTGTTGATTTCACTGCGACATTTATTTTGCAGCGATATCGATTTACCTTCTAGTTTATCATAGCATTTTTTGATATGAATTGATCTAATATCGCACATCTTCATATTCCCAAGTGTTGGCATGAAATGTTTATTAATTCGGCCTTCTATGTCTTTATATGTCTTATTTGATACATCGGGTTTTTTATAATATATTAGCCATTCATTGGCCCATTGACGAAAAAGGGTATTAGAATTAAGAACTAATAACCCATTATCATACTCCCACTTCTTTTTATTGCGTTTTTCTGTTGCCTCTTCTTCGGTTTTGCCATAAATTTTGATTTGCTTCTTGCTGCCGTTGTTGAGGGTAACAGATAGCGTCTTAATGACATAATCGGCCATATTATCACCACCTCTCTCTTGAATTATTATAGAAATGTGGTTTTTATTTTTTCCCAGCCATAAATTGATGACCGCATTTTAGACATGTAACCCTGACCTTTTTTGCACCTATATTGCCGGCAACTAAACCGATTGGACCCAAGGCAACAGCGCCAACAACCGCCTTGCCTATGCCAAACCCCTTTTTATCAGCAGAAAGATTAGTGCATCCACATTTAGGACAATAGGCAATACCTTCTTGATCCATTTGAGCCATGCGTTTTTTTAATTCTTTTGAACAAAACATTGCAAACCTCCCTATATATATTAATATTTATTTTTTACCCGCCAAAGCGAGAGATCAACTATATCAGCATATCCCTTCGGCTGCATCTGAAAATGCTGACGACGCATCGCCGTCACCCCCGACACACCGTTTGTATTGTGCATCTAAAACTACATCTACTGTTTCTTTGCCGCTCTGATCCAAAGAGCGGTATTTTTTTAAATGTTCAAATTCTGCCGGACTAGGCATCGAGTTATTTTCTTTATGCTTATTATAAAAGTATTCAACACTGACATCTAATTCATCAGATATTTTTATCAGTATTTCAAAGTCTACCTTCATGTTGTCTCTCTTGATAATGCTATATAGAGTTTGAGGACTAACATTAATTTTTTTTGATAACTCATTTACATTTGTGTTTTTTAATTCAAGTAAATCTTGTAGATTTTTTCCAATTCCCATTTCTACACCTCCGCAAAAAATATAACATATTAAAACATAAATTGCAAGAAAAATTTATGAAATATCATAAATTAGCTATTGACAATATATGCAAATGCGTATATTATTAAAGCATGAGTTATGCAAATGAATAGAAAGCGAGGTGGTGGTATGGCTGGTTACGGAAATTTGAGGGGAGAATGTGCCAAAAGAAACATTGCCTATAAAGATATTGCACATGTGCTACATAAACACATTAATACAATAACCAATAAAATGGATGGGAAAACCAGATTTCTTGTAGATGAAGTGTTTTTAATTGCCGATAAATTCTTTCCCGATGAAGATGTTAATCTTAAATATCTTTTTGAGCTAGACGAAGACAAAACCGCATAGAAAGGGAGGTGACAAAACAATGATATGCAATGAATGCGGAGCAGCGAATCCAAAAGAGGCAAATTTTTGCAAATCATGCGGATCAAAATTAGTTAAAATCTGCGATTGCTGGATAAAAAAAGAACCTTATAACTGCGGACAGGGCAAATGTCCGGGCTATAGGCTCTATACGATGGAAAACAAATCAAAGTCCTAATTGCTTTTTGGCTAATTCACAGGCAAAGTCTATTGAAAATTGACGCACCCCTTCGGCGGTGTATTTACCAGCAATAAGCAGACATTTTTTAATTCTAATGACAGCAAGATTTGTTCGGGGTGTTTCAACTATTACATCTGGCAATACATTAATTAAATCCTCTTTTTGTTGATTGGTTAATTGCTCATCTTCATAAATCAACTCTTTAGCGCAAGTTAAAGCTTTTTCAGTCCAGGGGAACGGTTTCCCGCAATTATGACAATATGCAGGCGGCTTAAATTCTCTGAAATCAGTATAACCTTCAACATAATAATCACCGCGTATCTTTGTTTGACAATTTGGACAAACCCTAATCGTTTCGGCGCCACATTTACTACAAAAAGGTGCATTATGTTCCGGGTGGTCATCTATGCTATAAGAAATGCAATGACCGTTTAGGCAAATTAATGCCTGTCGATAATGACTCATAAACAACACGTCCTTTCATAATAAATATTACCACTTATCAAAAAGAAAGGCAACCGATCAAGACAAAGCAAGTTAGAAAGGAGTTATCCAATGTCAGATTTACAGATTTTAGACGAAAGATCGTTGTTTAATAAAGCTTTTAGAATATATGGAACGCCGGAAGAGCCGTTGTTTTTGGCTAAAGATGTAGCCGAATGGATAGAGCATAGCAATACTACCGAAATGGTCAGAGGTATTGATGATGATGAAAAGCTGAACTCAACAATCCTTAGTTCAGGTCAAAACAGAGAGGTTACGTTTCTCACTGAAAACGGCTTATATGAAGTTTTAATGCAGAGTAGAAAACCAATAGCTAAGCAATTCAAAAAGGCCGTCAAGGATATATTGAAATCCATCCGCAAGCACGGTGCATATATGACACCGCAGAAAATCGAAGAGGTCTTGCTTAATCCTGATACCATCATCAAGCTTGCTACGGCCTTAAAGGAAGAACAGACCAAATCACTCTTGTTAGAGCAGAGAATTGCCGAATGTGAGCCAAAGCTGCAATACCTCGACCAAATTCTAAAGAGTAAAGGTGTTATGGCAACTTCTCAGATCGCAGCCGACTACGGAATGAGCGCGTACAAACTTAATAAGATACTGTTTGATGAACATATCCAGCGCAAAGTAAACGATCAATGGATTCTCTACAAAGAGCATATGAATTTTGGCTATACGAAGTCAGAGACTATCCCGATTATCCGCAGTGACGGATCTGAGGACACAAAGCTTCAAACTAAGTGGACGCAAAAAGGGCGGCTGATGATACACAACATCTTAACCGGCAGGGGAATACAAGCCAATCTTGATAAACGAGACAAAACCGCATAGAAAGGAGAACGGCGATGACAGATATTAAGTTTACCAGCGTATGCAGTGATGAATATGTAAAGCTCACAGTTAAGCAGACAAACAACGGATATCGCTTATTTATAAACGATCTTGAACTACCCGGGGTGCTTACATATAAGGTTGAAGTGGGTGATTGTATACCGCAAGCACATATTGTAATAGCGCTTAATGAGTATGAGGGAGCATCACCAATTAAAATAACTGGATGATATTACATATTACAGATATTGCCGCAATAACTGAGGCAATAATAAATTTCAAGTCAATTTTAGGGTTTAAATAAAGCAATCCTTCTTCTCTAATGGTTGGCTTTATAGCCTCAAAAACAATTTTTCCGCTTGCCATACGAATTGCTTTAACCCCATTTAAATACTTATTTTCAACGCAACTATAAAGACATTCTTTGTCAAAATCATTTAGCGTTTGGATATCGCCAGTAATAATAATTTCTTTCAATATTTCTTTTGATCTACGTTCAAATCTTATCCGGTTATTATTCCAAAAACTCATTATAATTCCTCCCTTCTTCCATATTCTACCATTTGTGCGAGGGGAGGACAAGCAGAGAAAGGAGAGTGGCACAATGTCAAAATCGCGTACACGCATAATAGCCGATGATTTACTTGCTCACGTGGGCGCGGCAGTAAGCATATCGGCGCTTGCTAGATATTTAAGCGGCGACAATACGCAAAATCGGGGCAGAGCGATCGCGCTTGTTGCGGGATTACAGCCGATTATAGGACAAGGCACAGGCAAGCGATATTTTTACTTAGATGTTGCTGAAAGGCTGGTGCAAATATAATGGACAAGCTTGACCGCGAGGACATCGCAACAATAATCATCTTAGCCTGCTTCATAGCGTTTACTACTGCCGGGGCATATGTATTGTTAGCGATAACAGGTATGTAGGAGGGGACAACATGTTTGACCGCACTATCCCGCCGCTGGGCGAGCTGCCCAACATAGACCGCATGATTATGGCGGTGGCGCTGATGAAAGCGAATGAGAAGAATTTTAAGGAGGAGAGAAACAATGATTGATGATCTAAGTTTTGTAACTAAAAAAAGTGGTGGCACACAAATAAGAAAGGAAATCGAGGTAAGCGTTACCTTTGTTGGCAATCGTACAGGCGCCGCATTCTCTTTTTCGCCTAAAGCAGCGCATATGCTTGGCGCTCAATACATCATAGCCGCGCAGAAGTAGGGTAGAGTATATTTCAAGCCGAGCGATCAGCAGCATGGTTTTAAACTAAGCGGCAAAACGGATTGTGGGCGCGTATCAGCAAGGTTGCCGCTTGATGCGCTGGGCATGACTTCTCAAAACTGGATAGGCTATTACAACCTTCTTTGGGATAAAGACAGGGGCATGTCCTATATTGATATTAATACGCGAGAAAGCTAAGAGGAGGAGAGAAACAATGAATCTTGATTTATTCCCGGTCGAATATGGACAAGCCAAAACAGAACAGCATACAAAAAGGCAGCTCAAACCAATTTGGCATGACATGTCCGTCGCCATTGCAGCAGGGTTGATTTTATTGGCCTTTAGCTGCACAGACGCGCTAACCGCTATTATGGTGTTAAGCTTAATGGTTATCGTGGTATTTTTGGCAGATGGTTTTTGGGAGGCGTAATCATGTGGATGACAGACGAACAAATCCGCTTTTCATACCGCGAAGCCGCCTTTCCCAAAGACCAAATAAAAATTCTATCTCAGCTTAACGCTTGCGGACAAGATGATATTAGAAAGATTATCGCTGATATAAAAATAAATAAACCCACCGGCCTTAAAGAAGCAAAGTATGACCGCTGGACAGATGAACAGGCAATAACATTGGATAGGCTTTATAAAGATGGGATTAAGCCGCAAACTATATCAAGAATAATAGGGGTGAGCGTAAGAAGAATTTACAGCAAGCTAGACCGTATTAAGAAGGAGGAGGCAAAGAAAAAGGCCGCCAGCGGTGCTAGAACACCGGCGACGGCAACGAGGTAAATAGTTAATATCAATATACAACGAAAGCGAGGATATGTCAAATGGAAGATTATAAACTGCAAGGGATTATAGCCGGTCTGAAAGACATTATATTTGATCTGCTTCACGAGAAGCGCGATTTAATAAGCTCCAATGAATCATGGAAGCGACTTTGCGCCGAGAAAGAGCAGATTATCAAGGGACAAAACGCAGAGATAGCGAGGATGAAAGAGCAGTCGGTTTGCCACTGCAAAGTGGAGGCTAAAAATGGCTAATTTATACGAGATTAAAGCTGATATAGACAGTTTGCTCACCAAAGGTTGGGACGAGCAATGCGTCGACATGGAAACTGGCGAGATTGACGAAGCGAAGGTTGCTGACTTGTTGACTAAGTTGGAAATGGACGAGCAGGAGAAGATAGAGAATATCGCTTGCTACATAAAAAACCTTGACTCTTATTCAACGGCTATTCGCGCCGAAGAAAAGGCGTTAGCTGAGCGCCGGAGAGCCAAAGAAAACAAGGCTGCATCACTTCGCCGATACTTAGGTGGTTACCTGCAAGGCCGCAAGTATGAAACGCCGCGCTGCGTGGTGTCGTTCCGCAGATCGGAAGCGGTAGAGATAACCGATGAAGAAGCGGTAATGGAATTTGCCAAGAAGTACGGCGCTGATTTACTCAGGGTAAAAGAGCCGGAAATCGACAAAAGTACACTCAAGGATATTTTGAAGCATGGCGCTATTATCAAGGGTGCGCAGTTGGTTGAGCGCCAGAATCTACAAATAAAATAGGGGGTGAGATAAATGTTTGATGCTCAATCACATCTTATGGATTTAAAAGGCAAAAGCTATCTACAAGTTATGTGGCGGTTGGTTTGGTTCAGAGAAGATCATCCGCTTTGGGCAATAGACACCAAACTCGAAGCCTTTGATAAAGAAGTTGGACACGCCATATTTTCTGCCAAAATACTTGACGAAAACGGATTATTAAAGTCTGCCGCTCGTGGCAGCGAGAGCGTTAAAGACTTCCGAGACTACATAGAAAAGGCTGAAACTAAAGCAGTCGGCAGGGCATTGGCTATGCTTGGCTATGGCACGCAATTTGCGCCCGAATTAGACGAAGGAGAGCGCATTGTGGATAGTCCCGTACCGAAAAAGAAGAAGCCAGCGGCGGCAGTAGTAGCGCAAAACACCGAGGATGATCCATTAGGTCTGCGAGGTGGCAAGGAAGCGCCCGGCAAATACAAATGCCTTGTCTGCGGTAAGCCATTTATTGACACCGAGTATGACGGAAAACTATTTACAGCAGGAGAGCTTTATCGGAAGTCTACGGCAAAATATGGACAGCCAACATGCGCCGAGTGCGCGAAGAAGTACGCAGATAAAGGGAGTGTTGATAATGTTAAATAGAGTTATTTTAATTGGTCGTCTTTGCGCTGATCCAGTATTGCGTTACACACAAGGTGGAGACGCCGTTGCCTCGTTTACGCTTGCTGTAGATAGACGGAAAAAAGGGGAGACTGACTTTATCCCTATCGTCGTTTGGAAGCAGCAAGCGGAAAACTGCAGCCAGTTTTTAAGCAAGGGGAAGTTGGCGGCAGTAGACGGTAGACTGCAAATAAGAAGCTACGAGGACAAGGACGGCAATAAACGTACTATAGCCGAGGTGGTTGCCGAGAATGTGCAATTCCTTTCGCCTAAAGAGGACAAGCCGCAACCACAAACACATAGTTTTGCCACCTCAGATGAGGACTTGCCTTTTTAATAATCATGCATAAATATTGCATAGTCGAGGTAAAACGCTATGAAGGAACGATTAAAAGCAATAGCAGACGGCATACTTGCCAGTGATAACAATATCTTGTTGACGTTTCGCATTGATGCTGAACAAAGTGCATCGGCGCGGAAACTGTACAACAAGTGCCGCGAATATCAGAACAGCAAAAAAAAGGCCGCTCTGCTCCTAAAAATCGAAGAGTGGCACAATCCGCGAACACTAAGTCAAAATGCTGCAATGTGGCTAATGCTTGAACAGATGGCAGAGAAGTTAAAGACGAGCAAGGATGAGCTATACATAGACATGCTTGACCAATACGGCAAGTTTACGCACATCATCGTCAAGCCGGAGGCCGTTGAAGCCGTCAAAAAAGAGTGGCGCACAGTCAGAGACTTGGGCGAGGTAACAGTCAACGGCAAGAATGGCGTACAGCTACAATGCTACTTTGGTTCAAGCGGCTACAACACAGTGGAAATGTCGCGGCTGTTCGAGGGAGTGCTTCACGAAGCGCGAGAACTGGAAATTGATGTGAGCTATTTCGAGGGGGCATTATGAAACAGAGCATTATGCAAGCAGATAAAATATGCTACCTAACGCAACGAATGGACAACCTCCACCAGCACCATATCTACGGAGGTAGCCGCCGACCAGCATCCGATAAATGGGGCTGTTGGGTATATCTAACCGCCGATGTTCACACCATTGGCGCCGGAAGTGTTCACAATAATACAGAGTTGAGCGATCAGCTTAAGCAGACTTGCCAGCGGAGATTTGAAGAGCTATACGGACACGATAAGTTTATGCAGGTATTCGGTAAAAACTATTTGTAGGTGAAAATATGATTGATAACGGATTTATTACACTCCACAGAAAGATGGTCGACTGGGAATGGTACGACGATATTAATACCAAAGTAGTATTTTTACATCTGCTATTGACGGCAAATTGGAAAGATACAAAATGGCATGGTGTTGACGTTTTGCGAGGTCAGCGGATTATATCGTATTCCGGATTAGCTAAAGAAACTAAACTTTCAGTAAAGAAGGTGCGTAATTGTTTAGAAAGGCTAAAAACGACAGGCGAAACGGCAAGCAAAACGACAAACAAATATACCATTATTACGCTGGTGAATTATAACAAATATCAAGACCAAGAGGCAAGCGAAACGGCAAGCCAAACGGCAAACGAGGGGCAAACAAAGGGCAAACAAAGGGCAAACAAAGGGCAACAGCTTAACAATGATAACAAAGATAACAAAGAAACAAGTAAAGATATACCCCCTTTATCCCCCTTGGAAGAATTTAACTTTTCGCCACTGTTGACAGAGAAAATACAAGACTGGTTGACCTACAAAGAAGAACGCAAACAGAAATACAAACCTACTGGACTGAAATCCTTGTTGACGCAGATTAGCAATAACGCCGCTAAGTATGGTGACGCAGCGGTAGCGGAAGTAATAACGTCAAGCATGGCGAGTAATTATCAGGGCATTGTATTTGACAGACTTAAAAACACGCAATCGCGAGGCCAGCCAAAAGTCAACAACTTCATGGATGCGTTGGCTGATGTAAATTTAGGGGAGGTAATAGACATATGACCAATAAAGGCGTTAAAGCTTTGATAGCGTTAAATAAAAGCAACTATGAGAATTGGCTAAAATCATCCAGCCAAGCAGAAATAGGCGCACTGGCTAAAACATGGTTTACGCTGTTTAAGAATTACACCGACGAAGAAGTATTTGCAGCCTTTTACAGAGCCTTAACCTACTGCGAATTTGCTGTAAAGCCTGCTAATATCTTTGCCGAGCTGCGCAAGGCTAAAACTATTAATAAACCGTCAGCCGAGGAAATGTGGAGGCAGTTAAATAATGCCGCCGATTACTGCTTCGAGATGAGTTACCGCTTTAGCTTTACGGCGCAGAGTGCAAGTAATCCCGAACTAACACAAGGCCAGCAGGCGCGGATAAACTGCGAGGACAAATTTAAAGCGTTACCCAAACAGTGCCAACGGTACATAGGCAGCGTGGGCAGGTTGATTGATTTAGGCAGATTTGATGAGCAAGAGAGAGAGCAATATCAATTTCCCCGCTTTAGGCGCTTTGTCGAAATGGACAATGAGCGAGAGGAAACGCTTGATAATTTGGCGATAGCAGGGACAAGCCAAAACCTATTAGAGGCATGGGAGGGCATATGTCACTGATTGATTATAATCTATTTGGCAAGGTCAATAAGGTTGAGCAATCTATTGAACGATTGAAAGCGTTTGAGCCGGAAGAAGGGTATTTTTTAGCCTTTTCAGGCGGCAAGGATAGCATCGTTATAGAGAGACTTGCAGCGATGGCGGTGGTTAAATACGATCCGCATTATCACATCACGACGCTTGATCCTCCTGAATTGATACGCTTTATTAACCGCAATTACGCTGATGTCGTGCGAGATAGACCAACGATGAACGCATGGAATTTGATAGTTAAAAACTGTATGCCTCCAACAAGGAAGTGTCGATATTGCTGCAAGGTGCTGAAAGAAGAACACGGCAAGGGTAGAATTAGTGTCACTGGCGTTCGGTGGGATGAGAGCAATAATAGACAGGCTAACCAGGGATTATTTACAATCAGAGGTAAAAGGGCGCAGAAAAAAGCTCAAGCAAATAAAGCAATTTTTACTGTTCCAAAGTCGGGCGGCGTGGTGATGAATGAGGATAATTCCGCAACAAGACGAACGGTAGAAATGTGTTACCGCACATCAAAAACAATAATTAATCCTATCATTGATTGGACAGGTGAGGATGTTTGGGAATTTATTAGGGCAGAAAAAATCCCCTATTGTGAGCTTTATGACGAGGGGTTTGACCGAATAGGTTGCGTCGGTTGTCCTATGAGTGGCGATAACAGATATAAAGAGTTTGAGCGATGGCCGAAGATAAAGGAGAGATACATTAAAACCTTTGACCGCATGATTGAAGCTAGAATTGATCGAGGCCTTGCAACAACCTGGAGAAGCGGTGAAGAAGTTTTTTGCTGGTGGATGGAAGAAGCGCAAGATATTGGCGAACTCAAAGGACAAATGAGCATATTTGAAGATACGGAGGGATAACATTGCAAACATTTATCATCAAAGGCCGCTTGCCGGGACTGAATGAGATTATCAATTCTTCCAAAGGTCATTGGTCAAGCTACCGCAAGCTAAAGAATGAAGCTATGGAAACCGTGCAATGGTGTATCCTCCAGCACAAAATTAAGCCGGTGGGCAAGGCGCGAATCATAATCAAGTGTTATGAGCCTAACGCAAAGCGGGATGTTGACAACGTATTAGCTGGTGCATGGAAGATCATTTTGGACGCTATGCAGAAAGCCGGAACAATCGACGGTGACGGCAGAAAGTACATAGAGATCCTTGCCGCACCTGTTGAGATTGACAGAGTTAATCCGCGAATCGAGGTAAGTATCAATGAGCTATAGCCACAACATATAGCGTCAGAAAAAATTTTAGGGTACTACAGCTTGATAGAATGGCACGAGTGGACAAATTATAGCAAAAGGAAATCGAGAGGCTCAGAAGGGCTTAAATTAGCGATAAGGGAGATATGAAATTATGAAAATTAAAGTAGGCAAATATACAATCAATTCGGACAAGTTTTGTTTATGGATAACGGAGCCTGTAATTTGCAAGAGAAAAGATGGCACAGAATACGAGGGTGAAACTAAGGTTGCTGGATATTCTGCAAACTTTAGGCAACTGTTAGAAAGTTTTGCTAGTTACAAAGCAAGGGATAACGAGATAACGACAGTAAAAGAGGCTTTGCAAAACTTTGCCGAGATAGAGCGCGATATATGGGCAATAATCAAAGAAGTGAATAAAAACGCATTAAGCAGGGAGGCGTAAAAATGCAACGATCACCATGCGAGACATGTGTACTGGAATGTAAATATACAACTATTGGCTGCCCAAGATGGCGCGGTTGGTTTAGGCGGGAATGGGCAACGGTAACAAGAGTAATAAGAGGGGGGGCAAGGTAAATGAACGTTAATGAGCTTGTCCGCGATTTGCGGGTAGTGAAAAAAAATTACATAGGTGTATTTACTGGAACAGGGGAGATAAATATTGCTGCAATGGTAACAGATTGTATTGACATGATAGAGCAGCAGCAAAAAGAGCTTGACGCGCTGCGGGAGGCTAACGAACGGCTACAGACTATAATTGCCGTGCAAGGTGAACCAGAGCAGAATATTAGCACGGTGTCATTTACAAAATTGCCGGAAGCGCCGGAAGGGGGCGAGGGATAATGCATAGCATATGTTTATCATTAACATTAACAGTATTATCCTGCATTCTCATTCAGTTAATCATTATTGATAGTTCTATGAACAAATTACTTAAATTATTAAAGGCTCAAGCTGTAATAATAATTCCCTTTGGCAATGGAGCTTATAATTGCACCTGCCCTGATTGTGGAGGATGGTTAGGCACAAATTGCAAGCCTGAATATAGCCATTGCCCGGATTGTGGACAAAAATTAAAGTGGTCAAAAGGGAGCGAGGTCGATGAATAGCAGTAAATACGATGGATACGATTATATACCAATGTATACTCAGGCAGATGCCGATAGTTGGATACATTTACACGAAGAACAGCGCGACGAAATAGCCAGCCTCCGCGCCGATCTGGAACAGGTGAGCGCAGAGAGGGATAAATATAAGGCAATAGCAGAAATCCCACATAAGTGTTATAATTGTAAGTTTCGTAATATTACAGGTTGCGTGTTTTTGACGAAAGATTATTGTCAAAATAACGATAAATGGCAATGGCGTGAAACGGCGAAGGAGGCGCGGGGCGATGAATAAGAAATATACGTTGGAAATGCTGAATGTCGAAGGCCGATTTGCTTTTCACAGTACTAATGACGGATTTAACGCTCTTGAGTTATTGGGATTATTGACATGGAAACAACAAGATATAATTAGTCAAATTAATGGCGATATAGAGCCTGATATAGTACAGCGGAATGTGATTGAGGACGAAAGTGAGGTAGCCGAATGAGCAAATATAAGGTCGGGGACAGAGTAAGGGATAGGCGGTTTGGAAGAACATTTACTATTAATCTTGTTAAGCGGGAATGTTTGGGATATGTGTATTTTACAGACGAATGTAGCTTCGGTTGGCTTGAGAATAGTTTAGAGCCAATAGAGCCAGATCAGCCAAAGCCCACCCGCCAAACTGTTTATCTTGCCGGTAAGATTACCGGAGACAATAGTTATAAAGAAAAGTTTTCCCGCGCTCATTCCGCCCTATTGTATAAGGGATATATGGTATTATCGCCCCATATATTACCTTTGGGTTTCAGTCAAGATGCCTATATGCGAATTACAGCAGCGATGCTTGCGGAATGTGAAGTGGTTTGCTTTTTACCGGACTGGCGCGACAGTATAGGAGCAAAAACGGAAATGAAACAAGCCATAGAGTTAGGGAAAACGATTATATTCTATAGCGAGGAGGTTGCGGGGTGAAACAGACATTATCAGTAGAGCAAATTTTATCTACAGAGTTTTCGGAAGAGTTTGTGCAAGGCATGAGACAAAGGATGATTATGTCTTATTACAAGTATGGTCCGGTAAAAAAAGATTATGGAGATAAATTAATCAACGCAGTTAAAAGCCTTGAGATGCGTCTGCAAAAATATAAGGACACTGGGAACACGGAATACCTTATGGATGTTGCTAATTTTGCCATGATTGAGTTTATGTTTCCGCAGCATCTAAATGCGTTTTACAGAGCAACGGACAGCAGCGAATCGCCCGGAGTACATGGAATGGGCATCGCGGAAATAGAGAGGTTTGATAAGGGATAGGGAGGCGGCTTATGAACAGGATAGAGCAGGTTCTAGCTTATGTTAAGCAGGAAGAAAGCAGACACAATACAACGGCCTACCGTGATACTGAACTTTACGGCAGTAGTATTGGGCATAAAAGAGAGGCCGCAGCTTATCGTAAAATCAGATACTTTATTGAGCAACTAATGATAAACAATAGTTAAAAGGGAGGCGGCGAATGGACAAATATACTCTGAGGCAATATGTTTCACTGGATAGAGAAATAAAACATCTTGAAGCAGAAAAGAAAATACTTATTAGCAGCATAGGTTCTCCGAAACCTCCTGACGGTATGCCGCACGGAAGCGGGACAAGCGATCCTACTGCCAACATCGGCGGCAAATGGGCAGAGTTGCAGATGCGGATAGATGCTAAACTGGATGAGCTTATACCGCTGCGGGACGAGATAGAGGCGGCAATAAATAATCTTAATTCTGCCGATAGAACGCTTATGCGGTTACGGTACATAGATGGGAGGACATGGGAAGAAATAGCCGTAGAGTTGCATTATAGTTATCGTTGGACAACAAGACTTCACGGAAAAATATTAAGAGAAATATCATAACAAGCCCCATTAAGCCCCTGTTTTTTGACAAAAGCCGTGATATAATGTTATTATAAAAGTTTATGAAATTCTCTCACATCTCCTTTCTTTCAAGAGGCAGCCGCAGGGCTGTCTTTTGTATTATGCCGCAACTTAAAGGGCAGTAGAGTGCCGCTGGTGCAAATCCAGCTTGTGGCAATTCTTATTTAAAGCGGTTTACTCGTCCAACCAAAACGAGAACTTTAAAAGCGATAAGCCCTTAAAGAGCCAGTGCTTGCATCGGTTCAAATTGTCGCAGATGACCAAGGGCCAATTGTGTTGCAGACACCTGCGAGGCCTGCGACCGGGAAAGGGAACTTCTTATTGAGGTTTCCTTTCTCACAACTTTAAAAGGGGTGATTATTATCAATGGGCGCATGTAAGGTAACATTTTCTCTAGAACTATTACTTGAGTTGTTAGGGTTAAAGGATAGCGCTGGTTTAATTGCATATAAATCCGAAGCTGAAAACAATATGGTGACATTATATTTAGCAGGTGAGGGGCTACCAAGTATCCCGAACGGGGTAGAGCCGCCACAAGCTGTGATAATATGCGAGAAAATCAAGTCAAAGATAGAAATAATTGATTAGCTGAGAGGAAGATTATTAAAGGGGTGATAGCTTGACTTGGCAAGAAGAAGCGCAGCAATTAAGAGAATCGCAAAAAAGCTGGCAAGAATCAGCCAGTATTATCCAAAAGAAATATTTTCCGAGTGAGGACAAAGGGCGCGTACTTGAGCGAATTCGGTCATATATCCGTAGAACGCCTGAATATCACAAAGGTAAAATGATCTACGAGGATAAGCGCGATATAAGCGAACATAGCGTTGCTGAATACTTTGAGTGCCTTAAGGGGCTTAATAATGCCATTGACGAGCTAGACACTAAACAAACAAACGCAACTATACGCATTGACGATGATAAGCCTATTGGCATAGCGTTTTGGGGTGATTGGCATTTAAGCGCAAGAGGCGTTGACTACAACAGGTTCGAGGAAGATACAGAAATAATTGCTAATACCGATGGTTTATATAATATAAAAATGGGTGACTACGGGGACAATGCAAGTCCTTATGTTCACCCGGGATCAGTGTTTGAGTCGATAGCTACCCCTGAAATGCAGGATTTAGGTATGGCTATCACGCCCTTAGAATATTCCGCATTGAAAATCGATGCGAAATTATCTCAAGACTTCGATCAAATACTTAAGAAACATATAAAAGACGATGTAAGCCAGTATTACAACTACATAAGGGCACAATTCCGCAACATCGAACGGAGTACCCCTGGAAAATTTGATTTAGTTGCTGGTCAGGTAAAGACATTTTACTTAAATGCAAAAATGAAGTGTGACGATCAAGTAATCATCTTTAATCAAATGGCCGACTGGCTAAAAGCAAAAATTAATAATTGCTCATTGGATGCTTGTAAAGTTATTATTGCTTTTTTCATCCAGAATTGTGAGGTGTTTGAAAATGCTACCAAATAAAATAGTAAACATAGCCGATAGCTTGATATGGAAACTGCCATACATTTTGGATGTAGTCAAGAAGGGAGAAGTTACCGTTAGCTCTTTATATGACGCAGTATCGCAAAAATATGAAGATGCAAGTGAATTTATATTGTGTTTAGACACACTTTACCTGCTTGATAAGATTAAGTACGACGAAAAGTATGAGGTGATAAAATATGCTGATTGAAATCAGATCTGATGTTCTGTTCGAAAAAACGATTACCTTTCATAAGGGTTTGAATGTTGTACTCGGCGACAGTGTCGCATCAAATTCAATTGGCAAATCAACCATGCTAATGATCATTGACTTTGCATTTGGCGGGGACTCTTACGTCAAAACCAATCATGATGCCGTCGAAAAACTTGGAGATCACATATTTAAGTTCGCTTTTGAGTTTTCTGACGGCAATTTGTACTTCATACGATCAACAGATAGATATAAAACCGTTTCCTGTTGCGACGAAAGCTATGAAGTAATTACAGAGATATCTGCTGACGATTATAAGAACCTATTAAAAGACAAATATGCGTTAGATTTACCCTATACTTCATTTCGTAATATTGTGAGTTTGTATTCAAGAGTATGGACAATAAATCTAAACCAACAACCAGCGAACGCTTAAACGACATAGAAGATAAACTTGACATGATACTGACTATCTGCTGGGGCATGTTAGTAGCCTTTGGGCTGGGTATAGTGTTAATGGTGTTTAAGCTATGAAAGAGGAAAAAGACATTAGGACATTATGCGCTAATTGCGCCAGCGATATGATTAGAACTGGCTTAAGGCTGACATGGACAGGCAATAAGTATCGGGACAGGTGCGACAAGTGCGGGCGCATGGGGAATGAATACATAGTGGAGAAGCCGGAAAAAGGAAGGGGAAAGTAAGCTATGGCTAACGGTAAGATAGCATTTAAGTGTTTAGATTGCGGAATGATTAACGTGTTTCCTCAATGGCAACCAGATGGGCATAACTGTATGTCATGCGGTGGAATACTTACGCCTATTGGCAGTGCGATGGTGTCAGTAGATAAAAAAAATGCAATAACGATTCAGGTTAAGGCAGAAGGGCTTGACGAGATTGAGTGTCAACTACGGCGCATACGTACGTCTATTGAAGAGGTTGAAGATAAATCGAAACGCATTGCAAGTATGATGCGATGACAAATCTGCATGATTATACTTGATAATAATAATATATGCGCTAGAGTGCCGGAATTATCGGAGAAACACTTCTAAAGTGATATATTTATGCAAAAGGTGTAATGATATGGCGCAAAGGTTCAGTAAACCTCTGTATAATAGCAAAGAGTGGCGCAAGATAAGAGAGTATACACTTAAGCGCGATAGATACTTGTGTGTAATATGTGGCGCTCCAGCGCAAGAGGTGCATCATGTTGAACGCCTAACGCCTGACAATATAAATGATATTAGTGTCGCGCTCAACAGCAACAACCTTGTTAGCCTGTGTAAGGATTGTCACTTTAAAGAGCATGAGAGGGAGAAGCTTGCCGGGCTTAAAGGGAAGAGTAATAAAGATACTTTGAACGCAGAATATATGTTTGACAAAAACGGACAAGTAGTTTTAGTGGAGGAGTAATACCCCCCCCTGTTTTATTTTAATGCAATACCAGCTAAAGACCGTTGGAGTGCTCTTTTCTGTTACTGACTGATACATGCGTAACCCCCTACCAAAACCCCTACTAAACGAGGTGATTATATGAAACAAAAAACTAAAGATACAAGGATTAAGGCGGAGGATGAAAGACTTCGCGCATTATATAAGGATTTGCCCGTAGATACATTAGCATTATACGATGGACTGATTCGGAGAGCTGCTTACATGCGGATAACGCTTGAAGATTACGAGGCTGACCTCGATACAAGGGGATATGTTGAGCAATTCAGCCAATCCGAGAAGCTTGAGCCATATGAACGCGAACGGCCTGTTGCTAGATTATATAATACTATGAATAAGAATTATCAGAGCATCATCAAACAGCTTGCCGATGCGTTGCCGGAAGCTGTCAGCGAGGATATTGCTAACGATATTATGCGGTTTGCTGTCGGTGGAAGAAAATGAATTGGCCACGAGAATATTTAGCTGCTATTAACGGCGGCGATGAGGTTGTATCAAACAAAGTCAAAATAGTATACCAAAGGGAGGTTAAATGGATGGATAATCCACTTGATAACTTTCCTTTTTATTTCGACGAAGAAGCAGGACAAAGGCCGATTGATTTTATTGAAAAATATTGCAAACATTCAAAGGGTAAATGGGGTAAAAAACCAATAAAGCTTGAGCTATTCCAAAAAGCTAAAATGCAGTTGATATTTGGTTGGTTGGAAAAGGAAACTAATAACCGCCGTATTCGCGAGGTAGCCGATATACGAGGGCGTAAATGTGGCAAAACAACCGAGACGGCTGGAATTGGTTGGTATATGCTTATCGCCGATGCCGAAAGCGGAGCTGAGATATATTGCGTAGCTAATAAAAAAGATCAGGCGGCACTTGTATTCAACGAGGCCGTAAATATGCGGTCACAATCTCCGGCGCTAAGGTCAATCACTAAAAAAAGGCAATCTGATATATATTTTCCTGCTATGTTTTCTTTCATGAAAGCGCTTGCCGCCGATACATCTACAATGGATGGTTTAAACGCTCATTTTTTTTCACAGGATGAGCCGCACGAAGCAAAGACTCGAAAACTCTATGATGTAATGATTCAATCCCAACAAGCACGCGAGCAGCCATTGGCATGGACAATTTCAACAAATGGATTTGTTCGAGAAATGTATTTTGATGATTTGTACGATTATTGTTCGCATGTTGCATTATGGGACGAAGGTTTTGAGGATTATCGGCTCTTACCGCTGATATACGAACTTGACAGCCGCGACGAGTGGACAAGGCCTGAATGTTGGGCTAAGGCTAATCCGGGTCTTGGCAAAATCAAGTCACTAGCCACGCTTGCCGAGAATGTGGAAAAGGCAAAGCGTGATCCTAAATTTCTGCCTACGGTGTTAACGAAGGATTTTAATATCCCCGAAAACACATCGGAGGCATGGCTCACATACGAAGCGGCGGTCAATGAAGCGGTAGTTGACATAGACTTCTTAAAAAAGTCTTATGCAATCGGCGGCTGCGACTTATCAGCTACAACAGACTTAACTTGTGCAACATTACTGATTAAAAAGCCCAATGATGCGAATTTCTATGTGCTGCAAAAATACTTCTTGCCGCAATCCCGCGTTGACGATGTGGAGGCCAATAGCAAGCGCGAGGCACCATATAAATTATGGGCTGAACAAGACTGGCTGACTATCTGCGAAGGTGCTACAGTAGACTTTCACGCCGTATCGCAGTGGTTTGTGGATATGGTTAAAGAACACAACATCCGCCCATTATGGATAGGGTACGATGCTGCATTGTCCGGCTATTGGATTCCCGAAATGACGGAGTATGGATTTGATATGGAGAGAATCAGACAGGGTCCATTTACCTGGACATACCCCATGAAGCAATTAGGAGGGCTGTTCGAGGAGCATAAGATTATTTATCAAAACAATCCGATGCTTCGCTGGTGCGTACTTAATACAGGAGTTAAAACCACCAATAAGGATGGCATAAACTCAATACAGCCTGTTAAAACAAGCGCGACAAAAAGGATTGATGGGTTGGTTTCTTTACTTAACGCATTTACTTG
The DNA here is from genome assembly GCA_002419055.1 of Peptococcaceae bacterium UBA5752. GTDB lineage: Bacteria > Bacillota > Dehalobacteriia > UBA4068 > UBA4068 > UBA4068. The sequence continues at coordinate 398,144 of DIFI01000009.1, forward strand.
TTATTTAAACCACGAAGATGAATATCTACGCTATGTGAGGTGATTAAATGGGATTATTCAGTAAGTTGTTTGGATTTATCAAAGTTCGCTATGTGTATAGCGGCGCTACGGCGCGGTCTGCTCCATTTAGCAAGGAAGCATACGAACAGGAAACAGTTCGGGCAGTAATCGACTGCATAGCAACACATACGGCAAAAGCCGAGGCGATGCACGTTACACTTGGAAAAGATGGGCGAGTAAAAGAAATCAAACGCAATAGCCCTTATGTTAAACTGCTTAACCAACAGCCTAACCCGCTAATGACGGGATTTGACCTAAAGTATAAGCTCATTACCCAGCTAGAAAATAATACTACTGCAATGTGTTATGTCAAGTGGGATGGTTTGCGCCCGGAAATGATGATACCGATTGCTTATAGCGATTTCGAGATCATGCCCATTGATGGCGGCGGCCATGCGGTGCAATTTATTGACCAGGACGGGATGCAAAGAGCGTTAAATATTGAGGACGTTATAATCCTGCGGAAGTTTTTTAACTCCCGCGATGTTGCGGGGGACGGAAACGAACCCATATATGATTCCCTTGATATGATTAAGGCGGCAAATGAAAGTTTGTTAGATGCTGTTTCGGTGTCAAATAAAGTCAGGGGATTGCTGAAACAGAAAAAGGCCATGCTCGACAGCGACGATGTAAAAAAATCAACTGCCGAATTTGCCGAGCGGTTTGCCCATGCAGCAGAGCATGGCGGCATTGTTGGCGTTGATAGCATGGAAGATTATACCCCATTACAGGTGCAGGCGTGGAGTGCAAACGCATCTCAAACTAAGGATATTCGGGACAATATTTTGCGCTATTGGAGAATGTCAAACGCTATTCTAATGTCTGATTATACCGAGGCGCAATGGCAGGCGTTCTATGAATCAGTTATAGAGCCGCGATTAATTCAAATGGGACAAGCTTTCACAAATGCTTGCTTCACACAAAGAGAAAAGGACGCAGGCAACAGGATTATATTTAATACTTCAGTTTTAATGAACACCTCTATTCAGACGAAAACTAATCTCATAACTGTATCAAAAGAAATAGGTTTATTTACCAAAAATCAGATGCTTGAGATGTTTGGATATGCTCCGGTTGAGGGCGGGGACGAGGCGCAGGTTAGCTTAAACTATGTCAAGGCTACCGACCAATCAAAATATCAAACAGGGGAAGATGAACAGGAGGTTGACGATGGACAGAACTAACTTAATAGAGCGGAGATTTGATTTTCAGATCAGATCAGAGTTGGTCGAAGGGCAGGAGCCGCAATTATGGGTTGAAGGTCATGCGGCAAGATTCAACTCACCAACAGTATTGTTTGAGATAGACGGAATGGAATACAAAGAACAAATAGCAAATGACGCTTTCACCGATTGCAAGATGGAGGACGTCCTTTTTAATTACAATCATTCCGGTAAAGTAGTGGCTCGAACAAGAAATAAAACACTTCAACTGGCTGTCGATAACGACGGCCTTTTTGTTAGGGCAAGATTGGACGGCACAGAAGAAGGTCGCAAGCTCTATGACGAGATTTCAAAGGGTTACATAGACCGCATGAGTTTTCGATTCACTATTGGGCAGGAAGCATATGACTTTGAAAACCGTATGTGGACTGTTTTAAGGGTAAAGCGTTTATACGACGTTAGCGCGGTTGATATACCCGCGTATGACGATACATCAATCGAAGCGCGCAAGGCTGATGCGGAGGCGGTAGCTCGGCAACATCAGCAAAAGGTGGATACCGAACTTGCAAGGCAGAGATTGGCACTCAAACTAAAATTAAACGGAGGGAAATAAACAATGGAAAAGAGATTACAAGAAATTATCGCTCGCAGAGCTGGGATCAAAAATGAGTTAGCCGGAGCAGATGAAAAAAGATTAGCAGAACTTAACGCAGAGGTTGACGGGCTTGATAAAGAAGAAGCACAAGTCAGATCAAAAATGGATTTAGCCGGGAAGCTTGGCACTCCTGAGCCAAAGCCGCAAAGCAGAAAAGATGAAAGCGAAGCCGAAAAGCGCGGCAAGGCGTTACTTGAGAAACGCTCCGTAACCATTGCCTCTACTGGTGTTATTATTCCCGCATATCAAGCCTCAGACATTAAACCTACCTTTAACGAGGTTTCCAGTCTGCTTGACAATGTCAACATTAAACAATTTACAGGCGGCGAGAGTTTTAAACAGCCTTATTCCACCGGATACGGCGAGGGTGAATATGCTACTGAAAACGACAGCACGTTGACCGATGCTGACGCTACTTTCGGGTATGCGGAAGTTACTAAAACTAAGATCGTTGCTTACACGGAAGATTCCGAAGAACTCATCAAACTTCCTGCTGCTAATTTTGACGCAGAAGTTGTCAAAGGTATCTCCATTGCAGAACGCAAAAAAATCACCAAAGAAATCCTTATTGGTGATGGCGCAAGCGGTCACTTTGTAGGCATCTTTGACGATGGCGCTACCGCTATTGATGCGGCTACCGATATTGACTTTGCCGAGATTGACGAGAACACTCTTGATGAAATAATCTACTCCTTTGGCGGCAATGAAGATGTCGAAGACCTTGCTGTTTTAATATTAAACAAAGTTGATCTTAAGGCCTTTGCACAGCTCCGCGATGCTAATGGTCAAAAGATTTACGACGTAAAGCCAAAAGGAAACTTTGGCACTATTGATGGGGTTCCTTATATCATTAATTCCAACTGCAAAGCCATTTCCGCTGCAGCTACAACTTCTGGTCAGTACGCTATGGCTTATGGTCCGCTTTCCAATTATACGATGGGTATATTCTCCGACCTTGAAGTATCTCGCTCCACTGACTATAAATTCAAAGAGGGCATGATTGCTCATCGCGGCGTTATATTCGCCGGCGGTAATGTCACTGCTAAAAACGGTTTCCTTAGAGTTAAAAAGGCCTAAGTAAACGATAACAGGGCGCCTAACTAAGCGCCCTTAAAAAATGGAGGTAATAATATGGCAAGAGTAGGATTTAACCCCAAAATTGGCACAATTAAAACCGATGCCAATACCACTATAGATCGTGGATTTATAGCGCATTACAATGTTCCGGCTGCATCTGCATCTGCTGAATCAGATACGGCGGTTATGGCTTTAACCGCACTGGGAGCGGAAGCCGCATCTGTAACAACTGGCTTCACTGATCCCGCCGTTCCTAGAAATGTCAAGGTTGACGGCTCTGCGGCAAACATAACCGGCAATGTCAAAGTGTACGGCACTAATTTTGCGGGAGAGGCGATAAATGAAACCATCGCGCTTGACGGCACGACCGCTAAACCCGGAAACCTGGCTTTCAAATCTATCACCAAGGTTGACCTTCCCGCTCGCACTAACGCGCCCGCAAAGCAGAAAGCAACCGTTGAGGTCACGCAGGGCGCCCAGGCGGCAGGCTCAACGGTGTTTACATTCTTATCTGAGCAGACCGGCGATGCTTTTGACGTTACGGTTTCGTTCCTTGTTGGCGATGACACACCCACGGAAGCCGCAGTAAAGCTCGCTGCGGGGCTTAACGCGAACGCGACTTTTACTGCTAAATGGCTGGCTGCAGCCGCAACCGTGAATGTCACTATTGAATCTAAAGCATATGCCGCACAGGACGCGGCTATTAACCTTACAGTCAAGACCGCTGGTGACTCTGCAATAACTCTCGGATCAATCGCGGTTGATACAGTTTCCGGTGTCGCGGAAGATAAGGTCTCTGTTGGTATAGGCAAGAAATTCGGCATCCCTTACATGCTTTCTGCTGACGAGCTTGTTGTTGTCAAACTGTTTGATAACGCGGCAGACACTGGAACCGTTACGCCGGACGCTGACGAGATTGAAAAGAATGTCATCGCCTTGAACGGCACGCCGGACGGATTGAAGCCCATCGACCTGTATATTATTGTATAAGACTGGGGGCTTCGGCCCCCTTTCTTTTAAGGAGCTGATTACATGACTGAATTAACAACTTTAGAAAAAGTAAAGTTGGCATTAAGGATTAGTCATACTAAGCTTGATACCGATTTACAGGATACAATTAATACGGCTAAAAAGGAAATGGAACGGGCGGGTATTCTTTCAACGGCTATTGTTGAAACAGATAATCTTGTCTTAGAAGCAATCAAAACCTATTGCAAATACTCTTTTGCATCAGATGAAAAAATAAGAGAAGGGTATTTTATGAGTTGGGAATATCAACTTGATTGTTTGAGAAAATCAGAGAATTATGGCTATGTTGTTGAGGAGGAGGTTTAATGTATAACGATGTAATTACATTATTAGCGACCACTAATACGACTAATAGCATAGGCGATCAGGTAGAGAGTCCGACTCGAACCGATGTATTTGCGGAGGTGCGTAGTATCGGCATGAAAGAGAAATATGAGGCTTTAGCGGTGGGGCTTGAGCCGGAATTAACCTTTGTTATTGCTGATTATTACGACTATGACAATCAGCAATACATAGAGTATGAATCGGTAATATACAAGGTGCTGCGAACATACCGCAAAGCTACAAATGAGCTTGAAATAGTTGTAACGAGGTGATTGTATGCCAATGCCAAAAAGCGTAACGAAGTTCAGCAAAAATGGTGTAACATTCACATCGAGCGTTGATCGCGTCAACTATACGCTTGGGGAATTAACAAGAGCAGCTCTAAAAGATGTTGGCAAGTATGTTTGTCGCGAAACACGGAAAAAAATTAGGCGTAGGACTGGTAGGGTTGCGAAAAATACGCAGTATTGGGTGCGCAGAAAAGAAACTGATTTACAGGTGGGGTTTAAACCAGGCGGCTTTTATGGCGGTTTTCAGGAGCTGGGTACAAAAAACATCCCAAAACAGGCGGCTCTATATAATTCCGTCGCCGAAAACATACCGATGATTATTAATATTGAGAGTCAATATCTATCTGCGCTAGAGAATGAAGCTCAAGCATTAACCATGATAGACGAGAGCGAGGAGGTGGGCGATGGTGAGTAAAACAATTTCACTACGCACAGAATTGCAAATGCTATTTAAGACGCTGACAAACGGCGTATATTATGAGCAAGCTCCTGACGATGCCGCATATCCCTACCTTGTCTATGAGCTTAGCGAGCTATTTTCTAATGACGGTAAGACTGTTTTCCAACTTGAGGTTAATCTACTCGATTACGGCGAGGATTCTTTTGCTATTGAAACTCTTGCCGATGATATACAAACTGCTTTAAATAAGTACTACAGAATTAGTGGGATCATTGAGTTTACAGTATATCTTGGCTTGAGACAAACAATTAAGGAAGAAGATAAAAAGATAATTAGGCGCAGGTTGCTATTTGAAATTCAATTACACGAACTGAAAGGGGAATAAAATATGACCACTTATTCAGGATATACAAGCGCAACGGCAAAGAGTTTATTGCTTGATGCCGGAGCATTTTTTAAAAATTTTGGAGTAGGAGTAGACACTTTCGCGAGTGCCGTTACTGCTGGAAAATTACTCGGAGCTACAGCGGGTGGCGGCACATTCTCTGCCGTTCCTACTATTCGCAAGATTGAGGTTGACGGCGTAAAGGGAGCCGCAAAAGGTTTGGAGTCTATTGATGAATGGGTAGTGACTATCACCTCCAATATTAAGGAAATTAAAAAGGAAACTTTACAGACCGCTCTTGCCTCCGGCACGATTGACACCTCTACTGATGCAAATTATGACATCATAACAGCTAATAATTATATAGCTCTGACAGATTATATTGACAATATCACTTGGATAGGCAAGTTATCCGGCACTAATGATCCTGTTGTAATACAAATTTATAATGCGCTGGCTACTGGAGGCATAGCTCTGACTGTTGCCGATAAAGCAGAAGCGGCCTTGCCTGTCACCTTTACTGGTCATTATGACGATGCTGCTTTAGATACGCCGCCATTTAAAATCTATTATCCAAAAGCCATAGTTAATAGCGCAGTGGTTGATAGTGCCACTTTTAGCAAGGCATCACCGACTGACAGGGTGTTTACAATTACAACCTCAGGCTCTGCCGTTTGTGGTGGCGTAAGATTGGGAACTGCTTCCCTTGTGTCCTCTCAATTCACGCTTGGCTCTGGTGCGGTAACAATCGAAAAAGAATACCTTGGCACTTTAACAAACGGTGCACAGGTATTTACCTTGTTAATGGACAAGGGCAATGATATTACCGCGCCGACAATTACGGTGGGTGCATAACATGAGGAAACTACAAACTTCTGATATATTTAATGCCCTGCGTTTAATTAAAAAGGCTAATCTAAGAGAAGAAATAAAACCTATTTTAAAACTTGCTAGTGAGGGCAGTATGCAAGTTGAGGATATTGGGATTGAGGGTATTATCAGTCTGATTGAGATTATGAGCGAGAAGAAAGCAGAACAGGCGATATATGAGGTGCTTGCTGCGCCCTTTGAAATGACCGCTAAAGAAGTTGAACAGATGGATATAATATCATTAGCTGAAAGCCTGAAAATCTTAGCGCAGGAAAATGATTTGAAAGGTTTTTTTACTTTATTGGCAGGTTTGATCTCGAAAAAATAACTGACCTGCTATTAAAACGATACCACTCATTAGACTATATTTTTACTCTGGAATTAAACGAAGCTCTTTCTCTGATTGACTACGCCGTCGATAAATCAGAGGAGGAGCTTTTATATCAGAGATGGATGCATGATCTACAATTCCAAATATCGTTTGAGGAATTTAAGTTAAAGTTAAAGCCTCCGACTGTCAAGAGTGAAAAACAGGTGCTTGGCGAGGTACAGGATATTATGAAGCTATTTGACCTGAAAGGCGGTGATTAATATCGCAACAGAAGTTTTTAAACTTATGGGTAGTATATTGGTTGATTCAAGCAAGGCAGAGAAATCAATATCGGCCACATCAACTAAAACTGAAACCCTGAGCACAAAATTAGGAAACGGAATTAAAACTGCCGGAAAATGGGCGGTAGGGCTAGGGGTAGCCGCTGCTGCTGTTGGTACTGCCATGTATGGCGTAGCTACAAAAGCCGCAAAAGCAACGGACACCATAGATAAGATGAGTCAAAAAATAGGCATATCCCGCGAGGCATATCAAGAGTGGGATTTTATTTTATCTCAAAACGGTACAAGCATTGATAAAATGCAAACAGGCATGAAGACTCTTGTATCTCGCATGGATGAGGCCGCTAAAGGAACGGGAACGGGCGCAGAAGCGTTTAAAAAACTAAAATTAGACGCTATTGATCCCCTGACGGGGTCTTTAAAATCACAAGAACAAATGTTTGAGGAAACAGTTATAAAGCTTCAAGAAATGCCAGACGGAGCAGAAAAAGCACGACTAGCGGTTGAATTATTTGGTAAAGCTGGAACTGAATTAATGCCCTTGCTTAATGGAGCAGGTGGCAGCGTGGAAGAATTGAAACAAAAAGCGCAAGATTTAGGTATTGTTTTATCCGATGAAGCAATTAATGCAGGTGTTAATTTCACTGACACAATGGATCAACTTAAACGCTCTTTTAGTGCCGTTGGTACTAGCTTAGGCGCATCTCTAATGCCAATGTTTATATCTTTGGCTGAATGGATTATGGCGCATATGCCTGAGATTCAGGCGACAATTAAAGTCGTTTTCGACAATATTAAAATATTTATCGAGGGATTACAAGCGTTTTGGGCTGAGCATGGCGAGCAGATAAGCGCAGCTGTCAGCGCGGTTTGGGACGTAATAAAATTTGTAGTGGAAAACGCCATGCAAATTATCCGAGGGATCATTCTTGTTGTTACTGGATTAATTGAGGGCGATTGGAGTTTGGTATGGGACGGTCTTAAACTCATTCTTGAGGGCGCATTTAAACTAATTCAAGGCGCTTTACAGTTGGCTCTTGATGACCTTGTTGCTATTGTCACGGGTATTGGCGGCGCGTTAAAGGACGCAGGAAAAGCCATATTTCAAAAGTTATGGGACGGACTAAAAGAAAAATGGGATAAAATTAAATCTTGGTTCGGTGATGTTGCAACAAAAATCAAAGATACTTTATTCTTTTGGCAAGACTCCGAAGAAGAAGTCGCAGAGAAAAGCAGCAAAAGCGGTAAAACGTCCGGCTCTCATGCCGCCGGTCTTGCTTATGTTCCGTATGACGGTTATATTGCAGAGCTACACAGAGGCGAGAGAGTTTTAACAGCGCAGGATAATAGCAATTTAGCGGCTCAAATCGTTAATGGACTATCTGCTGTGTTGAACACGAAGCAAAGCAGCGGCAATCAAACATTTATATTTAAAGTGGGAGAGAAGGAAATCGCTAGAGCTACTTATGGTGCTTTTCAAGATGAAAGCAAGCGGCGCGGCGAAGCGTGGGGGGTGTAAAACATGGCGGCGTTTTTAAAGATTGGCGCTATCGAATTGGGCGTTGCTTATGATTACACTGTAACGCCTAAATTGTTTGATAAAAATATCCGAATGGCAAGCAATAAAATGGTGACTGAAAAACAGAACAGTAAATGGGAAATCAAAGTTAATTATAAATACTTGAATGATGTTGTCAAGGCGGCTCTATATACTGACCTGAATGCTATCCCAAACGGCGGCATATTAGTAGAGTTTTATAATCTAAGTGGAGTATTAGACAGCGGGTATTTTATGGTTACCGCTATCCCTTCACCCAAAATAGCGCGGTTTAATGGCCTTGTTCCTGATGCGTGGTCAGACGTGGGCTTTACGCTTGAGGAGGTATAAGATATGCAAACGGTATCCGCTGCCTATGATCCTTATGTGTCGCCGCGTTGGTCTGCTATGCGCGCCTCATTCCGGCTTATTGACCTAACCGCCTCCGCTGATGCTACCGCAACCGCCAGCGATCAAGCAAGTATATCGCAACTCACGCAGACGCATGACGGTATTGAGGCTATGACTGATAGATGGGCAACCTTCGAGACTGGCGGCTGGCGCGGTGATGGTTCATGCGCGATATTGCCTGACGATGTATCAACTATTCAAACGGGTTGGTGGAGTGATATTAGCGGCGCAGACGGAAGCTTCGCGGTCGCGCAAACATTAACCTTTGCTTTTACTGCCGATCATTCCAGCGTTGGATTCACGATTCTATTCGACGATAAAGCAAACCAGTACCCGCCGAGCATGACAGTAACAGCTTATGACTCTAGTGATACGCTGATTGACACTGCAACGATTACCGTTACATCTGTTAAGCAAGTTGTCGAGCTGCCTGTTGAAAACTACCGCAAAGTAGTATTGAGCTTTTCTAACACCCAAGAAGAATATCAGACAGTGCGAATCTCTGAGGTGATATTTGGCATTGTGCAATATTTTGATAGCGACAATATCAAGGAAGCTTCAATATTATATGAGATTTCGCCGACAGCGGAAAACCTGCCGAGCAATGAATTTATTATTACTGTTGATAACTCAGATCATATATACAATATAATTAGTCCTAATAGTTTATATTCTTATCTACAAAACGGTCATCATATTGACGCTGAATTAGGTGTTGGTAGCACAAAAAACAGCATCGAAGATGTTAATATGGGACGGACTTATTATACTAAGGTAGAGGCCGACGACGATTCCATGACGGCTAAAATCACTTTCAATGACCGATTTTATAAGCTTGATAATACAAATTATAATGGCGGCAGCGTAGGAACATGGACAGTATCAGCAGCGGTGGCGGCAGTAATAGCCGACAGTGGTTTAGATATTACAACAGTAATTCCCGCCGACATTGGAGCGCGTATAATAAACAAATGTATTCCCAAAAAGACAAAGCATCGCGAGGCGTTCCGCTTGATAGCGCAGGCCGGAATGTCAACTTGTTACTTTAACCGAAATGATGAACTGGAATTTATTGAAGTTGCAGTTGGTGCGTCTGTTGATACTCTTGATTTTGATAATATGTCGGTTGTGCCGAAAGTTTCAGCGCCGGAAGAATCAAGTTATAACGCCGTTCGGTTGACAGTAGATGATGAATATGAAGAATTTGAAAGTACATATACAGCATCAAACGTAGCTGACGGTGAGACAGTAAATAGATGGGAAGTATCAAATCCCCTTGTCTATGATGGCGCTGCTGTTGCTGCGTGGCTATTGGCAATGAAGCAGGGGCGTATTAATTATGACATAACCGCAGAAAGAGGAAATCCGGCTCGGGAATTATGTGATACTGCGACAATATATGATGCCTATAATGTTAATCGTGACGCAGTAATAATAAGACAAGAATTTGCTTATGACGGCACATTAAAGTGTGATGCAAAGGGGTGGGCTTAGTGACAATTTATAGGCCTGCCATTAACGGGGTTAGTCTATCGGCTAATCCTGTTAATATTAATACATCATTTACAATTTCCGTTGATGTAACCGATGCGGAAGTAATTATGTATACGATCAGCAAGATAACTGGCACGTTTGGCGCTGGTCAATCAGTTAATCTTAAGACTACAAAGGAGGTATCAGCGTGACAATAGCTTTAGTTGAAGCTTATCAAAACGGGACTTGGCATACAATGCCGCACGGTAGCGGCGACACATATACCGGATCTTTGACCGCGCCAGGAACTACATCGTATAACCTGACTGATCACGTATATCCGCTTCAAATTCGAGTTACAAATACGGCCGGGACGGTTGTTACTTTGACAACCGCTGATGCGACATATGGCAACGCTCTAAAGTTAAGGGTTAATGAAATTGTTGCGCCGACGATTAATATTACTTCCCCGGGTGCTGGTGCTTATGTAATTAATAGTCAGCAGGCAGTTATATTCCAACTCCGCGACGAAAGCGGCGGGTCTGGCATTGACCTGTCAACTTTAAGCCTAAAGGTTGACGGCGGCACATCAATAGCTTATAACGGCTCCGGCATGTCATCTTCTACCGTAACAAACGGCTACGACTTTACTTATACACCGCCGAGTGCATTAGCAGACGGTAGCCATACTATTACGATAAACGTTAGCGACTATGACGGAAACGCTGCGACACAGGCAAGCCGTACTTATACAATCGACACTGTACCGCCGACGCTAAACGTTACTAACCCGGCTAATAGCTTTATTACTAATACGGCCTCATTAACGGTACAAGGCTCAACTAACGACAGCACAAGCTCACCTGCTACGGTAACAATTAAACTTAACACCGTAGATCAAGGTGCAATAACAGTAGACGGTTCCGGCAACTTTACAAAGGCGCTCACATTGGCAAGCGGCAGTAATACTATCGTAGTGAGGTCGACAGATGCGGCGACTAAATATACTGAAATAACCCTAACGGGTACTCTTGATACATCTGTACCGCTTATATCTGCCGTATCAATAACGCCTAATCCTGCCGATACTGGCGCGACGCTAACGGTATCAGTTACAGTGACGGGGTGATGATATGACCGATTTAACCGTTTGGCTAGGCACTTCAATTATATATGTCTACGGCAAGGTTAACGATGTCGAAACCACCTTCACCTTGCTGGGCGGCGGCCTTTGGCAAGCTACTGTTTCTGCGTCGGAGGACAATAGCTACACAATATATATTGAAGCATATTCAGCTGTAGGGTTAGAGGAAATCTATGAGACTACTTTGTATTATGGCTTCACGCCTCCCAAAACAGATTGGACAGCGGCAGACTATGAGACAGCAGGAGACTTCAATCGGCAGAAATCAAATATAGAATTTGCAGCAACGGACACGCTGCCGGGGCTGTATTACTTCCCGCTACATACCGCCATAGATGATCTTGATACAGCAGATAGGCCGACAATAGGAATACTGAATACTTTAGAGGGCAATACCGCAGGCATTGAGGCTTGCGGTATTCCTTTACCTGGCGAGTGGGGCGCAAGTAAGACTTGGGCTTATCCCGGAACAAAGCCAAATTATGAAGATTGGAACCGATGGGAGCTTAACGCAAAACTCATATATGACATGGCAGTAAGAATGCGGATAAGCTTTAGGCCGTCCGGCACATTCGCTGCAGGGCAGAGCGATATTTTACCGAGGAGGGTTGTATAATGACAGCATTTACAGCAAGGACAGTGACAGATCAATCAGTTGAGTATCCAAATAGGTTTTTAGTCGATGGCGTGTCAAAAACCATCACAACTGATTTTGGTACAGTAACCGCCGCAGGAACAAGCATCAATAAAGCATATTTGCAGCCGATTGAAGATGCATTAGCCGAGTTATGTCAGGTCGGTCATACCATAGCAACAGTAAGAACCGATTTAGGAGACGACTGGTTATTATGTAATGATTCAGAATTTGACTTTGATACTTACCCTTTATTAAGAGATATTGCAAGAGCAGATATGAATGGAACTGTGCAAACTAGCACCGCTTTAGATGCTGTAACCGCTACGGAAATAAAATTTCTGAATGGTTATTATGTTACGATAGTAGGAACTTATGCGGGGGGTACTACGCTATATTACTGCACAACTTTAACAGGTACATGGCTTTCCACAGCTTTAGGGGATACCTATACCGATATTACTTATCAGAATGGTAAATGGATTGTGTACAAGGCTGGCAGTACAGCATTAGCCGTATCAGGTGCTATTAATGGAACGTATACAGTAAATGCTAATATTCCAGCAGCATTTTACAGTAACACTCATGCAGGTATGAATGCGGTAATTTGGGATGAGTCTAGTAGTTGTTGGGCAATCGTTTGTGAGTACGGAATGTATACTGGTGCTGATATTTCGGGTTCGGTTTGGATAGAGAGAGTTGATGCAAGTAAATTAGCAAGTATTTGCGTAGCTCAGGGGTATTATATTATCCCCGGCGAGCAGGTTTTATGGTACTCAACAAGTCTTACAGGCACTTGGGCATCTGTTGCTACAAATTTAGGTACTTCAAGGCAAGCTAGACAAATAATATATTCAGAATACTATCAATGCTGGATTTTACTAACAAACTACAGCTCTGGCAATGCGGGATACGTTTATTATGCAGATGATTTTCTAAATGGTAGCTGGACGTATTCCTTGGGTACTGGGTCAGGTTATCAATATTTGTACTTGGTACAACTTGGTAATCTTATTGGTCTTAGGCTTTTTAATACTACAACTACTCCCGGATATTTTAAATATACAACAAGTCTTAAAGCTAATGTGGCCTGGACAAGTATTACACCTGCTGGCAGCATACCTGCCTATGTAAGCATTATTGATTACAAACTTATTATAAGTCAACCGGGAGCAACAACTAATAGAATAACTTACAGGGCAATGATTAGAACGCCAGCCTACACTTCTGATGATGATTACAAGTATATAAGAGGCAAATAAAGGGGGTATTAAAATGGCTCAAATTACTAAACCAGAGTTGCCGCCAAAGGCGGGATATGTTGAAGATATTGACGAAAACGGCAATCATTACTATAGAAAAATTGAAACAGAGCAAGATAAGCTAATTGCAAGCCTGCAAGCGGATAACCTTGCCGCAATGGAAGCATTAGCGGAAGTATACGAGCTTATTACAGGAGGTACGGCATAATGGCATATGTATATTATCGTTTAATACAATCTGGCAAACGCACGATTGAGCAAGTGCCAGAAGCACTAAGGGCAGATGTGGAAGCGTTATTGGCAAGTTAAAATAATTCTTGGAGGCGCACTATTATGGAATTTTCGCAGGATTTAGTAATTTACTTATTAGGCTTGGCGGCAATGTGGGGCAGCACTATGAACAGAATTAAGAATCTTGAGAAGAAGATGGACAAACATAATAACCTTATTGAGCGCATGGCAGTAGCGGAACAAAGACTTGATACATTAGAAGGGAAGTAATAATATGGCTATTGATTTAACGGAATTGTTTGCGTTAGTAATTACTATTCTTTGTATTGTAATAACAAAATACCTTATTCCTTGGCTTAAAGAAAAGGTAGTTGCGGCCGGTAATGATGATTTGAACTTCTGGCTCGACTTCGCGGTAAAAGCAGCAGAGGAAAAATACAAGGCAGTGTCAAATTCAGGCGGTATCAAATTTACTTATGCGAAAGAGTTTTTACAGAAGCAAGGTTTCGCGTTTGATGAAGATACTATCAATGTTCTAATTGACGGCAAAGTAAGAGAATTATTCAACTGGGGTGACTATGCTGAAAACAAAGTCGGTGGTACTGAATGAAGTTCTCTAAAAAAATAGTAATAGTTATATTTATAGTTGTTCTTGTGTTTACCGCTGCAATGGTTACGGCGGTTTTTTTTAACAAAACTATATCCGATGCCTTAATCTATGGCTTTTTCGGCTTTTTTGGCGCAGAGGCAGGGGTTTTGGGCTGGATTAAGAAAAGCGGGCAATAATACACAAAACCCCAGCTAGATGCCTATATTTAAAACCGCTAAAATAAGCCCTTCTGAGGCACTTTCAGGAGGCGACTAATAGTAATGTATACCCCATTTTTAGGGGTAGGAGGCGTTTTATGGTTATATATCAATACCCATTTAAAAAATATGTTCTAGGCACTCGATACGGCGTAAAAGGTGACAGTTGGAGTTGCGGCTATCACCCTGGCCTTGATCTGAAAAGCAAAAACTACGGCGGGGATGGCATTGTTTATCCAATAGCAGCCGGAACTGTTATAGGCATCAAAGTACACGGCAGCGCCTACGGTAATGATGTTGTTATCAAACACGCTGACGGTATGATAAGCCTATACGCTCACCTTGCTTCAATTAGCGTCAAAAAGGGACAGGCTGTCACGCTGTCAACAAAACTTGGGGTAGAGGGTACGACAGGCAATTCCAGCGGCCTACACTTGCATTTAGAGATACACAAGGGAAGCTATGATTACCCGGCAAAAATTGATCCGTTAAAATGGATAGAAGAACACAAGGGGGCGGCAGACTTGATAGTTAAAAAACAAACCGTATATGTAGACAATAAAGCGGTAACGCTTGAAGCTGTTTATCAGAATGGCACAAACTACGTTAAATTGCGTGACCTTGCCGGAGCGTTGGGCGCAACAGTGAATTATACCGCCGCGACAGGTAGAATTGACATAAAAAAATAACATAAAAATAACATAACATTTTTAAGCCTCTCTGCCTACGGGTGGGGAGGCTTTTTTATTTTGTCATATTTTAGTGGATTTTGCATACTTTTATATAGGGGGTGGTAGAGAAATGGAGCCGCGAATTGTCATTACTTTTAAGCTGCATGAAAAGGATATGTATAACTATCTTAAACAGTTTAGTAGTCCAGCAGCGCACGTCAAAGACTTAATATTAAGGGAAATGAGGGAGAGGGATGAAGCAAGAAGAAAACATACTTGAGCCTGTTTTTGACGCTATCAAAACTGGCTGGCGACATAGGCCGCCTATTAAGTTGGGCAAGTATCAGTTAGTCAAAGACCATCGTATAGCCGCTATGATTTTAGATACTGTTGACGCTTTAGAGCTAACCAACAAGGCCGGATTAAAACCTGTCATGGTTAAAGACATAGCAACCGACTACGGCGCAAGAATAATCTTCCATCTGCCTGCCGGTATCAGCCGTAAAGAGGTAGAAAACAAGCTGCAATACCTTGAAGAACAGGCGCAGGGGCAGATATTTTTGACCAACAAGGGAAATGTACTGACGATGGATATTTACACGGCTGAGTTGCCTAAAATTGCCGCATATCGCTATCAGAAAACAGACTTATACCTGCCGCTGTTTCTTGGGGTTGACTACCGAAACGAAGTATTAATCAAGGACTTGGCAAAGTTTCCGCATATGCTTGTTGCTGGTCAAACAGGAGGGGGGAAGTCAACATTTTTGCATATTCTTATAGCTGGCTTATTGGAGAAGAACATGGAGAAAAACAATATCAACATAGCCATAATTGACCTTAAAAAGCTAGAGTTTTTTTACCTGAATGAACATTGTTTAATTGTTGACGATGAAAGAGATGCGGCGCGGTTGTTAAGCTACTTAAACAGGGAACTAGATCGCAGGCTGATTATTTTACGAGATGCAAAATGTAGAAATATTACTGAATACAAAGGGGGAGATATGCCGTTTATCGTGCTTATCATCGACGAACTTGCCGAACTCGATAGCAAAGACGGTCAGGAGGATTTAAACCGCCTCGCAAGATTGTCACGCGCCGCAGGCATCCATCTTGTGCTGGCGACGCAGCGTCCCTGCTCAACACTTTTCAAAGACTTTACCAAAACACGGGCGCTGCTGCCGGCGCGGGTATGCTTTTCGGTGGCTGATGATGTAAACAGCCGCATAGTTTTAGGGAGTGATGCAGCAGATAAAATACCTAAGAATATTCCGGGCAGAGCAGTTTTTAAATGGGAGGGGGAGGAGATTATTCAAGCTATGTATATGGGCGTTAAGGAATGCGAAGAAAATTTGTTAAAAATACCAAAACTAAAGGGAGTGATGTACTATAAACAATGTCCAAAAAGGCTTCGAGCGCGATAAGTTAATATTACACAGCATAGAGCAGATGGGAGCGTTGACAACAAAACAAATAGCCGTCCTGCATTTTGATATTGCAAGCGGCTATGATAAGGCAAATCAGAGGCTAAAGAAGCTATATGATGCAAAGCTATTGAAACGATGTAGAACCGTAACAGATCAGAGTTATTGTTACTACATAGGCCAAAAAAGCGGCAGGCTGGAACACTTACTATCCCTAAATTGGGTACTTATTCACACTCTTAAAGTATCAAAGTCTTGGCAGACGCTATACCGTTGGGAATATGAAAAAGATTATAAGTTTCTTCGCGCTGACGCTTTCTTTGGCTTGTCTAATAAATTCTCTGATAAAGTAGATTATTCCTTTATCGAATTAGATCGAAGCGAAAACACTTTTGACAAAATAACGAAGTACAACCGGCTTTACGAATCATCTGCGTGGGAAGGTGAAAACTGGGTAAAAACAACCGACAAATTTCCTTCAATATTATGCGTTTGCGAAGATGAAAAACGGTGCGGTATGATTGCTGATTTAATCGAGAAGGAAAATAAAAACAACTTGCATTTTAAAGTCTGCTATCTTGGCGACTTAATCCGCGAGGTATCAGTATGGAGAAACTAATTCAAATAATATTAGTCGTGGCTATGGGTTATATATGCCAAATTATGATGCAAGCACTAGGCCAAAAGCAAATTGGCAGCGTGATTAAAATTTGCATATGGGCAATAGCTCTGTTCTTATTCGTTGGCATGTTGAGCGATTGCCTAGCATGGATTCAGAATTTTATAGATGGCTATAAACCTAATTGAAAAATAGAAAGGATGATATATAAATGAGCGAATTATTACAAGTAGCGTTCTCCGGCGACGGTGCGGTTATTTTACAACTAATAGGAATAGGTGTTGGTAGTTGGATAGGCTGCAGCATATTAACGGCATTGGGTAGAGGTTCACAGGCTAAGTTTGTTATGACGGCGGCAACTTTTGTCAGTATAGGCTTAGCGATCACAGCAATCACTAAAATTATTATTAAAATAATGTAATTAATTCGTTGTCCTACTCGTTGTCCAGATCGTATATGCGAACAACGATTATAGTTAAAAAACGCTGCAAAATTGCGGTAAAATCGATCGAGTAGAATAGGTTGCGAATGGAGTGTAGCAACCTGAAGTAAAAAAATAAATATTTTTAGACCTCCTTGCCTTAACGGTAGGGAGGTTTTATATTTATACAGTGATATTACTTTGTTATTTCGTCATAAAATTATCATACAATTATCATATTATCATACGAATATCATATTTATATCATACAAAAACATACAAAAACCATACTATATATAGTGTAGGGCAAAATTAAAACACCTACTGAAATGCCCTTGATTTAGGCATCTAGCAGGTGTTCTATTTTGGTGGAGATGAGGGGATTCGAACCCCTGACCTCCTGCATGCGAAGCAGGCGCTCTCCCAACTGAGCCACACCCCCAAATTTAATTTGGTAAATACCAGCAAAATATATATTACATTATCAACTATTACTTGTCAATTAAATTATTAAATGTTTAAATTTAGAGGAATAGACATGCAAATTAAGATTTAAATCCGATGATTAATAGCGTTCGCCTATATCATAAAGTATTGTAATAGTTTTACCTTCAAATTGTGAGCGCAGACATAATTCGGTGGCTGCCAAAATTGCGGCGCCGCGGAAATTTCTGATATCTACATCAAAATTCAGAGTTTACACGGAATCTGAAATACGGCCCCGTTTTTCAATATGGTCAACGAATTCTAAAGGTCCTGCAAATCACATTTTACTTATCTTCAAATGTCATTTCCACTTCCTGCATCTTACCTGTGGCCAACTCCTCGGATATATAAATCATTCCGCATTCAGGGCAGCAGGGAAGACCATGTTCGAGATAATGACCAAGATAATAAAGCATACGATTATGGACCAGCAGCTTATGACCACAGTGCCCACAGCTGATCTCCGAAAGCACCTCCGTATCGGGATTCGGCTTCAAGGTAGAAGCATTGGCTTCCTGAAGCTCCATCCGATGCGTATAAACATTAATCAATCTGAAGGCAGCAGTAGGATCATCCGCTGTCGGAACATAGTATTCCGCCCAATAAGTAATTGGACCCTGGCGCAATGAAGCAATATGAGCGCTGTTCATCTCCCTCTCAAAATAGCAACAGTTTTGCTCGGCATTGATAATGACCTTTTTGATATCCGCAAGCAGTATTCGCGACTTTTGCATTTTTGCCCATAAATCATCCGCTATGAGCAATTCACAGGCTGGCTCTGCTGCGGGCTGCCAATTCTCATTCCACAACTCTGACATGAGTTCATTTTTTAAATTCAACACAGCTGCATGGCGTTCCGTCAAAGTAGGGATAGGGGAGGCTTCATCAAAAGAAGCGGCATCGAAAAGTAATTCCAGCAAATGCTTGCTGTTTTTTCTCGCAGACAGGAACGTATCCTGACAATTTATGCAATAGGTTACGTAATCATAAGGCGAAGCGGAAACGCGTCGTCCGGTGATTTCTTCCGCCAACTCCGGATCAACTGCGGTGATTAGACCGCCATATCCGCAGCATTTCCCGCCTCCCGGTTGAAGCGCTATGTCAACAGGTTTATAAGAAAGGGCGCGCAAGATGCTCCGAGTGCTTTTGGCACTATTTCCTGCAGCATCTGCCGTGCAGGGGTCGAATACCGAAACCTGGCGGCCATTGCCGGATACGGCTTTCGCGGGAATATGCGCAGCAAGGATATCCCAGAGGCTCAGCATTGGGATTTCAGGCAATTCATTGCGCAACAAAGAAGCACAGGAAGGGCAGGCGATAATCACCTGCGGTTTGTTCAGATTCAGCCAATCCCGGCGGAAGCTATCCCGCACCTCAGCATAAAGCGCCTCGTCCCCGGCCCAATCCGCCGGTGCACCGCAACAACCCAATTTTAAAGCGACGCCATCGGAAAGCACACGGCACAGATACTCGTACGTCCGGCGCAGCGTGCCGGGTAAAATGGCTCCCAGCTGACAGCCTGGGAAAAAGAGATACGCACAGTTTTCATTGCCCGGCTGCTTTCTTAACAGCCCGGCTTCCGTATTTTGAAACGACATATCCCGCAGCCAGTAATCATAAAAAGCATCCCGCGTTTCGCCTTTTTTATGCAGCATCCGCCGTCCAAACAAAAACACTTCTCCCATATCGATGCCCGCGGGACAAACGCTGCTGCAATCGTGGCAAATATTACAGGAATATATTATACGTTTATTGACGGGAGCGTCCAGTCTTTCGATCACATTCAGGTTTTGGAGAACCTCTGCCGCATATTCCTTCGGCGTTTCCTTATATTTGCTGAGAACCGGGCAACTCAGGCAATTTTTGCAATAGCAGAAAGTACAGACTGCAGCCTCTGCCATTGCTTCTTCACGGCTCAGATCCCGCACAGAGGAAGCTGCCGGCTGGTCCCGGCAGGAATCAACGGCCCCGCACTCCGGATCGCAGACTGCTTCCGCACTCTGCGACTGAACAGCTGCCGCTTTCCCATAATTCGGTGCTGTTCTGCCCGATGACAGAGAAACGCCCTGCAGGAAACGGTCCACACTTTCGCTGGCATGTCTGGCAGAAACCATAGCATAGATATCCCCGGCTTTTTCATGAAGAACCAGTTTACCGGCAAAAAACACATTTGGTACTGAACTTTGCAGCGTCAGCGGATCCCAATCCCGCAATGCCGCCCCGGGCGGGTTGCCGGCAGCGCCGGTGGCGAGCAGAACCGCATTGAAATTCAAGTTGTTAAGGTTGCCGACCTCAGTATTACAATGGATCGTCAAGTTATCCAATTCATATAATTGCAAAAAATCCTGATCCAGCGCCCAGGGGGGCAGTGTCTGCTCCGAATAAGCGGACAAAGAGCCTCCCAGCTGGGAATTACGTTCAAAGAGTTCTACCAGATACCCTTTCTCGGTCAGCAAAAACGCGGCAGTACAACCAGCGAGACCGCCGCCAACTATCGCGATACTTTCTTCTTTTTTGCTGCGGGCATAGGTTTGACTGCTGCCGCCATGAAAACGGCAGGCCGCCACTTCCAAACTGCCGATATCCACCTGCAAATCTGCGTTTAATTCTGCACAGGCACTTGTACAATAACGCGGACAAATTCGGCTAACGATCTCCGGAAAGATAGCCTGCTTTTTAAATCTGGCAAAAGCAGAGCTAAAATTTCCGACCCGTACCCGCCTCGTCAGATTCCGAACGTCTACATGCAAAGGACAGGAAGCGATACAAGGCGCTTCCGCATCCTTGATGCAGCGTTTTGAAGTTTCTACTAAATCCTGCATTTCTTATCCAATCACCATCCTGTCTGCATACGCCGTATAAACGGCCGTGATCGTTGATTATATATAGCTTCTTTCTGATAAATTCTTGATTTAATATAATACTGCCGCTTCAGGTGATTATAAAGCTAAGTTTAACAATCACCAGCAATAGTTTTCCTTATCTTCAAAAAAGCAGACGCCGCCTGTAACGGCGTCTGCTTTTTGGCATTTCTGCCAGTGTTTCGTTTGCTTATACAGGATTATTCTGAATATCTTCCAGGTGTTCGTACAGATCGCAGCCTAGGTAATAATCCTTGGATTCGGTGGGTTTGCCCACCGCAACGTTCTTTAATTCGGCAAGGATTTTGTTCGGGGTGGCAGGTAGCTCGCGGACAATCACGCCGCAGGCGTTGGTGATCGCGTTCATAATAGCCGCATGACCGCCGGACTGGTAGGATTCGGAGCAGCCGCCGCTGCCGTGCGATCCGCGCTCGCGATAGCTATCAACGAATTCCAGCTGCATATCGTCAGGCACCATGTCAATGTAAGGGAAGCCGCAGCCATGCATGGTCTCTGATTTCTTGCGATCCGGCAGGTCTTCACGCATGTCTTCCGACAGCGCCATGCCGATGCTGTGTTGAATGCCGCTGTAAGCCTGACCTTCCACCGCGTGGATGGAGCCGATCGTGCCGATGTCGCTGATGCAGTAGAAATGTTCCACCTTGACCTTACCGGTGGCAACTTCAACAGCGACGGCAGCCAACATCACATTCCAGGCATCGTTGCTGACGTTCTTGCCCAGACCTGTGTTTTCATCTATATTGCTCAAATCCGGCTCGCCGGCGGAAGAGTAGATACCAGCGAACTTGGTGGGAAGGCCTTCCTTAACCATTTCGTCATAAGTGCGATAGGTGCCATCGGGTTTGCGCATCGCCGCCAGCATCTTCTCCGCAGCGGCCTCTGTGGCTCTACCAGTCATTAAATGAGAACGGCTGCCGGCAGCGGGACCGGAGTTCGGGCACTTGCCGGTATCGTTCATTACTACATGGATCTGATCGATACTCAATCCCAGCTGACGCAGGCACTCATGAGTATGCACTAACGTACCGACGTCTCCGCCCTGGCCCATGTCTTCCCAACTGTTATAGTGGGTAACGGTGCCGTCCGGCATCAGCTCCAGATGGCTCTCAGACTGGTCGTTTACGTTAGCGCCGGCCTTGTAAGTGCTGCAGGCAACGCCAACACCGCGTTTCACTTCGGAGGTGCTTTCTGCTTCGGCTCTGGCTTTCCATTCTTTATAAATTGGACGCGCTTTCTCAATCATGCCGGGCAACTCGTAGCTTTCAAAGAGGCAATCCGTGTTGCCGAGGTCGCCTTCTTGGTAGACGTTGAGAGCACGGAACTCCAGAGGATCCATGCCCATCTTGATGGCAAGCTCGTTTAGAGCGACTTCCGTGGCCCACGTTGAGCTAACCGTGCCGTAACTGCGGTAAGGAGCGGTGCAAGCGTGGTTGGTAAAGACCATCTGGGTCAGGCCTCTGATATTGCGGACCTTATAGGGGTTGCCCATGTATGTCGGGCCCTTTTCAAGACAAGCATTGGAGAAGGTGGAATAAGGACCTACATCATAACACAGATGATAATCCATGGCCAGCAGCTTGCCGTTTTTGTCGGCAGCAAATTTGACGTTGGTATAGCTGGCATTCCGTTTGGGCGAATAATGCATGTGATCCGCAAAGCTCATATCCATGGCGCAGAGTTTACCGGTGGCGATAGCGCCCACTGACAGCAGAGCCGGATAAGCGGGGGACATGGAATAGCCGAAGCTGGCGCCGGCGTTGTTGCCCACCAGGCGGATATTTTCCTTGTCAAAGCCTACTCCGTGGGAAAGCGCTGGTTTGACGATATAAATGAACTGTGATTTATAATGGATAGTCAGGACACCCTGATCGTCCACGTAAGCTAAACCGGTTTCAGGCTCCAGGGAGAAGTGTGGCTGACGCTGCGTGGAGTAGCTGCCATTAACGGTGTAAGCAGCTTCTTCATAAATCGGCGCTGTCTCTTCACCTAAAATATGCGGAACCTCCATATATGCGTTGGGAATGTCGTTGTGGACTTGTGGCGCGCCATCTGCAAGGGATTCAAGAACATTCATATTAGCCGGAAGCTTTTCGATTTCCAATTTAACTTTTTCCGAGGCGTCTTTGGCTTGCTGTTTACTGGTAGCGCATACCAGTGCCACTACGTCGCCGTAACGGAAAATATTATCCTCGACCAATATCGGTCTGAGATTGCCGGGGTTCTTGGTGCGCTTTTTACCGTCCATCAAAAAGATGCGGTTCGTGCCTTTCACATCTTTGCAGGTAACGATCTTTTCTACGCCGGGCATCTTTTCCGCTTCGCTGTAATCAGACGAAATCAATCTGCCGCGGCTGACTTTCGCCAGCACAGGAGCCATATAAAGAACTCCGTCCGGGAGTTTGGCATTCAGGTCAGCACCATAATCAAGCGTGCCGGAGACCTTGCCAACGGCAGTCGGTCTCGGGACCGTGGTGCCGTAAATGCGTCCGTCGTCCGGCACCTTAAAAGTAATATCATCCATGGTCTTTTCGCCGCGCAGAACTTTGGCAGCCAGCATAACAGCATCTGTAATCTGTTTATAACCGGTGCAACGGCAGGCGTTGCTATGGCTCTTGAACCATGCGCGCACTTCTTCTCTGGTCGGCCTCGGGTTATCTTCCAAAAGTGCCTTGGAAGACACGATAAATCCCGGCGTGCAGAAACCGCACTGGATGGCGCCGCAGGTAATCCACGCTTGTTGCAGCGGATGCAGGTTACCCGGAATGCCGATCCCTTCGATGGTTGTGATCTTGCTGTACTCCGGAACGTTCTTCATCTTTCTGACACAGGAGCGGATGACCTTCCCGTTCAGAATTACTGAGCAGGTCCCGCATTCACCGGTACCGCAGCCGACCTTTACTCCCGTAAAGCCAAGATTACGCAGGCAATCCGCCAGGTTATCCCGCTCCGGATCACAAACTACAGTTCGCTCAACCCCGTTCACGTTCAATACAATTGGTTTCATTCATATATCCCCCTTCGTATTTCTTCCAAAGGAAATTGCTTTTACTAAGCACTTTGGGGCGCTCGTAAAAGCAACTCCCAGATAAGACTACAACTCACCAATGCAATCGTCATGTAATGTCTTTATTCACTTACTGTTGCGCTTCATTTTACAACTTGCGTTAATATAATACTCCCTCACTTTATAATAATAAATTGACTAATGCTAATTATAATACTAAAATTGAAAAAAAACAAAAGAAATGTCATGAATATTTGATAGTATGAGAAGAAGGTAATCGAGCTCATTCATGTTCTTAATGAGAAAAAGCAAAAGCAGTTAGGCCGAGACATCATGCAAAGAAAATGACCAGATAGCCAATATATCAGGTCAAAAGGTGATGAAGATGAGGGGATTAGAACCTCTGGTTGGCTCCTGTATGCGAAGCTGGCACTCCCCAAATAAGCTACAACCTCAAAAAATTTGGTATTTGAACCAGCAAAATACATGTTTTATATTAAATATCACTTGTCATCCCTTGTCAATAAATTTGTTTACACAAAAGCAAAATGATACTTTATGAAAATTTTATAAATCACAACTACTACTGTTTTTTATCAATTTACACGAGTCATCATGTTTTTATTATTAGATGAATAGAGTTGATTCGTAAAAAAGGTAGTCAGAATATAATGGCGAAAATATATCAATTAAGTAATCAAATAGTGCCAGGAGGAAGCTATGGCAAAAGGGCATTTTTTTAGCTTTGAAGGAATAGATGGTAGTGGAAAAAGCCTAATGCAGCAATTGAGTGGCAAATGGCTCAAAGAGACCGGTTACAGCGTTTTATTGACAAAAGAGCCGGGAGGTAGTGATTTTGGCAGGCAGATTCGCAATTGGTTGCTTGATAAATCATCGGCAGCGCTGAGTGCCAAAGAAGAATTACTGCTGTTTTCGGCAGATCGTGCGCGTCATGTTGATCTGGTAATTAAACCTGCCTTGGCGGCTGGAAAAATTGTTCTCTGCGATCGCTATATAGATTCTACCGTTGCTTATCAGGGCGGCGGCAGGGGATTAGACAGAGATTTCATAGAGAGTATTAATGCTTTTGCTACCGGCGGGCTTGTTCCGGAACTGACTTTTTATCTGGATTTACCGCTGGAGCAGGCCAGAAAGCGGCAAAAAGCCAACCTTGATAAGATAGAGCAGCAAAATGGAGCTTTCTTCCACTCAATCATCGATAGTTACCGTCAGTTGGCGCAGCAATATCCGCAGCGGATAATCAAAATTGATGCAAACAGCAATATTGCTGACGTTGCGGAAAAGATCTGCCGCCACATCGAAGCGTACTTAGCAAAGGCTGGCAATGGCCATGAATAATGATTATGATTTAAGTCTATTAACTCCGATCAAAGAGCAACTGATGGTAATCGCCAGGAGTGGGCTCACCGGCCATGCCTTTCTCTTTTCCGGTGATGATGCATTTTCTGACGCTATTTTCTTGGCGCAATGCTGTAATTGCCAGACACCTGTTGATGGATTAGCTTGCGGTGAGTGTGATGTTTGCCGCAAAATTGCCTCCGGTACGTTTGAAGAGCTGCATATAATCTATCCGGAAAAGAAGTTGCATCGGATTGAAAATATGCGGGCGATGCAGGAGATAGTAGCGAAGAAGGCTATCTATGGTCAGACAAAAGTTTTTATTATTGTCAATGCCGATCTAATGCAGGAGGCGGCAGCAAACAGCCTGCTCAAAATACTGGAAGAGCCACCGGATGATACAGTATTTATTCTTTTAGCGGATAGTATTGATAAGCTTTTGCCTACGGTTATCTCCCGTTGTCAAGTGTTTGGCTGCGGCAGTGCATCGGCTGCGGTTATTGATGATAATGAGGTTAAGAAGTTATTACCGCAAGCTCAGCAGTTGCTGTTATCGCTTCCTCAACTCCAATGCTGGCAGGTGTTACTCAAAGCCAAATCGGTAATCGGCGAAAATGACAAACAGCAACAGTTGCATTATTTTACAGCTTTATTGTGGCTGTTAGTGTCTTCAATCAAGGGTGAACAGCAGTTGCCTTTTTCTGCAGAACATGCTTTAAAATCGGCAATGATGATGGAAAATGCCATAGATTATATATATCGAAATATTAACCGAAAGATATTAACGGATGTTATTTTCCTGCGCTTATGGCAAAATGCCTTGCGTTAGAAAGGATATTTAGAGTATAATAGCTGCACAGGCCGAAATCTTTGATTTCGAGGCTGCGCGTCTATTTAAGCTTAAGGTTTTCCCAGTCAGGGAAAAGCCAGCCATATCCGCGCTAGCGGATATGGTATAATAAAAAGGTTATAGATTTGCATTTGGAGGTAATTATGATCACAATAGTAGGGGTCCGTTTTAAAAAGCCCGGTAAAATATATTATTTTAATCCCTGCGGTTTGCAGCTTAACGTGTCTGATGCGGTGATCGTTGAGACCTCTCGCGGTCAGGAGTTTGGCACGGTGGTGATTCCTGCGCGCGAGATTAATGAAAGTGATTTATCAAGTGAATTGAAAAATGTGCTGCGTAAAGCGACAGATGCAGATTTTTGTAAACATGAAGAAAACCTTGTTGCCGAAAAAGAAGCCTTTAAAATATGCAAAAAAAAGATTGTCCAGCACAATTTGCCAATAAAACTTATTGACGTATCTTATACATTTGATGTCAGCAAAATAATATTTTACTTTACATCCGATGGTCGTGTAGATTTCAGAGAACTGGTAAAGGATTTAGCTGCTGTTTTCCGCACCCGCATTGAACTCAGGCAAATCGGCGTACGCGACGAAGCAAAATTAATCGGCGGCATTGGCACTTGCGGCAGAGAACTATGTTGTCACAGCGTGCTTGACGATTTTCAGCCTGTTTCAATAAAAATGGCCAAGAAACAGAATCTTTCGCTTAACCCTGCCAAAATATCCGGCATTTGCGGCCGTCTGATGTGTTGTCTAAAGTTTGAACATTACGAGGGAAATTGTGAAAATTGCCCCAAGCCGAAGTATTTGACCGTTGATGAAGAGATAGATGAAGAAAGTCTCTTGAGCCTGGAGGACGATGATCAATAGATGACGCTATATGATGATATATCAAACTGGCAAGAGCTATTGCAAAAGTTATTGACAGATGCTGACGAGTTACGTGATCGTGTCGGCGAACTGGAACGTTACAACGCTTATTTGCAGCAAAAGCTCATGAATGATCAAAAAGGCAATGGTTTTGAAGCTTTAAATGCACTATATAACGAGGGTTATCATATTTGTCATGCCCATTTCGGTAATCAGCGGGAAGAGGATTGCCTATTTTGTCTCTCACTATTGCATCACGAAGGGCGCAATGAGCCGGAAGATTTATGAACGAATTGCTTAAGCCACAAAAAAATATATATCAACTGGGGCGTGGAGACTTGCAAATAATTTTGGAGTCAAAATCGCCCCGTTTTTCATTGGATGCCTTGTTGCTGGCGGATTTCGTCGATAAGATTGATGGTGCAGATATTGTTGAGTTGGGGTGTGGCACAGGTGTAATATCATTATTACTAGCAGCCGACTTACCTAAGAGTCGTATCAGAGCTATAGAAATAGTTGCGTCATTGGCTGAAATGGCCGAACGAAGTGTCGCATTGAACGGTTTGCAGCAGCATATTAGCATCGAGCTGGGAGATTGGCGCGAGTTATCTGAGCGCTGGGGCAAAAACTGCTGTGATATGATTGTTACGAATCCGCCATATTATAGATTAGCAAGTAGCCGCATTAGCCCTCAACCGTTAAAAGCTGCTGCCAGCAGTGAACTGTACGGCAGTTTCGCCGAATTGACGGCAGTTGCGTCACGGCTGCTTAAGCCGGGCGGGACACTTTGGCTGATCCATCTAGCTGATCGTGCGGAAGAGCTAATTTCAACACTGGAACAACATCAGCTTTATTTATTTCGCCAACGATTAGTGCAAATGTCTGTAAATGGCCCGGCTAAAAGGATTCTGCTGGCAGCTTCAAAGAGTATAGAGACTCAATGTGAAATACAAGAACCACTGGTTGTTTGGCAAACCTCGGGAAAATACAGCAAGGAAGCAGCAGCAATTGTTGGCGATAAAGAAGGAGCAAAACTATGAGCGGTATCTTATATTTAGTGGCAACGCCGATCGGCAATCTGGAAGATATCACGCTGCGAGCGCTCAGAGTCCTACGGGAGTCTGATCTGATCGCCGCAGAAGATACACGTCAAAGCCGAAAATTGCTTAATCATTTTGATATTCATAAGCCACTGCTTAGTTATCATCGTCATAATTTAATAGAGCGTGGACAAGTATTGTTAACAATGTTGTCTGATGGTAAAACTGTAGCAGTTGTATCGGATGCCGGAACTCCGGCCATTTCCGATCCCGGTGCTGACATCGCCGTATTAGCAATCGCTGCCGGTATTGAAGTGGTTGCCATACCGGGAGCCAGCGCTTTATTAACTGCGTTGTCTGCCGGTGGTATTACAACTGATCGTTTTGCTTTCGAGGGCTTCCTGCCGCGGGAAAAAAGCAAACGACGGAAAATGCTGCAATCACTTGTTACCGAACAGCGAACTCTTGTTTTTTATGAAGCTCCGCATCGGATCAACGTCATGCTTAATGATCTGCTGACTATTTTTGGCGGCGAGCGCAAAGTGGCTATTTGCAGGGAATTGACCAAACTTCATGAACAGTATTTTCGTGGTACATTGGCAGAGGCTAGTGATTATTTTCTGCGAAATGAACCGCGTGGAGAATTTACCGTGATCGTGGCCGCTGCCGAAAATATAACAATGCCTCAGCAAATTCCTGATACTAATCAGTTGGAGGCTGAAATGGCGCAATTGATCGTGGCAGGCAGTTCTCGCAAGGCTGCTGCCAAAGTATTGTCCCAAAAGTATCAGATGCCTGTCAAAACTATCTATGAGCTTGGACTTAAGCCTTGACGTATTCAATCCTTTCTAATATAATTAATAAATTAGGTGTAAAATAATTAAACCGCTATAAGCGGCTTTTACAATTACGGTTTAGATAAATTCGGGAGGCGCTACATGAGCGAAAAAAAGACTTTTTATATTACTACTCCTATTTATTATCCCAGCGATAATCCGCACATCGGACATGCTTATACGACAGTGGCAGCAGATACGATGACACGTTATAAAAAGATGCGCGGATATGATACTTTTTTTCTTACCGGTACCGATGAGCATGGGCAAAAAATTCAACGGCGGGCAGCCGCAGCCGGCATGGAACCGCAGGCGTTTGTTGATAAGATCATATTAGATTTCCAGAAGCTTTGGAAAACATTGATGATCGATTATGACGATTTTATTCGCACCACCGAGCCTCGCCATATAAAATTTGTTCAAAATATCTTTAAAGTGATATATGATAAAGGTGATATATACAAAGCAGAGTATCAAGGTTGGTATTGCACACCTTGTGAAACGTTTTTTACCGAACGCCAGTTAGCTGAAGGTAATACCTGTCCCGATTGCGGGCGACCGGTAGAGAAGATGAATGAAGAAAGTTATTTCTTCAAAATGAGCAAATATGCTGACCGTTGGCTGAAATATATCGAAGATAATCCTGATTTTATTCAGCCTACAATCCGAAAAAATGAAATGGTTAATTTTGTTAAGCAGGGGTTGGAGAATCTCTGCGTTTCTCGTACAACTTTTAACTGGGGTATACCGGTGCCTTTTGATAATAAGCATGTTGTATATGTCTGGTTTGATGCGTTGTTCAATTATATTTCGGCGTTAGAAAGTCACGAAGGATATTATCAGAAATACTGGCCTGCCGATATTCATTTGGTTGGCAAAGATATTATACGTTTTCATACAATCATTTGGCCGATCATATTAATGGCGGCTGATATGCCGTTGCCCAAAAAGGTGCTTGGACATGGTTGGGTGTTGCTTGGCGACACTAAAATGAGCAAATCCAAGGGTAATGTCATCGATCCGATTGTGCTTTCGCGCAAATACAGCGCAGATGCCATCCGCTATTTCCTAATGCGGGAGATGCAGTATGGCATGGATTGTAATTATTCCGAAGATGCAATGGCGCTGAGAATTAATACCGATTTAGCCAATGATTATGGGAATCTGCTTTCCCGTGCCACAGCGATGATCGGAAAATTCCAGCAGGGGATAGTTGAAGAGCCGCGTCAAGCCAGCGAATTTGATGCGGATTTAATCGAATTGGCGCGCACCACACCGCAGGAATTTGCAAGGTTAATGGACGATTTGCAATGGTCCAATGCGCTTGCGGAACTTTGGAAGCTGGTCAATAAGACCAATAAATATGTTGATGATGCCGCGCCTTGGGCATTGAATAAGTCGGGAGAAAAAGAAAAACTGGCCAGCGTTCTCTATAACCTTGTGGAAGTAATCCGCATGGTAACTATTATGGTAGCGCCGTTTATGCCCTCAGTACCTCAAAAAGTCTGGGAACAATTAGGCATAGTCGACAGACAAGAGCTGCACAGCTGGGAAAGCCTTGAATTTGGTCGCTTTCCAGCAGGTATAAAAATTGACCGCGGCGAACCGCTTTTCCCGCGGATTGATCTTGAATCAATCGATAACTTGCCTTTGGTAGAAGAAAAAGAAGCAGAGCAGCAGATTGACACGCTTGCGCCAGAAATTTCCATTGACGATTTTGCGAAACTAGATCTGCGCGTTGTTAAGGTATTGGCTTGTGAAAAGGTTCCCAAAGCAGATAAACTGCTCAAGTTCCGCCTTCAATTGGGTACTGAGGAACGGACAGTTTTGTCGGGTATAGCCGAGTACTATCAACCGGAACAGTTGATAGGGCATAATCTGATATTAATTGCCAATCTTAAACCGCGTACTATCCGTGGTATAGAGTCGAGGGGGATGTTGTTATCCGCCTGCGACAAAGATAAATTACAGTTGCTGGAAGTAGCAGATATGCCTTCTGGCGTTAAGATCGAATAAAAGGGGAATTTTGATGTTGTATGACAGCCATGCTCATCTTGATGATGAGCAGTTATATCAGCAGTTGCCGGAAGTCTTGGAGCAAGCACGGGATGCGGGAGTAAAATATATCAATACTATCGGCTGCGATTGGCGTTCATCGCTAATGGCAGTACGTTTGGCAGAAAAATTCCAAGGTGAGGTTTTTGCCGCAATCGGTGTTCATCCTCATGAGGCCACTAGCCTTGATGAACAAATGATAGAACGTTTGCATGAATTGGCGTTATCTAAATATACTGTTGCCTGGGGAGAGATCGGCCTGGATTATCATTATGATTATTCGCCGCGTCCGATTCAGCAACAAGCTTTTCGTCAACAGATATACGCGGCTAAATTAGCCGGATTGCCTTTGATTATTCACGATCGCGAAGCGCACGAGGATACATTGAAGATCATTCGCGAAGAAAAAGGCGGTATTAACGGCGGTGTTTGGCATTGCTTTTCCGGTAGTTGGGAAATGGCTAAGGAATGTATGCGTTTGGGATTTCATATCTCATTTGCAGGACCTTTGACGTTTAATAATGCCTGCAAATTGACCGAAGTTGCTAGTAATGTTCCGCTTGATATGGTGCTTGTAGAAACGGACTCACCTTATCTTAGTCCACAGCCGCTGCGCGGTAAAACCAATCAACCGTCAAATGTATATTTTGTAGCAAAGAAGTTATCCGAAATACGAAAAATTACAATAGAGGAAATAGCCGCGATTACCACTAACAATGCTTTAAATTTATTTAATATAAAATCAAATAATAATTTTCAAAGTAGCAGCTAAATACGCATAAATTTGACTAGCAACATCATATAGTCTATAATAGGAACATGTAATGAAAGAATAATCATAGAAAATGTGATTATTCTTTTCGATTTTAAGGGGGTATTTAATGAATAAAGGTACGGCGCTCACCATAAAAACGAGGCCAATATCTGAGGTAAAAGAGGCTG
Source organism: Peptococcaceae bacterium UBA5752 (assembly GCA_002419055.1). GTDB lineage: Bacteria > Bacillota > Dehalobacteriia > UBA4068 > UBA4068 > UBA4068. The sequence continues at coordinate 429,966 of DIFI01000009.1, forward strand.
CCTTTGTGCATAATAAAGCCAATACGGAAGCCCCAAAGGAGAAGAAAACTCCTGTTTTTACACGATTGAAAATCCGTAAGCGTTTGCAGGTGTTTATTGTAGGCGCTGTCTTAATGGTAGCGATTGCAATCGGAGCTTGTTCATATTGGGGCATATTTGATTTTGGAAATTCCGCTATGGGGGCATTGACAGCGAAAACTGTTACTGTCAACATCAATGGTACAAACACAGAAATTACCTCAAGGCAGAATACTGTTCAGATGATGTTAAATGAGGCCGGTATTATACTAAGTGATAATGATCAATGTGATACTGACCTGATATCGCCTCTTAAAGACGGTATGGAAATTAATATAATGAAGGAATTTACTTATACAATCACCGCAGATGGTAAAAAGTATCAAGCTTCAAATATTCCTTTGACTGTGGCCGAAGCAATCGATAAGGCTGGTATCAAATTAAGCGAATCAGACCAAACTTCGCTGCCATTGGACAGTACATTGAATGGTTCGACTGATATTACTGTCTATCGTGTTTGGCAGGATACGGTCACCGAGCAAGTGGCAATCGCACCGTCCATAACCCGTAAGGTTGATTCTTCTCTTTCTCCGGGCACAAATAAAATCACCTCTGAGGGTGCGGAAGGCATCCAAGAGAATTCCGTTCTTGTCACTTATAAGGATGGCAAAGAAATAAAGCGGGAAATTACTGAATCTAAGGTGCTGCAGGAGCCCGGAGTCACGGTAATTGCTTATGGTCGCCTTGAGGTAGCCAGCAGAAGCGGGAGTGCTCATTTAACAAATGAGGAAGCTGCGGCTCAAGGTTTGAAGACTGGTACAACTTCTAATGGCAGTAGTTTCGTTTATACTAAGGCAATAACAGTTCAAGCAACCGCCTATACCGCAACCGGCAACCGTACCGCGACCGGAACTTGGCCCAGCGAGGGTACAATCGCTGTAGATCCGAGTGTTATACCGCTTGGTACTACGGTCTATATCCCAGGCTATGGTTATGCTACCGCGGAGGATACCGGCGGTGCTATCAAAGGCAAAATCGTCGATGTCTATTTTGATACCAAGTCTGAATGTATTAACTGGGGAAGGAAGAATCTGACCATCTATATTGTAGATTAATTATATGGAAATTACTATTGCTGATAAGGCGACGGTAGAGCATTTACTTCGCCGACCGGATTTGGTCGCCCAAAAGTCACTGGGGCAAAATTTCTTAGTTGACCAGGCGATCATCCAAAAAATTATTGCTGTTGCGGAGATCGTTGCCGAGAATAAAATAATAGAAATCGGTCCCGGTTTGGGTGGCATGAGCCAATATTTAGCTTTAAAAGCGTCGTCATTGACATTATTGGAACTTGACCGGCGCTTTTGTGCTTGGTTACAGAAATTATTTGCCGAGCATCCTCAGGTTAGCATTATTAGTAATGATGCTGCCAAATTTGATTTTGCAGAATATGCGCAGGACAATGGCTGGGATAATTACAAAGTCGTTGCTAATTTGCCCTATTATGCAACGTCGGCGATAATCAAAAATTTACTGATTAATGGTGGCTGCTGGACGTCTCTTACATTAATGGTGCAAAAAGAAGTTGCCGATAAAATTAGTCTTAGTTATGGTAGTCCGCTTAATTTGATGATTGCTTATTATGCTGATATCACAACTGTTTTAAATGTACCACGGACAAGCTTTGTGCCTGTTCCGGCTGTCGAGTCTGCTGTTATTCATTTAGAACGCTATACGCCACCGGTTTCGGTAACCGACCGGCAAGCGTTTTTCCGTTTTATCGCCGGAGCTTTTGCAGCGAAGCGCAAGACGTTGTTAAATGTGCTGGGAGGCAGTGATAAGCCGCGTTGGCGGCAAATATTTGCTGCCGCTGCCATTGATGGCGGGCGCAGAGCAGAAACACTGACGTTAGAAGAATTTGCCATATTATATAAAACTGCAAATAATACAATATAAAAAAGCTCCGGTATTCCGGAGCTTTTTTATATTTAATAATCTTCGCATTAATTTCCTTCTCGTGCCACAATATTGTCCAAAACTTCTGCGGCTGCAGAAATCACCGCATCGCATTTAGTATCCGGTTTACGGTAGAGTTCAACCAACGATGAACAGTCGATACTGCTCATCTTTTGTTCATATTCAGAAAGCAACTCGCGTGTTAGGTTGGCGATCCGATCACTTTCGTGAGCATTATTTTTTACATAGAGAGCGCTCAAAACGGCGACGCTTCCCGCCAAGGCGCCGCATAGATGACCAATGCCCATGCCTCCGCCGAAACCGGCCATAAGTTTGCATGCATCATCGGATAGGCCTAAATCATAGACAATATTAGCGCCGTAGATGATCTTTTCTGCACAATTATAATCTTCAAGTTTGCCATAACCGCTGTCTATAAGTTGTTTTAACATATGTTTATCTCCTTAATAAATACGATATTGTCCCAAAATCTGAGCGGATAAATCTTCAAAATATTTGACGCTGACGGGGCTGTCATAGGCCGAAATGCCATGACGAGCAGCAAGCTCATCAGTATAATCAGCTAAGCGATAGACGCGGTATCCGTGTAAACCGCGTTCGTAATGTGTTACCAATGGAATTATTCCGGCATCGCTGATTGATACTTCACCGTCTTTATAAACAAAGTTGACAGAAAGCATACCGCCCAACATCGTCTCACGTTCATGTTGCGAAGAAACAAAATTGCCTAGAGAGTAGGCAACAAAAGTGCGGTTGCCGCCACTGCCGGTCAGCCACTCCGCCGGCTCGAGCACATGGGGATGATGGCCAATAATCAGATCGACTCCCATGTCCGCCAATTGCTGCGCCATTTCTCTTTGAGTTGCCGAAGGTGTTAACTGATATTCGTTGCCCCAATGCATCGAAACAATAATGCAATCTGCCATTTCTTTAGCACGAGCCACATCATCAGATATCTTATCCATGTCAATCAGCGAAAGTAAATAGTTATATTCCATTGGCATTCCATTAGTGCCATAACAGTAACTAAGAAAAGCAAAAGTTACTCCATTTATTTCAATGGTTTTAATTTCACTGGCTTCCTCGCTGGAGCGTGCCATACCGAGCATGGTAACACCTTCAATACTGTCCCAGAAATCAACGGTGTTGATAACGGCTTGTGTACCTTTATCAAGGGCATGATTGTTAGCCATATTGATGACATTAAAACCGGTCGATACCAAATCACGACCTGCCTGTTGCGGCGAGTTGAACAGCGGATAGCCGCTAGCTTGATAACCGCTACCTGCCAGCGGCGCCTCCTGATTAACAAAAGAAATATCAGCTGCCTTTATGTATTGGGCAACCGGCGCATAAATAGGAGTGAAATCATAACCGCCATCAGCGGTTTTTGCGTCATTAAGTACGGTGCCATGAAGTAAATTATCTCCGACTGCAATCAACGATATCGTTACCGGCTCTGATTCGTTGGTAGTGGTTGGTTGTGTTTCGTCCGGCGGATTGGATGATGGAGTATTGCCATTATAAATAAAACCGATGCCAATGCCGGCCACTACTGCTATGAGAATAGTTATGATTATTACTTTGGAGTTATAGTGTTTTTTCATATTGTTAACCTAACATTGCTTTATGATAGACTTTTTTACCTTTGCGCAAGAGCGCAAAACCCTTGTCGAAAGCGGTTATATTTACAATTACGGAAATATCATTGATCCGCTGATCATTAAGATATATACCGCCGTCTTTGATAAGCCGACGTCCTTCACTATTAGAGGCAATCAAGCCGCAGACGCTCAGCAAGCTGATAATATCCATACCGTCACCAAAATCAGCAGCCGCAATAGTGGTAGAAGGGACATTATCCATATTTCCGCCGCCGCCAAACAGTGCCTTTGCCGATTCTTGCGCTTTTGCTGCTTCGTCAGCGCCATGAACCAAAGTTGTCAGTTCATTTGCCAGCACTTCTTTGGCTTTATTGATATCTGCACCGGCTGCGGTATCGGTTAATTCGCGTACCTGCTCCATAGGCAGGAAAGTCAGCAGCGCTAGGCATTTTGCTACATCGGCATCGTCGATATTGCGCCAATATTGATAAAACTCATAAGGCGAAGTCTTTTCAGGATCAAGCCAGACGGCGCCGCTTTCGGTTTTGCCCATCTTTTTACCTGCACTGTTAGTCAAGAGGCTGAAAGTGAGCGCGTGCGCTTCAGCACCTTCAACACGGCGGATCAAATCAGCACCGGCTAAAATATTAGACCACTGGTCATTACCGCCCATCTCCAGCAGCGCACCGTAACGGCGGTACAATTCGAGAAAGTCGTATGCCTGCATCAGCATGTAATTGAATTCGAGGAAAGTCAGGCCTTTTTCGAGCCTTGTTTTGAAGCATTCGGCTGTCAGCATCCGATTGACCGAGAATAAACGGCCGTAATCTCGGAGAAAATCAATATAATTAAGCTGCAACAGCCATTCGGCATTATTGACCATAATAGCGCCGTCTTTGTCATCAAAACGTAAAAAGCGCGAAAACTGTGTTTTAAACTTAACGGCGTTAGCTTCAATTTGTTCTTTTGTTAACATCTTACGCATATCGGTGCGTCCGGAGGGGTCGCCGACCATGGTTGTCCCACCGCCGAGCAAGGCGATTGGCCGATGTCCGGCTTTTTGCATATGCATCATCACAATGATCTGGATAAAGTGACCGACATGGAGGCTGTCCGCGGTAGGGTCAAAGCCGATATAAAAGGGGACAGGGCCTTTAGCCAACAGCTCCCGTACTTGATCTTCATTAGTAAATTGTTCAATAAATCCACGTTCTTTGAGTATATCAAAAACATTATTCATATGAATAAACCCCTCTCGTAAATGCACATTAATTCTTTGGCATTACTTCATTCAATTTATCATAAATTTTTTACTGCTTTTTGTCAAGGAACTATTGAGTATAAAGTAATAGCGTATTTGCATATTTTGCCAGTTGTGATATACTACAAACAAGTTATTTCTAGGGGGGTGAAGCGGATGTTAATGAAAAACTGGGGCAGCACCGGCATTGTCGTTAGCGAATTATGTTTCGGCACTTTGCCGATGGGACCTATACAGGCTAATTTACCATTGCAGGAAGGCGCTGACCTGCTTGTAGAAGCGATGAATAACGGTATTAACTTTTTTGACGCCGCTCAACTTTATAAAACTTATCCCTATCTCAAAGAGGCGCTCAAACGTTATGATAATGATGTGGTTATCAGCAGCAAGTCAATGAGCGCCACATATCAGGATATGGAAAAGGCACTGATTGAAGCTATGGAAGGCATTGGCAGGGATTACATCGATGCTTTTATGATGCATGGCGGGCGTGATACAGTAGAGCTGTTCGAGCAGCGCCAAGGCGCCTGGGAATGTTTACTGGAATACAAGCGCAAGGGTTATCTGCGAGCAGTCGGTGTGACAACTCACGACGTTATAGTTGCCGCCGCGGCTGCACAAAAGCCTGACATTGATGTCGTTTTTCCACTGATAAACTTCAAAGGCCTGGGCATTATGAACGGTACTGTTGAAGAGATGGCCGCAGCGATTGAACTGGCGCATACTAACGGCAAAGGAGTCTTTGCCATGAAAGTATTAGGCGGCGGAACGATGCTTGATGAGTTATTGGATGCTATCAAGTTTGCTCGCGACATGGAAGCAATAGATTCACTTGCGATAGGCATGATCAAATCATCTGAATTAGCACTAAATCTACGGATATTTAATAACGAAAATTTCGAAAATTTCAGCGAAGACCTGAAAAACGTAAAACTTAACAAAGCTATCAGAATTTTGCCGTTTTGTAAAGGTTGCGGTGTCTGCGCCCAGACTTGCCCAGGTAGCTGTATAACAATGGTGGACGGTAAACCGCAAATAGATCATACCAATTGTGTTTTATGTGGTTATTGTGCAGCAAAATGCCCACAATTCAATATCCGTGTTAAATAAATAGAAAGCAAAGGATCAATATAGCCATGAAAAATGGCAATACCATCGGAATTAAAATATTGTTTTCGCCGGTACTGTCCGTCTTATACGGTTCACTATTGGTTGAGCAAAAATTAACCGATATTAATTGGATGTATTTTCTGATTACTGCTTTGGCGTGTGTTTTTCTTACTTGGATGGTTGCAATCATGCCAATGAAGAATAAAATTAGCCGCTTGATCTTTATTGTAATAGCAGGTTGCCCAATCTCCGTTTTTTTGGGCTGGTGCATGCAGGCGGGCGTCGTATCCTGGCGTCCGGCAGTAGCCTCTTTACCGCTGCTTTTTTTATTAGCCGCGGTGATATTTACTGATGACCTTCTGCGATATAATGTTGATAAACGTAATGGTAATTATAGCTTGGTGCATTTTCTTGTTTCAAATTTAAATGATGCAAAATTGGTATTTTCCGGTATTCATGAATGTTTAATTGATGCTTATATATTGCTTGTTATTTTACTATTGATAAAGATAATACCACCGTTTGCACTATTACCGCTGGCGCTGATACTTGTTTTTAAAGAGCTTTTTGCACAAATCAGCAAAGCCGCTTATCAAGAAGCTAAATTAATTGATAATGATAACGCACCTAAACCATTACTGCACAAAGTTAAAAGCAATGTATTTGCATTCTACTTGAAATTCTCGCTTATTTTATCCTTAGGATTAATATTTGATAAAGTTTATTTTATATTTAATTGATAAACATTACTACTTGTTGTTTTTTCTAATTAGGTTATAGAAAATAAAGGCAAAATTAAAGGATTTATACTAAATTTCGCCAAATATTTAATGTTATAGATAAAAGTAACCTAACGTATATGGAGGTAAAAAAATGACAGCAAAAGTATTAATTATTATGGGAAGCGATTCCGATCTGCCGATTATGCAACCGGCGATGGATTTTTTAGATTCCTTAGCTATCGAATATTCGGTACACATTTCTTCGGCGCATAGGCTGCCGGAAAAAACAGCAGCTATGTCTGCCAGTGCAGAGAAGAATGGCTTTCAGGTGATTATTGCCGCCGCCGGAGGTGCTGCACATCTTGCCGGAGTAATCGCGGCTTTAACGGTATTGCCGGTTATTGGTGTTCCGATTAAGACGGATACCCTCTTAGGCGTTGATTCATTGTATTCAATGGTGCAAATGCCTTCAGGCATACCAGTGGCAACTGTATCTATTAATGGCGCCAAAAACTCTGCGATCTTGGCGGCCCAAATACTCGCTGTCGGCGATAATACCGTCAGAGAACAAATCCGTGCCTATAAGAAAGAATTAGCCGAGCAGGTTGAATCGAAAGATGCGCGCTTGCAGGCTGCTCTTGCACAACAGCCGGAGAAAGAACCATCATATTTTCTATAAGTTATCAAACTAAATATTAAGACACGGAGGATAAGATATGATTTCGAGATATACTCTGCCGGAAATGGGAAAAGTATTCAGCGATGAAAACCGATTACAGCGAATGTTGGATGTTGAGGTATATGCCTGCGAGGCGATGGCGGATATCGGTTTAATCCCTAAGGAAGCTTATCAGGATATTAAAGAAAAAGCAAAATTTGATATAAATCGGGTTAGCGAGATTGAGGAAATTACCAAACATGATGTAATAGCATTTCTGACTGCGGTTGGAGAAAATGTTGGCGATAGTTCAAAATATATTCATCTGGGCATGACATCATCCGATATACTTGATACCGGTCTATCTCTGCAAATGAAGCAGGCTGCTGATTTACTTCTGGGCAGGCTAAATAAGCTGCGTGAAGTATTGACAACTCAAGCGTTACGTCATAAATATACATTGATGATGGGCCGTACTCACGGCATCCATGCCGAGCCGATTACTTTTGGCCTCAAAATGGCGCTCTGGATAATGGAAGTTGACAGATCTATCCAACGTCTAACTAATGCCCAAGAAGTAATTTCCGTTGGCAAAATATCCGGCGCTGTCGGTACCTTTGCCAATATTGACCCACAGATCGAAACTTTTGTTTGCCGCCGCTTAGGATTACATCCGGCAAGTGTTTCAACGCAAGTTTTACAGCGCGACCGTCATGCGGAATTTTTGACTACTCTGGCAATCATCGGTGGAAGCCTGGAGAAGTTTGCCACAGAGCTGCGCAATTTGCAGCGCACCGATATTCTTGAGGTAGAGGAGTGTTTCACCAAAGGACAGAAGGGCTCTTCAGCTATGCCGCACAAGCGTAACCCGATTACTTCCGAGCGAATTGCCGGTCTTTCTCGAGTACTGCGCGGTAATGCGTTGGCATCAATGGAAAACATTTCGCTGTGGCATGAACGTGATATTACTCATTCATCGGTTGAACGGGTTATTATTCCAGATAGCTGCATTTTACTTGATTATATGCTTCATCTCTTTATTCGTTTAATGGAGAATCTGATCGTTTATCCTGATAATATGCGTGCCAATATCGAAAAGACACATGGTCTGGTATTCTCCCAAAGAGTAATGCTGGCGCTGGTTGATAAGGGAATCATGCGTGAAGTCGCTTACGAATGGGTACAACGAAATGCGCTTAAATCCTGGGAGCAGCATATTGATTTTCAATACCTAATTTTAGAGGACAAGGATATTATGAGCCTGCTTAACAGCGATGAAGTAACAGCGCTGTTCGACTACAATTATCATACCAAAAATATAGATTTTATTTTCCGCCGGGCAGGCTTATAAGCGATTAAAAAGGGAGGCTTTACAAATGGTCAAAAAGTTAGAAATGATTTATGAAGGCAAGGCGAAGCGTGTTTATCGCACCGATGATCCAACACTGGCTTGGATTGAATATAAAGATGATGCGACTGCGTTTGATGGCAAGAAAAAGGCTCAGATAATGAACAAGGGTATTCTTAATAATAAAATCTCTACTATTTTCTTTAATTTGCTTAAAGATAATGGCGTGGATTCTCATTTTGTTGAAAGCATCTCGGGCACAGAACAGATTGTTAAGATTCTCAAGATTATCCCTGTCGAAGTGGTTGTGCGTAATATAGCGGCCGGTTCTTTAGCTAAGCGGTTAGGCCTTGACGAAGGCACCCCGATGTCTGAGACGGTATTAGAATGGTATTATAAAAATGACGCACTTGGTGATCCTTTGATCAATGATTATCATATCGCGGCTATGAAAATAGCAACGCCGGAACAAATGCAGCAGATAGCTGCAACAGCGCTGAAAGTTAACCAGATACTCAGCAAATATCTGGCTGCGCGGAAAATTGATCTGGTAGATTTTAAGCTAGAATTTGGCCTCTTTAACGGCGAGGTTCTGTTGGGTGATGAGATTTCTCCCGATACATGTCGTTTCTGGGACAGTGATACCAAGATGAAACTTGACAAAGACCGTTTTCGTCGTGACTTAGGCGGAGTGGAAGAAGCGTATCAGGAAATTTTGCGTAGACTCAGCGAATAAAACTAAACGGCGCGGAGGAAAATCGAATGGCAGTAACCTATAAAGACGCCGGCGTCAATATTGATGCCGGAAACAAAGCGGTAGAATTAATGAAGGCCAGTGTGCGCCGTACATTTCGTCCGGAAGTGCTGACAGACCTTGGTAGCTTTGCCGGTTTGTTTGCTTTGGACAAGAATAAATATAACGAACCTGTGCTTTTGGCCGGTACCGATGGCGTTGGTACTAAGTTAAAAATCGCCATTCTCTGCGATAAACATGATACGATTGGCATCGACGCGGTGGCCATGTGTGTCAACGATATTTTGGTTCAGGGAGCCGAACCGTTATTTTTCCTTGATTATATTGCGGTAGGTAGCCTTGATCCGGCCAAAGTTGCAACAATTGTCGGCGGTGTTGCCGAAGGTTGCTTGCAATCCGGTTGCGCTTTGATCGGCGGCGAAACGGCGGAGATGCCAGGGCTTTATGCACAGGATGAATACGATATAGCTGGTTTTGCCGTTGGTATTGCTGAAAAGAGCAAATTATTGACTGGCAACGATATAGTTGCCGGTGATTTGGTTTTTGGGCTGCCTTCTTCGGGCATTCATTCCAATGGTTTTTCCTTGGTGAGAAAAATATTCTTCGACCATGTCAAATATAACGTTGATAAATATATTGAGGAGTTAGCTATGCCTTTAGGCGAAGCATTACTGACACCGACGCGCATTTATGTTAAACAAGTGCTTCCGGTGATTAACGCAGGACTTGTTAAAGGCATGGCACATATTACAGGCGGTGGCTTACTGGAAAATATCCCTCGGGTTTTGCCGGAAGGTGTGAGCGTTATTATTAATAAAGATGCCTGGCAAGTGCCACCGGTATTTCAATTGATGCAGAAACTCGGCGATGTGCCTGATGCCGAGATGAACAGAGTTTTTAACATGGGTATAGGGTTAGCTATGATTGTTGCCCAAGCGAATGCTGATGCACTATTGCAAGTTTTACCGGAAGCAATTTTAATTGGTAAAACAGTAGTCGGAAACAGGGAAGTGCAGGTGTTTTAATATGAATTTAGTTGAAGAGGGCGTTGCTGATTCGGTTGCTGCGGCTTTAGCAGTGATGGCAGAGGTCGGTCGGCCGTCTCTGAAATTGGCAGTATTGGCAAGCGGCAGAGGATCCAATCTCCAGGCAATAGTTGATAATATAGAAAAAGGCAGGATTAATGCCGAGATAGTCTTGGTATTGAGTGATAACCCCAATGCCTACGCGTTGAAAATAGCGAAGGATCATTTTATAACTACGCAAGTATTACCATTTCAAAAGGGTGGTGATCGCAGCAAATATGGCATTGCTCTTGCAGAAAAGGTAACTGCCTCCGGAGCCGAACTGGTAGTATTGGCGGGATTTATGCGAATTTTACCAAATGCTTTCCTTGATATGTTTCCGCAAAAGATTATCAATATTCATCCGGCGCTATTACCATCATTCCCTGGTATGCACGCGCAGGAACAGGCATTTGTCTATGGAGTAAAAGTTTCCGGTTGTACTGTTCATTTTGTTGATGCCGGTGTAGATACAGGACCCATTATTGCTCAAAGAGCTGTTGATATCGGTAGTTGCAAAGACGCCGATGAGGTTGCAGATGCAATACTGGTTGAGGAACATAAATTATATTCAGAGGTGTTATCTTATTTTGCTGCCGGTTGGGTGAAGATTGAAAACGGCAGAGTAATTATTGAAAAATAAACGGAGGATTGCAGATGAAAAAAAGAGCCGTTATAAGTGTTTCAGATAAGACAGGGGTTGTCGACTTTGCCCGCCAATTGGTAGCTCTTGATTATGAAATAGTATCTACCGGTGGTACGTTTAAAGCGATTAAAGAAGCAGGTATCCCGGTTACTTATGTCAGCGATATTACAGGATTTCCAGAGATATTAGGCGGCAGAGTGAAGACTCTGCATCCGAAAATCCATGGCGGTATTTTGGCTATGCGGACGCCGGATCATCTGGCACAACTTGAAGAGAATAGTATTGTTCCTATTGATATCGTCGTGGTAAATCTTTATCCTTTCAGAGAAACGATTGCCAAACCTGATGCAACTTTAGAAGATGCGGTAGAAAATATCGATATTGGTGGCCCCTGTATGGTGCGGGCAGCAGCTAAAAATCATAAATACGTTACTATTGTAATTAACCCGAAACGTTATGTAGAAATTATAGACAAGCTGAAACATGGCGAAATTGATTACAAAATGCGGCTTGAGCTTGCGACGGAAGCTTATACTCATACGGCTGAGTATGACACTGCAATCAGCCAGTATTTGCGTACAAAGATCAGCAAACAGGAGGCTTAATTGATGAAGGTTCTGGTTGTAGGCGGCGGTGGACGAGAACATGCCCTATCTTGGAAAATCGCCCAAAGTTCGCGTGTCAATAAAATATATTGTGCACCAGGTAATGCTGGTATAGCAGCAGTGGCAGAGAATGTGGCGATTGCAGCCGATGATGTAGAGGGTTTAAGACAATTTGTTAATGACAATGATATCGATCTGACAGTGATTGGCCCCGAAGCAGCACTGGCTGCCGGTCTCAGTGATGCTTTGACGGCTGATGGCAGAGCTGTTTTTGGTCCCACAAAGGCTGCAGCCGCAATTGAAAGCTCCAAAAGTTATGCCAAAGAACTGATGAGAAAGTATCAAATTCCTACAGCTGAGGCCGAGGTGTTTACCGAGATTGCTCCGGCGATTGCTTATATCAAAGCAAAAGGTGTCCCAATAGTAGTCAAGGCTGATGGTTTAGCGGCAGGTAAAGGAGTAATTATCGCCAATGACGAGGCTGAAGCTATTGCGGCAGTTGAAAGCATGTTAGAAGGCAATGCCTTCGGTGACGCCGGTTCACGGGTGGTTATAGAAGAATGCCTGCAAGGTGAGGAAGTAAGCATTCTTGCCTTTTGTGATGGCAAGACGATAGTGCCGATGGTATCTGCACAAGATCATAAGAGAGCCTATGATGGTGACAAGGGCCCGAATACCGGCGGTATGGGAGCTTATTCACCGGCACCGGCATATACGCCGCAGATCGCTGCCGTTGTCGAGCGGGAAATATTGCAGCCGACGCTGGCTGCGATGGCTGCCGAAGAACGACCATATCAGGGGGTGCTTTACGCCGGTCTGATGCTGACTGATAGAGGCCCAAAAGTATTGGAATACAATGCCCGTTTTGGCGATCCCGAAACACAGCCGGTAATGATGCGTTTAAAAACAGATATTATTGATATTATAGATGCCATTTTAGCCGGACAACTAGACCAAATCAATATTGAGTGGTATGAAGAGGCCGCGATATGTGTTGTTATTGCTGCCGGCGGTTATCCCGGCAGTTACCGCAAAGGTGACATTATTAGTGGTATTGCTGATGCCGAGGCAGTCGATGCAGCGGTATTTCACGCCGGTACTAAGCTTGAAGATGGCGCTATTGTCAGCGCCGGCGGCAGGGTACTCGGCGTTACATCTATGGCTAATAGTATTTCTGAGGCTATCGCTAAGGCGTATACAGCCGTTCGCAAAATTAACTTTGCCGATTGCTTTAGCCGTAGTGATATCGGCGCCAAAGCTCTCAACAGAGAAAAACGATAATAGCATATTACCTTAGTGAGGGAGAAAAAAATAATAAATAAACGGTATAGCCGTTAAGGCTATGCCGTTTTTTGCTGGTAACTTTCAAAATGGTTATTATTACTTTTTCTTAGCTGAAAGTCTGATAATTGACAGACCATAAAATACTGCTGACGTCAACAATAAAATCGCTATACTTGGAGCAGGCGTAACGGTTGTTTCGCCGAATTTGAAGGTTACCCCCATCAGTTGTTCATATTGCATAATTGCCGTTTGCGGTGCTCCTGCAAATGATACTGACATTGGCTCTGCCATCAGTACTTGTCTGAACAGCGCTGCCGCGTGAGAAGTAGGGAAAATTTTAACTATCCATTGAACAGTATCAGGCAGTTGTCCTATCGGAAGATAAATTCCTGTAATAAATCCAATCAATGTGCCAATAATTGAGCTGGCTGTCCCAAAGGCACTAGAGCTATTAAAAAATGATATAATAAACAAGATCATCGAGGTATTTGCAAAAGTAGCAAGTAATATCAAAGCAAATATCTTAAACAACATCGCAAGGCTTACGAATTCTCCGCCACCCGCAACGATGTATACTTCCGCCAATACCAGAGTAATCAGGCTCATAATTACGCCGATAATAAAAGCGCTAACGATGTACCCGCCGGTAATACTGCTTCTTTTTAGTGGCGACGAGACAAAATCCTTAGTGATTTTTTTTGTCTTGTCATCGATCATAATCCCAAAGGCGCCCATGGAGGTAGTTACCGATGTTACTGCTAAAAGTCCGGCAACAATCCAGCTGTCCATCAGAAATCTGGCGCCGCTAATATTTTCTAAGCTGCTTACCCAAACATCGCCGAGAAACAAAGCGTACAGCCCAATAATGATGAATACCGCCAATAGAGAAAAGAATACAGCGCTCTTATCTTTGAAAAATACTTTTAAATTTCTTAAAGTAAATCCAATCATTCCCGTATCTCCTTTCCCGTTATTGTGATAAACGCGTCATCCATAGTGCCATGCAAAACCTCGAATCCGAAAATATAATCTTGGCATTCTTCAATTATCGGTATTGCCTCCATTGTTGAAGATAGTTTAATAATTATTTGATCTGATATATTTTCGTATTTGAGTTGTAATTTGTTCAAGATGTCTTTAACATTTTGCGTATCAATACAAGCAAGAATCAGTTTGTCACTGGTATATTTTTCTTTTAATTCTGCCGGCGTTCCTTTTGCAGCAATTATGCCGTTGTCGATGATCATCACATAGTCAGCGCTGGCGGCTTCCTCCATGTAATGGGTCGTTAAAAATATCGTCATTTTTGTTTGCTTTTGTAGCTTGGTAATCGTCTCCCAGACATTTTTTCTGGTTTGCGGATCAAGCCCCGTTGTCGGCTCGTCCAAAAACAAAATTTTTGGGGTATTGATTAAAGACCTAGCTATATCACATCTGCGGCGTTGACCGCCCGAAAGCTTACCATAAGGACGTTTCAAAATATCTTTTATATTAGTTATTTCGGCAACATGTTTTACTGCTTCGTCTAGTTTTTTCCCTTTTAAACCATAGAAGCCGCCGCGGATTTGCAGATTTTCTTTAACTGTCAATAAGCCATCAAGCAAGCCATCTTGAAAAACTGCTCCAATGATTGAGCGAATCGCGTTATCATCTGCACCAAGCCGGTGTCCGTCTATGATGATTTCGCCGCTGTCTTGCTTCAGAAAAGTACAGATAATATCAATGGTTGTTGATTTACCTGCGCCGTTGGGGCCCAAAAATGCAAACAATTTGCTATTTTCGACATAAAAATCTATGCCTTTTACTGCATGGATGGCTCCGTAAGATTTATGCAGGTTACTTACTTCGATTATTTTCTCGCTCAACAGTTGATTCCTCCTCAAAGTAACTGTGTTTGTTAAAAATGGCGACTAAGTTATTCGGCATCTATTGTTTATTTAAATATTTATATCTCTGCTTTGATTTGATTTGTGAATTTATACTTAAGGCGTTACTGCAATATGTATAAAATGCAGCTTTCGATAAGAATGAGTCTAATTGCATATTTCTCCTTAGAGGTCTTAGGGTTATTATAACAATTAATTATCCATACTGCAATCTTACATAAATTAAGCAGTTTGTAGAGAAAGAAAAGAACTAATAATTTATTGATGTCGAAGAATGACATATAATGTAAAATAATTGAATAAAAACATAGACAAAGTCAATATATACAAGTTATAATTATTAAAGGATATTTCGCTGTAAAAGAGGTGTCAGTTGGGTGGAACTATTATATAATCCCTATTTAGAGATTACCGCCTTTGTCTTTTTACTAATGCTGACATTTTTCTTTTCTTATAAAGAACGGCTGTATACTCTAACCAGTATAATTTACAACATCTTTTTATTTGTCGCCTTAATCGGTTTAGGGCTGGATATAGTCGGAACATATACACTGACATTCTCTCAATCTTTGCCGCTGAGCGTAAATGTAATTATCAATTCAGCGCTTTTTATTTTTTTGTCCACTATCCCTTTAATGTTTATGTTGCTAACTATGGCTATGACCGGGAGACTACCCAGACATAATTTTAAAATCGATAAATTAAAGTTAGTATTTTTATTAGTCCCATATATCGGGACTTTTTTGGTAATATTGGTCAATGTATCAAGCCATTGGATATTTTATTTTGATAGTAATCTCCGCTATTTACATGGAAGCGGCTTTAATTTACTCTTTCTGGAAGCGGCTTTTTATATGATTTGCGGTGTCTATGTAGTTTTCCGTTATAAAAGTCGCATTTCTTTTGTCCAATTCCTGACGATTATTTTTTATGTGGCAATTCTCAGCCTTTCAATGATACTGCAACACTTTTTCCCTTACTATTTGATTACTCCGGCCGCTGTTGCCTTTGCGCTGCTCAGTATGTATTTTACCTTTCAAAACCCTGATTATTATATTGATAAGATGACAGGCTTATATGGCCGGGCAGCTTTATTGGTTGTTAGTCAACAGTTAATAGACCGCAATGATATCGATAAAATGGTAATATTTATTGATATAAATAATTTTAAAAGGATCAACAATTTATTTGGCATGCGTTGTGGAGACAGGTTAATTTATGATGTCAGCAATTATTTGACGAAGATATCTCCTGACAAACGTAGCCTTTTTCGTGTTGACGGCGATAGTTTTATTTTATTAATAAACTCTGAAGCATCTGATCAAGCTATTAGCCGCATACAAAGTCGTTTTGCTAAAAGATGGCCGGTGTTGGATACAAACTTATTTGTATCGGTCAATATCTGCAAAATGCCTCTTTGCCAGTATGCTACAAATAGCGAAGAATTAATGATGTATCTGACCAACGCAATGGGTATGGCCAAACGTCGCGGCGATAATGTTCTTATTGATATTGATGGCGATATTGTCAGCGATATTGAACGCAAATTAAGAATTGAAAATATATTGAGTAATCTCGAATACAACAAATGCTTGAGTCTATATTGGCAGCCTATATATAATGTTCATAAACAGCGTTTTACTTCGGTCGAAGTTTTGCTAAGGATGTATGATAAGGAATTGGGATTTGTGCCTGCCGATGAATTTATTGAAGTATCGGAGCATAAGGGACTGATTTGCAGTATCGGTCACTATGTTTTGCAACAAACATGTCAATTTATCTCTGAGAACAGCTTAGACCAATTTGGTATCGAAAAAATTGATATCAATCTTTCGCTGGCCGAATGTATGCAGGAAGGCTTGGTAGAAAATATCTGCGATATGTTGACGCGCTACCCAATATCGCCACTAAAGCTTAATTTTGAAATAACTGAAACTACGGCAGCTATGTCAGTGCAAATAGTCCAAGCTATTATGGAAAAATTGATTGCAGCAGGAATGGAATTTTCACTTGATGATTACGGGCGCGGCTATTCAAATAATGACGTCATTATTAAATTACCTTTTAAGTTTATTAAAATAGACAAAACATTATTATGGGACACGCTTAATAATGATAAGGCTAAGGTTGTACTTAGTAATTCTGTCAGAATGCTTAAGGAAATGGATTTACAGATTGTTGCCGAAGGTGCGGAGACGCAGGAACAGATTGATTATCTGTTGGCAACTGGAGTTGATTATATACAAGGTTATTATTTCAGTCGTGCCGTATCCGGTGATGAATTAATAGAATTGTTACAAGATCAGGAATAATACAGCATAACTGATATCTGGCAAAGTAAAGAAGAGCAGATATTTGTTTAACTTAACTTAAATTAACAGCTCGTTATTGACTTTTTATCATAAATAAGCTATGATATCCCTGTTCGCAAAAAGGGCTCATAGCTCAGTGGGAGAGCGCTTGACTCACATTCAAGAGGTCGCTGGTTCGAAACCAGCTGGGCCCACCAAAACAATGCCTGCTAACGACAAAAATTGTCTGTTGGTAGGCATTTTTGTAGATATGATTAAGGTTATATTTAATTCGTGACTTTTCTATTAATTAATCATAAAAGTACTGATAAGATCAGTTGTCTTTAGGGGATGCTAATGATATAATACCGCTATGGGAAAAACACAACCTATTAAAAGAAAAAAGCGAAATAAGGTTGTTGATATTATCGCGGCAGTAATATTGATCGCGCTTATTATTGTGATCTTTGTTTCCCTTATACATCATATTCAGTATAAGCTGCTTGATTTTGCAACCGCTTCCCAAGAAACAATTGATACAGACTTTACTGCGGAAATAGTAGTAATGCGTTCCGAATATATTGTGGAAGCTCCCGCCACCGGTAAGTTTGTTGCAGAAGCTGAAGAAGGCGAACGTATTAAGGAAGGCTCTTCAATTGGTTACATAGAGAAAAGCAGTGATTCGCTTTCTCCCAAAAAGATTGCAGTAAATGTTCCGATTAGCGGCATTGTCTTTTATGACCTTGATGGCTGGGAGCAGATATTAACTCCCGATCAGGCGGAAAATATCGATTGGCAATCTGCTTTAGAACAATTGCGTGAAGGTGTAGATAAAAATGTTGATGAAGAAATAAATCAAGCCAAGGGGCGCAATATTGCCAAAATAATAGATAATCTGTTATACTATCTGGTGTTGTTAAAAACTGATGGCAAAGAAACTGTTTTTGCAGTTGATGATTATATTACTTTTACTTTACCGGATGGCTATTCGTTAGAGGGTTGTGTTACAATCGCCGATTCCCGTAAAGATGGTAACTATTATTATTTAAGCGTTTCCTCGGCTGAGAGCAATCTGCTTGATCTGAGATATGACGAAGTTACCGTATTGACTGATCGCGTCAGCGGTATTGGCATACCTTCTTCGGCGATTTTTGAGGATGACAGTGGTGAAAAAGGTGTTTATTGCATCCAAAAGCGGCAATTAATATTCAAAGAAGTTACAATGATTGCCGAAAACGACAAGACTGTAATCGTTGATGGATTGTCTGCTACGGATGTTGTAGTTTCTAATCCTAAACGTGCCCATGCAGGACAGCGAACTTATTAAGAAGGAATAATTAAATGAGTATTAAAGAAAATATTGCTGTAATTAGGAATAATATTGCCGTGGCTCAATCTCGCAGCCCATATGCGGCTGCTAATGTTGAGCTGTTGGCTGTCAGCAAAACTAAACCCGTGGAAATGATAGCCGAGGCATGCGCTGCCGGTCAATATTGTTTTGGCGAAAACAGGGTACAGGAAATATTGACTAAAGCACCTTTGCTACCACAGGTTCGCTGGCATCTGATCGGTCATTTGCAGACAAATAAAGTGCGGCAAGTCATTGATAAAGTTGAGCTGATTCATTCGCTTGACAGCATCGAACTGGCAGCCGAAATAGAGAAGCGTGCTGCTGCTCAAACACTTAATGTTGCAGCTTTGGTACAAGTAAATATAGCCGAGGACGAGTATAAGTTTGGCATCAAGAAAGAAGAATTAAACGACTTTCTGATCGCTATGGCAGATTTTGCGCATCTGCAAATTAAGGGATTGATGACTATCGGTCCTTTTTGTGAAAATGTTGAAGAAATGCGTCCAGTTTTTGTTGCAATGCGGCAATTATTTGAAGAGACTTTGAAGACTGCACCGCCAAATATTGAAATGAGTTATCTTTCGATGGGCATGAGTCATGACTATATGATAGCGGTGGAAGAAGGAGCAAATATTGTTCGTGTCGGCAGCAGTATTTTTGGAGACCGTAGTTTATATTAGCAGGAAAAGGCCGAATAAAAGCGAAATCATTTACTGTTGAAATGTTATATTTAGGAAAATTAATTAATATAGATATTGGAAGGAGAGAGTTAATTGAGCGGATTTCTAGACAAGATGAGTAGTTTTTTCTTTAAAGATGAGGATAACATAGAAGAAGATATATCCGAAAGTGGGGATTATCAATCTGATGCTGCATCTTCTTCCAATGAGCGCAATGTTTGGCGTGAGCCCGATTTAAAAAAGGCTGCGAAAAAAACGCATTTATTGACTGTTCCGGTCCGTGATAATGCAAGAGATGCATCTTCAATGGAGATGATATTGATCAAAGCAACATCCTACGAGGATATGCAGGAAATTGCCCGTCATATCAAAGAAAAGAAAATTGCTGTGGTCAATTTTGAGGAAATGGATAAAGAAGTTGCGCAAAGAATGGTTGATTTTTTATCCGGTGCTACCTTTGCATTAGACGGTGTTCCGCGCAAAGTATCCGGCGGTACATTTATTTTCAGCTCTGCCAATGTTGATGTCAGCGGACAAATTATGGAAAAAGATAACAGCGTTAATGATAATATTAATGTTGCGGCTGCTAATGATTCCCGCTATAATTCAAATCAATGGTTTAATAAATAATTCGATATAATAGGGAGATGGCCAATAGTTGACTTTAATATTATATGATATTATTGTCGCCGCGTTTCGGATATACTATTTACTGATTTTTGTCAGGATTTGTATGTCTTGGGTTGGATTTGGTGATAATTTTATTACACGGTTTATTTATGATATGACAGAGCCTATTTTAGGCTTTTTCAGGAGGTTTATTCCGCCGCGGCCATCATTCCCGGTTGATTTTTCGCCGATATTTGCATATATTGCACTGCGCATTGTAGAATCAATAATTTTGCGCATAATAATGTATATCTGACCTGCTCCTATTTTAAGGATCGCAGGCTTTATCTGCAGATTTACTAAAACAGCTCTGTATAAGGGCTGTTTGTTGATAAATATTTTACATTTTGACTTCATGTGAATTGGGAAGGGGAAGACCATGGTAGAGTACTCGGAAACATTAAATTTACCGCAAACAGATTTTCCGATGCGGGGGAATTTACCGCAAAAAGAACCTGAATTCTTAAAACAGTGGCAGGATATTGATATCTATGGTTTAGTCGCAGCCAAAAATAAAGGCAAAGAAAAATTCATTCTCCACGATGGCCCACCTTATGCAAACGGCGACATCCATTTGGGGCATGTTCTTAATAAAGTTCTGAAGGACATGATCATTAAATACAAATCAATGATTGGTTACGATGCTCCTTATGTACCCGGTTGGGATACTCACGGTTTGCCGATTGAGCAAAAAGCGATTAAGGATTTTGGTATTAATCGTCATAAGGTCAGCAAAGTTGATTTCCGCGAACGCTGCAAGGAATATGCACTTAAATACGTTAATATTCAGCGTGAGGAGTTCAAAAGGTTAGGAGTCCGCGGTGATTGGGACAATGCCTATATTACACTAAACCCTAAGTATGAAGCTGTTCAATTAGGGATATTTGGTAATATGGCTAAAAAGGGGTATGTATATAAAGGCTTAAAGCCGGTTTATTGGTGCCCTAGTTGTGAAACGGCACTGGCAGAGGCGGAAATCGAATACGCCGATCATAAATCCGCTTCGATCCATGTAAAATTCAAAGTCAAAGACGGCAAAGGTTTACTACCCGAAGATACCTTTGTAGTAATTTGGACAACTACTCCTTGGACAATTCCGTCTAATTTGGCAATCTGCCTCCACCCGGACTTTGTTTACGCGCTTGTTGCCATCAAAGACGAAAGATGGTTGATAGCCAAAGAATTAATTGCCTCTTTCCTTTCAGATATTAACATGTCCGATCAGCAGTACTCAATTATTAAGGAATTTAAGGGTAAAGATTTAGAATTTATTACTACCCAACATCCTTTGTTTGATCGTGAATCGCCGCTGATCCTCGGCAATCATGTAACGCTTGAAGCCGGTACTGGCTGCGTTCATACTGCACCTGGTCACGGTGCTGATGACTTTATTGTAGGCAAGCAATATGGTCTTGATGTCTTGTCACCACTTGATGATAAAGGCCATTTTACTGAAGAAGCCGGGCCTTTTGCTGGACTTGATACAAATCAGGGCAATAAAGCGGTTGTAAAGGCTTTGGAAGAAGTCGGTGCATTACTTGGTTTCAAGATGTTTTCGCACCAGTATCCGCATTGTTGGCGTTGTAATACGCCGATTTTGTTCCGTGCCACCGAGCAGTGGTTTGCCTCAATAGATGGTTTCAGAGAAACAGCCCTGCAGGCTATCGATAATGTCCGCTTTATCCCAGCCTGGGGCCATGAACGTATATATAACATGATACGTGACCGTGGTGACTGGTGTATTTCACGCCAGCGTACCTGGGGTGTGCCTATTCCCATTTTTTATTGTGAGAAGTGCGGCAAGACTATTATTAACGATGAGATAATATCTCATCTGCAAAAGATCTTTGCTGAGCATGGTTCTTCCGCTTGGTTTGCTATGGAAACAAAGGATTTGCTGCCGCCCGGCTTTGTTTGTCCCGACTGCAGCCATGATCAGTTCACAAAAGAAACCGATACCATGGATGTTTGGTTCGATTCCGGCAGCAGCAGTTTTGCCGTTTTAGAGACTAACCCTGATCTGAGTTGGCCTGCCGATTTATATTTGGAGGGCAGCGACCAGCATCGCGGTTGGTTCAATTCCTCATTATGTATCTCGATTGCCAATCGCGGCATTGCTCCGTATCGTCAAGTGTTGACGCATGGCTTCCTTGTCGATGAGAAGGGAATAAAACAATCTAAATCATTGGGTAATACCGTCGATCCGCTCAAGGTAATTGATAATCTTGGCGCTGATGTTTTGCGTCTGTGGGTATCATCTGTCGACTACCGAAGCGATATGGCAAATTCACCGGCGATCATGAAACAGGTTAGCGAATCCTATCGCAAAATACGTAATACAGCCCGTTACCTGTTAGGCAATCTGTATGATTTTGATATCAGCAAGGATATGGTTGCCTTTGAAGATATGGAAGAACTTGACCGCTGGGCGATGATCAAGCTGCAGAAGCTGACCGAAAGGGTGCTTGCCGCCTACGAAAATTACGATTTTCATGTGGTCTACCATTCTATCCATAATTTTTGCGTTGTTGATATGAGCACTTTCTATCTCGACGTTGTTAAGGATTGCCTCTATACCGAAAAACCTGATTCTCATTTGCGCCGTAGTGTACAGACAGTACTTTATCATATAGTCGATACGTTGGTGAGGCTGTTGACGCCCGTCCTTACTTTTACCGCCGAAGAAATCTACAGATATATGCCCAAGAGCGCTGATGCGCCTGTTAGCGTGCAGCTATTGGACATGATCAAAGCGGATCCGACTATTCAGGACAGTGCACTGGAAGAAAAATGGCTGCAAATCTTAGCGATTCGAGAGGTGGTTTCTCACAATTTGGAAACCGCGCGTCAGGATAAGCTGATTGGCCATTCTTTAGATGCGGCCGTGGAGCTGTTCCCCAATCAAGAGGAATATGAGCTGCTTAGCAGCATCAAAGATATTCTAAGTAAAATATTTATTGTCTCTCAAGTAGTATTGCAGCAGCCGCAAGCAAACAGAGCGGATGATGGTGAAATATTGGTTAAAGTTGCACCTGCTACCGGTCATAAATGCTCCAGGTGCTGGGTATACAGCGAAAGCGTTGGCAATGATAGCGATCATCCTGAACTCTGCACTCGTTGTGCTGATGTTTTGAAATAATTGTATCTGTGTAAGGGGGTTTACTATGTTAGATCTTAATTTTATGCCATCCCAAGAGGAGCTTGATATCTTTGCAGGACAAGACATACTTGATATTGCTCAATTAAGCAAAGAACAAATAGAAATAATCATGAAAGTTGCCGCCCATTATGAACGGGCGCTACATAATAGAACACGCCTATATGATATGGATGGTAAAGTAATGGCCGCCTTGTTTTATGAACCAAGCACACGTACGCGACTCTCTTTTGAAGCAGCTATGCTGCGTTTAGGCGGAAATGTAATTACGGTCAGCGAATCAAATGAAGTGAAAACTTCATCATCTGCTAAAGGAGAAACAATTCATGACGCAATTAGCGTTATCGATAACTATTGTGATGTGATAGTTTGCCGCAGCCCTATCAATGATGTTCGATTTGTAGTATCACAAACTGCTTCTGTACCGGTAATTAATGCCGGTGATGGCGCAGGACAGCATCCCTCTCAAGCACTATTGGATATGTACACTATATTTAAAGAAAAAGGAAGCCCTGATGGTTTGACTATTTCATTGATCGGTGATCTTAAATATGGCCGTACAGTACATTCCTTGGTTGATGCTCTAGCACATTATGATATTGAAAAGATGATTTTGGCTGCTCCGGAAGAGTTAAAGATGCCTGCTGAATTCTGTGAATCACTTCGTCGCAAAGGTACAATAATCGAAGAATGTGATAATATTGAAGATGCAGTATCACAAAGTGATGTTATTTATATGACACGGGTTCAGATGGAACGCTTCCAGGATAAGGAGCAGTACAATAGAATCAAAGATTGTTTTATCATTAAAGGTGAGCATGTCAAGTTATTCCCCGAGGGTGCAATTTTGCTTCATCCGTTACCAAGAGTAAATGAAATTGAGACAGAAGTTGATAACTATCCCGGCGCAGCTTACTTTCGTCAGGCCGGTAACGGTTTGCCAACGCGAATGGCGATGTTGGCATTAGTGACAGGGAGTGTCCACCTGTAATTTATTGATAAAAAAGACCGCATGCGGTCTTTTTTTCTGATAAGAAATTCTACCTTTTGAATTATTTTTTAAGTAATTTGTCTATAATAAATTTATTTGAAAAATAATTTAGCAGGAGAATTTTTATGACAGAGAATATTAATAATGATAGACTGACTACTCCGCATACGGTTATTTATCGCAGAAAGAATAGCAAGCAATCGAAAACACAAGGTCAACCGCTGCAAGATACAAACGTACAATTAACCAAGTTAGAGAAGCTAGCTGATTATTTGGAACGTATGAATATAGTAGATTATATTGAATTAAACCGAAAACCCGGTCGTGTTATTAGGTTTAATATTATCTATGGCCTGTCGCGAGGATTTGGCTTTGCCGTTGGATTTACGGTGCTTGGTGCTTTGGTTTTTTATATTCTTAATCAGTTAAATATTTTAAATTTACCGGTGATCGGCAATTTCATTGCCGAATTATTGGAATATGTCGATAAAGTACGGGGGACAAGAATTTGAATCCAGGCCGTAAGAATTTGCTATTTTGGTTGATAGCAATATTTATACTGGTTGTTGATCAGATAAGCAAATATCTAATCAGTATTAATGTCGGGTATCATCAAGTTATTGTATTGATAAATAATGTACTGGAAATCACTTACATTATTAATAATGGCGCAGCATTTAGCTTACTGCGGGGACAACGTTGGTTTTTTGTTGTTGCTACCACAGTAGTTTTCATGTTAATAATTTGTTTACACAAATATATTGCCAAGCAAGATACAGTTTTTCATATAGCATTAGCTTTGTTTTGTGGCGGTGCAGCCGGCAATTTTATCGACCGCTTGCGTTTTGGAGGAGTTATTGATTTTGTAGATATGCAAATATGGCCGATATTTAATGTTGCTGATTCGTGTATTGTCATTGGTGTAATCATTATCGGTTTAAAATTGCTTATTTCCGAAACATCTCTCACAAAAACAGTAAATGGAGAAAACAAAAGTGGGTAATTTAAAAATATTGCAGGTTAATCAACATAATATTCGGCTTGATGTTTATTTAGCAACGCAACTAAATCAGTTATCACGCTCTCATTTGCAAACGTTGATAAAGAACGGATCCGTTTTGGTTGATGGCGTGGCTGTAAAACCGTCATATATTTTAAATGACGGAGAAAAAATCAGTATTGAGGTAGATGAACCAAAACCGTTGTTGGTAGAAGCAGAAGACATCGAGCTTGATATTTATTATGAAGACAGTGATATTATTGTGGTTAATAAGCCACAAGGTATAGTAGTTCATCCCGCAGCTGGCCATCATAATGGTACGCTTGTCAATGCACTTCTTCATCACTGCAGTGATCTAAGCGGCATCAATGGAGTGATCAGACCAGGAATTGTTCACCGAATTGATAAGGATACTTCTGGATTACTTGTTGTTGCCAAAAATGATTTAGCTCATTTAGGTTTGGTAAAACAATGGCGCGGTCATCAGATTAAACGAGTTTATCATGGTATAGTACAAGGTGTGATTAGTGAAAATGCCGGTATTATCGAGGCGGCAATTGGTCGACATCCCCGCCAGCGTAAAAAGATGACAGTTGATCCCAACAAGGGTAAGATGGCGATTACTCATTATAAGGTATTGGAACGATTCGCTAAATATACATTTATCGAATGTGAGCTTAAAACAGGTCGTACTCACCAGATACGTGTTCATATGAGCCATCTCGGTCATCCTTTGGTAGGGGATCCTCTCTATGGCAGCCGAAAGCAACAATTCAATCTAGACGGTCAAGTGCTCCATGCCTCAACCATTGGTTTTAATCATCCTATAAACGGTCAGTATTTAGAGTTTACCAGTCCGCTGCCTGATAATTTTCAACAGCTTTTAGCACAACTGCGAGAGGAATAATTTCTTGCTTTAAGCTGTTGTCAGGAATTTAATTAAGGAGTAGTTGCTATGGTTGATTTATTTGACATCGCCTCGGAGCAACGAGCAAAGCAAAGCGTACCATTAGCAGCAAGGATGCGTCCGCGAATAATCGATGAATTTGTAGGACAGGAGCAGATCATTGGTAAAGGCAGATTATTGCGCCGGGCTATTGAAGCTGATAAGCTTTCATCGCTGTTGTTTTTTGGACCACCCGGCAGTGGTAAAACAACCTTAGCCGAAGTAATAGCCAATACTACCAAAAGTAAATTTATCCGCCTTTCCGCTGTTACTTCCGGTATTGCTGATGTGAGAGCAGTAATTAATCAAGCCAAAGAAGATCTTAAACTTTATAATAAACGAACCGTTTTATTTATTGACGAAATCCACCGCTTTAATAAAGGTCAGCAGGATGCACTGTTGCCGGCTGTGGAAAATGGCACAATTATTTTAATTGGCGCAACTACCGAAAATCCATATTTTGAGGTAAACAGCGCTTTAATATCCCGTTCTCGAATATTTAGCCTTAATCGGCTTACAGATGAAAATATTTTAGAATTACTAAAAAGAGCACTCAATGATCAACGAGGTCTCAAAGAATTTGATGTTGTTGTTGATCAGCAAGCCCTGCGTCATCTGGCAACGATGTCCGGCGGTGATGCCCGATCGGCATATAATGCATTAGAATTAGCTGTATTAACTACGGAGCCCGACGATGATGGGAAAATTATTATTGATTTAGCCATTGCAGAGGAGAGTATTCAAAAGCCCCATATCTTTTATGATAAAAAAGGTGATTGGCATTTTGACGTAATTTCCGCTTTTATAAAGAGCATGCGTGGTAGTGATCCCGATGCCGTGCTACATTGGTTAGCAAGAATGATCGAAGCAGGTGAAAAACCGGAGTTTATCGCTCGCAGAATCGTTATTTGTGCTGCCGAGGATGTTGGTCTTGCCGATCCCCAAGCCCTGGTGGTGGCAATGACAGCCGCAGACGCTGTTCACTTTATCGGCTGGCCGGAGGCGCAACTGATATTGGCGGAAGCCGCCGTCTATGTGGCAACTGCACCTAAATCAAATTCCACCTATCTTGGTATTAATCAGGCACGTGAAGATGTTCGACAATCCCCGTTTTCTGGTGTGCCGGCTCATTTGCGAGAGAATGGGTACAAGGGAGCTGTAGCTTTGGGGTGCGGTATCGGATATAAATATCCTCATAACTTTCCTGGACATTATACGCCCCAACAATATCTACCGGATGAATTTGCCGAGAAAGTTTATTACAACCCAACCGATATTGGTAAAGAATCAGAAATTAAAAAACGTTTACAATATTTAAAAGAAAAAAGTTATCAACAGGATTGACAAATATCAAGCGAAGATGTTATTATTATTCCAAGTTTTTTAGTAGGAATTGAAAGGAGCTTCATTATGTATAGTCAAAAGGTTTTAGACCACTTCAATCACCCGCG
Source organism: Peptococcaceae bacterium UBA5752 (assembly GCA_002419055.1). Classification (GTDB taxonomy): domain Bacteria; phylum Bacillota; class Dehalobacteriia; order UBA4068; family UBA4068; genus UBA4068. The sequence continues at coordinate 457,439 of DIFI01000009.1, forward strand.
CAATGTTGGTGAAGGCGAAGATATGTGCAGCGTCGGTGAAGTACAAAGCCCAGTATGCGGTGATACCACCTTTATATATCTTGATGTTGAAGACGGCAGAATTAAAGATATTAAATTTAAGACTTTCGGTTGTGCTGCGGCGATTGCTTCAAGCAGTATATTGACCGAGATTGCAAAAGGTATGACACTGGAAGAGGCCAAAAGAATTACCGATGACCAAATTATCGAAGCTTTAGGTGGTCTTCCCGATGAAAAGATCCATTGTTCGGTACTTGCTGCCGAAGCCTTAAAGAAGGCGATTGAAAATTATGAGAATCAAAATAAATAATTACTAATAAAAGGCGCCTGACAGCGCCTTTTTAAAAATTATTTTAAAACATTTTCCTAATTTTAGGAGGAGTAATTTATTGAGTACAACTGTCTATGTAGCTTTATCCGGCGGTGTTGATTCAACTGTAGCTGCATTGCTTCTGCGTCAGCAAGGATATGCCATAGAAGGAGTCACAATCGATACCGGATATGGCAATGCTGTTACCAAGGCAGCTGATTGTTGTCGTCATCTTGATATTGTTCATCATGTAATAGATGCAAAAGCATTATTTAATCGTTATGTTATTAAATATTTTGTTGAAGCATACTTGAATGGATTAACACCAAATCCTTGTGTTGTTTGTAATCAACGAATTAAATTTGCTTTGATCTTTGATATGCTTTCTAAAAATCAGTTAACTATGATGGCGACTGGTCATTATGTACGAAAGGTTATTGATAATGATCGCTGCGGTCTTGCCAAAGCAGCATCCAAAACAAAGGATCAATCTTATTTTCTTTATAAATTACCGCAGAAAATATTAGCCCGTTGTCTTTTCCCGCTGGGAAATTACCAAAAATCCGAAATTCGCGAAATTGCTGCAGCCGCTGCAATGCCTGCTGCAGTAGAGCTCGAAAGTCAGGATATTTGCTTTATTCCTGATGGAAATTATCGTTATTTTTTAGAACAAGGTTCAATAAACCGCTTATTGGATGGAGACATAATAGATACATCCGGTAATATTATCGGTCATCATTATGGCTTAGGAAATTATACGGTTGGTCAACGCAAAGGTTTAGGTATTTCCAGTCAATGTCCGTTATATGTAGTTGCGATTGATACTACTGCTAACAGATTAATAGTTGGACGAGAGCAAGAACTTTATAGCAAAGAAGTAATCTGTGGTGATTGTAATTTTATAGCATTCGATAATTTAATTGCACCACTTGATGTTGAGGTTAAAATTCGGTATTTGGCAAATCCTGTTAAAGCAAAAATTATTCCTCAGGATGATATAATAAAAATGGAATTTGAAGTTGCCCAACGCGCTGTTACACCTGGTCAAGCTGCCGTTTTTTACCGAGATGACACTTTAATCGGCGGTGGAACAATTATATCCTGTAAATAATAATTAAATAAAAATTTTGGAAATAGCTGTCTTTTAAGTATAAAGACGGCTATTTTTTTTATCTTTTGGCCACAATAAAATTAATGTGACAAGGAGGAGAAAAATGATCCAAAACAATATGCTCAAAGGTAGAGAAATTACAGGATTGCCAGTTTATGCCGGTCGTAATAAAGAGCATTTTGGTACTGTAAGCGATCTAGCGTTTGATCCGGCTAATAAAGAAATAGTTGGTTTGATAATCAGCGGTGGATTGCTAAACAAAAATCTTTTTTTAGCCTCTACAAATATTAATCAAATCGGCAAAGATGGCATATATACCAGCAATAAAAAATTTTTGAAACGACTGCCCGCAGAGTTCAAAGGTATAAAAGAAGCCGGTTGGTATGGTTCTCGTCTCATAAACGGTAAAGGAGAAGATAAAGGTACCCTTTCTGATGTGCTGCTTAATAATTATAGTTTGGTTGGTTTAGAAGTATCCTCAGGAATTGTTTCTGATGTTTTGGATGGTAGAGATTTTCTTCCTTGGAACAATGTTCGTGCTGCAGAAGGCGATATTATCACCATTGAGAATAACAGTTTATTATAAAGTGAGGTGAATAAAATGCACAATAATAATGCTTACAAATGGTTTATGGCAGGTACAATGATAGGTGCTCTGGGAATGGGTATAGGAGCGGGAATGAAATATAATCCTAAGAGGATAATGCGTAAAGCCCGCTGCAATGCAGCAAGTATGACTTCACATTTCTCGCGGCATGCCGGCAATATGATTGGTGATATGGGTGAATCGCTGGCCCGTAGAATGCGCTATAGATAATACCATTGGGATGCGGGCGGGCGTGCATGATTTGATTCACTCCCGCCCTTGCTTATTTAATTAATATTAACATTAGGATTAAAAAATGGAAAGTATACAAAAACGACGCTGGATTGCTAAAATTATTTTAATTTTAGCAGTAGTGATTATTATATATTTTATATACATTTTATGGTCGGTAGTGTTACCGTTTTTTTTTGCTATGCTTTTTGCATATTTATTACAACCTGTATTTAGTTATTTACAAAAAAAGAAGGTGCCTCCGCCTTTGGCAATTGCCATAATATACTTGATACTGTTCGGTTTAATTTTTTTCTTTCTGTTTTGCGCGCTACCACAATTTTTAGCGGAAGGCGGGAATTTTCTACGTTATTTGCCAAAAATTATCAGTCATATTGAACAATTATGGGTAAATTTTGTAGACAGCGTCGAACGTATTTCGTTACCGGATGTAGTCACAAAATCCGTCAGTAATACTGGTCAACGTTTTGTCAGCTATCTGGAAGGTACAATAGCAAATACTGCAAACAATATTGATGATATTTTGCGCTGGTTATTATATTTGGCTTTAGCTCCATTTTTAAGTTATTATATGTTGCGCGATAAAGATTTAATTAAGAAAAAAGTTATAGCCTTGTTATCACCCAAAGAGCGCCCGGAAATTTTACGTATTGCCGGAGAAGCCAACCGCCTGTTACGACAGTTTGTTTACGGATATTTATTAGTATCATTGATTTTAGGATTACTGACTGCCATATTTCTATATATCATTGGCGTGGAATATGCTTTAGTATTGGGATTGATAATGGCAGTAGCCGATTTGATACCGTATTTCGGACCATTCATCGGTGCAGTACCGGCAATTGTTATAGCTTATGGCCAAAGCGGTAAGCTAGCTTTAATTACGGCAATCGGTATGGTAGCATTGCAACAGTTAGAAGGGAGCGTAATTACACCAAAAGTAATGGGTGAACGGATAGGATTACATCCATTAGTCACAATATTTGCTGTTTTAGTAGGCGGTTATCTGTTCGGTATTATCGGAACAGTATTGGCAGTCCCTGTTACTGCTATATTAATTTTAGTTATTAAATATATTTATGGCCGTTTTGTGTCACCCCAATAAGCTAATTTTTTACCCATATATTCATATCTTCAAAGTCGCCGCTTATATTGCAATTGTTTAACATTCTTCCTGAATACTTATATTGCATTTTCCATAAAACCTTATTTATTCCTGGCTCAGTGGCTCTACTTAAACTATATAATGTTCTAATATTAGAATTTTTTAATGTTTTTTCTAGTTCAATTATTAAATTTGTAAGCAATCCTTTACCCCTGAACATAGGATTAGTGCAACAATCGGTTATTTCAGCATTATTATAAACAAAATTTATATCAGCAGAGGCAATACATATTATTTCTTTTTGTTTTTCAGCAATTTTAAATAATGCTTTTTTACCTAGTATTTCATTCAAGTAATTAGCATCAAAAATAGGTGAAGGATAAGTCTTAAATACTTTTTTAAATAATAAAATCATTTGATTAATATCGCTTCTTTTTGCATCTCTAATAATTATATTGTCGTTAATATCTTTTACACTAGAATTTGTGTGACATTTCGTGAGTATTTCATCTTCTAATAAATTATATTTACTATATTGTCGCTTTTTATCAATAAAAAGTGATAAGCAGAAGGCATCATTACCATCAAAAAAATCAGCGATTTGTCCTTCAATAATAAAACCATATTGCTGAAGATCTTCAATATATTCATAACGGCAAAAGCAGATAATTTTGCCAAAATTTAATTTGGTAGCAAGATCAATAATTCCTAACCAATCGTCTTTTGAGGTATGAGTAGTATCAATTATTTTTAAGCGGGAATTACTGTAATCCAATATGATGTGATTATTAAAATTATATATTGACTTTGATTGAATCATTAGTGTTCCCCCTTATTTTAATTCTGACATTGCAATTTGGTATCAAACACTGAGTCTCTTCATTGAACAATTTTTCTAAACCTCTGTATGAATAATTTCTATATGTATTACAAAGTCCACATTTTTGGCATTGATGAGATTTATCTTGTGGTTCGTTGTAAGTACAGATAACACCTTCGAAATTTCTCAGTATAACTTTATCAGGTGATTGGGAAATTAAGTACTGAGGATTAATTGGTATTTTACCACCACCGCCCGGTGCATCAACTACAAATGTTGGGACAGCATAACCAGAAGTATGCCCTTGAAGCATTTCAATAATTTCTATTCCGGCAGATACTGAGGTTCGAAAATGTTCAATCCCTTCAGAGAGATCACATTGATATATATAATATGGTCTTACTCTGTTTTTAACCAATTTTTGTACAAGTTTCTTCATGATATATGGACAATCATTTATTCCTTTTAATAAAACTGATTGATTGCCTAATGGCACTCCAGCATCAGATAACATGGAACAAGCTTTTCTGGCTTCTTTAGTTATTTCTTTAGGATGATTAAAATGAGTGTTAATCCAAATTGGATGATATCTTTTCAATACTGCACATAATTCTGATGTTATTCTTTGTGGTAAAACTACGGGTGTTCTTGTACCTATACGTATTACCTCGACATGATTAATATTAGATAATTCACTAAGAATATGATCAAGCTTTTGATCCGAAATACATAAGGCATCTCCGCCGGAAATTAATACGTCACGTATTTCTTTATGATTTTTAATATATTCAACAGCATTATTGATGTATTTTATTGATACTTCCTTGTCATTATTGCCGGTAAAACGTCTTCTTGTACAATGTCTGCAATACATTGCACACTGATCTGTTACCAAAAGAAGTACTCTGTCTGGATAACGATGAGTTAATCCATATACTGGGGAATCTTTCGTTTCATGAAGAGGATCTAAACTGTCATATTCAGATATATAAGTTTCGTTTATTGATGGAACTGCTTGCCGCCTAATCGGACAGTTTATGTTATTTTTATCCATCAGCAATGCATAGTATGGAGTTATACCCATTCTAAGTGATTGTAAACACATATTAATTGAACCACGTTCTTTATCACTCAGTTCAATGACTTTTTCAAGTTCATCAACTGAAGTAATCTTATTTGCTATCTGCCAATGCCAATCATTCCACTGATTTTCGGTAATTTCTGACCATAATGATATTTCTTGGTAATTCCTTGTCATATAATCCCTCCTTAAATATTTTCGAAAATAGAAACATAAAATAAAAACGCTATAGAAAGCATCCATAGCGTTAAAAAAGTATAGGAAATAAGCGGTATAATATATTACCTGTGTCTTTCAACGCTTACGAGATTAGCTGACGGATTCGGATTGAAAGTTAACCCTACACGATATAATCGTGATTCACCCCCAAAAATGGTTCTCCCGTTCTTTAAAGGATTAAGCGAACTATTTATTTATTATATAATAACAAATTATATCTACTATAGCAAATTTTTTTGAGACACAATTTATCAACTTGATTTAATAAATATTGCAGAAATTTCTAAATTAAGATATTATTAAAAAAATTACTTATGAGAATTTGAGTAATAATACGTATTTAGAGTATATTAAGTATTCTTCTTGTGCCATAACTTAAATGAAGTTATACTTTTATAAAAGAAACTTGAAATAATTACAAAAAAGCAAGACTTAAATAATGTTGGGAATGAAGGTGAAAAAATGAGGGAAACCCATTTACGTAAAGGGCGGCAAACAGTGAAGCTGGGCCTAATTAAGGTTATACATGATATATTTCCGGACTATAAATTAAAGACTTCTTATTCAATTATGGAAGGTGTTTTTTGTAACCTTGATGATTCAATTTTGTCTGTAAGAGAAGTAAAACTAATCAGACAAAAATTAATAGAATGGGTTGAACATAAAAGTCCTATCGAATTATTAAACAGAAAGGACGGTTTTTATCAATATAAAGTTGGTGATTTAGTTATCAAATCAATTTATCCAACTAATCTTAATTCAGAAGAAGTTGAGCCTTTTGAAATCTTTCCCTTTTCTTATGGTTTTATAGTTGATTTTAGCAATATCAACAGAGAAAACGGCGAGATGCTAATACCGCCTTACCGTTTATCTGCTGCTTATGAAAAAAATCAACGGTGGATGAATAATATCAATATTGAATTGGTATCCGATATTAATTCTTTTATCGATTCAGGAAAAAGTCAAAAGTTAATTAATATATCCGAAGCATTACATGAAAAGGAAATTTCTGATATTGCTGATATGATTCTTCAGCAACGACGAACTTTAAGAGTATTATTGATTGCCGGACCTTCTTCTTCGGGAAAAACATCATTTGCACAAAGATTAAGTACTCAACTGGAGGTAAATGGATTAAAACCTGTTTCACTTTCACTAGACGATTATTTTGTGGATAGAGATAAAACGCCGATTGATGAATACGGTAATTACGATTTAGATAGTATTGATGCTCTTGATATTGATTATATGCTGGAACAAATATCGAGTTTGATAATTGGAGAAACAGTTAATACGCCGATTTACGATTTTATTACCGGTAGTCGATCTAAAGAAACAAAATGTTTAAGTTTGAACAGTTCGGAAATATTGGTGATCGAGGGTATCCATGCGCTTAATCCCAGATTAATGACTAATATTAGCAGAAATATATATTTTAAGATATATGTCAGCGCCTTAGGGGGGCTTAATATTGATTTACAAAGCCGCTTGCCAACTACCGAAATTAGATTGATCCGCAGATTAGTCAGGGATGACAGATATCGCGGTACCGGTCCCGAAACTACTTTTGAACGTTGGGTTAATGTACGAAAGAGCGAGTATATTAACATATTTAGTTATCAGGAAGAAGCCGATGTAATGTTTAATTCTAGTATGCTCTATGAAATGAATGTGCTGCGGCCTTTTGCTGAAGAAACTTTAAAGAAAATTGTCAAGAACAGTCCTTTTTATGAAACTAAAGAACGTTTGATGAATTTGTTATCTTTTTTCGAACCTATGGATGCAGAAAAAATACCCTTTAATTCTATATTGAGGGAATTTATCGGTGGCAGTATTTATTTTCACGTTTAATTAGACAAAACCAAATATTAATCACCAATGATATTATCGTAATTACAATATTGACAATTACTAATGGTACTGTTATCACCATGCACATTGTTTATTCGCTTTTAGTGAGTCCTCAAAATTACAAAGTAGCCTTTTGAATAATCAAAAGGCTACTTTGTATTATTTGTATTATTGGAAGAAAAGTTAAATCAATATTTTGATGGCGTCGTAAACGAAACCGCCGCCAAAGAAAATTAGTAAACAACCAAGTACAATAATAATAAATCGGTAAATGTTTTCTTTGATGAATTTACGTGTTTTACCAACGACAACCGAAATTAATCCATACCAAATAAAATCGGCTGATATATGACCGACGTAAAACAGTGTTACTCCGGCAATATCAAATGATTTGTAGGCTTGCAAGAGAAAGCCCAGACCAATAACTACCCACCATAATAGAAAATAAGGATTAGCGGCACTGATAACAAATCCGGCAATTATCATATTTTTTTTGTTTGTTTTGCCGCTGCTAATATTTATCCGAATCTTATTCTTGGTAGATTCGATAATCATATTAACACCCATATAGATCAATAATGCACCGCCGACAATACCGATGATAATTTGCGCAATATTTGATTGCAGTATAATGTCAAAGCCGAGAAAGATCAGGACAATTAAAACCAACTCAAGAATAGCATGGCCAATGATAATTATCAAACCGGAGTAGGGTCCGTTATTCAATGATTGGCTGATCGTATATGTAAGTAAGGGTCCGGGCATCATGGCGCCGGAAAAAGCGACCGCCAAAGCGGTTAAAAACAATAAAGCCATTAATTAGAGCCTTTCAATAATGATGAATTATGATCATTATTAGTATAACATTTTTTTGTTACGCTGCAACTATTGGTGTATTTGTAATGTATATTTGTTTGTATTTATTTCTAATATGTGGTATTATAGCTGCACAGGCCGAAATCTCTGATTTCGAGGCTGAGCGCCTATTTAAGCTAAAGGTTTTACCGTTAGGTAAAATCAAGCTAGAATAAAACATAAATCTGAACAAGGAGAATAGTTCAATGAAGTCATTATCTACTAAAGAAATCCGAACGGCCTATATCAAGTTCTTTGAATCAAAAGGACATAAACATCTGCCGGGCAGTTCGATAATACCCTATAATGACAATACTCTGCTCTTTACCAATGCCGGTATGGTGCAGTTTAAAAATGTCTTTCTTGGACTTGATAAGCCACCGTGCAAGAGAGCCGTTACCATACAGCGTTGCTTACGCGCCGGCGGCAAACACAATGACCTTGAAGCGGTCGGGCGTACTGCCAGACATCATACCTTCTTTGAGATGCTGGGCAATTTTTCGTTCGGTGATTATTTCAAGCGTGAGGCAATTGCTTATGCTTGGGAGTTTCTAACCGAAGTATTGGAAATGCCAAAGGACAAGCTAACAGTTACCGTCTATGAAGATGATGAAGAAGCAGCCGCATTATGGCGTAGTGAAACTGATGTAGCACCGGAGAGAATTCTTAAAATCGGCGCCAAAGATAATTTTTGGTCAATGGGGGATACCGGTCCTTGCGGCCCTTGCAGCGAGATTTTCTATGACCGTGGTCCGGAATTGACCTGTACTGCAGCAGAGTGTGCAGTCGGCAAATGCGACTGCGATCGCTGGATGGAAATATGGAATATCGTTTTTATGCAATACAACCGAGATACCGATGGTAATTTGCACGAATTGACATCCAAAAATATTGATACAGGCATGGGGTTAGAACGTATAGCGTCTGTATTACAACAAAAGTGCAGCAATTATGATACAGATATCATCCGCACCGTTTTAGACGGCGTGATTGCTTTAAGCGGCCGCCCCTATAATCCGGACGCTACCGGTATGCCCTTTAGAGTAATTGCCGATCATGCTCGAGCCGCAGCTTTTATGATTTCCGATGGCATCGTTCCATCCAATGAGGGTAGGGGGTATGTTTTGCGACGAATCATTCGCCGAGCCGTACGTTACGGTATGTCGCTAGGGTTAAACCGCCCATTCTTATATCAACTGTTTGGATTTGTACGCGATTCACTTAGTGATTTTTACCCACAGCTAATTAGCGAGGAAAAAAACATTATTGCGGCAATCAAAGCCGAGGAGGAATGTTTTCATACCACGTTGGCTAGTGGGATTACAGTTGCTTCCACGATTATTGATCAAACAAAACAATCCGGTAAGAGTACTATTTCCGGCAATGATGCTTTTACTCTTTATGATACCTACGGTTTTCCGCTTGATTTGACTAAGGATATTGCCGATGAGAACGGTTTGACAGTTGATGAACCGGGTTTCACTAAGGCTATGGAAGAACAGCGTCAGCGTGCCCGTGCTTCGCGAAAAAATAAGGGCGGCGACGACCTTGCTGCTATCGCTGTATTACTTGCCGATCAACAATCAAGTGTTTTCTGTGGCTACGATGTTTTAGCTGCAGATGCAGATATAAAAGCTATTGTTGTTGACGGAAATTTAAAACCCAGGGCAATAAGCGGCGACCAGGGCTATCTGGTACTTGACCGTACGCCTTTTTATGCGGAAAGCGGCGGTCAAATTGGCGATAGCGGCATTATCAGCACTAATAGTGGTAAAGCCCAAATCAATGATGCTCTTAAACTGCCAAACGGCGCTTTTCTTCACAAATTCCAGCTTAAGTTAGGTGAGCTTTTAGTTGGCGAGACAGTTTCTGTAGATGTTGATACTGTTAGAAGGCATGCCATAACCCGTAACCATACGGCAACTCATTTATTGCATCAGGCCCTCCGCGCAGAGCTTGGTGATTCGGTGCGCCAGGCCGGTTCTTTTGTCGGCGATAAATCGCTACGCTTCGATTTCACCTATCAATCACAGCTAACTGCCGGGCAAATTACTGCCGTTGAAGAAGCGGTAAACCGCGAGATTTTAGCTAATTTACCTGTTATAATTAAAGAGTTGCCCATTGAAGAGGCCAAAAAAACCGGCGCCATCGCCTTTTTTGGTGACAAATACGGCGATATCGTTCGTGTTGTTTCTGTCGGTGATTACAGCGTCGAGTTTTGCGGCGGCTGCCATTGCCAATTAAGCGGGGAGATTGGCTTATTTAAAATATTAAGTGAGAGCGGCATTGGCTCCGGCCTGCGCCGAATTGAAGCAGTTAGCGGTGAAAATGCACTTGATTATTATCACAGACGTGACAACCTTATTTTAGAAATTTCCCACATGCTAAAATGTTCACCCGAAGATACACCTGTTCGTTTAGAATCAATTTTAGCCGAGCAGCGCGCACTAGAAAAAGAATTGGAAAAGCTTCAAAACAGTATTAATAAAGCAAAAGCATCTTCATTTGATGATGACGCTTTTACTCTTGGTGGCATTAATGTTTTAATTAAGCAGATAGATGCTGCAGATATCAATACTCTGCGCAGCTTTATGGATATGGCTCGTGACAAGAGTTCTGCTTATGCCGTAGTTTTAGCTGCGGTTATAGGTGAAAAAGTTAGCATAGTTGCCGGCATGTCGGATGCGGCGCAAGCAAAAGGATTACATGCAGGTGAAATTGTCAAAACAGCCGCAGCTGCTTGCGGCGGTAATGGCGGCGGCAAAGCCGATATGGCCCAGGCTGGCGGCAAAGACATTTCGCAGATAGAACAAACGCTTAAACAGGCAGAACAGCTGATAAGAAGCAAATTATCCTAATATATTTTTGCAGGAATTAATAGTTTTATCAAGAAATTATAACAGTAATAATTATGTATGGAGGCTCTTATGGATAACAAGCCGTCAATTGAACAAACGATGAGCTTTAATGTACGCGGCGACGAGGAGCTTAATCCGCAAGATGTGATATATTTGGTTTATGCAGCATTGCGGGAGAAGGGTTATAATCCCATCAATCAGCTCGTTGGCTATCTAATTTCTGGTGATCCGGCATATATTACCAGCTATAATCAAGCTCGTAGCTTGATTCGCCGTGTTGAACGTGATGATCTAATTGAAGAGCTCGTTTCATATTATGTTAAAGATATTAAATAGTCCGGAGGTACTTTTTTGCAATACTACAAACTGGGAAAAAGCGGTTACAATGTATCACGTATCTGCTTTGGTACTTTAACTATAGGACCTTTGTGCGCCAACCTGTCATTAGAGGCTGGCGCTTCATTGATTAAAGAGGCAGTGGATCTGGGCATAAACTTCTTTGATACCGCGCAGCAATACCGGACATATCCCTATCTCCGTAAGGCACTATTCGGCATTGGGGAAGATGTTATTATTGCCAGTAAAACTTTAGCTACAAATTATGATGAAGCGGCTTATGATATTGAGGAAGCGCGCATCGGCCTGGCGCGGGATAAAATAGATATTTTTCTTTTGCATGAACAACGTAACATACAGGAATTACATGCAAATCTTCCGGCCCTTGAAGCTTTATTGGATGCCAAGCAAAACGGTGTAATTGGCGCGGTTGGCATATCAACTCATAGCTCTGCTGTAGCGGCCGCGGTTGCTGTGATGTCTGAGATTGATATTTTGTTTGCTTTAGTAAACATAGCCGGTATCGGCATCAACGATGGCAGCCTAGAGGATATGGAGGCCGCCTGTATTGCCGCCAAAAAGCAGAATATCGGCGTTTACGGCATGAAGGCTATCGGTGGCGGAGCGTTGATGCACCAGGCTAAATCAGCCCTTAATTGGGCATATAGCCGCCTATATCTTGATTCAGTGGCAGTAGGTATTAAGGATCATGCCGAACTAGTAACCAATATTGCTTGGTGCGAGGGCAGAGAAGCAACAGAGTCTTCCAAAATCGAACTATACAACCGGCAGATGGTATTTGATAAGGATCCAGTCTGTCATGGCTGCGGTAGTTGTGTTGCCCGTTGCCCGCAGGGTGCCATTAAGCTGATCAATGGCATGTGCCAATGGCAAAAGCAAAAATGCTTATATTGCGGCTATTGTATTGCGGCCTGTCCTTGGTTTTGTATTTCGTTTTGTTAAAGGAGAGAATATGAGAATAATAGGCCTTGATGTAGGCAGCAAAACTATCGGCGTCGCGGTCAGCGATGCTTTAGGCTGGACAGCTCAAGGGATTACTACTATCAAACGCCGCAATCTTGAGTATGATCTGCAGCAGTTACAGCAGATCATCGATCAATATGAGATTGGCTCTGCCGTAGTTGGCCTGCCTTTAAACATGAATGGCAGTCGCGGTGAATCAGCCCAAAACGCTGAAGATTTGGGAAAAGCGTTGTCTAAAAGTGCAAATCTTGATATCTATTATCAAGATGAGCGGTTGACAACAGTAGCCGCTCAGCGGTTATTGATCGAAGGCGATGTGTCACGCCGTAAGCGTAAAGATGTAATTGACAAAGTAGCAGCTACATTGATACTTCAATGTTATCTTGATCGACGAAAATGAATAATTAAAAAATTCAATATATAATCATAAATTAGATACTATTTAGAAAATTGACAAACACTATATTATTAATCTATACTCACATTAATAATATAATTTGTTCTAAAGGGGTGATTAATGTGAATGAAGATCTTATTACTTTAATTGATGAAGAAGGTGTTGAACATCAATTTGAAGTCGAGACTCTGCTTGAAGTCAGTGATGAGAAATATGCTGTTTTGATCCCGATGGATGAAGAATACACAGATACAAATGAAGCAATTATTATGCGCTTTGGTGTTGATGAACAAGGTGAAGAAATTCTTATTGATGTTGATAGCGATGAAGAGTGGGATAGAGTTGCGGATGCCTACGATGAGTATGTAAATAGTCTAGAACAGGATGAAGAAAAATTAGAGGATGAAGATTTTTAAAATTTCTAAAGCGAATATTTCTTTAAAATTTTAATAATGCATTAGGACTTCGATATATTTTTTAATTTAATTGTCCATTAAATTTGTTGCCTATAATATGAATTATAATAGAAAGGGCAGGCAACATGTTTTAATGCTGTCTGCCCTTTAGATAGGCCAAAGAATATCTACTGGTAAATTTTGGTACGCCCGATAGGAATTGAACCTACGCTTTCGGCTCCGGAGGCCGACGCTCTATCCACTGAGCTACGGGCGCATATATTACAGTTATTAATTTTAATCCATTTTATTATTTAAGTCAATTAAATAATTTTAAGTATTATAACTGAATATTCAAATATTATTAATAATTTTTTAATTGCCTTTATCAAATCTTTGTGGTAGTCTGTTATGTGAGTTATCTATATCTACTTATTGTGCTTTCAGTATTATAAATATTATATATATTGTTATTATATTAACAGGTGAGGTGATTACTAATGACAGATATTAAAAAGATTGACCACATCGGTATTGCGGTCGAAAGTATTGAGAAAGCGGCTGAGTTTTGGGAAAAAACTCTCGGACTCAAAATCGTTGCCACTGAAGAGGTTGTTGAGCAGAAGGTAATAACTGCTTTTATTCCTAACGGTGATAGCGAGATTGAATTACTTCAATCTACCGCTGCGGATGGTCCAATTGCCAAGTTTATTGAAGCCAAAGGCCAGGGTATTCAACATATTGCATTAAGAGTGGACGATATTGAAGCAACATTGGCTCAATTAAAGGCAGATGGAGTAAGATTGATCGATGAAACGCCAAGACGTGGTGCAGGCGGCGCAAAAATTGCCTTCTTGCATCCCAAAGCGACCGGCGGCGTTCTTTTAGAATTGTGTCAAAGGGATTAACTAATCATGTTTTATAGAAAGATTGGGAGGTATGCAGATGTCGAATGATTCTAAGATGGAGCTCCTTGCTTCCAAACGTGAAGCAGTAATTAAAGGCGGCGGGGACAAGAAGATTGAAAAACAACATAAGTCGGGCAAAATGACCGCACGCGAGCGGATTGCCGCTTTATTGGATGAAGGGAGTTTCGTTGAGCTCGATCAATTCGTAATTCATCGTGGCACTGAGTTTGGCATGGCCGGATTAAGTGCACCCGGTGAAGGTGTTGTAACTGGTTATGGTACCATGGATGGTCGTTTGGTCTATGTCTTTTCTCAGGATTTTACCGTTTTAGGTGGTTCTTTGGGCGAAATGCATGCGGCCAAAATTTGCAAAGTTATGGATTTAGCGCTTAAAGTCGGCGCACCGTTAATCGGTATTAACGATTCCGGTGGTGCTCGTATTCAAGAAGGCGTTGACGCTTTGAATGGTTATGGCGAAATTTTTAAGCTCAATACAATATCATCGGGGGTTATCCCTCAAATTTCGGTAATTATGGGGCCGTGTGCCGGCGGCGCGGTTTATTCTCCCGCGTTAACCGACTTCGTGTTTATGGTTGATAAATCAAATATGTTTATTACCGGCCCGCAGGTTATTAAGGCAGTTACCGGTGAAGAAGTATCCGCTGAAGAGTTAGGCGGCGCGATGTCCCACAACCGTACCAGCGGTAATGCTCATTTCTTTGCCAAAAATGAAGATGAATGCATCGCACAAATCAAACAATTGATGAGCTTTTTACCCGGAAACAATCTTGAAGGCGCTCCTGTCTTTCCCACTGATGATCCGGCAGAACGTATGGATGAAATCTTAAGAGATATTATTCCGGAAAATCCCAATCAAGCATATAATATGCTTGATGTAATCAAAGCTTTAGCCGATAATAATGATTTCTTTGAAGTCCAACCCCATTGGTCATTAAATATCATTACTGGCTTTATCCGATTGAATGGCATGAGCGTTGGTGTCATTGCTAACCAGCCAAAAGCTTTGGCAGGCTGCCTTGATATCAATGCCTCAGATAAAGCTGGACGCTTTATCCGCTTCTGCGATGCTTTTGGTATTCCGATGTTAACTATTGTTGACACTCCAGGATACCTGCCCGGTGTTGCGCAGGAGCATGGCGGTATCATCCGTCACGGTGCCAAATTACTTTACGCCTATTCTGAAGCTACTGTACCGAAACTAACATTAATTACCCGTAAAGCTTACGGTGGCGCTTATTTGGCCATGTGCGCTAAGAGCCTTGGCGCTGACACGGTCATTGCCTGGCCGACTGCTCAGATTGCTGTTATGGGCGCGCAGGGTGCTGCTAATATCGTTTTCCGTAAAGAAATTGAAGCTTCTGATGACCCGCAAGCCAAGAGACAAGAAAAGATTGACGAATATGATGAGAAATTCTCCAATCCCTACTGTGCAGCTGCCCGCGGCTTTGTTGATCAAATCATTGAGCCGGAGCAGACCAGATATTATCTGATCAAGTCTTTGGATACATTAGTCAGTAAGCAAGAAACACGTCCTGGCAAAAAACACGGTAATGTTCCGCTGTAGTTTGTAATTGGAGGGAAAAATTATGCATTGGACAGAAATAGGACTTACTACTACTGTAATTGGTATGGGCGTTGTATTTTCAGTATTAATTTTTTTGTCTTTTGTTACCTGGTTATTAGTAAAGATTGTTGATGATAGCAGCGTAAACAAAAAGCCAAAATCCGATACCAATTTTACTCCATCTCAGGAAATAGCTGTTGCTTCAGTTCCTGCCGCTAAAATAGATGATGGAATTGACGCTAAAACTGTTGCTATTATTATGGCCGCAGTAACGGCTGCTAGCGGAGTTGTACAAAATAACCTTAAATTTACTGCTATCCGCAGAAGCAATGCTTATCACAGTGACTGGGCAGATCATGGTACTCATGCAATAATTAATTCCAGACAATCTTTCTAATTAAACAGGAGAAATTAATTATGAAAAAAAATAAAGAACCAAAGTCTGGCGCTACCGATAATCAGTCTCCTGCGGCGTTTGTTACTGCTCTTGCCGATGATATTGATAAAGGCATTGACTGCAAAACTGTTGCAATTATAATGGCTGCGGTTTCGGCTGCCTGTGGAGTTATTCAAAGTAATCTTAAATTCACGGCAATCCGCAGAAGCAATGCTTATCACAGTGTTTGGGCAGACAGAGGTACCCATGCAATTATTAATTCAAGACAATCATTTTAATTAAATAGGAGGATAATAAATTATGAAAAAATACAATGTTACCGTTAATGGTGAACCTTATGTTGTAGAAGTTGAAGAAATAGGCGGATCTGCCGCTCATGCCGCAGCTCCCGCTCCTGTTGTTTCCGCTGCTGCCGCTGCGGCTCCTGCTGCCGCTCCTGCTCCTGCCAAGACTGCTGCTCCTGCTGCTGCCGGCAACGGAACTCCTGTTCCGAGCCCTCTGCCCGGTACAATATTAAAAATTAATGTCAGCGTTGGACAGGCCGTAAAAGCCGGTGATATTTTACTCGTATTAGAAGCGATGAAAATGGAGAATGATATTTCTGCACCTTGCGATGGTACCGTCAGTGCGATCAATGTTTCTGTCGGTTCTACCGTTCAAACCGGCGATGTCCTAGTCTCCCTGTAATAAGAGGAGAAAAAAGGGAGGAGTATTATATGCAGATAGGAGTAGCATTAAAAGGATTTATTCTAAATATGGGTTTTTTTTCTTTTGATTGGCGGCAGATAGTAATGATTGCTATTTCATGCGTCTTACTCTATTTAGCCATTAAAAAAGGATTTGAGCCTTTGCTGTTGGTGCCGATTGGTTTTGGTATGTTACTGGCTAACATACCTTTAGGCGGTATTATGGCAGCACCAATCTATGAACTTGGTACCGATGGTATTCCGGTTTTAAAAGAAGTTGGTGGATTACTTTATTATTTATATCAGGGTGACTATCTAGGAGTATTCCCGCCGCTGATTTTCATGGGTATTGGCGCCATGACCGATTTTGGTCCTTTGATTTCAAATCCAAAATCATTATTCCTTGGCGCTGCCTCTCAGCTTGGTGTTTTTATCACCTTTTGGGGTGCTTTGATATTGAATGAATTTATACCTGGCGTTAGCTTTATGCCCCAGGAAGCTGCATCAATTGGTATTATTGGTGGTGCGGACGGCCCGACGGCAATTTATTTGGCAACCAGACTTGCTCCGCATCTGTTGGGTCCGATTGCAGTTGCCGCTTATTCTTATATGGCGTTAGTACCGGTTATTATTCCACCGGTTGCCAAGTTATTTACATCAAAGAAAGAACGACAGATCAGAATGGTTCAGTTGCGACCTGTTAGCAAGAAAACCAAGATATTATTCCCAATTCTTACAACAGTTGTTGTTTCATTGGTAGTACCGATGGCCACACCGCTAATTGGTATGCTGATGCTAGGTAATCTGTTCCGTGAGTGCGGCGTGACTGATAGACTAAGCGATACCGCACAGAATGCTCTGATAAATATTGTTACAATCTTTCTTGGCGTATCAGTTGGCGCAACAGCCAGCGGAGAGGTTTTCTTGACGCCCCAAACACTTGCCATTTTATGCCTTGGTATGATAGCTTTTGCATGCGGTGCTGGTGGCGGTGTTTTAATCGCTAAATTTATGAACCTTTTCTTAAAAGAAAAGATGAACCCATTAATTGGTGCGGCCGGTGTTTCCGCCGTTCCTATGGCTGCCCGAGTTGTACATAAAATGGGGCAAGATGAAGATAAGTCCAATTGGCTGCTGATGCATGCCATGGGCCCGAATGTTGCCGGTGTTATCGGTACAGCGGTTGCGGCCGGTATCTTACTTACACTTTTCAAATAAAATCAATTTCTTAAAACAGCGGTCATATGGCCGCTGTTTTTTTATTATATGATGTGTAAATAACCCCTTTATTTTAAATAATAAATATGTTAAGCTAACTAAAGTGGAGGCAGAATATGTTTAATGATGATGGTATGCTTGGCAGGTCGTCAAATAGTGAGCACCCGCGCTGGTCTATCTGGCAGAGTTTTTTAATTATCGGTATCGTCTGGGGCTTTAGTTCTTTTCTTTCCGGCTTTGCTGCTGCCGCCGACAATTTAGTTGGTTACACCTTAATCATTTATCTGATTCAATTTGCTTGCTATGGTTTGATACCCTTTTATATTGTATGTATACATTATGGTCACAAACCATCATCACTTGGGTTTAAATTTGATAGAGAAAAGCTCCATTTAGTTATACATTTTGGAGCTATTTGGGGCATCTATCTTTATGTACTAAACGTATTAATAACTATATTTCAAGGGTTGATTTTTCCCGGATATGAATATAATTTGCAGAGTATATTACAGATAATTCAATCTGCTAAAAATAGTTGGGAAATCGCCGCATTAGTTGTATGTATTGTAATATTAGCGCCAATTAGCGAAGAAATATTTTTCCGTGGATTTCTTTTTACCGCAATCAAAGCCAGATTTGGCCGCCGTATTGCCATTTTTGCCTCTGCGGTTATTTTTTCGCTGCTGCATTTTGATTTATGGGTTTTATTACCAATGTTTGTCGGCGGTATTGGTTTCGCCTATATCTATGATAAATACGGTAATATTTTATTAAATATATTTGCTCATATTGTTTGGAACAGTATCGCTTTGTCTTTATTTTTTAGAATATTAAGATTAATTTAATTAGGAGGTTTGTCATGGTTATTATCGAAATGGAAAACGGCAATAAAATTGAATTGGAGCTTAATAAAGAAGCTGCAGCCAATACGGTGAATAACTTTCTTCACTTAGCGGCAAAAGGTTTTTATGATGGTTTGATTTTTCATCGCGTTATCCGAGGCTTTATGATTCAAGGCGGGTGCCCCCGCGGTGATGGGACGGGAGATCCCGGTTATGCGATTCGCGGAGAATTCAGCGAAAACGGTTACACCAATCCGCTTAAGCATACCCGCGGTGTTATTTCGATGGCGCGCGCTCAAAACCCTGATTCCGCCGGTTCGCAGTTTTTTATTATGCATGCTGACAGCCCTTTTTTGGATGGCAAATACGCTGCATTTGGTAAAGCAATCTCAGGTATGGAGGTAGTTGATCAAATTGCATCTATTGCAACAGATGCTAATGATCGGCCGCTAAAAGAACAAAAAATCGCCAAGATTTACTTGGTTAATGAAGAAGATCCCGGTGAACCGGCTAAAGTTAAAAAAAGTTTATTTTTTTAACAATTAGTTAAAATTTATAATAATAACAGGGGGAATTTTGCTATGGCCTTAATAGGAAATGCTATTATTGCTCAATCTGGTGGTCCGACAGCAGTAATTAACAATAGTGTATGCGGAGCTGTCGAAGAATGGTTCCGTGCAGCCGCTGATCTTGGCACAATATATGCCGGTGTTAGCGGCATCAAGGGCATATTACAAGGAAACATTATCGACTTAGCACAACAAGATAAGAAAAAGATTGCTGCTTTACGCTATACTCCGGGAGCCGGTATCTATTCCTGCCGTTACAAAGTCACTGATGATGATCAATTACGGATAATAGATATATTCCGTAAACTCAATATCCGTTATTTCTTCTATAACGGCGGTAACGATTCTATGGATACAGCGCACAAAACATTTTTAGCGGCTAAAGAGTGTGGTTGGGATATGCGCATTATCGGTATTCCAAAAACCATCGATAATGACCTGCCTTTTACCGACCATTGTCCCGGATATGGATCTGCTGCCAAATACATAGCGGTCACAGTCAGAGAAACCGGCATCGATTTAGAAAGCGTTTCTACAAAAAATAAAGTCACAATTTTAGAAGCGATGGGGAGAGATGCAGGCTGGTTAACGGCAGCAGGCGCACTGGCACGCCGCTACGATGATGAAGCTCCGCATCTGATTTATTTACCGGAAGTACCGTTTTCCAAGAGCAAGTTTGTTGCTGATGTAGAAAAAGTATATAAACAGTTAGGTTATTGTTATGTAATCGTATCCGAGGGCATCGTTAATGAAAAAGGAGAATACTGTTTTGCCGGCGGTGCTGTTGATGCTTTTGGCCATGTTCAGTTGAGTGGTGTTGGCGAATCATTAAAATCTTTGGTTGAAAAAGAACTGGGTATTAAGGCTCGCTGTAATACTATGGGGACAACTCAACGTGTCGCAATGCACTTTGCATCTGCTGTTGATGCAAATGAAGCATATTTGGTTGGCAGTCATGCCGTTAGGTATGCGTTGGCAGAAGAAAGTGGCGTGATGGTTACATTAGAGCGTATTACCGATGATCCATATAGCTTCACTTGTGGTGAAATCGGGCTGGATAAAGTAGCGAATATTGCCAAGAAGCTGCCGCTGGAATGGATCAATGAAGATCATAATTATGTTAAACAAGAATTTATTAAATATGCTCGTCCGCTAATTGAAGGGGAGTATCATTTGCCACTCAAAGATGGCCTGCCGGATTATGTACGGCTCGATTTAAATAAAGGGCGAGTCAATTTAGTTTAGGATCTGAATATAAAATTCCCCGTTACGCATAATAAACAAAAAGCGAAACGGGGTATTTTTATGAGCAATAGTTACAATAATAATATTAATAAAGGCAATGTACCGTTAAATACTCTTAATCTTGACTTAGAAAATGTCGGAGAAAAGGATGCCGCATACAAAACTTTAGCCGTGGAAGAAAGTATTAAGATAAAAGAACCTGGAGACATTCCTGTCCCCTCTGATGAAAACATTAAGGAAGGCAGAGATTGGGTAAATTATGACGAATTGTAAAGCCGGATATATCCGGCTTTATTCTTTTTTAGACCAGATCATTATTTTTAGATAGATAACATATATTTAGAGCAAGAGCAAAAAGATGGAGGTTGCTGTGATTCGTGATATAGGGCATGCGATATTTAGCCATCTTAAGCAACATTGGCTGTTATATACCTGTCTTATTGTTGTACTTGTGATTGGTTTAATCATAGGTTCTATGGCGCCACGTTGGTTGACGCAAGATTCTCAAGACCAGATGGCTACATATATCGGAAACTATCTCGATAATATCTCCCAGGTTGTATCGGATAGTTGGCATCAGACGCAAACATTTTTCATAATCAATGGCTTATGTATCGGAGCTTTGTTTTTTTTCGGTATGCACTTATTAGGGATTCCTTTTATTTTGATGATATTATTTGTCAGAGGTTTTACGATTGGCTATGCTTATACCGTGATTTCTCAAGCAGGTAGCTGGCCACTGTTGTTTATAATGCTGCCGATCAATATTATTATTATAGTTTTGTTGTTGGTTGCGGCTGCGGTTTCCATTAGGTATTGTCGTAATATTTATGCTCTAGGTGTAAATTTTCGTGTAAATCTACATTATGCTGCTCGACTATTATTGTTGCTTGCAATTGTTGCTGTTTGTGCGTTGTTTAATGGTTATATAATGCCTATACTTGTTTCAATAGTTGTTTAAATTAGTTATTAAAAAGGAGGGAGAAAGATGATACTTGTTACATTAACCGGTACTCGCAGAAAGATTCGCTTTCTTATTAAACTTTGTTTATTATTACTGCTGTTGGCTGTTATATTGCCTTACATTTATTCAACAATGGTTGCCTCCGAATCAATGTCCAGTTATCAGACAGGTGACCAGGGAATTGCCGAAGAAAGTTATCCCGGCGAGCCAATTCGAGTCAATGGGGAGCTTTGGTATAACCAAAGTGTATATGATAAAGATTTAGCAGTGATGCTGGGCGTCGAATAGATATAGCAGGATTTTAGCGTTTGGTGTGGAAGTTTTTCCCATTAAACGAAAAGAGGAAAGGCTATGTCGTCCAGCCTGATCAAAGACAGCTGCAACTATAATGATCAATTGAAATGGGAGATAGAAAGCTTCATCAACTATCTGATAGTGGAGCGCGCTTTAGCGGAAAACACAATTATCAGCTATCAGTTGGACTTGTGTGCGTTTGCTGTCTTTTTAAGATCACGGGAAAAAAATAAAATTAATGATATTGGACACATTGATATTATTGAGTATTTGGCTTTACTTAATGACGCTAGCAACCAAACAGCTACTTTAGCTCGCTGTATGGCTGCAATCAAAAGTTTTTGCCGCTTTGAAACGGCCGAAAAACGCATGGACAAGGATATCAGTCTCAATCTGCAAACCCCACGCCCTCACGCCATGTTGCCGGTGGTGATGTCGCAGACTCAGACGGACAAGCTGTTGTCGTTACCGGATAACAGCAAGCCGCTGGGCATGCGAGATAAAGCTTTATTGGAATTGATGTATGCCTGCGGACTGCGTGTTAGTGAGCTTTTATCACTAACAGCGCATGATATTGATATGGAGCTTGGTTTTGTACGCTGTATTGGTAAAGGAAGCAAAGAGCGGATTATTCCGGTCGGCAGTGTGGCTATGACCGTTTTAAGAGAATATTTACATGACAGCCGTCCTTTATTACTGCATCATAAGCAGACGAGGGAGCTGTTTTTAAATAATCGCGGTGATACGTTAACCAGACAAGGATTTTGGAAAATTATTAAGGCTTACGGAAATAGGCTTAATCTTGATATCAGTCCCCATACGTTGCGTCATAGTGTGGCCACCCATCTGCTGGAAAACGGCGCTGACCTAAGAGTTGTACAGGATTTGTTGGGACATGCCAATATCAGCACAACTCAAATATATACTCATCTTGACAGTGAGCATCTTAAAAGATCTTATGACAGTTTTCACCCTCGGTCGGGAAAGTTTCAAAATAAAAAGGAGTAATCTAATGAGAAGAATTATATTGATTGTCATGGATAGCCTAGGCGTAGGATCACTGCCCGACGCTGCTGCCTTTGGCGAGAGTAATGCCAATACTTTAGGACATATCGCAGAGACGACCGGGCTAAATATTCCCACGTTATATCGTTTGGGTTTATGTAATATCATTGATGTAAAAGAAAACCACGCTGTTGCTCAACCGCAGGCCGCTTGGGGGAAAATGGCATCGCAGTCGTCGGGAATGGATACGACCAGCGGACATTGGGAGCTGGCAGGAATGCTGCTAAAGAAAGCTATGCCAACATATCCTCACGGTTTCCCAAGCGAGATTATCGATGCTTTTTCTGCTGCTACCGGCAGGGGAGTGTTGGGCAATTATACGGCCAGCGGACTTGCAATCATCGATGAGTTGGGAGCTGAACAGATCAAAACAGGCAAGTTTATTGTCTATACTTCTGCGGATAGTGTTTTTCAGATTGCAGCCCATGAAGAAGTGATACCACTAGATGAGCTTTATGCTGCCTGTGAAAAGGCACGAGCCATATTACAGGGAGAACACGCTGTAGGCAGAGTAATCGCCCGTCCTTTTATCGGCAAACCCGGTAGTTTTCAGCGTACCGGAAACCGCCGCGATTATTCGCTGCTGCCACCACCTGGCGGACTGTTGGAGAATCTTTCGAGAATTGGTCAAGCTACTGTTGCGATAGGCAAGATTAAAGATATCTTTGCCAACCAATATATCAGTTGCGCTATCGAAGCTCATAATAATCAACAAAGCTTCGAGGGAGTAATTCATGCGATGAAGCAGACCGCAGGAGGTCTGATTTTTGATAATTTCGTTGATTTCGATATGCTATACGGTCATCGTAACGATGCCAACGGATATGCTCGTGCTATCGAAAAGTTTGATGAATACTTGCCGCAGATTATGGCAAAGATGCAACCGGAAGATTTATTGATTATTACTGCCGATCATGGTAACGATCCTACTACGTCGGGTAATGATCACACCCGCGAATATGTGCCATTGTTGATATATGGAGAGAAGGTAAAACCGCAGTGGTTAGGTGTACGGCAAACATTCGCAGATGTCGGAGCAACTTGTGCCGAATATCTTGGCTGCAAGGCCTTGGCCGCAGGTCAAAGTATGTTAGAGTTGCTGGGATTGGAGGCAGACGCAAAGTGAACATCATTGATATTATCCGTAAAAAGCGCGATGGCGGCAAGTTAAGCGAAGAGGACATGTTTTTTTGGCTTCAGGGCTATGTCAACGGCAGCGTCAAGGATTATCAATCAGCGGCCATGCTGATGGCGTTGTTTATCCGTGGTATGGATGAAAAAGAGACTTTTTTATTGGTTAAAGAAATGTTAGCTACCGGTTCTGTAATGGATTATAGAGATTTGCAGGGTGTATTTGTAGATAAACACTCAACCGGCGGAGTAGGGGACAAAACGACGCTTGTTGTAGCGCCATTGGCTGCCGCAGCCGGTTTAAAGGTGTCAAAACTTTCTGGACGCGGGCTGGGGCACTCCGGCGGCACTCTGGATAAACTGGAGTCGATCTCAGGCTTTAATTGCTGCTTGACAAAAGAGCAATTCCGCCGTCAAGTAGATCAAATAGGTATTGCGGTAAATTGCGCAGGCAAGGAGTTGGTGCCGGCGGATAAGCTGCTTTATGCATTGAGGGATGTTACTGCCACAGTTGACAGTATTCCCTTGATTGCGGCCAGCATAATGTCAAAGAAATTAGCAGGTGGTGCCGACGTAATAGTACTTGACGTCAAATATGGTGTCGGCGCATTTATGAAAACAATTGCAGAGGCTAGGCATCTTGCGCAATTAATGGTCAAAATCGGTGTTCAAGCAGGAAAAAAAGTTTCCGCTATAATAACTTCTATGGAACAGCCGTTGGGTTATGCGGTTGGCAACAGCCTCGAAGTGAAGGAGGCAATAACTGTATTGCAAGGAGAAGGACCTGCTGATTTACGCGAAATTGCTTTATCATTAGCCGCAGAAATGATTTATCTGGCAGGATACGCGGCGGATAGAACGGCCGCAAAAAAACGGGCTGCGCTATTACTGAAAAGCGGCGCAGCCTATCGTAAGTTTTTGGATATGGTCAAAGCTCAAGGTGGAGATTTGGCAGATTCTACATCCTTACAAGAAGCTCCTTTGGTTGTCACTTATACTGCCACCGCTGACGGATATATTTCAAAACTTGATGCACAAATCATTGGCAGAAGCACTATTCTACTAAAAGCCGGACGGGTTACCAAGGAGGACTCAATTGATCATACAACAGGCATAGTTCTGCGCAAGAAGCTTGGTGAATATGTTAAGGCGAGAGTTACAATCGCAGATATCTACTGTCAGAATCAGCATCAAGCTGATGCCGTGACCGCAATGCTGCAAAATGCTATCGTTATTGAACAGCAACCCACAATATCAGTACCTTTAATTGCGGAAATCGTTAACCAATAATAATATTAGATACTAATATTATTCAGAAGTTTTTGCCATGTCCTTAAAAATCCGCCTCTTTTTACATCTTTGGTTGCAATAATATCTCTTGTAGTAACTTTTTCGCCGTTACTGTAGACTGTAACCTGACCTACTACCGCACCGGCTTTAATTGGCGCTGTTAATCCGGATTCTGTCTCGATGCTAAACGATAATTCGGCAGTGTCAGTTTTGGCAGAAGTTACCCCGACATTTTGAGCAACTGTTGCTTCAATCTCATCAACGGAGCCTTTGCCAACAGGCACTGTGGCGATTACATCGCCGGCTTTGCAGAGCAGGTTATATTTATATGTATTAAAGCCATAATTCAGCAGTTCCATTGATTTAGTAAAATGTCCTTTGCGTTCTTCCACGCCCATGACAACTGAAATCAACCGCAGATCATTGCGGACCGCACTTGCCACGAGATTACGTCCGGCCTCAGGTGTATATCCTGTTTTAAGACCATCGGTACCATCATACCATTTAAGCAGGCGGTTTGTATTCCACAATACCAGTTTTTTGGGATCAGGACGAAATTCATATTCATATATCGAAGTATAATCAAGCATCAGCGGTACCTGTATGGCATGATAGGCGAGAATTGCCATATCGTGAGCGCAAGTGTAATGATTCTCATCATGAAGGCCGTGGGGGTTTGCAAAATTTGTATTATTCATGTCAAGCTCTTTGGCGCGCTTGTTCATCATATCCACAAAATTTTCCATTGTGCCGCCCATATATTCAGCCATTGCATAAGAAGCGTCGTTACCGCTGCCAACTGCTATTGCAATAATCATTTCATCAACTGTGCGCACCTCACCCTCGTAAAGATATACCTGTGAACCACCCATTGACGCAGCTTTAGCGCTGGTGGTTACCTTGTCGTCGAGGGAAATAGTGCCATCATCTACCGCTTCCAAAATCATCACCAGCGTCATTAATTTAGTAACACTGGCTGGATAAACTTTGGCATCAGCATTTTGTTCAAATAATATTTTTCCGCTGTTGCCATCGACAAGAACTGCTGATGTAGCATCTAGAGAAAATTCCGCAGCAGTAGATGTTATTGAACAAAACAAAATGATTGTGGTAACAATAAATATTATCAGCCAGAGTTTTTTCATTAATAAACCCCCCTTTAATATATGCTATGAACAAGCAATTCATATTATGAATAAAATAAAAACACCGTTGGCGTTAACGGCATTTATGTGATATTATATGTTGTAATTAAAATATTTGGAGGAAGCCCTATGACATTTGGCGGCAAAATCAAATATAGAGCTGACCGACACGGAACTTTTGAAGAGGAATGGTTACCACATAAACGTGTATATGATTGCTGGCGTTGCAGCGGTTTTCTTCATGATTTCTATAATTCCAGCATGATCTATGCATATCACATTCATCTTCATAAATTAAACCAGCTGGGCAAAGAATATTATATGTTGTTTATCGCTTGTACGGACGTCAACGATGGTAAACATTATTCGCGGAACTTTATTATAGAGGAGAATAAAAAAAGCGTTGATATTGATGCCGATAGTATATTTTGTGGAGAAGCATTACAAATACTTATGGAAAAAGAGGCAATGGCTCTTCGCATCAATGATTCTCAGTTTGGTTTTGATCTTTGTTTATTAAAGAATAAAGGTGCATTCTGGCAGGGCGAATTAGGAAAAATGTATCCCGAAACCAATAATCAGAAATGTTCAGAACAGCTTTTCGGATATTTTTATCCGCAAATGACAACATACGGTCGAATTCGTTTGGGAGAAAAAAGTATACGTGTTAAGGGGAAGTCATTATTTGAAAGGGTATGGGGTAACGTTGCACTTAAAAGAAAACAGCGGCATTGGGAGTCAATCCACTTGATGCTTGGAAGCAATGAGGAGCTAAATATTATTAATTTTCCTCATAGCAATACAAATTATTGTGCATTAGTAAATAAAGAAAATGGGTTATCATTCCCTGATACTCGAATTTCAACGCTTGAATGTTTTGATTGCGAAGGATATAGCTTTGCAAAATCATGGCAGGTTCAATATAATAATAATATATATGATTTAAAACCTCTATCAAAAGAAAGTAGTAGTCTGCCATTCCACGATATGGTATTGGTTGTGCTTGACAATAATGTCGATACTAAAGGTTATGCGTTAGCTTCTTCTTGGGTTGGCGCTCGGGCAAAAGAGCCAGGGAACATTGATCTTTCTTTATTTAGGGGTTGTGATAATTTCAAATAAGTATTATGTTAAAAGTAACTTATGATAGATTTCGGCAGTTTCAATATCAAAAGTAACAAAATATATTTTTGTTATGCTCCTGTTTGTTTTTAAGAAATTATTAACGGTATTAATAGCTACCTCAGCAGCCTGTTGTTTGGGATAACCATAAACACCGGTGCTAATCGCGGGAAAGGCTATAGTCTTTAGTTGATAATCAACAGCTAATTGTAATGATTTTAAATAACATGAGCGCAGTTTTGAAGATTCGTTATGATTTCCACCTTGCCAAATCGGTCCAACAGTATGAATCACATATTCCGCGGGCAATAGATGGCCGGCGGTTATTTTTGCGTCCCCTACTGTGCAACCGTGGAGCAGTCGGCATTCTGCAGATAATTGGGGGCCGGCTGCCAGATGAATAGCACCATCGACACCACCGCCACCAAGCAGGGAAGTATTGGCTGCATTAACAATTGCATCAACTCCCATTTTTGTAATATCACCTTGGTAGATAGCTATACGTTTGTCCATGTTAGAGCCTCTTTCTTTTATAATTGATACTAAAATTGCTATTTTGTAAAACAATATCACTGCTTTCATTATAAATAATACTACATTAAAATTATATTAGACAATTATTCTATTATAAGATAATAATTAGCGCATATTATTTGACAATTACCGTTATTAAGCGTTATAATGAATTTTATATTGTATGACAGAGGAGGAAGCATCGGATGAAGAATCTCAGTGGCATTAAACTCTTCATTGTTGTTGTGGCTATAGCTGTAGCTTTGGTATTATCAATTAATCCTTTATTGGATAATATCAATTTAGGCTTGGATTTGCAAGGTGGTACCCAGGTTATATTACAGGGAGTAACGGATGACGGCTCGGCAGTTTCTGATGAAGATATGGATAAGTTGCTCACCGTTATGAGAGAGAGGGTAGACGCATTTGGCGTCAGCGAACCTGTTATCCAACGTGAAGGTTCTGACAGACTGCTTATTGAGTTAGCCGGTATAGACAATCCTGATGAGGCAATTAAACAATTGGGACGTACTGCAAAGCTGGAGTTTAGAGGTCCCGATGGTGAAGTTTTACTTACCGGATCAGATTTAGAAGAGGCTACTTATCAATATAATTCTTCCGCCGCCACAAATCAACAGCATCAAATAGCGTTGACATTCACATCCGAAGGCAGCAAAAAGTTCTATGATGCTACTGCCCGCTATCTCGGCCAGATAATCTCCATCTATCTTGATGATGAGGCTATTTCTACACCTCAAGTTGAAAGTGTTATCTCAGAGGGACAAGCTGTTATCTCCGGCGGTTATACAACTGCCGAAGAGGCTGCAGCTGATGCTGATGTAATTAACAGCGGCGCCTTGCCGGTCAATGTGGAGGTTGTATCCAAATCTATCGTAGGACCGACACTTGGACAAGATTCGCTTTCCAATAGCTTAAAGGCATCTGCAATCGGCTTAATCATATTAGCAATTTGGCTGATTGCTTTATACCGCATGCCCGGTATCTGGGGTTGTATTTCCCTTGTTGTATATGGGTTGATAGTAATGTGGGTTTTAAACCTGCTTAATGCAACGCTGACTTTAACCAGTATTGCAGGTTTTATTCTTTCGATAGGTGTGGCGATCGACGCCAATATCATTATCTACGAGCGAATAAAAGAAGAATTGTATAGTGGCAAGAGTATCAAAGCTTCAATAGACGCCGGTTTTAAACGCGCATTTTGGACAATTTTCGATTCCAATCTGACAACGCTAATTGCGGCAGTCGTTCTTTACTACTTTGGCTCAGGCACCATTAAAGGATTTGCCTTAACGCTGAGTATTGGTCTGATCGCCAGTATGTTTACTGCGATTACACTGACGCGCTATATGTTGCGCAACATGGCCGATGTGGACAGCTTCCGCGATAAGAAATTCTATGGTGTGACAGAGGAGGGAAAATAAATGAAGCAGAAATTCAATTTTAATTTCATTGGCAAAAAGAAAATCTGGTATTCATTAGCCATAGCGTTATTTATTGCCAGTGTGATTGGCTTGGTAGTAAACAACGGGCTTAATCTTGGTATAGATTTTACCGGTGGTTCAATTTTACAGGTACAGTACACATCAGATGTAACGCTCGAAGATGTACGTGATGTTGTTACAGCCAATGTAGAACAACCGCCTACCATTCAGCAAGGGGATAAAAATCAATTTACTATTCGTACAGCCGAAATGACAGATGAAGAAAATACGACACTGCTTGAAAAGTTAGGCACACTTGGCAAGTTGCAGGTGCTGCGCAATGATATGATTGGTCCTGTGGTTGGTAAACAATTGATAAGCAATGCCCGCTGGGCATTAATAGTAGCAGGCATATTGATGCTCATTTATATTACCATTCGTTTTCGCTTTAATTTTGCGTTGGCAGCCATTCTTGCCCTTATCCATGATGTATTTATTATGGTAGGCGTTTTTGCGATCTTTAAAATTAATGTTGATAGTGCTTTTATTGCCGCAGTACTGACCATTATCGGCTATTCTATTAATAATACGATAGTAATTTTTGATAGGATTAGAGAAAACTCACGATTTAGTTCGAAGATGGAATTTGGTGAATTAGTAAATACAAGTATCAACCAGACATTGAAGCGTACGATCAATACAATTGTAGCAATATTAATATTATTGCTTTGTTTACTGTTTTTGGGCGGCGATACAACCAAAATCTTTATGCTGGCTTTAACCGTCGGTATCATTGCCGGATTTTTCTCCTCTGTATTTTTGGTTGGATCGGTTGTGACAGATTTATCAAAGAAATTTGGTAATAAGCAAGTTAAAGGAAAAAGTAAGACGGTCAAAAAGAATAAAGTTGTAACAAGTAAATAATTATTTTTCTACCCCCTCAACGGCTCTACTGCTGAGGGGGTATTTAAACATATTATATTATTATTAGGAGTAAACAGTGACAACCTGGATGCTTAAACAAACATATGCCAATATTGAGCAAATAGCTAATGAAATGGGTATTGAATCATTAATAGCCCATATTCTTGCTATACGTGGATATAGGCAAAAAAGTGATATCGACAGATTCTTGTTTGCCGAACGTTATGATTTAGCATCCCCAACTTTACTGGCTGATATGGATAAGGCGGTAACGGTTGTCGCGGAATCAATAATTAACGGTAAATCAATCGCTATCTTTGGCGACTACGATTCCGATGGCATAATGAGTACGGTTATTTTACATAAGACAATTCAATCTTTAGGCGGCAGGAGTTCTTATTATATCCCAGAGAGAGACGGGGAGGGGTATGGTCTAAATAGCGAGGCAATATTTAATTTGCGTAATCAAGGCGCGGAATTATTGATTGCCTGTGATAATGGAATATCCGCGATTGAGCAAATCGGATATGCCAATGAACTAGGGATGCAATGCGTAGTGCTCGATCATCATGATTTGCAATATACGGATGAAAAAGATAAAGTGATCTTACCTCCGGCTGTGGCAGTTGTAGATCCCAAGCGTCTGGACTGTAATTATCCGTTTAAAGTATATTGTGCGGCTGCCGTTTGTTATAGATTCGCTGAAGCGCTTTATCAGAAAATGGCAAGAGATTGGCAACCTTTAGGTAATGAATTACTGCCGTTTGTGACGATTGCGACCATCACCGATTTAGTCGAGTTGATTGGAGAAAATCGGATTATAGTAAAAAAGGGATTATCACAGCTGTCTGCTGCCAGAAATATCGGTTTAAAAGCATTAATCGATGCTGTTGGTTTAGCCGGTAAAGATTTGGGAGTATACCATGTAGCATACATAATTGGACCGTGCATTAATGCTTCGGGCCGTTTAGGTACAGCATATTCGGCAGTAGAATTGTTGCTGTGCGATAATGAATTGCGAGCAAAAGAGCTGTCGAATCAACTGGTTGCTTTAAATATTACCAGAAAAAAGCTGACCGAAGAAGGTTTTCAAGCGGCTATTGCCCAGATTACCGAAAATAGCATGGAAAACGATAAAATTATCGTCATCCATTGCCCTGATACTCACGAAAGTGTAGCCGGAATAATTGCCGGCAAATTAAAAGAGAAATATGGACATCCGGTTGTTGTCTGTGCCGGCAATAAAGATATTCTACGTGGATCATGTAGATCCATTGAGGGGTATAATATTTGCGCAGAACTTAGTAATTGCCGCGATTTATTGGTTAGTTTTGGCGGTCATCCGATGGCTGCCGGATTAAGTTTATATCCCAAAAATGTAACTTTATTGCGCCGACAGCTTAATGATAATTGTCATATGGAGCTGGATCAAATGACTTCGGTGGTGCGTATTGATAAACAATATCCTGTAAGTGATGCTACAATATCTCTGGCAAATAGATTACGGATCTTTGAGCCTTATGGTAACGGCAATTTGCCGATCTATTTTGCCGACAAAGATGTCCAGATCGTAAAAATAAAACTGTTGGGAAAAGAACAGCAAGTGGTGCGTTTAATTTGCCGTAGTAAGGATTACAGACAATCGGTAGTGGCTGTGGCTTTTAATTCGCGGTCAAGAATAGAAGAATTGATAAAAAACACTTGGGGAGAGCATACTTGGAATAATTTGTTAAGTGGTAAAGGAAGACCAATAGTGCTTGACCTTATATATAGTATAGGTACTAACTATTTTAATGATAAAGAGCATTTACAATTACAAGTTATTGATTTTCGTCTCGCTACAATTGCCAATGAAGGATCAATAAAATGAAATATTATATAGCATCATTTGGATGTCAGATGAATGATAACGATTCGGCTCTGATTGCCGCCGGTCTTGAGCAATATGGTCATCAAGAAGAGGCACAATTATCACAGGCCGATATTATTATAGTAAATACCTGTTGTGTCAG
This sequence comes from Peptococcaceae bacterium UBA5752, assembly GCA_002419055.1. Taxonomy (GTDB): domain Bacteria; phylum Bacillota; class Dehalobacteriia; order UBA4068; family UBA4068; genus UBA4068. The sequence continues at coordinate 489,969 of DIFI01000009.1, forward strand.
ACAAAATGCCGAAAATAAAGCCTGGGGTTTGATAAATTCTCTTAAACCGTTGAAGAAGGCTAATCCTGGTTTGATCATAGCGGTTTGCGGTTGCATGATCCAAAAACAGAGCGATCAGGCAATTCTACGGAAGCAACTACCGCATGTAGATATCATCTGCGGTACTTTTTCTAATCTCAATATACCGGGAATAATTGAACAAGCAGATTTTCATCACAATAAACTGATCGACATTAGCGAAAAGCCAAGAGAAGAATGCGGATATAATATCGGATCAAAAGCTTTAGGCAGCTATAAGGCAGCAGTGACAATTATCCATGGTTGCAATAATTATTGCAGCTATTGCATAGTACCTTATGTTCGGGGTAGGGAAAAGAGTCGCCAACCGCAGGATATATTGGCGGAAATCATCGCATTGAGAGATAACGGTTGTAAAGAGATTATGCTGCTGGGGCAAAATGTTAATTCCTACGGCCATGACCTTGATCATGGTAGCTCAAGCTTTGGACAACTACTGCAGCAGGTAGACGCTATTGATGGTATTGAACGCATCCGCTATATGACTTCGCACCCGCGTGATTTTGATCACGAATTAGTGGATATTATTGCTTCCTGCAAGCATATCTGTCACCATTTCCATCTACCGCTTCAATCAGGCAGCGATAGGATTCTTAAACTGATGAATAGGGGATATAGCAGCGCTTATTATCTTGATTTACTTGACTATATCCGTGCAAAATGTAAAGATGCAGTAATAACCACCGACATTTTAGTTGGTTTTCCTGGGGAAAGCGACAATGATTTTGCAGACTGTTTGTCAATGATCAGTAAATGTCAGTTTGATGCAGCTTACACATTTATATATTCGCCGCGACAAGGTACACCGGCTGCGACAATGGAAAATCAGATTGATGAGTCAGTTAAAAAGCAAAGATTACAAATGCTGATGGAGCTGCAAAATGAAATCAGCTTTAAACTAAATCAACAAATGATTGGCAAAAATTATCCGATACTATACGAAGGTCCAAGCAAAAATAATCCGGCTTTGGCGCAAGGACGTAGCGATGGTAACAAAATAGTAATATTCGAACCGGATGCTATATTAAATATCGGAGATATAATTGATATTACAATTACAGACGCTAAAACATGGAATTTGTATGGCAAGATAGTTAAGAAATAAAAAGAGAAATATTTGAATAAAAGACAGAGCTGATCAATAGTGGCTCTGTCTTTGTTTGTATATATATATAATTTCACTAAGGAATAATAATCCTAAATCATCAACTTCCGATAATAAATATTATGTAAACTAATAGATATTATTTTGTTACGTTAATCTCAAGTAAAGAAGTATGTTCTCCTCTTTTGATTTATGATGTATTTGCAATTTAATAGTAACTAGATCAGTCCTTGCGAACGCATATCTAAAACAGTTTGGCTTACCGCGTATTTGGTATGGAAGCGAGAAAGACCGCCTTGAATGAAAAGCAAATATGGTTCACGTATCGGCGCATCAGCTGACAACTCAATTGAAGAACCTTGCACAAAGCCACCAGCCGCCATAATAATATCATTATCATAACCGGGCATCGGCCACGGTTCAGGACGTACAAACGAATCGACCGGCGAATATTTCTGAATACCTTGGCAGAATACTTCCAATTGCTCAGCGTTAGCCATTTTAACCGCTTGTATGATATCAGTGCGTTCTTGATCCGGCTCGGGGCTGACTTCGAATCCAAGCCTTTTTAAAAGTGAAGCAGTAAAAACTGCCCCCGCTAATGCTTCGGCAACGATTGATGGAGCAAGGAATAATGCCTGAAAATAGATGCGATTATCAACCATCGATGCTCCCACTTCTCTGCCCGCTCCGGGAATCGTGAGTCGGTATGCGGCTCGTTCTACGAAATTACTTTTTCCGACGATATATCCTCCTGCCGGGGTCAATCCGGCGCCTGGATTTTTGATTAACGACCCTGCCATTAAATCTATACCATAGTATGAAGGCTCAAAAGGTTCCACCATTTCACCATAACAGTTATCGACAAAAACAATTACATCAGGGTAAGTCGCTTTAATAGCTTTGTTAATGTCAACAATTTTTGATACAGATAGCGAATTGCGGCTGCTGTAACCACGCGAACGTTGGAGAGCTACTATTTTTGTATCATTTTGAATAGCGTTTACTATCGCCTGTAAATCTGGTGAATCAAAATCGATTTCGAAATTACGATGTTTAATACCCATTTCCAACATGCAGCCAGGGGTAAGACGGCGGCTACCGATCACTGTTTGCAAAGTATCATATGGTTGTCCCAGTGTTAGAAGTTCATCTCCGGGCAGCAGATTGCCGAATAAAGCAAGTGAAATCGCATGCGTGCCGGAAATGATTTGTTGACGCATTAACGCCGCTTCAGCACCAAAAACACGGGCATAAACATCTTCCAATTTATCTCTGCCGATATCGTTATATCCATAACCGCTGCCGGGAGGAAAATGCTGGCTTGAAAGCCTTTCCTGGCGCATGGTGTTTAATACTCTGATGGTGTTTTTTTCTGCCGTCGGTGAAAAAGCTCGTGAAAAGTTTTCCATATCTAAAGCGGCAGCCTTAATAATATTGTCCATTATTTATTAACCCCTTAAAATAAAAGAATAATTATCTAAATATATTATTGCACTATAATAATGTTTTTCCTGCTAAGTTGACGGATAAAGTGTCGAACGGTCTTTAGATTTGTTTGGAGATACCGGCGTTAGTTGTTTTAATGCATAACGAATATCGTTAGACATGATTAATTGTAGATCTGAAATAGCTGGTTTTGGGTTGTTAATTAGCCTGATTGCTTGAGCGCGTAGCGAAGCTTCAACAATATTACGTATAGTCCGAGCATTTCCTTGGCTTGTATAGTTTGAAGTATTTGTATGTGAGAGAAATTGTCGCAATTCATCATAAGCAGAGATATCGGGATTGTATTGGTGCTCTTTATACATTATTTCCGCAATAGCAAGCAATTCCTCGATACTATAATCAGGAAAATCGATATGTAGCGGAAAACGTGAACTTAGACCTGGATTGCTGCGCAGAAACATTTCCATCTCTTTAGGATACCCGGCTAGGATAAGTACAAATTCGTTTTTACGATCTTCCATTGCCTTGACTAGCGCATCAATGGCTTCTTTACCAAAATCTTTCTCACCGCCGCGGCATAAAGAATATGCTTCATCAATAAACAATACGCCACCCTGGGCTTTTTTTAAATTATCTCTGGTTTTTTGTGCCGTGTGACCAATGAATTCACCAACCAAATCAGCTCGTTCAACTTCCACTAAATGCCCCTTGGAGATTACACCCATTTCTTTATATAAAGAAGCAAGTAGGCGTGCTACTGTAGTTTTGCCGCTACCGGGATTGCCGCGAAATATGGCATGTAATACTGTGGGCAAAGTTTTTAATTGTTCCTTTTGTCGCTTTTTTTGTATTTCTTTAAAAGCATAAACCTCATAAATTACACTTTTGACTTTAGAAAGTCCGATCAGATTATTGATATCCGCAAAGATATCTTTAATTTCATCGGGAAACATCTCTTGCATGGGCTCAGTAGTTGTGATAGTGGAATTATTTACAACTGATTTAGCAACTTCCCTACTCTGAAGATTAATTTTAATTTTCATATAAAAGCTCCGCAATATGCAATAGACATTTGCTCATATATTATTCATTGTTTATATGGAAGTGCAAGGACATATAAAAACAGGGGTTAACCCTGTTTTTATCAAGCTATTGAACGTTTTCCGAGGTTTCTGCCGATAAGTTAAACGTCGAAATATCGATTGGTTTTACCGGCATGATTGTGCTTATAGCGTGCTTATAAACTAGCTCCTGAACGCCGCCGCTTTCAATTATGATAGTAAACTGATCAAAAGCGGTAACAATTCCTTTCATCTGAAAACCGTTAATTAAGAAAAAAGTAGCGGGTATTTTGTTGCTGCGCATGGCATTTAAATATTGTTCTTGAAGATTGGCGGGTTTCATCTTTTCCTATTCCCCCTCCAGATCCCGCCGCAACCAAACTAAGATATGCGATGCCAGTTCTTCAATTCCCGGATAATGGCCTAAATCAAACCAGTTGATGCGTGGATCCCTTTTAAACCAGGTATATTGACGTTTCGCGTAACGCCGCGTTGCCGTTTTGATATCACAAATCGCTTGCTCGAGACTTATTTTTTCTTGAAGAAATTCTCCGATTTGCTGGTAACCGATACTTTGCATTGGATTGGAGTCAAAACTTACACCTTGGGCAACTAAAGATTTTACTTCTTCCACAAGTCCATTAGCTATCATTTTATCGACACGCTGTTCGATCCTTTGATTGAGTATTTCCTTTTCTATGGTCAGACCTGCTATAGACAGTTTAAAATTACTTATATGATTATTATTAATAGTATGAGTACTACTGATAGGTATTCCGCTTATGTGATACACTTCCAAGGCTCTAATTAAGCGATGGCTGTCATGTGGATGAATCTTAGCAGCAGCAGCAGGATCAATTTTAGCTAATTGTTGATGTAAATATTCCCCGCCATTAATCTCAAATTCTCGCTGCTTTTGTTCTCTGAAATCTTTGTCACAACCGGAGTTTTCGACGAATCGATATGGTGATATAACAGAAGAGATATATAATCCCGTGCCTCCTACCAACAATGGCAGCTTATTCCGCTGATTAATATCGTCAATCAACTGTAGTGTCTTCTCTTGAAAATCAGCAACGCTATAAGGGGTATTGTAATTTACTATATCAATTAAATGATGAGGAATTCCATGCATTTCATCAGCTCTGATTTTGGCAGTACCGATATCAAATCCACGATAAACTTGCATAGAGTCTGCGGATATTATCTCGCCGCCGATTTTTGAGGCGATTTCTATAGCCACTGCAGTTTTACTGCAGGCTGTAGGTCCGAGTATGACGGCTAGTTTTTGTTTTTTTGCTGCTGCCATAAGGCTTTTCCATGCCTCTCAATAATATAATATGACTTTTTGTACAAAAGGTGTTTAGCGAAATAGGATAAGTAATAAATATATAACTTTAATAACCATTACGCAAAAACTTCTTTTGGATTTCCTGATATGTTAGTTTGATGCTTAACGGGCGACCATGAGGACAAGTAAATGGGTTTTGGCACTTGTCCAAGGCGCATAATAACGAATTAATATCTTGTTTCGATAAATATTGATTTGCTTTAACCGCTTTTTTACATGCCGCTAGCATAATTTCTTCCTGTCGCAAACGGTTAATATCATTACTATTACTCAATTCTTCTATGATATCTAAAAGTAGACGTTCCGGAGCTGTGCCTTGATACCAGGTAGGTATAGCGCGGATAACAAAACTATTATTGCCGAAATGCTCTATGATAAAACCGATTTGACGAAGATCTAGTATTGCGTCCGTTAACATCAGCTTTTCTTTATAAGTTACCTCAAAACTAATAGGAATAGCCAATTGTATACTGTTACTGTTAGGATTGTTTATTTGATCTAGGATTTGTTCGTATAATATCCGTTCATGTGCCGCATGTTGATCAATAATATATATGCCATCATCGGCCGCGGCAACGATATATGTTCCTTCAATCTGGCCTAAAAGGCGTAAAGATGAAAATAACAGTTGCTTAGTTGTTTCGTCTTGAGATAATATTTCTACTGCTTTATGAGGATTTTCAGCAACTAATGTTTTATTTTCAAATGAGTTATTTGCAAACATCATGTTATCAAGCGTATTATTAATCAAAGGTTCCTCTAATTTTAACTGTCTGCTGACCGGCTTGGTTTTTTCTTCAATATGCCAAGCCTCTGATTTACCTCCGAGAGAAGAAGGCGGTAAATCTCTTAAACCGACTAAATGGGGTATCATTTGTTCTTTTTTGCTCATGGCGTCTGAGATAGCAAAAAGCAATGCGTTACGGATCAATTGATTGTCTTTAAACTTAATTTCTGTCTTGGCTGGGTGAACATTGACGTCTATGCAATTAGAGCTGATATCTAAAAAAATTACAATTAGCGGATAACGGTGTTTGGGTAGTAATGTATAATATGCTTCGTCAACGGTAGCAGATAGCTCCTTGCTTTTAACCCAGCGGTTATTGACAAAAAAACAATATCCGTTACGGTTTGACCGAGAAAGCGCAGGTAACGAGATCAAACCATGAATAATTAAGTCTTTTGTATATTCAAGCGCAATCATTTGCTTAATCGCATCATGACCAAATACGTTAGCGAAAGCCTGTTCAATGCTACCGCTTTGATTGGTAAGAATAGTATTATTGCCATGTTTGAGTGTAAATGATATTTTGGGATGCGATAAAATTAATTTGCTCATTAGATCGCTAATAAGTCCGAATTCATATCGCGGAGTTTTTAAAAATTTTTTGCGTGCAGGGGTGTTGTAAAAAAGTCGATCAACAAGAACAACAGTTCCATCAGGAATGCCGATTTCTGTCGGCAGACTGCTATGACCTTCATTTGTTTTTATTGTATAGCCACAGATATTATCGGTTACTTTTGAAGTGATGGTTAAGTAACTGACTGCGGCAATTGAGGGTAACGCCTCGCCGCGAAATCCCAAAGTATTTAAAGTTTCCAAGTCCTCTACTCTGCTGATTTTACTGGTTGCATGGCGCTGAGTAGCCTTTAATAAATCTTCTGCAGCAATACCGCAGCCATTATCCGAGACTATAATTCTCTCGCAATTTTCGCCAGATACTTTGACTTCAATCCTTGTAGCTCTGGCGTCAATGGCATTCTCTACCAGTTCTTTTATAACCGATGAAGGCCGTTCAACGACTTCTCCGGCGGCAATTTGATTAATCGTCTGCGAGTCTAAGAGGTGAATTTTATTAACCATGCTATTCATCCTCCGCGAGTATAGCCTTTTGCCACTGGTGAATTTTGTTTAAAGCTGCAATTGGTGTTAGGTTCTCACAGTCGATGGTTTTCAGTTCATCGATCAAAGGATGCTTATCTACGATATCAGCAGTGTAATGACCGGCTTCGGGTATAGCAGCCGATTGCTTATCTTGCTCAAGAGCGTGCAATATCTCATTGGCACGCATTAACAGCTGAGGCGGCAATCCGGCTAAAGAAGCTACTTGGATACCGTAACTGCGATCAGTGGCACCGGCAACAATCTTACGTAAAAAAACAATTTTGCCATCGTGCTCTTTAACCATTATTGAATAATTCTTGATTAATAAATAACTGTCGGCAAGAGCCGTTAGCTCATGGTAGTGAGTCGCAAACAGCGTGCGCGGCTTGCTCTCGTTTCTCATTAAGTATTCGGCAACAGCCCAAGCGATACTCAAACCGTCAAAAGTACTGGTACCGCGGCCGATCTCATCTAGTATGATTAGGCTATCAGCTGTTGCATGACGAAGAATATTTGATGTTTCGCACATCTCAACCATAAAAGTACTTTGTCCGGCTGTTAAATCATCGCTGGCGCCTACGCGGGTAAAAATACGGTCAACTTTGCCTATTATAGCTTCTTTTGCCGGAACAAAACTACCGATGCGCGCCATAAGTGCTATCAGGGCCACCTGGCGCATATATGTGCTTTTGCCGGCCATATTAGGACCGGTAATTATCATCATTTGCTGTTGATGGTCATCAAATAGTGTATCGTTAGGGATATATCTTTCCTGTCCAATCATTTTTTCAATAACAGGATGGCGTCCGGCTGTAATAGAAATAAGCCGTTCGTCATTGACGATCGGACGGCAGTAATTATTGTCAATGGCCGCAGTCGCCAAAGACTGTAAGGAATCTAATTGCGAAATAACTTCTGCATTATCCAATATCCGATGCGCTTGTTCGGCAATTGTATTACGCATCTCGCAAAACAGGTCATATTCTAAAGATTTTAAGCGTTCATCAGCGCCCAATATATCGTTTTCTGCAGCTTTAAGCTCCTCGGTAATGAATCTTTCACCGTTGACCAGGGTTTGCTTGCGGAAGTAACGTTCTGGAACGTTAGCTAGCTGGCCTTTTGATACGTCGATATAGTAACCAAACACCTTGTTATATCCAATTCTGAGGTTCCTAATTCCCGTCCGTTCCCTCTCCTCAGCCTCCAGTTGCAACAGTAACTGTTTACCCCCGCTACAAATACTGCGAAGCTGATCCACTTCTTGATTATAACCACTCCTGATTATGTTTCCGTCTCGTTGGGATAGCGGCGCATCATCGCAAACAGCGCTATCAATAATTTTTTTTATGTCCTCAAGTAAATCAAAATGATCAAAGTATATACTAAATAGCTCACATTTAAGACGGCCCAAAATAGCAAAAATAGTAGGTAATGATTGGAGAGACTTATTTAATGATAGCAAATCTCGTGGAGAAATGTTGCCATAACTAATACGGCCCATTAATCGGGGAAGATCATAAATTTCTTTTAGTTGACAACGTAATTCTTCAAGCAAATTATTTCTATCAATTAGCTCTGATACAGCATTAAGGCGACGATTTATTAATTCACTGTTTAATAGCGGTTTTTCTATCCAGTCGCGCAGCTTTCGTCCACCCATAGCTGTCAATGTATTATCACAAACCCATAAAAGCGAACCTTTTCGTTTGTTTCCACGAATGGTTTCGGTAAGCTCAAGATTGCGACGAGTAGCTGCGCCAATAATCATATATTGGCTGGTATTATAAAGCTGGATATTGTCGATGTATTTTAGTGACCTCTTTTGAGTATGTTGCAAGAAGTCAATAATCGTTGCTGCAGCTGCAGTTGCGGCGGGATAAGATTGTAAGCCCAAGGCTTCCATAGAAGAAACAGCAAAATGAATTTGTAATATTTCGTTAATATTGTTGCGTAAAAAGCTATCATCATAAGCGTGACTTAGATGTACTCCATTCTCTTTTAATCTTAATTGAAAGAATTCTTCATTATAAAGATCTTGAGGAAGTACTAATTCTGCTGGAGATATCCTTAATAATTCATTAGCAAGATCATCCCAGCTTTCTCCATTTTCAATTTCTGTTACCATAAATAGTCCTGTAGATATATCCGTATATGCAAGTCCAAAATGTAACCGCGAATCTTTTTTCAAGCGCCATACTGCGGCTAAATAATTATAACGCTTTTCTTCTAGTAAATGATTTTCGACAACAGTTCCAGGAGTAATAACACGAATTACATCTCTCTTTACTATACTTTTTGCGGTTTTAGGGTCTTCAACTTGTTCGCAAATAGCAACTTTATAGCCATTATTTATCAAACGTGCTACATAATTATCAACAGCATGGAACGGCACTCCACACATAGGGATTTTACTACCGTTTCCGCCATCTCTAGCTGTTAATACAATTTCTAATTCGCGTGATGCTATCAAAGCGTCGTCTGCAAACATCTCATAGAAATCACCCAAACGGAAAAAGAGCAAACAGTCACTGTATTGCTCTTTGATAGCTTGATATTGACGCATCATTGGTGTTACAATAGTCAAAACAGTAGCCCCTTTTTGAGATTAATCACTAAGATGTAGTGCTCTAAATTGGTTAGGTGTATAATCTGTAATAATGATTTCATTATCGCGAATACATGCTAGTTTTAAAGGCTGAGTGTCCATGCCTGGAGGAATGGTGGCAACAGTATCGGCAATTCGTAATTGCTGTAAAGCCATATGGTAGATAATAATAAAGCTATCTTTATTACCTTCTGCACCGGCATGAAGTAAACCGCGACAACTACCCATTACGACGATATTTCCAGTTGCTATTACCTCTCCGCCAGAGTTTATATCACCCATTACAATTGCATTTCCGTAAATATGAACTTTTTGACCGGATCGAACACTCTGTGTAATTAATACACTATCACCCCCATTAGGATGATAGACTGCCTCAGATGGTTCTTCAGTATCAATCTTTCGCGTAGTTAACTGACCCTTATGAAGAAAATGATTTTCGAGTATTTGTTCAATATTTGTCAACTCTTTGTTATCAAAAATTGATGGATCATCAATTATATAATCAGCATTAAAAAAGAAATCACCACTTGCATTAAGCTTATTTTCCAATGCATTGCATATTTCATTAAAGGTTATGTCTTCAGTGTTAAAAATAAATAGTAATCCATCTTCAACACCTTTGATTGTAATAATATTTTTATTTTCCATATATTACTCCCTGTTTTTATTATATGTAAGCATTTTCGCCAAATAAGCAGTTTTTTCCTGCTGAAACCAATTATTAAGGAGCAATTATGCGTTATGGATTTGAAGAAATAAACAAACGTATGCGGAGAGCAATCATAAACCATCGTTTGATTGAGGACGAAAGAGCTATCCTCGTTGGTCTCTCTGGTGGGAAGGATAGTTTGACGTTACTTTATGCATTAAAACAATTTCAGCGCGTATCAAAATATAAATTTGAGTTAGCAGCAGGTCATGTATCATTGGGGTTTCCCGGTGATGATATTACTCCACTTAAACAATTTTGCGAGCAAATAGATTTGCCGTTATATGTTCAGACCACTGCTATCGGTGAAATTGTCTTTGATCTGCGGCAGGAAAATAATCCATGCTCGCTTTGTGCAAAGATGCGTAGAGGTGCTCTAAATGAGCTTGCTAAAGATAATGGCTTTGAAAAAGTAGCTCTCGGTCATCATCAAGATGATGTTGTGGAAACGTTACTGTTGAATATGTTTTTTGAGGGTAGAATTGGATCATTTAATCCACTAACCTATTTAGATAGAACTGAAATAACGGTAATTCGTCCACTTATTTATGTACCCGAGGCGCAGATCAACTATTTTGCCCGTAAAGAGGAGTTCCCGGTTTGTCAGAGTAATTGTCCGCAAAATTGCCTCGGTAAACGTCAGGAGATAAAAGATTTATTAAAAGAAATGGATAGCATATCTCCTAAAGGGAAAGATAAAGTGACAGCGGCATTAGATAGACAATTTAATAGTCGCTGGGATGGAAGAATTTGACGAGGTGCATTATGATATTGGTTAGCGCTTGTCTGATTGGAGAAAACTGTAAATATGACGGCGGTAACAACTACTGTGAGGCTGTCATTGACTATTTGTCAGATAAACCTTATATCAGTATTTGTCCGGAAGTTTGCGGCGGATTGAGAACGCCACGCACGCCGTCAGAGATAATTAATGGCGCCGTAATTGATAAATATGGTAATGATAAAAGCGCGGCCTTCGCAAGCGGTGCGGAAGAAGCGGCGCTTATTTGTGATAGTCTTAATATTAAGTTGGCAATACTAAAAGAATATAGCCCGTCATGTGGAGTCAGTTATATCTATGATGGGAGTTATAACGGGCGTAAAATCAGTGGGAGCGGAATTACGGCGGCATTATTACGTCGACAAGGTGTGACTGTTTGGAGTGAAAAGGATGTGGTTAGGAATAGTTCGCCCAAAACTCTTGCCGGAATTCAGCAAATGAGTCGTTGAGGATGGCGTTGCGCATGCTTGCCATAAAACTGGTTAAAAAATGGAGATTGTGGATAGTTGTGAGGCGAATTCCTAAGACCTCACCTATCTTAATCAGGTGTCTTATATAAGCTCTTGAAAAATTGCGGCATGCGTAACAGTCGCAATTTTCGTCTATTGGGCGAAAATCGCCAGCATATTCAGCATTTCGTATGACCAATTTCCCGTTGTGTGTCAGTACGGTGCCGTTGCGTGCAATACGTGTCGGCAGCACACAGTCGAACATATCGATACCGCGCATAACGCCTTCTAACAGGCAGTCCGGTGATCCGACACCCATTAAATAGTGAGCTTTGTCGACAGGAATTTCGGGAACAAGATAATCAAGCACCTCATACATCAATGGTTTGGGTTCGCCGACTGAAAGGCCGCCGATACCGTAACCGGCAAAATCGAGTGAGGTAATCTGTTTGGCGCTGGTCAGACGCGCTTCTTTAATAGTGCCGCCCTGGATGATGCCGAATAATGATTGATAATGATGTTGGTGTGATTGCTGGCAGCGCTTGGCCCATTCGTAGGTGCGGTTGACAGCTGTATAGACGGATTGATCAGTTGTAGGATAGGAGACGCATTCATCGAAGACCATAGCAATATCGGAGCCTAAAGCCTGCTCTATTTCCATGACTTTTTCCGATGTGAAGAAATGGTGGCTGCCATCGATATGAGAGCTGAAATATACTCCCTCGTCGGTGATTTTTCGTAGATCCGCCAGGCTGAATACCTGAAAACCGCCGCTATCTGTAAGAATAGGCCCATCCCAACTCATAAAATCATGCAGCCCACCTGCTGCGGCAATAATTTTTTCACCGGGACGCAGATAAAGATGGTAGGTATTGCTGAGTATAATGGTGGCTCCCAAATCCTTGAGCTCCTGCGGTGAGAGAGTTTTAACGGCGGCACAAGTGCCAACCGGCATAAAAACCGGCGTCGGCACATCGCCGTGCGGCGTATGCAATATACCGGCACGAGCGCCGGTTTTGCTGTCTTGGTGAACTAATTCATAAGTTACGGGCATTTTGTTCTCCTTAAATAATCAACATTGCGTCGCCGAAACTGTAGAATCTGTAGCGGCAATTAATGGCCTCTTGGTAGGCGTTAAGTACATTTTCGCGGCCGGCAAGTGCGGAAATCAGCATAATTAGTGTGCTTTTGGGCAGATGAAAATTAGTAATCATACCGTCGACGATTTTGAATTGGTATCCGGGATAAATATATTTATTTGTCCAGCCTTCAGCTTGGCTAAGTGTGCCATCATCGGCAGATACAGACTCGAGAGTACGCACGCTGGTCGTACCGACTGCAATAACTCTGCCGCCTGCTTGGCGCGCTTGATTGATGCGTGCGGCTGATTCGGCGGAAACTCTGTAATATTCACTATGCATAAAATGTTCTTCGACAACTTCGGTTTTGACAGGGCGGAAGGTGCCAAGACCTACATGAAGCAGTATTTTTTCAATCAGTATCGCCTGCTGCTGCAATTGTTCAAGTAGTGCATTGGTAAAGTGCAGCCCAGCAGTTGGCGCGGCGGCGCTGCCTCTCTCTCTGGCATATACAGGCTGATAGCGTTCCTGATTGATCAATTTCTTTTTAATATAAGGAGGCAACGGCATTTCACCTAAACGTTCGAGGATAGAAAAAAAGTCGCCGTCGTGATAAAACTCGATAATACGGCTGCCTTCATCGCCGTAATCTACTACTTTGGCAGTAATTTCCGGCAAAGCAAAGCTGAGATTACAGCCGATTTTGGCCTTTTTACCGGGACGAGTCAATGCTTCCCAGCTATTTAACGATACTTGTTTTAACAGCAGCACTTCGACCAGTGCGTTACTGTCTGTAGTGGCATAGATACGCGCTGGTAAAACGCGGGTATCGTTGATGACCAGTATATCTCCGGCGTTTAATTCCGCGCCTATCTCCGAAAAGATGCTGTGACGGATAGTGCCGTTGCATTTGTTCAATATAAGGAGCCGAGAGGCATCTCGCGGCTCAATCGGATCCTGGGCAATTAATTCCTCAGGAAGATTATAATCAAAGTCTTCTACCAGCATATTATTTCTCTTTCTTTGTATTAAGATAACGTTCTTTTTCGCTGTAGATGCAACCGCAGTATTTCTGCATATATAAACCTGCCGCACGGGCGGTATTTTGACTGCTGCGGAAATAGGGGCGCAAGTCGATATAATCAAATTTAATCCCATATTTGCTGGCGGCATTCTCCCCTGTTTCTATCAGCAGCTGATGATTTTGATAGGGGCTGATTAAAAGCGTGGTAGAGAAGCTCTCAAATCCTAATTCTGCGGCGTTTTGGGCTGTTGCTTGCAGTCGGCTACGGTAGCAGTACCGGCAGCGGTTTTGCGGCTGTGCTGCCACATCAGACAGCCAAGATTCAAGCGGATAGCTGTCGTTTATAATATAATTTATATTTTGCTGTTGCATCAGCTCAATAAAACTATCACGGCGTGATTGATATTCTTTGTATGGGTGAATATTGGGATTGTAAAAATAAGCTGTAAAGTCTTTTTCTCTTTCGCCAAAAGCAGCAATAGCGCCGCAAGCACATGGCCCGCAGCAGCAATGCAACAATGTCTTCATTTTTTATCTTCTCCGTTTTGTTCGGTATTATTATTGGGGAAAAGACTGCTATCATATTGCTGATACTCGATTAGCTTAGGCGGACTAACGTGAAAATATTCGCAGGCAGCTAATGTAGCCATTCTGCCGCGCGGAGTGCGCTGAATAAAGCCCAGTTGCATCAGATAAGGTTCGCAAATATCTTCAATCGTATCGTATGATTCGGAAATGCTGGCGGCAATCGTATCGAGTCCTACCGGTCCACCGCCGAATTTGTTGAGTATGGTCAACATGACTTTGCGGTCTGTGGTGTCAAGGCCAAGCGGATCTACGCCCAGCAGCGCCAGCGCATCGGTAGCAATTGATTTGGTAATAATGCCGTTACCTTTGACTTCTGCAAAGTCGCGCAGGCGTTTGAGCAGGCGGTTGGCAATACGCGGAGTGCCTCGGCTGCGGCGGCAGATTTCAAGCGCTCCCGCATCATCTATTTCAATCTGAAACAGCCTTGATGACCGGCGAATGATTTTCATTAAATCATCATCATTATAATATTCGAGTCGGCAGATGACGCCGAAACGGTCTCGCATCGGCGCTGATAACATACCGGCACGTGTGGTAGCGCCGATCAGTGTAAAAGGCGGCAAATCAAGGCGCAGCGTGCGGGCGCTGGGGCCTTTGCCTAATATTATATCAACACAAAAATCTTCCATAGCAGGATAAAGCACTTCTTCAACGATGCGGTTGAGACGGTGAATCTCATCGATAAAAAGGATATCATGCGGCTCAAGACTGGTGATGATTGCTGCCAGATCACCGGGGCGTTCGATGGCTGGACCGGAGGTAGTGCGGATATTAACGTTAAGTTCGTTGGCAATAACATTGGCCAAAGTGGTTTTGCCCAAACCGGGAGGGCCGTAAAGCAATACATGGTCCAAGGCATCGCCGCGCATTAATGCAGCCTTAATAAAAACATCAATATTATCTTTGATTTGTGTCTGCCCGGTGTATTCTGAAAGTGTTGTCGGGCGGATATTAAATTCGTTTTCTAAATCCTCATGGTTGAGGCTGGAGGATATGATTCTTTCGTCTTCCACATTGACCTCCTCTTACTTGCTCGCGGCGATCTTTAAAGCTTCCGTCAACAAACTCTGCGTAGTGGCACCAGTAGCGGCAGATTTTTGAGCCAAAACAGCTAAATGGCGTGCCTCGGTGGCACTGTATCCAAGCTGTTGTAATGCCGCCAGCAGATCATTATCCGCTTTTGTTGGCTGTGATAAAGAAACAAACTCACCTGCGGCGTCAGCAACGCCGTATTTGGCAAACTTCTCTTTCAAATCGATAATTAACCGTTGAGCTGTCTTTTTGCCGACACCGGAGACGGCGCAGAAACAATTGAAATCATCGTTTGCAATGGCATTGATAATTTGCTGGGTGCTGATGGTATCAAGAATGGCTAATGCTGTCTTGCAGCCGACGCCGGAGACACTGATTAAGGCGCGGAAAATTCCTAACTGTTGTTTGTCGGTAAAACCGAACAGCTGCCAGCTGTCTTCCCTCACCTGCAGGCTGGTAAAAAGAGTAACATCTTCGCCGATAGCCGGTCTTTTCTCCATCATATGCAAAGGAGTCAGCAAATTAAGGCCGACGCCGCCGATATCAATAACCAGCGATTCGTCGGTAATATCCTGTAAAATACCATGAACAAAAGCGATCATAATTAATTCTCCTGTTCTCTGCCTTGATCATCTCGCAACTGCCGGGTAGTGTAATAATGAGCGTGACTGATGGCAATAGCCAGCGCATCGGCTGCATCATCGGGTTTGGGAATGTTTTTCATTTTAAGCAGGCGCATGACCATAAACTGGATCTGTGTTTTTTCGGCGCGTCCGTAACCGACGATAGCTTGCTTGACCTGCAGCGGAGTGTATTCGGAAACCGCAAGCTGATGTTCGGCCGCTGCCAGCAAAATAACGCCGCGGGCTTGTCCGACCGGAATCGCGGTAGTGGTATTGCGGTTAAAAAATAATTGCTCGATAGCCATGCAATCGGGGGTGTATTGTTCGACAAGCATGCCGATACCCTGATGTAATTTAAGTAATCTTTCCTGAACAGGAACTCGGGGGGCTGTGCGGATGCAGCCGTAATCAATCAGACGGTAGCGGCTGTGACCTGCTTCTATGATACCGTAACCCGTGATAGCAATTCCCGGATCAATGCCCATAATTAACAAAGACGTAACCCCTTCTCTTACAGTGCATTATATAATAAACAATGCATAAACGCAATTATTCGTTATTATCTATATTATTTCGCTAACCTTTCTACAAATATGAGTTGTAATCCTGCAACAGGACTGCTATGATATTCTAAACAGTTTTGCTTGACTAAAAACCTCTTTAAAGGTAAAATATTATTCGTTAGCGGTTTTAAATGGAGGTACCAGATGAAGTATCTGATAATTCTTGGAGATGGCATGGCCGATTATCCTGTAGAAGAGCTGGGCGGCGCAACTCCTTTAGACAAGGCTGTTAAGCCGCATATGGATTATTTGGCTTCACACGGTATTTGCGGATTGGTGCGCACTGTGCCGGAAGGGGTTTCTCCCGCCAGTGACACGGCTAATCTATCCGTGCTTGGCTATGACCCGCGCATTTATTACTCCGGCCGTTCTTCTCTGGAAGCTGTCAGCCTCGGTATAGAACTGGAAGTAAATGATGTTACCTACCGCTGCAATACGGTCACGCTCAGCGATGAAGAAAACATTAATGACTGCGTTATGGTCGACCATGGCTGTGATGATATCAGCACCGAAGAGTCAACGATATTGATCAATGAATTGAATCAGCTATTTAAAAATGATAACCTTAATCTCTACCCCGGCTTCAGTTACCGTCACTGTCTGGTATTAAAAGATAGTTCGACAGGCGCTAATCTGACGCCGCCTCATGATATACTGGGCAAGCCGATCAAAGATTGTCTGCCCAAAGGTGAAAACGGTAGGATTTTAGAACAAATGATTCGGCTATCTTATCAATATCTGCGCCATCATCCGATAAACGAAGCGCGCCGCGAGCGGGGTCTGCATATTGCTTCGGCGATCTGGTTTTGGGGCGAAGGGCGTAAACCTGCTCTCCCCTGCTTTGCCGAAAAATTCGGTTGCCGTGGCGCGATGATTTCGGCTGTTGACTTAATGAAAGGCATTGGCAAATGCGCCGGTCTTGATGTGATTGAGGTTGAAGGTGCGACAGGTACTATTAATACCAACTTTAAAGGCAAAGCCGAGGCAGCGCTTAACGCTTTGCGTAACGGCTGCGATTTTGCTTATATCCATGTAGAGGCTCCAGATGAATGCGGTCATCGCCATGAGATAGATAATAAAGTAAAATCTATCGGTTTAATCGATCAGCATATTGTGGGGCCTTTGATCACAGCTTTGAAGGAAGATGGCGAAGACTTTGCGATATTGCTGCTGCCGGATCATCCGACGCCGATTCGTTTGCGGACGCATACCAGCGACCCTGTTCCCTTTGCATTGTATCGCAGCAATGATGAGCAAGACGGTCAGGTTGCAGAATATAATGAAAAGAGCGCGGCTTCTACAGGCGTCTATGTTGCAGAAGGGCATACCTTGATAGATTTACTAATGCAAAAATAAGGGCAATTTTGCCCTTCATGCTGGTGTAGCTCAGTTGGTAGAGCAGCTGATTCGTAATCAGCAGGTCGCCGGTTCAAATCCGGCCACCAGCTCCATAAAAAGACCTTAGAACCTGCGGGTTCTAAGGTCTTTTTAATCTTTCGTTTGCTTCGATAATAATGAATACCCTACCTTAATAAATAGCTTAAGTCCTTTTTCTTGACTCCATTCCCCTACGGCAAATTTAATACCAGAGTTTTTCTTTCTGAACAGAAAAGTTCCGCTTGAGATTGATTGTCACGAGCGGCTTTTTAATACTATTGAGTATATTCTGTTTACTATAGATGGAGAATTATTCTGTCTAATCACAAACCTAATGGTTTTGAGAATTAGCGATTGCCAATATAAACGACCAATGATATAATAATCATATCGTTAAAAAAGGAAGTGTCTTTTTGGATATTGTTCTGTAAAGAACACGTAATTGCAGAGAAATTTTAAAAGCAATGGCGAATTGCTTTTGTTTGTTATGCGATTTTGATTCTTACAGAATTATGACAGATGGCACTCTATATATTTAAGAGACTATTTGGGCATAGTTCGATACTATGCCCTTTTTCTGTATCAATACGGAGTCCGAAATTAATACCAAAATTATAATTTGAAAGGAACAAAAAAATGAAATATATTAAATCTAATAAATATGATAAGAATTTCGTAAAAAACAATATCATGGGGCCTAACCCTTTAAAATTACTTGAAGAATTGCTTTCCTTGCATTCGATGACGATTTCACCGACTGATACTGTTCTTGATCTTGGCTGCGGCCGTGGCATCACCTCAATTTTTTTAGCCAAGGAATACCAAGCCAAAATTTTCGCGGCCGATTTGTGGATCACCCCTACTGATAATAAAAAGCGTTTTGACGAAATGGGTTTGACCTCAAACCAGATCGTTCCAATCTCGGCGGAAGCGCATGCCCTGCCTTTCGCAGAAGAATTCTTTGATGTAGTGACCTGCGTTGATTCTTATAACTTTTTTGGGTTGGACAAAGAATATCTAGGGAAACACTTGCTGCCGCTGATTAAACACGGCGGGTATCTTCTTATCACCGTTCCCGGATTAAAGAAGGACATTCATGACAACATTCCGGCGGAAATGCTGTTATCCTGGAGTGCGGAGAATATTGAAACTCTTCATGACATCAAATTTTGGCAACAAATTTTTAAGGCTACTGAGGAGGCTGAGATTATTTCGCTCCAAGAGATGCTTGGCTTTGATGAGTGTTGGAATGACTGGCTCGCATCTGACAACGAATATGCTATAAATGACCGTAAATCCATGAATGCCGGCGCCGGTAAGTATATGAATCTTATTGCCATGATACTGCGCAGAAAATAATAAAAAGACGGATGCAGATTTCTAAGGTGTAGCTCAGTTGGTAGAGCAGCTGATTCGTAATCAGCAGGTCGCCGGTTCAAATCCGGCCACCAGCTCCAAATAAAAAGTCATGTGTATGGATTTATCCGCACATGACTTTTTATTTGTTTTAGATAGGTCAAGGTTTGTATTTTAAGAGAATTCATAATTACTAAGTATCTGTACCTATTCGATCAATATTTTAGTGATAGAGTAATTCGTTCAACATTGCCACAAAAAACGTCATAATAATAGCTTGACAACCTCCATGCTTGTTTTCGCTTATGAGGGCAAATATATCGTATAGGGTAGCAAGAGGATAGCAGATGGACCGTTCCCTTACTTTTGGTCCCCTTACTTTTCCCTAGAAAAATTTATGAGAGCATTTCTTTGAAGTGACCTGCAACTTAATACTCCAGCATGTGCAAAGAATTAAATTAACTGCTTTAAAGTTGTTTATAGGGATATACCTGCGAACGGTTCTGATACAATAAGATGTCTTTGTTTTTGATTTTGCCGTCTTTGAAATCGACTGCACCATTCAAAACTTTATTGTCTGTTTGTTCGACGATATATGGCAGGTAAGGCAGAATGCAATTTGATATTTCCCATGTGGCGCTGTTCCACAGTAACGTCGGCGTATGATCTACCGCATAATATTTGATATTGCCAATTTGAAAAATAGGTTCGGAAAAACTTGTCGGATGCGCGAAGCTGAATCCCATTCCCAGCGCGCAGCTTATATCAATCACCAGGCATGTTTTCGTAAATTTGTCAACATCATAGTCATTAATAAAAATGATCGGATCATTTGAATTTTGCAGCACGCCGTTGACAATGATATCCGCCGCAGTCAATTTATTAATAAACGGCGTTTTCGTACCATCCAAATTAATAATCTCTAACACACCCATATGATTTTTTTGGATTTGTTGATAGCGAATTCCCGGTATTTTATTCGCAGTCAAAAATGAGGGCCGCTGCGTATATACCGTTATATCAGAAAAGCCATGTCCCTTTAGAGCATAGATCGCTCCGCGGCTGACCGAGCCCATGCTGATCACGATAACCTTCCGTGGAGGACCATAATAGCCGTCGATTCCTTCCAGCTGCAAAGCATGCTGCACTCCACAGTATCCGGCCATTTCATTGTTCCTGTTAAAGATATGAAGCAGGTCGCGCTCCCCTTCGTGATACATGTTTTCCCATGCGATAAGGGTCAACTTCTTATTTATGGCAATCTGGGTGATAATGCTTTGTTGCACACTGTGCAGCCAGCCCCATACAAGAGTGCCTACCTGCATTTTATCGAAATCCTCTGCTGTAGGTTTGGGTATTAATATTGCTTTAAATTCCCTGAGCAATTTCTCACGCTCTGTTAAGGGATTGCCGGTTAAAGAACATATCGTTTCGTCATCCATATCAAAAGGTACACCATACCCTTTTTCAAAGAATAAATGTTTTCGTATTTTTACGGGTATTTGACAAATATGATCAGGGTGGATAGCCACCCTTTTTTCATTCTCCTTATTCGACGTGCCGATTATTGCAATATCCATCTGTAACCTGCTCCCAATCAACATTTAATTTTTTCAAATCAGATCTGGTTTGATGCTTAATAGTTTATCCATCAAGCGTATTATATCCACTAATAAAAACAAAAAAACTGATTTTTACTAATAGATATCGTATGAACATGATGCTACAATTACACGTTATCTTACGAGATTTTTTCTTTTTTACGGTACTTGCCTTTGAAGACTATCTCTTCCTTCTTTAAATACATTATTATTTTTAACCACGCTGATTTAGTATTTTCGAAATCTTTATAATGCTCTTCAACATGTGCATGAAAATATTCAAGCTCATCCAATATGTTTTTGAACCCATCATCTTCAAAATAATCGCAAATCTTGGGGATTACATTTGCAAGGTTCTTTTTCATTTTCATAATATCTACTTCATAACTATCTCTATGAGTGATATAAAGCAAGAGAGGCTTGTACCTGATCCACCCGATTGAGGCTTTTAAAAATCTCATGGTATTTACTCCCAAATCAGCCTTCATAGATAATAATTTATTGGGAAGCACTCCGAGAAGTAAATGCTCATAGGTCGTGAAACCGTCATGGAAGGTATAGCAAGGAACTTTTCTTATTGTACAGTCACAAATACTGGTACTTAAGAAAGTGTCCTCTCCTCTCGCTCCCGGCGGGTTATAAAACGGAAACAATTTATTAAGATTTTTAAGATTAAAGCCCAGATTAGCTCCGGAAATGAATTTCATTCCGTTTTTCTCTTTAACAACTTTAGTAATTTTGCTGTTAATAATATCAAGGTCAGCATAGGTAACGCCGCCATCATTCATTTTTTCTTTTATTGATTCCCAGTTAATAATATCATTGCTTATTGACTCAATGAAAATTCTAAAATCGTCTTCGGAGAGCTTGTCGTTGAAATCCAATTGTGGAATCGGAGAGATATAACCGCAATGATGCCCGTGTGTCATATCCGAATGCATGATATTTTTAATATGTGTTGATAAAACTTCTTGACCTTTCCATGCGAGGCTGTCGTTAATTTTTATATTTGCTATTGGATACTCGTCATCATCAAAAAAGATCAGGTAGTCCATTTTATTTTTTAACGCGAAATACAAAACCGCATTTCTTTTCATTGCATAGCCTTCGCCAAAAATCAGTTCAGCCTCATCTAAACTTACTACTTTTTTCCCAACGAGGAATTGCGCTTCGTTTGTTATTGCAGAATTGCCCAAATAATAGGCCGAATCTACCGTATCCAATATTTCTTCGTCAGTAATTTTATAGTCACTCATTGTTGTTCCTGTATATTTCAAGTCATAGGCGACAAAAAGGTGGAGTGCAATCTTTTCATTATCGACAAGTCCGGATTCATTCCAGTTGTTCACATACGTTTTTATTACATTTTTGAAGTTTTTGCGCCCGGTCACAAAGCCCACGCCGACATTTATCTTCTTTTCCTCGATATTTATATAACTCCACCAACTTTCCATTTTATCAAATTTGGACTTAAATCCATAATCGAATCGTACTGTTCCTTGATCCCATAAATAGCATCCGGGTCAAGAAGCTGATACCTTTTATTCTTTTTTGCTCTGTCTTCCCCAGTTGCCCAACCAAAATGCTTAACTCGGAACTGAGAATCAAACCTTGGAAATATGAATGTGTTTATAGGAAATCTTCCGCAATGTTGCGGCGTTTCATTCCATTGATAATTAAAACCCGACTGATATCGCATTAAAAATGGTCTGTAGATACTGTGAGCATTCCAATGCTCGTCCTCGCGATAGTGAGTTTCATCCCACATATCATAAAGTCTGAAACAATAAATATCGCAATCCTGATTATTAATAAGTTTTTGCGACTGATCCCAGAAGCTATCCTCTAATATTTCATCTGCATCAAGGTTTAAAATCCAGTCGGGGTTTGTTTTAACAGTTTCGTTCCATTGCTTTTTTCTGAGCTCTGCCTCATTTGCAAACATAGATTGCTCATTTTTTATAATGTGCAAAGGTATATCAGTTAATATTTCTTTGCATAAATTTATGGTATTATCGGAGCTCCCGTCATCAATAATCACCGCTTCATCAATGTGCCCGACTAGACTGCCCAGCACCTGCTTTAGATAACGTGCTTCCTCGTTTTTTACTATCATAGAAAGAGTGATTTTATTCCCATGTTTTTTACATTGTCTTACAAATGCAAGGTCTGCTTCATTGCTTTTTACATATGCTTGTACGCCGACTAAGTCTTGCTCTCTGTAAATATGGTACGCGGGATAATGTGTATCAACGAATAGCTCAATACCAAGCACTGCTGCTCGTATGCAGAAAAACCTGTCTTCACCATGTATGGTTAAGTTTTTAATTGGTTTAAAACTAACACCGGCTAATAAGGCAGTTCTACTAATCAACGTGCATGCACCTAACCCGCCTACTTCATAGACACCGGGAAGTCTGAGCTTTTTTAAAAAACTGCTTTGTCGTATATCCATCTCTTTTTTGCTCAGTATTTCGCCCAATCTCTTAGGCACCATATCATATTCGTCAAAAAGCCAAACATTTGGCTCGAAGTATCTGTCATTATGCCACTTACTCCAAAATACTTCGCAGACAATATCCTTATCAACAGTCTTAAGATGCTCGATCAAATTGGGGTGCAAAACCAGATCGGAATCCACAAAAAACAGATAATCATAATGATTATCTGTTGCATAATTAATTATGATGTTTTTGTAATTTGCTAACTTTAGCATTAATCCATCGTTCCAGTGATGGGTCTCGTCATTACACAGATATACCTCCTGCTTTTTGCCATGAACTATGATAACAGATGATTCTTCTCTTTTAAAATCTGTTAACAACTTGCTGGATTTTTCGTTAATATTATCATTAACAAACATATAATCCACAGAAATAGTATCCCTATTAAGATTTTTAAGAGAATCTAAAAATGCAGCCAATATTTCCGGTTTTTGATATACCGGACTGCCAACTAATACTCTTTTTTTATTCAATTATAGTAACTCCTTTTTAAACCTGTTTAACACCTTCTTGTAGTGCAGTATTATCAATATCTTATCAAAATAATAGATATCAATCGGACTGTTTCTATTATTGATGTTTTTTGGATTTCTGTGCAGCAACTGTTTCCGATGCAATTTCGGTTGCTAAAGTAACCTTTTCAACTACTTTCTTCTTTTTTTTCAACTTATTAGGATTCTTATCTCCCATTTTTATATCACATCCCTCAATTAATGAATTACTTAATATTCTACAGATTATTCTGTTCAAGCTTACAAGTCTAAATACGCTTCAATGCACCATTAGACTTTGGTAATTCCTTTTCGATTATTTGATTTATATGACAAAAATATTCGAAAAAGTTCTGCGCATCCTCTTGTTTTGGCGTCTCATTTCTTAAAGATACGATATCTCTCAATATCTGGGCCATGCAAATATTGTTAAAATAATGGTATATTCCTGAACTCAGTGTCATTTTTTGCGGCAATTTTTCATTTGCATAGTAGTTCCAGAAAAGCATTTTTTTAGATTCCTGTTCAGTTAGGTGTAATCTATATTCCGGATGGGCAGGAATATATCCATCTTCACACATCTTTCCGATAAACCCTTCATTTACCATAAAGAATCCTGCTATACGTCTGTCTTTTTCAGGTCTGCCTGGTTTCTTTGACGTTAAAAGGCAAGCGCTATTCTGACTTAGGCGCATAGGGCAGTTTATCTGCCCTGCTTTTTTACCGCTTTTAGTTACACCTGTGAAGACTTTCCACTCTGTAAACACCCTATCCAGATCTTTGGCTTCGTACCCAAAAACGACCTGTGAACTGGCATGGATTTTTAATTTTTTCAAGAGTTTCTCCCGCTGCAATAGACTTTGCTGTTCTTGATGTTGCAGCACTTTTTCTTTTTGAAGTTTGAGTACTTCAATTTTGCATAGTTTCTGCATGAGAATTTCCTGAGTTAGTTTTTCTTCTCTTTTTTGGTTGATTAAATTAACTAAATCAGCAGCATGTTGGTCAACCAGCGTTAAATATTTCCCAAATGCATCAGGATATATAAACTTTTTTTCTCCTGATTCAAAATGTATTACTACGCATGAATTGGTATGTCCAACCACACTTCCGATGCCAAAACTATCATGTGTAACTTGTTTATTAATGAGATTCATTTAATTACTCCTCCATGTTTTACATCTTAGATCATTCAATCAGTTACTAATCTATTTAACAAAATCTTTTAAATATATGCTGTGGTTTGGACGTCGAAGCTTTTGCAGAGCCTTTTCTTCAATCTGGCGGATACGTTCACGAGTGACGCCAAAATAGTTTCCAACCTGCTCAAGCGTATGGGGATATTCATGATTAAGACCAAACCGCAATTCCAAAACCTTTCGCTCGCGTTCATTTAACGTATGCAATTGCCTATCAATTTCTATCTGCAAAGAATATTCTGCTGCACCTTCCTCCGGGGAAGCTGTCTCGTCATCCTCAATTATATCTTCAAGAAAAAAATTTCCATCATAACCAATCGGTGTTTCCAAAGAAAGTGGATGTGTTGCAATGCGAAATACCTGGTCAACAGTTTGTTCTGACATGTCTAGCTTCTCTGCCAACTGTTTAGTATTAAGAGACACCCCACCTTTTTGTTCCATGCTTTGAGCAGTATTTGTTACTTTGCGAACGGCTTCACACATATGAACAGGAAGGCGAATTGTGCGGTCTGTGTCAGCGATTCCTCTTGTAATAGCTTGCCTAATCCACCATGTAGCATAAGTAGAAAACCGAAATCCCTTTTCATAGTCATATCGTTCAACTGCCTTTATCAGTCCCAAATTTCCCTCTTGGATCAAATCTAATAAAGTTAAAGAGTGGGTATTTGAATATTTTTTGGCGATGCTGATTACAAGGCGAAGATTGGAACAGATCATTCTATTTTTTGCATCCAGATCACCGGAGCAGATTCTTTTTGCCAATTCAATTTCCTGTTTTACAGTCAGTAACGGAATTTTTCCTGCAGCAGCTAAGTATTCCCTCACGGAATCATACCCGTATGTTGATATGTCTATTGTATTTGTTTTCTCATGTTCTGCTGAATAGCGTTCAATGTCATTAGAACTGGATCCCATTTTAAATCTTCCTCCTTGCATATTTCTAAATTTCGAGAAAGGGTATGGAAAATCCGTTTCATTATCTTCCTGCAAAAATCGTGGTATTGAATTTTAATTCTGTTTAAAATATTATATCATAATGTGAAAAAAAACGCAAATTGCATGTTGACAGACATATATGCATAGTGTAGAATAAAAGTTTATATTTTATAGGGATGGGTAAAATTGCATACGAATAGATGAAGAATGCATTAGCTTAACCCTAACAAACATCCATTGTAATCATATCAATTGCGGTAACGTCAAACGAAGTCAATTATTAATACAAATTAAGGAGATTGGAGCTTAGCTCGATATCGCTGAAATGGTATTCAAAAGGTCAACAGTTCGAGTCTGGTCAAAATCTTCACACAATAATTCTTTGGAATTAATACTTTCAGAGAATTTTTTATATTTATATGTAGAATAACCGTGAAAAGTTGGTTTATAGAATTTGCACTAAGGAAATCACTCTGGTTATATCATTAAAGTAATTTAGAAATAACTTTAGTTTCTTTAAATAATATCGATATAAAAAATAAGGGGAATTTTTTGCTAATAGCAAACTTGACGAAAGTCAGGGACGCAAAGCTACGGGTCTAAAGCAATTAAGTAATTGCCATGATAGCTGGGTTACCAAAGAATCTACAGCGAAATCTGTATGCTTTGGCATACTATTTTTTATTTCCGCAAATCTAATACTCTGAGAAATAATGTTTATTCCTTAGAGTTTTAAATAGATTAATAAAAAATGAAAGGGCAGGTGTTGTATGAAAACAAAAATACATATAAGTCTTATATGGCTGCTGGTGATATGTATGGTAATCATGCTATTGCCGGGTACAACGTTAGCAGCCTATTCCGATGTGCAAGATCATTGGGCGCAATCCGCAATCGATAAGTGGAGCGACCTCGGCATTGTACAGGGATCTAACGGCACGTTCCGTCCTAATGATCCTATTACAAGAGGAGAAATGGCAGTCATCATTAACCGTGTTATGCAGTATCAGACAACAGCTCAGAACAGTTTCACAGATCTGGGCGATGCGTATTATACAGATGCTATTCTAAAAACTAATGCGGCCGGTGTGATCGAGGGAAATGGCGTTAATGTGCGTCCCACGGATATAATCACCCGTGAAGAAGCGACCGTTATGCTGGGACGAGCTCTAGGATTGACCGAAAGCGCAACTGCTGCTTCCGTCTTTTCCGATCGCGGGAGCATTTCATCATGGGCGGTCGGTTATGTGAACTCCATGGTAAATAAGGGATATGTACAGGGATTTGACGGAGCATTCAACCCCCAAAGCAGTATTACCCGCTCTGAGGTCGTAACGATCTTGAACAACGCAATTAAATCGCTTTATAACGAGGCCAAAGAGTATACAGGCGACGTTTCCGGTTCTGTAGTCGTCAATACGGCGGGCGTCGTGCTTAATAATATGAAAATTAAAGGAGATCTTATTATCGCTGAAGGCGTCGGGAGCGGAGATGTGACACTGAACAATGTCACGGTTCTGGGCCAAACTATTATCCGCGGCGGCGGCGCCAACTCCATCCATATTCAGGGCAACAGCCAGATTGGAAACATCATAATAGAAAAAACCGACGATGGCGCAGTTCGCGTCGTGACATCTGATGGCGCGACTGTTGACGGCGTGTTTGTCGATGACGGCAATGACGATATTATACTGACAGGCTCTTTTGACAGCATCACTGTCGCGGCTGATGCCAGCGTTAAGTTAGTGGATGCTGAGATAGAAGAGATGGAAGTAACCGCGAGCGGCGCTTCTGTTGATGTGGATGCGGATACCAATGTTTCTAATATGACTGTTACCGAAAGTGCACAAGCTTCGGTAATTAGCGTATCAGGTACAGTAACAAAATTACAGAACGATGCGCCTCAAAGCTCGATTACCGTTAGCGGAACAGTTGCCACGCTGAGCGCCGGATATGCGGCCGTGGGAAGTTCGGTCAATATTACATCCGGAGCGAAAGTTACTACTTTGACAACGGATGCAAATATCTCTGTTGACAACAAGGGCACTATCACAAACGCGCAGATCAATGCTAACGGTGTGACGCTGGATGGCAATCATCCAGTAAACGTTAATGTCGACAGTAAGGTCACCATTCTCCCCGTTGATAGCGACGGCAATATTGTGAGCGATGGCGACAATTCGAGCAGCACCGGCGGCGGGGGCGGTTCAACCATTCTTGTAAGTGCTATTACCGTTACAGGTGATGCTGTAGTTGGAGCAACATTGACAACTAATGTAAGTCCATCAAATGCTACAAATGTTACTTATCAGTGGCAGGCAAACACTGGTGCAGGAGGTGCATTTGTGAATATTTCAGGTGCTACATCTTCAACATATGTAATTCCAGCGGATCTATTAGGAAATACGATTAGAGTTATAGCTAACGGAGATAATTCTTCAACTGCAACAAGTGATGCAACAGCAGAAGTTGCAGCGACATCACCATTAGCATCATACACACCAGTGACTTTGACACAAACAGGTGATGTAGCAAACGGCAATGTTCAGTATGCAGATGCAACAGCAGTAATTGCTGCATTGCCTACAGAGATCGCAGGAACATTAGACGATGCATCAGTAGTGAATGTA
>DIFI01000005.1 GCA_002419055.1 Peptococcaceae bacterium UBA5752
AACCGCATTGACCCTTTCCCAGATCCTCGCTCATTATACAACCTCCTCTAACAAATTTAATTCACAATAATAAAATATCTCTAAACAGCTTCAAAAAAACAGCCGTTAAGAGATATAGTACCAGCTTTGATCAAAAAAATAACCACAAAAACTCGCTCGCTTATCTGCAAATTAATTGTCGCTGATCAACCTTTTACCATATCCCTTTTCTAATAACAGAAGGCGAAATCGTTTCTAATTTCCCCCAATTGGTTTCTTTTCCATGGGCATCCCTTTAGGATAAGAAACTCAGAATATAGGTTGAATCTTTTCTATGAATAATATAACACAAACAGCAAGTATTGTCAAAGTAAATTTGCTGGTTTTTGTTTTTAATTGTCGAATATTTTATATATTTTGATTAAATGAAATCCTTACTATAATATTGATTTGTTTAATTCAGTCATAAGTATTGAAGCAATAATTTTTTTATTTTGTTTCCCTGATATTTTTTGTTCAATTGTTTGTTTT
Organism: Peptococcaceae bacterium UBA5752; assembly: GCA_002419055.1. GTDB lineage: Bacteria > Bacillota > Dehalobacteriia > UBA4068 > UBA4068 > UBA4068. The sequence continues at coordinate 511 of DIFI01000005.1, forward strand.
TGGGTAATATTTCTAATTATCCGCCGTCTATCTGATATAACGCTCAAGTCTTTGAACAGGTACTCCTGTCTACCCCTCACATCCCGAGCCAATTGTCGGCAAAACTCATTAAAATTATAAACCGTATCATGCGGATAGTTCAATAGCTCAGCACATATCTCTATTGCCGCAACAAATAGATCAAATTTGCTTGCATCTGTTTTGACGATGTGTTCCATTAGTATCGCTGAATATGGAGCATTGACAAAGGCAGCGGTTAACGGCTTATTTCCAATGCTAAGACATCCTGTTTCTTGACCGGCGACACGGCATACAAAACGATGAGCTAAAGCAGCATAATGTTGACAATCCTGTGCTGTAAAAGTGTATTTGAAACCGAAGTATTTGCCATATGCCTTCATGGTATCGTTATATCCAAGAGTAATATTGCTCTCCATCTGCTTACGCTCAAATGAAAGCAGGTAGCCGAGATATTTGGATGGTTTTATATACTTAACTAACGGATGATGCTGATAGTTTTCATGAATCAGATTATGATTAAGGTCAATAGCAACGATTTCTTCGGCACCAAGCCTGAAGGCGCTTGCGATTGGCAAATTATCGTGATAGCCGCCATCAATGTATGTTTGCCCGTCTATTTCGCAAAGCGGAAAGGCCGGGAAACAGGAAGCTGAAGCCAAAACCCACTGGAGCAGGTATCCTTTATGGATATCTTTTTTAGTCATCTCGATCGGTATCATCGACGGGAATTTGACAGTAACCAAAGCATAGTCGATTGGGGAATTTAAAAATCGCTGCTCATTGACACTTTTTTCAAGCAGGTTTTTAAACGGCGTGATATCGGCACCTTTAGAGTTTAAATAGTTTTTCAAGAAAGGTCTGATCGAATCCATTTGATTAATGATTGATTCAAATGATTTGCTGATATTAACACCGCCGACCATCACATCATCAATAGTAATCTGATGCCATAGCTTCTCTGCCAACTGCAAATCTCCTTGCACTAATAAAGCCCCGTTGACTGCGCCAATCGAAGTACCGGTGACTATCTGAAAATCGATATGAAGCTCACTCAAGGCTTTCCAGGCACCCAACTCATAGGCGCCACGCGCACCGCCGCCTGCCAAAACTAGAGCCCGTTTCATAAAATAACCTCCGTAACTAAGCTAAAAGCTTGACAGCAAATAGTTTAATCCGTTCCGGATAAATACGCGGCATTAGCTGTTGCTGTTTGGATACCTTTTGGGCAATCATTTTGGCAACGAATTTATCAATACCCTTTTGCTTTTCTATATTCAGCTCGCCACCAAACGAATCAATTATTATCGCTTTTTCTGCAACCTCATCAGGTAAATTCTCTTTGATCAGCTGTTCCATATCATTGACAAAACCGCTGCAGAAAAAAAATGCGGTCTTTTTTTTGAGCAGTTGCTGCCGATGTTCATTGATAAAAACACCGGCTGCTTTGTGGAGATAACCCATACGAATACTACTGCCGATCACTATCAGATCATAATTGTCAAGGTTGGGGGTTTTCTTAGTCAGATCAACAAGTTCCGTCCCGGACAAATATTCAGCCAGCATCTTTGCGCATTTAGCAGTTGTTCCACTTTTTGAAGCATAAGCGACCAATATTTTCATTGTCATCCTCCATAATTTAAATTACTATTTGGAGTTTTTCTTGGCAATCACTGCTTTGGCACGAGTAGCAACAGCAGTAGGCGTCAGGCCATAAACTCTCAGCAGTGCATCGGGACTGCCGGATTGACCAAACTTATCTTCAATGCCAACACGCGCAAACGGAACAGAGCAATTCTCTGCCAATACTTCGGCAATTGCCGAACCTAGACCACCGTAGATGCTGTGTTCTTCAACGCTGATCGCAGCGCCACAACAACCGGCATTATCAATAATCGAGTCATTATCAAGAGGCTTTATAGTATGAACGTTAACTACCGTAGCAGAAATATTCTCCTGCGCCAACAATTCGGCAGCCTCCAGCGCTACCGCAACCATCATGCCGCAGGCAAAGATAGCAATATCCCGCCCCGGGCGCAACAACACCGCTTCGCCAAGCTTAAATTGATAATTCTCATCGTTCACCTGTGGGGTTGCCAATCTGCCCAAACGTAAATATGCCGGCCCTTTGAATGCGGCAAGTTCTTTGACGGCTTGGGTTGTTTCTATGGCGTCAGCCGGTACCACAACTGTCATATTCGGCAGCGTACGCATCAGAGATATATCTTCTATAGACTGATGGGTACTGCCGTCCTCACCGACAGTAATACCGGCATGCGTGGCAGCGATTTTGACATTGAGCTGTGGATTGGCAACACTGTTGCGAATTTGTTCATAAGCACGCCCAGTAGCAAATATGGCAAATGAACTGACAAAGGGAGTTTTGCCGCAGGCTGCTAATCCTGCAGCAACCCCTATCATATTCTGTTCGGCAATTCCGGCATTAAAAAATCTCTCCGGCGCTACCGCCGCAAAATCAGCGGTCTTAGTTGACTTCGATAAATCTGCATCAAGTACCACAAGATTCTTGTCGGTTGCGGCTAGCTCAGCCAGCGCCCGGCCATAAGCATCTCTGGTAGCAATTTTCTTTTTCTCTTCCATAACCAATCAGCTCCTCCTTAAGCCAGCTCGGACAATGCTTGCTCCACCTGTTGGGCTTTGGGAGCATTACCATGCCACGAAACCTGATTTTCCATGAAACTAACGCCTTTGCCCTTGATCGTGTCGGCGATAATTAACGATGGCTGTGCTTTGACTTGTTTTGCAGCCGCTATTGCAGTGGCAATTTGTTCGATGTTATGGCCATCAATCTGCTGAACGTTCCAGCCAAAACTTTGCCATTTATCTTTGAGGGGCTCCGGAGAAAGCACATCGGTGATATTGCCATCAATTTGCAGTCGATTATGATCGACAAAAGCTATAATATGATCTAACTTATAGTGAGCGGCAAACATCGCTGCTTCCCAAACTTGGCCTTCTTGATTTTCTCCGTCGCCCATTATTACATAGACATAGTAATCCTTATCATCCAATCTCCCTGCCAGTGCCATGCCGTTGGCCGCTGATAATCCCTGACCCAACGAACCGCTTGACATATCGACACCGGGCAGTTTTTTCATGTCGGGATGTCCCTGCAGGCGGCTTCCCAGCTTACGGAGATTGTCCAACTCTTCAACGGGAAAATATCCCTTGAGCGCCAAAGCCGCATAAAGCGCTGGTGCCGCATGGCCTTTCGATAGTATAAGCCTATCTCTGTCTTCCCATTTGGGATTGGACGGATCAACACGCATGCCGTCAAAATAAAGCTCCGCCAAAATATCAGTCGCCGAAAGAGAACCACCGGGATGACCGGAGCCAGATAACCCCAACATCGAGATGATTTTTCGTCTCATCTCTTTAGCATAATCAGCTACAACATTTAGTGACATAGATTACACCTCTTTATATAATAAATTGTCTTGCTATACCGATGTTATTTTTTGCTGTTTACCAGCATTTGCAGATAAGCAGCGATAAAACCGTCAATTCCGCCGTCCATCACCGCATCGGTGTTACCCATCTCATAACCTGTACGATGATCTTTGACTAAACGATAGGGCTGAAAAACGTAAGAACGGATTTGTGATCCCCAGCCGATTTCTTGTTGTTCTCCGCGAATTTGTGCCAACTCCGCCTCGCGTTCTTGTAGCTTTCTATCAAGTAAACGGGCCTTTAATATCGCCATAGCCCTGTCTTTGTTGGCGAATTGAGAACGTTCGTCCTGACACTGGACGACGATTCCAGTCGGCAAATGGGTGATCCGCACCGCCGAATCGGTCTTGTTCAGATGCTGCCCGCCTTTGCCGCTCGAACGGTAAGTGTCAATTCTTAAGTCATCGCTGTTGATCTCTATCTCATTATCATCTGCTACCTGAGGTAAAACATCAACAGAAGCAAACGAGGTATGCCGACGCCCTGCCGAATCAAACGGTGAAATCCGCACCAGGCGGTGAACCCCTTTTTCCGATTTAAAATACCCGAATGCGTTGCGGCCTTTAATAGAAACTGTAGCGCTTTTAACGCCACCTTCATCATCGGGCAGACTGTCAATCAGCTCAACTTTATAGTCATGATTTTCGGCATAGCGGCTGAACATCCGCAATAACATCTGCACCCAATCCTGCGCCTCAAGGCCGCCTGCACCGGCGTGCAGAGCGATAATCGCATCATGGTTGTCGTATTCGCCGCTCAATAACAAAGATAATTCGCGGTCAGAAAGCATCTTAGTGACTTTTTTTAATTCGGCTACCGCCTCCACTGCCAAAGATTCATCATCTTCCTCAAGCGCTAATTGCCATAGAGTTGAAACATCATCAAAGGCCTCTTTTAATTGCCGATAATCTTTAACTGATTCTTTAAGCTCATTGATTTGCCGCAGTAAGGCTTGCGCTTTATCGCGCTCCTGCCAAAAATCCGTTGCCAATGTTAGTTGCTCTTTGTCGGCAATCTGAATAGATTTGCCTTCTATGTCAAAGTGACCTCCCAAGTGCGTTAATTCGTTCTTTTAATGAGGCAAGCTCGCCTCGCAAATCCTCCAGCATAATGCCACTCCGTTCATTAATCGTTTTTGTCTTTGCCACAACATTTCTTATATTTTTTGCCGCTGCCACAGGGGCAGGGATCATTTCTGCCAATCCGATCGGCGGCAGATTTACGTTGGGGTGACTTGGCAGATGCCGGCGAATCGGTTTTATTTGTTTGGACATTTTTGCGCTCCTGCGGCGCCTCAACAATGCTGGCGCGCATGCACAACCGAACGGTATCCGTCTTGATATCCCAGATCATGCCATCAAACATTTCAAAAGCTTCTTGCTTATATTCGACCAACGGATCCCGCTGTCCCAGAGCCCGCAATCCAATACCCTGCCGCAGCTGATCCATCGCATCAAGATGATCCATCCAATGCCTATCGACCACTTGCAGCACAATCAATTTTTCCAACAGCCGCATTTTTTGCGGTCCCATTTCCTGTTCTCGCTGATCATAAAAAGCAAATAAGTGGTCTTTAAGCAATTGCGGCACTTCTTCTTTGGTTAATTCTGTGATTTGCTCCTCAGTTGGGCAGTTCTGCGGCAAATACCTGGCGATTTCATGAATAAATGCCGGCAAATCCCACTCTTCCGTGTAATTGCTGACTTTAGAATATTCGCCGACCACCATATCTGCCACATCGTCAATCATGCCGACAACGCTTTCTTTTATGTCGTCTTCGTAAAGGGCGCGGCGGCGTTCTCCGTAGATGATCTCACGCTGCTTATTCATTACATCGTCATAATCAAGCACGCTTTTACGTGTCAAGAAATGGCGTTCTTCTACTTTCTTTTGCGCCGACTCTATCGAGCGGGAGACTAAAGAGGAATCGATCGGCATTGTATCGTCAACACCTATTCTATCCATAATCGAGCTCAAATTATCCCCGCCAAAACGGCGCATTAAATCATCTTCAACGGATATGAAGAAGCGGGTACTGCCCGGGTCGCCCTGACGACCGGAGCGGCCACGCAGCTGGTTATCAATACGGCGGCTCTCATGGCGTTCGGTGCCGATAATATGCAAACCGCCCAAGGCCACTACCTGCCGATGTTCTTCGTTCGTCTGTTCTGTATATTTCTCAATCAAATCGGCTCGTTCCTGATTACTGTATTCGCACTCGCTGTCCGCTGCCATCTCCATTTCAGCTAATGCTTGCGGGTTACCGCCCAAAACAATGTCGGTACCACGACCAGCCATATTTGTAGCAATGGTGACGGCACCCAATCGTCCTGCTTGTGCTACTATCTCAGCTTCTTTTTCATGGAATTTGGCGTTTAAAACATGATGACTGATACCGCGATGCTTAAGCATTTTTGAAAGCGTTTCTGATTTCTCAATGGAAATTGTGCCAACCAATACCGGCCGGCCTTTAGTATGCTCCCGGGCAATTTCCTCAACAACAGCCGCAAATTTACCTGGCTCGGTACGATATATAACATCGGGATTATCAATCCTTATCATCGGCAAATTGGGCGGAATCTCTACAACATCGAAATTATAAATCTTGCGGAATTCTTCTTCCTCTGTCTTGGCTGTACCGGTCATGCCAGACAACAGCTTGTACATACGGAAATAATTTTGGAAAGTGATGGTTGCCAGCGTTTGACTCTCTCGCTCTATCTTGACGTTTTCTTTGGCCTCAATAGCTTGATGCAGACCTTCACTGTAACGACGCCCAAACATCAAGCGGCCGGTAAATTCATCAACAATTATGACAGCGCCGTCTTTAACCACATAATCTCGGTCGCGTTTAAACAATACCTGTGCGCGCAGTGCCTGATTGACATGATGGTTGAGCTCCGTGTTTTTATCGTCGAAAAGATTTTCTACCCCCAGTGTGCGTTCTACTCTGGCGACACCGTCTTCGGTTAGCGAAACTGCTCGATCCTTGATATCAACGTTGTAATCATCTTCCTCGCGCAAGCGTGAAGCTATCGTCGCAGCCTGATAATAAAGGTCCGCCGGCTTGTCCGATGGGCCGGAAATAATCAACGGCGTACGGGCTTCGTCGATTAAAATACTGTCAACCTCGTCGACGATCGCATAATACAAAGGCCGTTGCACCATACCGGCCTTACTGAATGCCATATTGTCGCGCAAATAGTCAAAGCCGAATTCGTTATTAGTACCGTAAGTAATATCTGCGGCATAAGACCGAATTTTTTCCTTTGACTCCAGGCCGTGAACGATCAACCCCACATCGAGTCCGAGAAAACGGTAAACACGCCCCATCCATTCGCTATCACGGCTAGCCAGATAATCATTGACCGTTATCACATGCATGCCCTTACCAAACAATGCATGTAGATAAGCCGGAGCTGTAGCAACCAATGTCTTGCCTTCACCGGTTTTCATCTCGGCGATCCTTCCATCGGAAAGCGCCATACCGCCGATTATCTGCACATCAAAATGACGCATCCCCAACGAGCGTTTGGCCGCCTCCCGCGCCACCGCGAAAGCTTCCGGCAATAAATCGCCAGCGGTGGCGCCGCTGGCAATCCGGCCTTTGAATTCTGCTGTTTTAGATTGCAAATCCAGATCACTTAAAGCTGCAATCTCCGATTCAAAGCTGTTAACTACCTGTAATATCTTTGTATATTTTTTAATATCTTTAGCGTTATCATCAAAAAGGTTTCCGAAAAAGCCGCACATATATGATACCTCCACTGTTTCAGACAATACTTTTCTAAGTTGTATATAATTCGCGGTTTGCCTGATATTTCCTCTAAAAACTTCTTAAAGTGGTAGATATCAATATCAATTGATATAGTCTAATACTACTTTTCTTTGTTTGCCGCTAAAGACAAAATTTTATTAAACAAACGGCTGCCAGTTAAATCAACAGCTTCAAAATCCATCGCCTTGTTATAATAACATTCAAGATTATCATGGAGTGATTTGGCATCAGCAATTGCCGCCGCTGCCTCGGCAACTAAAGAATCAAATTTTTCTTGCCACTCTTCGGCATCCTCTTCAAATACTCCACCCTCAATAATTAAGTCATCACAATCAATTACCATATCTTGCGGCCTTACATCTTTGGGTTCGGTACCGCAATCTATAACTGCTACTCCCAACGATGGCATTAAGATCATTTCAATCTGTTGTGGAATAAAAGTATTATGGTAGATTTCGATATTGTGACCTTTTTCTTCGGCCAGCGCAGCAATTGAAGCAATCAGCCGTTCTTTGCCGCCTCCGCTTTTACCGGTTAATAAATAACGAACATTAGCAGTGCGGCTGATGGCATCAGCAAAGCTCATCAATCCTCTTGGCGTTACTGTTGATGCGAAAAGATGGCGTACCGGTAAACTTTGATGAAGAAAAATCCCTTCTGACAACGCTGTCTGGGCTGTTGCCATTTTTCTTTCATCAACTAACGAATTATTCTTCATTTGTTGTTTTTCCAATAAATCACCGGCTTCTGCCAGCTTTTCATAGCAATAGCGAAAACGTTCATTGATGTCCGTGTTGATCTCGATTATTTCTTGTTTGTGATGACGCAAATACTGGTCATTCCAATGTTCACCAAGATTAATTATCTCGTCTACTGCTCCCGGATATAGAGGGTCAATGGTATGGGGTGAAGTACCGTCAATCACTGCTACCGACAAAGCGGGGACTAAAACTCCATCCAGCGAGTCATTATCCGAGGAACACTGCCAAAATTCAACATCATAGCCGCGTTCGAGCATCGCAATACCAATTTTGCGCATCAGCGTTGACTTGCCGGTACCGGGACCACCTTTGAGTATAAACACCCTGTCTAATCCGGATAATCCATCATGATAAAATGAATAAAAACCCAAAGGGGTGTTGCTTCCCGGAAAAACATATTTTGCTCTACCCTGTCGCATTCGCTCACATCCTTAAGACTTTTTCTCATATCATGATATGCAGCTAGTTAGCCAGCGTGCATATTCATCATATTTGCAACATAATATAAAGAAGCATTTTTTATTAATCGGGAGGTTGTACTATGGACAAAATAATATTGCCGATAGTCCGCACCGTTTTTTTGCCACAAGGCTCCCCGGGCATTTGCACTATTAAGCAAATAACAACTGACATACGCGATTCTAAAATCTCGGCAGAAAATGGTCAAATTTTCGTCAGCGGCGAAGTAGATATTATAATTGATTACCTATCATATGCCACAGATGAAACGTCAAACCGAAGCAGCGGTTTCAGAGATCTCGACGAATATCTGCCCGGCAGCGGTAGGCTCTGGCAAGCACTACTTACTCTGCCATTTGAAGTTTCCACAACAGGGATTCTAACCTGTTCAAGCAATTGTCTGTTAGTAACCGGCGAAATTAAGTGGTTTCTTGTCTCACCCCATGCTATAGAGATGAGTATGGATTTACTGCTAAAGGAGGCTGTATCAATGTCAACAATCGATAATAAACACATAAATATCTCCGACAAAGATGAACTTGAGCAAGGTATGAGTGATTATCAACAAGGTTTACGCGATCTGCAGCAAGGTTTGCAGGAATTGCATGCCGGTGAAGCCGAAAGACAGGCCGGTGAAGCCCAACGGCAGGCCGGATTAGCTGAACAGCAAATGGCAATGGCAGAAAAAACAAAAACAGTGTTTGAAAAGAAGATAGAAATGCCTAAAACAGTAAAACAGGAAAACAAATCTGAAAATCAGATGGAAAATATCAAAATGCCTGAAAACGTTAAACTAGAAATAAAGCCTGAAAAACAAATGGAAAATATCGTTATGCCCAAAATGAAAATGAAATCACAATCTGAAAATATGCCAAATACTCAAATGCCCGAAATGAAAATGAAATCTGAAACCC
>DIFI01000003.1 GCA_002419055.1 Peptococcaceae bacterium UBA5752
TGGTGGCCTTGGTGGCCTTGGCAGCATCCTTGGCGGCCTTGGCGGAACTGGCGGAACTGGCGGAGCTGGCGGAGCTGGCGGAGCTGGCGGAGCTGGCGGAGCTGGTGGCCTTGCTGGCCTTGCTGGCCTTGCTGGCCTTGGCGGCCTTGGCGGCCTTGGTAGTAATCCGCTGGGTATACTATCAGCTTTGGGCGGTATGGGGGGAACTGGTGGAAATGGCAATAACCCTTTAGAAATGCTTTCGGCGCTAAAAAACAGTAATATCGATATAGAGGGCTTGCTAAAAAATTTATCTACAACAAAAAATGCTCCCGATAGCGCGGATGAAAATATCAAGGATGCCGATTTTCATCCCTCTGATGATGATTTTGCTCCTCCGCCACCCCATCAAACTCAAGAAACCGCCTCGCCCCCTATTATGCAGACATTATCATCGCTGCTGAATTTCATGCCACAGTCTGCCTCTTCACAGGCTCCTCCGCCAAAAGCCGTAATGAATTCCCACTGCTCTAATTGTACTATGTCTTGTCCGCGCGCTGCCTTGCGATTACCTTCGTTTGATGAAGTTAAACGCAACTATGCTTCAACCCGCCGTTATTAATAAAGGAGGAAAGATATGAATAAACCACCATCAATTCCGCCTCCGCGCAATGTTAATGATTTAAAAGTGTTGCTTAAACAATATAGCGGTATTTTGTCTCCCCAAAATCGCAATTTAATACAGCAAGTAATCAACGAGCTGGAAAAAGGCGATACTAAAAGTGAAAAACTAAAGCAAATTTCATCACAAATGCAAAAAAGTGCTGCTACTACAAAAGCAAAAATCGAACATTGTGATAACAATAATACTAATAATAAAACCGCACCAAAGCGCGGTCAACGAACACAGACAATAATTAAAGGCAGCCGTAAAAAACCGCCTAAGTAAGATGCAAATAGTAATCATAGTATCTGCGGCACTTTGCCGCAAAATTTTGCTGCCCATCGCTATCAGCTAGTGTGGAAAGATAAATTGTATTACCCTCACCCCCCATCAAGTTTAATGTTTGCAGGGTGCGCTGTAAATTTTGACAAACGCCACTGTTGCCGTTAAAAATCTGCGCCTGAGGACAAATTTTTTGAAGCCATGGTAAAACAAATACATAATGAGTACAACCTAGAACCAGAGCTTGTACGCTCTGGCGATAGGGGTTTAGAACCGCCAGTAAATAATCTCTGGCCTTCAAATCACATGGATCTTCCTCGATAATTTCCATCAAACCCGGGCAAGGCAGCAATACTACCTCCCGATTATTAGCGGTTGAATCTAATAGAGAATGAAACTTTTGCTCCCGTAATGTTAATTTTGTACCAAGAACAACTATCTGACCGGAGACTTGCTCAACTGCCGGTTTTATAGCCGGCTCCATACCTAATATCGGCAGCGATATATCTTGTCGCAGCTGGTCCGCGGCAGCCGCGGTTGCTGTATTACAGGCTAACAATATCATCTTAAGCGTATAGGCATCAGACATTAATCCTATGTTATGAACTAATAACGTGATGACTTCCTTTGTGGTTTTGCTGCCATAAGGAGCATTTAATTCATCACCAAAGTAAATAAAGTTTTCTTGCGGAAGCAGACGCCGTGCATCTGCCAAAACGGAAACACCGCCGATTCCGGAATCAATAAACGCAGTATAGCTGCTACTCATGATTTACCCTCCCTTGAGATAGCTGCCCATTATCTACAATCAACTTTTGACCGCGTCGCAAATCAAAGTCGAAATCGGTATCGGTAATAAAAGTTTGGATATTACTGTCCAGTAATTGCAATAAGCGAGATTGCCTTTTTTGATCCAATTCGCTCAGAACATCATCAAGCAATAAGACCGGATATTCACCTTTTTGCTGATACGATAATTCAAGTTCAGCAAATTTTAATGACAACGCTAACGTCCGCTGCTGGCCTTGCGAAGCATAACTGCGCGCTGCTTCACCATTAATATGAAAATCAATATCATCTCTATGCGGACCACATAAACTAAGACCCCGCTGTTTTTCGACTGCTAACAAACGGTGCAATAATCGTTCAAATGATAATCTGATATCTTCATCGTTGGCTGCCTGAGCCAAAAAACTTCTGTATACGACGGTTAATTGCTCGCCACCGCTCAAATCTTGATAATATTTTGCGGCTAGCGGACCTATTAAACTAATCAGTTTTTGTCGTTGAATAATTATTTGTGATCCAACATCAATCAATTGCTGATTCCAAGCAGTAAGAGTTTCATTGTTGCCGGTACCATAAGAAAATTCTTTAAGACAATAATTGCGCTGGCGCAATATTTGATTATAGCGAATCAACATACTGCAATATTCAGGATATAATTGGGACATTTGCACATCAAGAAACCTCCGTCTTAGCGACGGCGATCCCTTAATAATAAATAAATCTTCCGGCGCGAAAATTACTGTATGCAAAAGCCCTACTACAGAACTGATTTTAGTTTGAACAACACCGTTGATTTTCCATCTGCGCTGTTTGTCGTTTGCATAAGCAGCAGTAATCGTCAGCGGCGGTTGCTGTTGTCTGATAATGTTACCTTCAAGAAAAAAACAATCGCAGCCATACTTAAGCAATTTTTCACTTGTTGCACCCCTAAACGAAGAAGCTAAACTTAGATAAGAAATTGCTTCTAAAAGATTTGATTTTCCCTGTGCGTTTAAACCACAGATAATATTGATTTGATCATCCCAGTCAATTTGCTGATATTGATAATTCCGAAAGTTTTCTATGATCAAATGCTTTATCTTCACTAGATAGCTCCTTTTACGGATAAATGCAATTTAATTACTTACACGCATTGGTAATACCAGGTAAACATAACTGCTGTTTTCTCTGCTTTGACCATCGGGAATAATGACGCCGGGAGTTGTTGATCCTGTAAGATGAAAAGCAATTTGTTCATCATCTATGATCTTAAGAGCATCCAACAAATAACGGGCATTATAGCTGGCTGTAATATTTTCCCCTTCTTTTGTTACCGGTATTTCTACGTGTATATCACCTGTATCATGTCCATCTGCCGATAATATCAATTGATCATCTTGCCATTTTAGTTTAACAATATTAGTTTTACCGCGGGCGCTTTCTCTAGTTATTAATATAGCCATTTCCAGTGCCGTGATTAATTTTTGTTTACCGTCTTTATTCAATACAGAATAACTGCAATATAATGCTTCAGCCGGTAATACTTGTTTATAATCCGGATATTGCCCAGATATTACTCTTGATGCAAAAGTAATATTATTTAAAGAAAAATACACTTCGTTGTTATTTGCCGTTAATTTAATAATATCTTCGTCATTGCCGGCAAGACCGGCAATTTCTTTCATTGTTCTGCAAGGTAATATTAAAGAAACATTTCCTTTTCCTTGCCATCCGCCTTTTCCAATAGCTAAACGATGAGTATCTGTTGCTACCATTGTTATATTGTTATCCGATAATTTAACTAAAATACCCGTAAACATTGGCCTAATTTCATCAGTAGCAGTAGCAATACTGACTTGTCTAACTAAACGTTTAAACACGCCTGCGGAAATTACACCTTCAACATTACCATTTATAACCGGTAACATTGGAAATTCATCAACATCAAGACATTTTATTGATGATTCATTTTTTTCTGTTTCTGCTTTAATAATAAGTTTTTCTTTATTACTTTCTAATTCAATATTACTATTAGGCAATAAGGCTATCATACTGCTAAAAAGTTTACCCTGAACAACAGTTTGACCCTCTTCAATAATATCTGCATTAACACTGCATTCCATTGCTAAATCTAAATCTGTAGCTTTTAGGGTTAAAGTATTGTTGTGGGCATCAAGTAAAATTCCACTTAGTATAGGTAGAGTATTTTTATTACTGACAGCTCTGACAACTACTTGTACCGCATAAAACAAATCATTCTTCTCAATATTGATTTTCATTTATTTAATTCCTTTCTCAATATTAATTATTATATATATTAAATAATAGTAATAAGCTCGTTAATTGTGGGGATAAATTTAAAATTGTTTACTATTAGTGGTATTAATCTAAATAATAAAAAGTTAAGTAAATAATAGCTTATGCACAGTTTGCAAAAATAGAACTAATAAATTTATGATATTAACAATACATCACAGTCAAATAACATATAGTTATCACCATTTGTCAAAAAAATGTTGAAAAAAGAATTTTTATGTCACGACCAATTAGACTTACTATCTAATTATACTATAGAATAAAATAGGATGTCTATAAAATTAAGAGAGTGTTTAAGCACTCTCTTAATTTTATTTGCCTAATAATTTTTTTTCTATTTGATTTATTGCTAATATTAATTGTGGATCGTTACTTTCAAGTGCATTGTTAATTTTATCACAAGAATGAATTACTGTCGTATGATCTCGTCCGCCAAAACTTAAACCTATCTGTGGTTGTGTCGCACCAATCATTTTTCTACACAAATACATTGCAATTTGACGTGGATAGGCTATATTTCGATCTCTTTTTTGACTTTTTAACGAATCAACACTGACTTGATAAAAATTTGCAACTTCTTGTTGAATAAGTGGAATAGTCAATTTAGGAGGAGCGTCGTCAGGTAGAAGATCATGCAATGCTTCTGTTGCTTGATCCATATCGATGACGTCGATATGATTTAGAGTGGCAAAATAAACTATTTTGTTTAAAGCGCCTTCTAATTCACGTATATTAGAATGAATTTTATCGGCGATAAAGAAAATAACATCATTGGATACGATAATCTTTTCTTGAAGAACTTTTCTTTTTAATATTGCACAGCGTGTTTCAAAATCCGGAGGCTGAATATCAGTAATCAAACCTCCTTCAAAACGACTGCAAAGTCGTTCTTCCAGACCTTCTATTTTTTTAGGAGGTCTATCAGAGGAAATTACTACTTGTTTGCCTGCTTCATGTAAAGCATTAAATGTATGGAAAAATTCTTCTTGAGTGCCTATTTTACCGGTTAAAAATTGAATATCATCAATCAATAATATATCGATATTACGATAGCGATTTTTGAAAGCATGTGCTTTTCCGCTATGTACTAGCGTAATAAATTCATTGGTAAACGACTCGGTAGAAACATAAACGATTTTTTTCCGAGTGGTTTTTTCTAAGATACATTGACCGATTGCATGCATCAAATGAGTTTTACCTAATCCGCTGCCGCCATAGATAAATAATGGATTATAAGTTCGAGAAGGACGTTCTGCTACGGCCATTGCTGCAGCATGTGCAAAACGGTTTGAATTGCCAACGACAAATGAATTAAAGGTATAGCGAGGATTAAAAATACTTGTCGGAACTGTCAGTGTTTCTTTTTCCAAAGGTTTATCACCGTTGCCAATTATAAAACGTACATCCAAGTCTTCATTAGCAACGATCCGCAAGCTATTTTTGATAATTTGAGAGAAAGCCTGATCCATATACATCTGGGCATATTCATCAGAAACAGTTAAATATACTGTATTCTGTTTTCGTTCTACATTATTAATTTTGGCAAACCATTTTTCAAAACTGGTTTGCTTAATATCAGTTTTAATAATATCAAGTACCCGTGGCCAAATTTTTTCCAATTTTGAGAATCCTCCTTAATAATATGTCTACGCGTAATTATTTCTTAAAACTTTGAGGAAGACAGGATGATTAAATATGTGGATAAGTATCGTGTTTTTAAAGCAATATTTGTATGATAGCAGAGTTTATCCACAATATCAATAAAAAACGGCTTGAACATAGTCATATCACTAAATTAATCCACAGCATCACCAATGATATTTGACAAGTGATAAAATATAAGATATAATTCATCTATTGTATATCTAAATTACAAATAACATTAAAATTACAGGATATGGCGTAAACCTATCCTTACTAACTAGGAGGATATTATGACCAAGCGCACTTATCAACCAAAGAATAGAGTCCATAAAAGAGTACATGGTTTTCTTGCAAGAATGAGCGACAAAAATGGTCGCAACGTATTGCGTCGTCGTCGTGCCAAGGGTAGAAAAGTTCTTTCTGCCTGATTATTATTCCAAATATATGCTTGCCAGAAAGTATCGCCTTAAGAACAAGAAAGATTTTCGTAATTTGTATCAAAGGGGCAAGTCTTATGCTTACCCCTTATTTGTCTTATACCGACGTGTAAATAAAGAAGAAGTTTGCAGAATTGGATTTTCAATATCTAAAAAAGTGGGCTGTGCTGTCGTCCGCAATCGATTGAAAAGACAATTTCGCGAAGCCGTACGTCGGCAAATAAGCGAATTTGTTTCTGGTTATGATTATGTATTTATTATCCGCAAACAAGCTGTTGGGGTAATTTTTGCAGAGATTTGTAATCAGATGCATAAGGCTATAGGCAGGGACAAGGGGTAAATATGTCAAAAATATTAATAGTATGTATTTATTTCTATCAGAAGTTTATTTCTCCGTTGCTGGGTCCTCATTGCCGTTATTTACCTACTTGTTCCGAATATGCGGTTGAGGCAATTAGGCGATACGGAGCTATATACGGCGGATGGTTGGCTATCAAAAGAATTTGCCGTTGTCATCCATTCCATGAGGGCGGATATGATCCGGTACCATAATATAATTCGGGAGGTGAAACCGCTTAAGCGGTAACATGAATATATTACATCAAATAGTATTTAATAGCGATATCATCGCTTTTGCTATGGCTTGGGATGGCATCAAAGATGCCTTTGCGTGGTTTTTAGAAAAAATCTTTGAACTTACATTAGCAATGGGTGTGCCTAGCTATGCGCTGGCTATTTTGATATTTACTATTATAGTAAAATTAGTACTACAGCCGTTAATGAATAAACAGTTGCGATCGACGCATAAGATGGCCAAACTTCAGCCACAACTGCAAGAAATTCAGAAGCGCTATGCTAATAACAGGGCAAAAATGCAAGAAGAGCAGGCAAATCTATATAAGTCTAAGGGCGTCAGTCCGATGGCTGGCTGCTTGCCGCTCTTACTTCAGATGCCGATTTTAATTGCTCTGTATTCGACATTGCGTTATTTTCAGCCGGCGCCTGAATATGCTGCTTATTTTGCTTTCTTTTGGATTCATAATTTATCACAACCTGATCCTACTATATTAATGCCGATTTTAGTTGGCGCTTCAACTTTTCTCCAGCAATATGTATCAATGGTTAATAAGCAGGATAAAACTCAAAGAATGATGCTAATCATCATGCCCTTAATGTTCATTTGGTTTGTACGCACATTTCCTGCCGGGTTGGCGTTGTATTGGGTATACTATAGCTTGATTGGCGCAGCACTCCAATATTTCTTTAATCGCAAATGGGAAAAAGAAGATGCTATTGCGGAAGCAGCCGAGGCTGCCGCAAAAGAAGCCGGATTGGAAGAGAAACGGTCAAAAAGGATAGAAAAACAAAATAAATCCGGTGGCAAATTTAAACAGCCGACCACTCCGCAGGAAACACAAATCATCAAAGTTGAGAAACAAGTGCGCAAGCACCCATATTCCGATGAAATGGAAACGATTGTCGAAGAACAATTGGTAAATTATACCGAATCAAAAGATAAATCTCAGAAAACACAGAAAAAGGAAGATCTACACAAGCAAAAATAACCCTACAAGGAGGCTTATCATAGATGGTAAAGATTTATGAGGCCAGTGCTAAAACGGTTGAAGAAGCGATAGAAAAAGCTTGTATGGTAGCCGGAGTTGGAATTGAAGATGCGACAATAGATGTTTTGGAATTAGGCGGACGCGGATTTTTGGGTATCGGACAAAGGGATGCAAGAGTTCGAGTTACTGTTGAAGAAACTGAAACAACATCCGTTAAACCGGCAATATTTCGTCCGGAAACAAAACAAAAACCTGCTGATACATCGCAAATTACTGTTGATAAAAGAGCTAGGCATAAGCAAGACACAAAACAAAGAAAAATCAATAAAGAAGCAAAAGAAGAAAGTATTACTACTAATCTTAATAATAAACCTCACAAAGAGCAGCAAGAAGCTATTATAGTTAAGCAAAAAGAAGACAATGATCAATTACCAAGGCTTAATGTTAATGAGAAAAAGCCGGGTGGAGATCGTGAGCGTTATAATGAGCTTCCGGAACAAGCGGTAATTGATGAGGCTATAGAATATACTAAGACTTTTCTTGCTGAAATCTTTGCAAAAATGAATATAAATCCTCAAATGGATTTTGAAACAAAAGAAGGCTTGTTATGGCTTAATTTCTCCGGTGAAAATCTTGGTTCTTTAATTGGCCGTCGCGGTGAGACGCTCAATTCATTACAATACCTAACCAATCTGGTTTTAAACAGAAAATTAAGCAAACATCTGCATGTAGTGCTTGATGTTGAAGGTTATCGCAAAAGCCGTGAGGAAACGTTGGCTTCATTAGCTCGTAAAATGGCAGATAAAGCTGTGCGTTCAGGCCATCAGGTAGAGCTGGAGCCGATGAACCCTCATGAGCGGCGGATCGTTCATATTGCTTTACAAAATGATAAGCGGGTCGATACAACAAGCAAAGGTGAAGAACCTTACCGCAGGGTAGTTATTAGCAGGCGTTACCACGAAAAAAAGGCTAAAGTATCGGAACATCAATAAGTTTTGTCAAAGCCCCGCTACAGCGGGGCTTTGTTGGTCATACGGGGAGAATCATATGGAAAAATCTATTAAAGATACTATTGCTGCAATTGCCACGGCGCCCGGTCGCGGTGGCGTGGCAATCGTTCGCATTAGCGGCGATCAGGCGGCGGATATTCTTGAACGGCTGTTTTTTCCGCAGCGGCATGGCGACTGGCAGAGCCACCATCTCTATTACGGAGAAATCAGGAACCCAAGAAATGGCGAAATACTGGATAAGTGTTTGGCGGTTTTGTTTCGTTCCCCTGCTTCGTTTACCGGCGAAGATGTGGTAGAGCTGCAGTGTCATGGCGGTGCTATGGTGCCGCGGCTGTTACTGCAAGCTGCATTAGACGCGGGCGTTCGTTTGGCGGAACCCGGAGAGTTTTCCATGCGCGCTTTTGTTAATGGGGCAATGGATTTAAGCGAAGCGGAGGCCATTTGTGATATTGTTGATTCAAAGACAGCGGCAGCAGCCTCAGTAGCTGCTGTTCAGATCGCGGGCAGCTTATCTTGCGAAATCGACAAAATAGAGACTGAATTGCTGGATATTATGGCTGCCATCACCGTTGCCGTTGACTTTCCCGATGATGCTGATGCTCCCGAATCTGAATTGCTAATTCAACGTATTAATGCGTTAAAGCACGGGATGGTTAAGTTGATAAATACTGCTTCAAATGGCCGTATCTATCGCGAGGGTATCCGTGCAACGTTGTGCGGCGCTGTCAACGTTGGCAAATCAAGCCTGCTCAATGCTCTTCTGCAAAACGAAAGGGCGATTGTTAGCGCGGCCCCCGGTACAACCCGGGATATTATTGAAGAGTGCCTTAATATTGAAGGCGTACCGGTAATTATTAGTGATACTGCCGGTTTAAGAGATGCTTTAGACGAAGCGGAAACAATCGGTATCAGCCGTTCTCATGCAGTTGCTGCTGCCAGTCAAATATTAATGATAGTAATCGATGCTAGAATTGGTCTTGATGATCAAGCGAAAAAGCTTTTGGCAGCATCTGCAGACAAAAAGCGGTTGGTTGTTATAAATAAAGTTGATTTGAGTGATGATAAGAATATTATTAAAACGCTGCTGGATAAGGGTGTTGATGCAAGAGATATTATTTTTGCTTCAGCTGTGACAGCAGAGGGATTGCCGGAAATCTTGTCAGCGCTTAAGAATAAAGCACTTGCAGCTGATGTTGTGCCGAGTGATTGTTTTATCAGTAATATTCGTCACCAGCAAGCGTTAATTAAATCCAATGAATTTTTACATGATGCCGTGACAGCTTTGTCGGAGGGCCTGCCGGTAGATTTGGCAGCTATTGATTTGGAAAATGCCTGGCAAGAGCTGGGATCTATTAGCGGTAAAACGGCATCTGAAGAGATAATAAACACTATCTTTTCCAAGTTTTGTTTAGGTAAATAAATTAGCGGGAGAGGCAGCTCATGGTCGTCAGAGAGACAATGATAAGTTCATACCAGGTGATAGTTATCGGCGGCGGACATGCAGGTTGCGAAGCTGCGTTGGCTGCAGCACGCATGGGTGCGCAAACATTGCTTATTACCATGAGTCTGGAGGCAATAGCCATGGCACCTTGCAACCCTTCTATCGGCGGCCCAGCTAAAAGCATTTTGGTGCGGGAAATTGATGCGATGGGTGGGGCGATGGCACAGATTACCGATGCGGCGCAAATTCAAATCCGTATGCTTAATACAACAAAAGGCCCGGCCGTCCAGGCGCTGCGGGCGCAAATCGATAAAGCGCGTTATCAGGCATTGATGCGGCAACGGCTTGAACAACAGCCTAATCTTGACCTAAGACAAGGCGAAGTCAGCGAGTTGTTGCTAAAGAATGGTGCGGTTTACGGTTGTAAATGTGCCAGCGGTGTCAGTTTTGCAGCCGAAAGTATTATAATTTGCAGCGGAACATATCTTAATGGCAAAATAATCATCGGCGACTATGATTATCTATCAGGACCGGCGGGTTATCCACCGGCAACCGCTTTAGGTTTATATTTACGGCAACTGGGGTTACCTATGATGCGTTTTAAAACTGGAACACCGGCGCGAGTAGATAAACGCAGTATTGATTTTTCCCGGCTGGAAGAGCAAAAGGGAGATCAAGGCCTCTGCTTTTCGTTTATGACGGATATCGCAACAAATTTCAGGCCCAGTATCCCCTGCTGGCTTGGTTATACCAATGCTAAAACTCATCAGATTGTTCGCGATAATCTTCATTTAGCGCCGCTTTATTCGGGACGGATCAGCGGTATCGGCCCGCGATATTGTCCTTCGATTGAAGATAAAGTTGTTCGCTTTGCCGATCGCGAGGCTCACCAGCTGTTTTTGGAACCGGAAGGCGAAAATGGCCGCGAATACTATGTACAGGGTATGAGCACCAGTTTGCCGGAGGATATACAACGCCAATTCTTACGCACGATTGCCGGCCTGGAACAGGTCACATTGATTCGTCCGGCTTACGCAATCGAATATGATTGTCTTGATCCGACCGAGTTGAAAGCAACTCTTGAACACAAACAAATAGCCGGCCTGTTTACCGCCGGACAGATCAACGGCACTTCCGGCTATGAGGAGGCTGCTGCACAGGGATTACTGGCCGGTATTAATGCCGCTGCTAGGTCTATGTCTATGTCGTCACTAATACTGGGACGCGACGAAGCCTATATTGGCGTATTGGCTGATGATTTGGTTACTAAAGGCGTCAATGAGCCGTATCGTTTGTTTACTTCCCGTTCCGAATATCGGCTGTTGTTACGCCAAGATAATGCCGACTTAAGATTGACCGAAAATGCGCATGCTTACGGATTAATTGATCAAGAGCGCGTAGCAAAATTTACGTCTAAGAAGGCTGCGATTGAAACAGAAATCAATCGTTTAGAACACTTTCATCCGACACAGGCGCAATTACAAGACTTGAGCTTAACTGCCAGCGGCGAAGTTACTCTGGCGACCTTGCTTAAAAGGCCGGAAATAGAATATTGTTTACTTGCCGCAGCTTTTCCGCCTCCTGAGCCATTAAGCAAACAAGCTGCCGAACAGGTGGAGATAAGTGTTAAATATGACGGTTATATTAAAAAGCAGTTACAACAAGTAGAAAGATTCCGCCATCTTGAGCAAAAGCCACTGCCGGCCGATCTTGATTACCAGTCGATTAGCGGTTTATCTAAAGAAGCACAGCAGAAACTGGCAAAACTGCAGCCACTTTCTCTTGGCCAAGCGAGCCGCATCAGCGGGGTTTCCCCTGCTGATATCAATGTTTTGCTGATTTATCTTAAAGGCCATCCTCAGCGCATTAATAAGGAGAACGCTTGAATTATGACTGTATTTTCCGATGACCTGAATAATGCTATGGCTGCGGTTAATTTAAATCTGGACCAAAACACCATAACCATGCTTGAACAACATTGGCAGTTGGTGATGGAGCGGAACGCTGTTGTTAATCTGACGGCGATTACTGATCAGGCGGCAGTGATAAGCAAGCATTATCTGGATTGTTTATTAGCTTTGCCATATTTATCTGCCAGCGGTAAGGCGCTTGATATTGGCAGTGGCGGCGGATTTCCCGGCCTTGTATTGGCGATTGCCCAGCAACGGCTTTTCTGGACGCTGGTGGAATCAGTAAACAAAAAAGCCGATTTTCTACGGCAAGCAGCATCAAAACTATCATTAAGTAATGTAACTGTTGTCGCCGCGCGCGCTGAGACGATCGGCCGCGACGGCGCTTATCGGGGCAACTTTGATCTGGTTACTGCCCGTGCCGTCGCCGAGCTTGCTTCACTGCTTGAGTATGCGCTGCCTTTATTGAAAATAGGCGGGCGTTTCATTGCTTATAAAGGGCCTGACGCAGCAATGGAGGCCGCGCATGCCGGCAATGCTCTTGATATACTTGGCGGAAAGATTGTTGATGTGATTGATTTGCAACTACCGTTTGGTGGCGTAAGGCGTTCAATAGTAATAATCGAAAAGATTATTGCAACTCCAGACAAATATCCGCGCCGAGAAGGCATGGCGGTAAAAAGACCGCTATAATTGTTTCACGTGAAACATTTATATACTATACCGCCGTTGTTTCACGTGAAACAACGGCTTTTTCTTGCGTTAAGACATTTGTGATGATATGATAAGAAAAATAAATGGAAATGCGGTGAGTTTATGGCCAAATGCGTGGCAATAGCAAATCAAAAGGGCGGCGTTGCCAAAACAACAACCTCAATCAATCTAAGCGCCTGTCTGTCGCAGCGAGGGTACAAAGTTTTGCTGGTTGATATTGATCCCCAGGGTAATGCTACCAGCGGTTTAGGAATAAACAGAGCGCAGATAGAGCACTGTATATATGATGTTTTGATTAATAATTCTCCGGCTGCCGCTGTATTATTGGCAACAAATTATGCCAACCTTGATATATTGCCGGCGACGATCCAGTTAGCCGGAGCCGAGGTTGAGCTGGTAAGTGCAATCGCTCGCGAAACCAAGCTGTCACGTGCCTTAAAGTCGCTTGCTGCAGAATATGATTTTGTGTTTTTCGATTGCCCTCCTTCGCTGGGATTATTAACGCTTAACGCCCTTTGTGCGGCCGATAGTATACTTGTACCGCTCCAATGTGAATACTACGCTTTAGAAGGATTAGGTCAATTGCTGGCTACCTATGATCTAGTGCAAAAGAACCTCAATCCGGTTTTATCGATAGAAGGCATTTTGTTAACGATGTTCGATGGGCGCACCAACCTGGCCATACAAGTAGCTGATGAGGCACGCCGCTACTTCCCGGATAAAGTGTATAATGCAATAATTCCTCGCAGTGTTCGTCTTTCTGAGGCACCAAGCCATGGCATGCCGATTATTTATTATGATGCCAAATCGAAAGGCGCAGAGCAGTATTGGCATTTGACAGATGAATTTTTGGTGCAAAACGGTCAATTGGTGAAGAAGAAGGGAGTTATTGCTTAATGGCTACAAAAAAAGGTCTGGGAAAAGGATTATCGGCTTTGTTGCCGGACAAACCTATTTATATTGAAGAAAACAAGGAAAAAGTAACATTATTGCCTTTGTCACAAGTAATAGCTAATCCTCAACAACCGCGGCGCGATTTTGATCAAGAAAAGCTTTCCGAGCTGGCTAATTCCATAAAAGAATATGGTATTGTACAACCAATCATCGTGCAAAAGCCGTTGCAAGGCAATCAGTATATGATTGTTGCCGGCGAACGTCGCTGGCGTGCCGCGCAATTTGTCGGCCTGCAAGAAATCCCTTGTATAATCAGAGAACTAACGTCAGTTCAGGTTGAAGAGTTATCCTTGGTCGAGAATATTCAAAGACAGGATTTGCAGCCGCTTGAAGAGGCCATGGCATTGCAGCAACTAACGGAAAGTTGCGGATATACTCAAGAAACATTAGCTGATAAACTAGGCAAGAGCAGGTCTTATGTTGCAAATAGTTTACGTTTGCTAAAGCTTTCTCCCCAATATCAACAATTGCTTGCCCAAGGCAAATTTACCGCGGGTCATGCGCGAGCAGTATTAAGCATTAAAAACGCCGCTAAACAAGCTACTTTGGTTAAGAAGATTTGCGTTGATCATTTGTCGGTCCGCCAGGCAGAAATATTGGCAAAACAACTTAGTGAATTGCCGGTATTGACTAAAACAAACAGCAAAACAGCAGCCGATCCGGTTTTAGAGGAGATTGCCCAACGGTTGAAAGCAAAATGGGGTGTAAAAGTATCTTTACATGATAAAGGCGGCAAGGGACAACTAGTGATTGATTATTATTGTGAAGATGATTTACAGCGAATTATAGATAGTTTATTACCTGAATAAACGGACACAATATCTGTATTAGTGACATAAACTGAAGAAGAGGAAGTTGTCTTCCGAATTTTTGGAGAAAGGAATAATACCATGATTTTTTTAGATAATGCAGCGGGGAGCTGGCCCAAGCCACCTCAGGTAAAACAAGCACTGGCGCTTGCCCCCGAAAAATATGGCGCTAATCCCGGCAGGGGAGCTTATCGTATGTCTTTTGATACTTCAAGAATGGTATTGGAATGCCGTACCGCTTTGGCGCAGTTTTTTAACATTCCGGCAATTGAGCGGCTTACTTTCAGCGCCGGAGCTACCGAAAGTCTTAATGCGGCAATCTTTGGGTTGTTGAATAAAGGGGATCATGTTATATATTCAAGTATGGAGCATAATGCTGTATGGCGTCCTCTTACCTATCTTGAATCCATTGGCACTATTACTTTAAGCAAAGTTAACGCAGATAAATATGGCTATGTTAAGCCAGAGGACTTCGCCGCTTTGATTACGCCACAAACACGACTGATTGCCTGCGTTCACGCCAGCAATGTATGCGGCAGCGTTCAACCGATAGCGCAGATTGGCGCTATTGCTGCGGCACATCGAATTCCTTTTTTAGTGGATTGTGCTCAAAGCGCCGGTCTTTTGGATATTGATGTGCAGAAAATGAATATCTCGCTGCTTGCTTTTGCCGGACATAAGTCTTTATATGGCCCGGCGGGGATTGGTGGTTTATATGTAACGGAGGAATTAAAATTACGGCCGTTGATTTTAGGAGGTACCGGTAGTCATAGTGATCAATGGCAGCAGCCGGAATTATACCCCGATCATCTGGAATCCGGCAGTATTAATACAGTAGGAATATCAGCTCTTAAAGCTGCACTAGGTTTTGTCTGCGAAAAAAGCATTGCCGAAATATATGGCCATACCATGGAATTATGCGATTTATTGACAGAAAAATTATCAACCATTCGCGGTGTTCAGTTGTACCTGCCACCTGATCAGCAAGCAAGGGTGCCGGTATTGTCATTGACTGTTAATAATGTCGATAGCAGCGAAGTTGCTTTTATTCTCGATAGCGATTATCAGATAGCGGTACGTTCAGGCCTGCATTGTACGCCGTTGGCTCATAAGTCATTAGGTACTTTTGAAAGCGGTACTCTGCGTTTTTCTGTTGGTTGGTTTAATACGGTTTCTGATGTAGAAACTGCATCTAAAGCAATTGCAGCAATTGCCAAAAGAGGATATATTGCCAGTTAATAATAAACACGTATTAAAACCCCGCTTAAAGCGGGGTTTTTTGCATCTTTGGCAAGTTTTTTACATAAAGTGTAAAAGCTGCATTGGCAGTTAATACAGAAAAACGGAGCTGATATCAATCATGAAGTATCATTTTGTCGATATTGATACTGTGCTTAAAGAAAAACAAAGTTCTATAGACGGTTTAAATAGGCGAAAAGTTATAAAGCGGCTTAAGCAATACGGCCCCAATGTATTGAAGGAGCAAAAGCGCCCAAATTTGGTGCGCCGTTTTATTGCCCAAATTAATGATCCAATGGTGATCGTTTTATTAGTAGCAGCTGCGATTTCTGTGGCCTTTGGCGGATTGGCAGATATGCTGATCATTATGGTTGTAGTAGTGCTTAATGCAGTTTTAGGTTTGTTTCAGGAAGGCAAAGCTGAAAGGGCAATAGAAAGGCTGACACATTTGACTGCACCGACGGCGATGGTTCGACGCGAAGGTAAAGTAAAGAAGATAAAAGCCGAGGAAGTCGTGGACGGCGATATTGTATTGGTAGAAGCCGGTGATATTGCCCCCGCCGATTTAAGAATAATCGAGGCAATCAATCTTAAATCCGATGAATCTTCACTGACCGGAGAAGCCCATCCGATAGAGAAGACAGCAGAGGCAATCAAAAAAACCGACCAGGAAGTTGCCTTAG
Organism: Peptococcaceae bacterium UBA5752; assembly: GCA_002419055.1. GTDB lineage: Bacteria > Bacillota > Dehalobacteriia > UBA4068 > UBA4068 > UBA4068. The sequence goes on from DIFI01000003.1 coordinate 16,416, forward strand.
CTGATCGCAAAAACATGCTTTTCATGGGTTGCAGTATTGTTTATGGCCGCGGCGAAGGAGTGGCTGTTGCCTGCGGCATGCGTACCCAAATGGGCAAAATCGCCAGTTTGATTAATGAAACTAAACAAGAAAAAACGCCGTTACAAAAACGATTGGCAGAATTATCGCGAATTTTGTCAATTGGCGTATTGATAATTGCGGCATTTATATTTGTTTTTAGTATATTTAATAGTAATAATGTTACGTTAGCAAGTTTTTTGGATTTATTTATGCTGGCAGTTAGTTTAGCTGTAGCTGCAATCCCCGAAGGGATTGTAGTTGTTGTTACGCTGGTATTGTCAATTGGCGTTGGCAAAATGAGCCGCCAGCAAGCGATTATTCGAAGAATCCCGGCAGTGGAGACGCTGGGTTGTACCGAAATTATCTGTTCCGATAAAACAGGAACATTGACGCAAAACATCATGAAGGTGGTAGAGGTAACAGGCAATTTGCCGCGTCTTGGCCTTGTACTTGCGCTTTGTAACGATGTTCGCCTTTCATCCGATAATAAGTTTTTCGGCGATCCGACTGAAGTTGCATTGGTCGAATATGCCAAAATTCAAAACTTTGATTTAGAGAAATTATCCCATGAAATGCCGAGAGTCGCCGAAAGTCCTTTTGACAGTGATCGAAAAATGATGACAACCGTACATATTGGTAAAAACGGTAATTTTTGGCAATTCTGTAAAGGCGCTCCTGATAAGCTAATCAATAAATGCAACTGTTACTATAATGAAAATGGCGAAGTAGTACCTCTAAATCAAGCTGAGTGCGCGCGAATATTAGCAGCAAATAATGATATGGCTCGCCGGGCGCTAAGAGTGTTAGCGACAGCTGAGCGTTGCCATAACGATTTACCTTCAGAGGCAGAATATGAAAGAAGATTAGTTTTTATTGGCTTGGTCGGTATGTCTGATCCTCCGCGTCCGGAAGCGGCTTCGGCAGTGGCGGCAGCCGCTTCCGCAGGAATAAAAATAGTAATGATTAGCGGTGATCATATTGACACAGCCTTTGCAATAGCCTCTGAACTGGGAATTTCCAATGATCGCACACAGGCAATTGAAGGCCACTTGCTTGATATGATGAGCGATGAAGATCTATTAAACAATATTGAGCGCTATCGAGTCTTTGCCCGTGTTCAACCGGAGCACAAGATGCGCATTGTTTCTGCTTGGCGGAAAAAAGGCATGGTGACCGCCATGACAGGTGATGGAGTTAATGATGCTCCGGCGCTTAAGGTTGCCGATATCGGTATCGGTATGGGTATTAGCGGTAGCGAGGTCAGCAAATCGGTTTCCGATATGGTACTGGCCAATGATAATTTTGCCACAATTATTGCTGCCGTGAGGGAAGGCCGCCGCGTTTATGATAATATTACTAAGGCTATTCAGTTTTTGCTCTCATCTAATCTTGCCGAGGTAGTTATTATTTTTATTGCAACTTTGCTAGGGTTTAAACTGTTTTTACCGGTACATCTTTTATGGATCAATTTAATTACTGACTGCTTTCCTGCGATAGCGTTGGGCTATGAGGCAGCGGAGTCAGACTTGATGCGCCGCAGGCCCCGCCGAGCTAATCAGAGCATATTTGCAGACGGTGTGGGTTTCGCTATCCTTTGGCAGGGGACGGCAGTGGCCTTTTTGACATTAGCGGCATTTTTGCTTGGACTTGAATACGGATATGGAGTAGCAACAACGATGGCGTTTGTTACTCTTTCATTAACGGAAATATTCCACTCACTGAATATGCGTTCTCGCCATCATTCTATATTTAGGCTGGGGCGACGTAATATCTATTTGATATTTTCAACGCTGGCTTCTTTTGGGTTAAGTCTGGTTTTACTTTACATACCAATATTAAATGATCTTTTTTCACTAACACCCTTATCGTTCAATGAATTAATTGCATCTGTGGGATTAGCCTTGATGATTATACCGATTGTCGAAGCGGTAAAATTAATGCGTAGCCTGGTTCTTCGATTTAGTTAATATAAGCTCGAAAAACAGGAGAAAATAGTCCGGTAGGGAATAATAAAAGAAGAATCTGTCGATGAGCGATAGTCATTCGCACACATAGCAAAACCTTGCAAATAACAAGGAATAGTAATACCGGAGGAGTGTATCGACAATGGCCATTGCAACCGGACTTGCTGCCCTGCCACAAGCAGTTACGCTTGACGATGAAAATTCACAATTGTTGGTATTGGATCAAACACAGTTGCCGCAAACGGCTAAAGTTTTGCGGTTGCGGCAACAGCCCGAAATCAGGGAGGCTATAAAATTATTACAGGTGCGTGGCGCGCCCGCTATTGGTATAGCTGCAGCCTTCGGTGTATATTTGGCTGCCAAACAATATAATTGCGATGATCGGCAAGGCTTTTTAAACCACTTTACTCAAGCTAAGGTTGCATTGGCTGCGTCACGGCCGACGGCCGTTAATCTCTGCTGGGCTTTAGAACGGATGGAACAAGTGATTTTTACCAACCAGGGAGAAAGTGTTGCTGCACTAAAGAAATTGCTTAAAGAAGAAGCGCTGCAGATAGAGGCCGAGGACAAGGCTGTCTGCCGTAGTATCGGAGTTAATGGGCTGACGTTAATTAATGATGGTGATGGTATTTTAACCCATTGTAATGCCGGACAATTGGCCACATCCGTTTATGGGACGGCGTTGGCTCCGGTCTATATAGGCACGGAGCGGGGTATGCGCTTTAAACTGTATTGTGATGAAACTCGGCCGCTATTACAGGGTGCACGGTTAACTGCTTACGAATTAACGACTGCCGGAGTTGATACTACTCTGATTTGCGATAACATGGCTGCTTCTGTGATGTCCCAAGGCTTGGTACAAGCAGTTTTCGTGGGTTGTGACCGAGTAGCCGCAAATGGTGATGCTGCTAACAAAATCGGCACCTCCGCGGTGGCTATTGTCGCCAGGTATTATGATATTCCTTTTTATGTCTGCGCACCGTTTTCTTCTATTGACAAAAATTGTCCGTGTGGCAGTGATATACCGATTGAGCAACGAGCGCCGGAAGAAGTCAGCGAGTTGTGGTACTCCAAACGAATGGCGCCTGCCGATGTTAAGATCTATAACCCGGCTTTTGATGTCACGCCGGCAGCTTTGATTACCGCTTTTGTTACCGAAAAAGGGATTATTCATCCGCCATATGCTTTTGCGACTAATGATAAATAGGAGTGTATTATGCAGTATTTAAGCGATCAAGAGGCTTGTAATGCTATTATTGAAGTAGGTAAACGTCTCTATCAAAGAGGAATGGTTGCTGCAAACGATGGTAATATTTCCTGCCGTGTTAGTGATGATGCTTTATGGATTACGCCTGCCGGTGTATCTAAGGGTTTTCTTGATCAGTCGATGTTAATCAAAATGGATTTTGCAGGGAATATTTTGGCAGGGATCTGTAAGCCTTCAAGTGAAAACGCAGTACATTTGGTTATTTATCAGCAATTAGCTCAAGCACAGGCTGTTGTTCATGCTCATCCGCCTTGCGCAACTGCGTTTGCTTGCAAAGAGCGTCCGCTTGCGGGATTGGCATTAGAAGAAGCGCGGATCAGTTTGGGAGAAGTGCCGCTGGTTGCTTATGCCCCTGCCGGCAGCAAGGAACTGGCCGCCCATGTTGGGGAAGCATGTAATGATCATCGGGCGCTTTTACTGGCCCGCCATGGCGTTGTTTGCTGGGGCGACGATATTTGGCAAGCTTTATTTAAAATTGAAACAGTAGAGCATTTCGCCAAAATATTACTTTACTCGACACTAATTGATTAATTGTTTGTTTTGCAGAATAATATGATATAACTTAGGCGAATAAAGGGGAAAACATGCACATTCAATCGCCGAAAAACGTAATAGTAATGCTGTCTATTATCATCTCTGTAGCTGCTTTTTTTGTTATAGGTAATCATTTAACAGGGCAGCAATTTTTGTCTTATGCTCAAACAAAAGTTGAAGCTGAAGCTGCAAATGATTTTGAGACGAAACAGCCTGAGCCCGTTGCGGAGGCGTCATCTAATGCCGATACAAAAACTGAACCGGCAACAGAAACCGAAACAGAGGAAACAACTGATACAAAAAACAATATTGATTCAGAACAGATCCCTGATGGTCCCTTAATTGCCCTAACCTTTGATGACGGACCAAGTAAAACCGTAACTCCGGTATTACTCGAAGAACTGCGCAAGAGGGGTGTTGTGGCTACATTTTTTGTCCTCGGCAATAGAGCAGAAAGATTTAGCGATATAATTCTGGAGGCTTATGGGGATGGTCACCAGATTGCTATTCATGGCTATGATCATAAATATAAATTTACCGCACTTAATGATAAAGATTTACTATGGCAAGTTAATACCGCGGCAGATATTGTCGAAAATATCACAGGGGAGAGGCCAACGGCTGTTAGACCGCCTTACGGCGCGATTGATGCTGCTACGGCTGACAAAATTGACATGCCCTGTGTGCTTTGGAATGTTGATACGCGCGATTGGGCATCGCGCAATGCCGATAAGGTTGCAGAGCATATAGTTAATAATGCTGAGGACGGCAGTATTATTATACTGCATGATACTTTTTCTTCCAGTGTAGAGGGAGTTATTAAAGCTATAGATATATTGTCAGAACAAGGATATAATTTTGTAACTATTGATCAGTTGTATGCTGCAAAAGATCTGCAGTTTGAAGCAGGTGGAATATACCCGTAAAAATAATTACAACTTATAACAGAGAGGATGAATAACATGAAATGCCATTACTGTGGACATGAGATGCCGGAGACTCATGATTTTTGTGAAAATTGTGGGGCAAAACTTGATAAGGCGACCATCAAAACCGAAACCGCATCAGCAATTGAGTCGTCAGCATCGCCAAATCAAACCCCTCCGGTTTCGAATCAAGCTCCTCCGACATCATATCAGGTTCCGCCAGCCTCGTATCAGGCTCCGCAAATGTATCAAGCCCCTCCGTCTTCATATCAAAACCAGCCAATGTATCAAACTCCACCGCCAGCTTATCAAACCTCGTCGCCTTATGGCGAGGAATTAGCTCCGGTTGTATCAATGGGCCATTGGATGTTGGTGTTCCTATTAATGTGCATTCCTTTTGCTAATATTGTATTAGTTTTTGTTTGGAGTTTTAGCAAAGACACAAACCCCAGCAAACGTAATTTTATGCGTGCGGCATTGATTTGGACTTTGATTGTGATTGCAATTTATATTATTATATTTATTGTTGCTGGTGTAAGTTTTTTTGATCAATTATATTATTAAATATAGCAGTATAATTAAGTATTGTAATTTATTGGCAATATGGTATAATAATAGTAGTTGCTAATAAGAGAATATATAGATATAACCATCATAAAGGAGAAATGCTATGGCAAAGAAAATAGTAGTAATCGGTGGTGGCATTGCAGGTCTTTCCGCAGCTCAGGCAGCGGCGACAACAGACAAAGATGCATCAGTGTTATTGATTTGCGGAGAAAAAAAATTGCCATATTATCGGCCGCGGATTTGCGAAGTGTTTTCCGGTCTTGATGTAGAGAAACTTAATGTTCATAGTGAACAATGGTTTATCGATAATAAGATTGAATTAATTTTCCAGATGGTTCAGGAAATTGATCCTGAAACAAAACAATTACGATTTGTGGGAGTAGAAGAACAACTTACTTATGATAAACTGATTATCGCGACCGGCGCTGTTGGCAACCGTCCTGAGGCTGAAGGCACTGCGACCGATAATGTTTTGGCATTACGGTTTTTAGCTGATATTAATCGTGTCCGTCGTTATCCCGGCCCAGTGGTTGTAATTGGCGGTGGGCTTTTGGGTTTAGAAGCAGCTTGGCATCTGTCTTGTGAAGGAAGACAAGTAGTTATTATTGAGCGGGGCGAAAGATTGCTGATGCGTCAGCTCGATGAAGAAGCCAGCCGCTTCTTTCTTCATATAGTGGAGAATGCTGGTATCAGAGTTGCTTTAAATGGTAGTCTGGAAGCAATTCGTAACGGTCAGGTAATACTTAGCGACAGTAGAGGATTTCCTGCGGCAGTAACAATTTTTGCCGCCGGTATCAAACCACAGATTGCTTTAGCACAGGCTGCCGGATTGCAATGCAACCGAGCTATTGTAGTTGATGCGATGATGGCAACTTCGGCAGATGATATCTATGCTTGCGGGGATTGTGCTGAATTTAATGGATTTGTTCCTGGCCTGTGGACTGTTTCAATGGCACAGGGCACTGTAGCCGGTAAAAATGCCGTTGGTGGTGAGGAATCTTACACTCCGGAAGAGCCGCCGTATATGATGAACGCCATGGGTACGAGGATTTGGTCGGGCGGCAATATTACGCTGGAGGAAAGCGTTACTCGATCTTTCCCGGCAGACGGCAAGTTCTATAAACTATTTTTTAATGATAAAGGTCAATTGTCAGGAGCAATATTGATTGGTGAAATTGGCAAATCAATAGCACTAAAAAAAGCGATAGCCAACAGAATGAATAGGACAGAAGCGCTAGAATTAATCTAACTAACATTTTGAAAGAGGAGATGATGTATATGCCAGTCATGCAAAAGTTTGTTTGTACGGTTTGCGGTTATATTTATGATCCTGCAGAGAATGACGGTATGCCTTTTGCAGAAATACCAATGGACTGGGTTTGCCCAGTATGCGGCGTTGATAAGGATTCCTTTGAGGAGGCCGAATAGTGGGTAAATGCGAGTTGGCAAAAGGCATTTATTGGGTTGGTGTTGTTGACTGGAATCTGCGCTCATTTCATGGCTATACAACTCAAAAAGGTTCCAGTTATAATGCTTATTTGATTGTTGACGAGAAAATAGCTTTAATTGATACTGTCAAATCGACGTTTGCCAAGATTCTGATGGAAAATATCAGTGCGATTGTTGATCCGAATAAAATTGACTATTTGGTATCTTTGCATGTCGAAATGGATCATAGTGGCTCTATCCCATATGTGCTGCAACATTGTCCTAATGCAAAGCTGGTTACTAGTGCTCCGGCCGGCATCAAAGGTTTGCAGGCACATTTTGGAGAACTTGATGCCGAGACAGTTAAAACCGGCGATGTGCTTAACTTGGGTGGGCGTAGTCTTCAGTTTTTGCAGACACCAATGCTCCATTGGCCGGATAATACGCTTGCCTATATGCCGGAGGAACAAATCCTCTTTTCTTCGGACGCTTTTGGACAGCATTATGCTGCGAGTGAGCGCTTTAATGACCTGGTTCCGACTGAGAGCCTGTTCCATGAAGCGGCAAAATACTATGCCAATATCATATTGCCTTATGGCAGTCAAACCCTGAAGGCATTGGAAGCGGCAGCCAAGCTGGATATTAAAATACTTGCACCTGCGCATGGACTTATCTGGCGTACCCAGTTGGCTGATATTTTTGCTAAATATGCCGATTGGGGAGCACAACGAGTCGTTAATAAAGCAGTTGTTATTTATGATACGATGTGGCATGCGACTGAAAAAATGGCAGACGCCATTACTTCCGGTTTTGTCGAAAACGGGATATTTGTCGAGCAAATGAACTTGCAGGCTAATCATATATCTGATATTATAGTAGCGTTACTTGAAGCTAAATATATTGCTATCGGATCGCCGACCATCAACAGTACTATGTTGCCATCGGTAGCAGGCTTTCTTGCATACATGAAAGGTTTGGCTCCAAAAAACCGCATAGGCATAGCTTTTGGCTCTTACGGTTGGGGCGGGCAGAGTGTCGGACAAATTGCCGAATTAATGAAAACTTTGGATTGGCAGCTACCGCTTGATTTAATTAAAGTCAATTATACTCTTAAGTCTGAGGATTTAGATAACATTAAGGAACAAATTAAAAGTTTGCTTTAGGTAAATGGTGATGAACCGCGCACAATTGATTATCAAAAATGCCTTATATTATACTGCTGGCACCTTTGAACAAGGCGATATTATTATTATCGATGGCCAGATTGCTACTATTACCACATTGGTCGGTTATAGTGGCAATTTTACTGCTGAGCGGGTCATCGACGCCCGTGGTTATACAGTATTACCGGGGCTAATAGATTCCCATGTGCATTTTAGGGAGCCTGGGCATACCGAACGGGAGGATTTCTTCAGCGGTAGCTGTGCGGCAGCAGCAGGTGGGTTTACTGCCTACCGGGTGATGCCAAATGTGATACCACCGCCCTTTGATCCTTTGCATTTAAATGATTGTGTAATATTGGCTGAGCAAAAGTCGGTTGTTGATTTTATGATGTTAGCGGCTGCCGGTTATGATAATAAACAGCAATTTTTTGGATTAATAAAAGCTGGGGCGGTTGGCTTTAAAACCTTTTTACAGCCGGCACCTGCAGGAAAAGAGCAGGAATTTACCGGTTTAATTGCAGCTGACGATGGAGAATTATACTTGCTGCTACAAGCCGGTGCTGAAAGCGGCGGACGTTTTTACTTCCATGCAGAAAACTATCAGTTGATTAAAGCGCTTGAAAAATATTTGCATGCTACCGGACAGGAAGATAACAGCTTTCATTATAAAAGCCATGCTGCAATTGCAGAGGTCGAGAGTGTAGCGACTGTGTTGAACTTTGCTAAAGCTACCGGCTGCAAAGTAGGCTTTGTACATATTACGTTGCCCGAATCCTGCAAGCTGATCAAACAAGCGCGGGAGCAGGGAATTGATGTTGTAACCGAAACCTGTTTTCATTATCTGTTATTTGACGATAGCTATATTGATAGATTTGGCCCTTATGCTAAATGTAATCCGCCTTTACGCAATAGAGAGGCCAGCGAAGGTCTCTGGCCATATTTGTTTGACGGTACCATAGATATGGTTGGTTCTGATCATGCTCCATTTATGGCGTCGGAAAAGGTGATTGGTCCCTCAAAAGGCATTTGGCAAGCTCCCTCTGGTATTCCGGCGATTGAAGTTATGTTACCGTTAATGTTGGAACAGGTTGCTCAAGGAAGACTAAAGCTTTCGGATATAGTTCGCTTATTTTCCGAAAACACAGCTAAGGTGCACGGTATTTTCCCTCGCAAAGGTTGCATCTCGGTAGGCAGTGACGGGGACTTTACTATTATAGATTCAAACAGTCGCCAGAAACTTTCGAAAGAAAAGATGTATACTAAAGCGCGTGACATTAATTTAATGTTTGATGGTATGGAAACAACGGGTAAACCTGTTTATACAATTGTGCGCGGTCGCGTTGTGATGGATCATGGACAAGTAGATAAGAATGCCCGTGGCTGGGGAAAATATTTAAGACCAGATATAATCAGCTAGTTTACTGACTAGAATTTATTTTTTCGAGAGGGTTATATTATGAATCGTATTAACATCAGTCCTTCGTCGGCTCTGATAATTTTGGGTGGTGAAGCACCGGCAGGAGGGGCTAAGCGTCAATTGGATGAACTTGTAGCTGCAGGCACATTCCCCTTTACTATTGCTGCAGATAAAGGAGCAAACTACGCTTATCAATACGGAATGCCGTTGGATTTAATAATTGGTGATTTCGACTCTATTGCTTCAGAAGTATTGGAAAATTATCAACGAATGTTTATCGAGTTTATTAGTTTTCCGCGGGAAAAGAATTTTGGTGATGGCGAAGCTGCTCTGCATACTGCTCTACAGCGGGGATTTGGGGATATTGTAATTTTTGGCAATGGCGGCGGGCGGCTTGATCATATGTGGCTTAATTTGGCCCTTCCGGTATTGTATATGTCTAAATTGAATTCTCTGCAGATATTTGATGAGGATTGCATCATTAGTTATAGCAAGGGTAACGCTGAGATCAAGGGCAAAGCTGGCGATATAGTCAGCATGGTTGCGCTTACTCCCGTTACTAACCTATGTTGGCAGGGAATGAAATATCCGTTAGACGGTATCGAGTTACCGGTTGGTAGCAGCCGCTGTCTTAGTAATATTATGGCTGCAGATAATGCTCAAGTATCTCACGATAGCGGTATTATCGCAATAATTCATTATCCGTCAGATTATTTGTAAACGACGTTTTTATAAATGCAGTAACTGTTAAGATGTATTATTAATATTGTCACCATTTTGTGATTCTGACCAATTTATTCTGTTATCTCAAAGGCAGGGAGAATACTTACGGAAAGCGGATGCGCCTTAATACCGAAAGAATCGTTCCTCGGGACTTTAATTTCGCCTTTTATAGACGTAGCCCCAATAAAAATCAAAAAAGATAGGTGTTTTACAAGTTGTTCAAGAATAATAAACCATATAGGATTTTGCCTTCAGAAATGCTTCAAGAGCTCTTAATGTCAGGTAGTGAGAGTCTGACAGACGCCGGGCTTGCAACATATCGTCTTGATTTAGCGCTGTCTTGTCTTTATCAACAAGTGGAAAATTTGTTTGATACAGCTAATTTTCTTGACCGTCAGGAGGCCGCTACCGAATTATTGTTAGCTGCCAAGTATGCTGAGGATCCGGAAAAAGCCGATTCTTTAGCTAAAGAAGTACATGCAGCTCTACTTACTTGGTTGACATATGAACAGCCGGATAGTATCGCTCTTAAAGCGGCTGAAGATAGTGAGTTATTTTAAATTTTAATAATACAGCGGGATTGTTGTCATTTTTTGTTCTTGCTCTTAATCAAACATTATTGAGATTTAGAGTTAATTATATAATTGTTAAAAACTTAACCCAGCAATATCTAAATTGCTGGGTTTTTTGTAAAAATAGTATCTGTTGCTTATAGTTGGTCAGTTATTTTCAGTTACTATTTAAATTACTTTTATTATATAATTCCTGATAGAGTGCTTTTAATCCCTCAATATTATCATTGATACGGCATAGCTCTTGCATGACAGGGTCAGGGATATGTACTTGATCAAGATCAAGTGAAGGAATGCGATTCGTTTTTTGTTTAACTATATGTCCCGGAATACCGGTAACAGTTGAATTGGGTGGAATCTCTTTTAAAACTACCGAATTTGCACCAACCATTGCATTATCCCCAATAGAAAATGGTCCTAATACTTTGGCTCCCGCGCCTATTAAGACATTGTTACCGATTGTTGGATGGCGCTTACCTTTATCCTTACCTGTGCCGCCAAGGGTTACGCCATGATAAATGGTACAGTTATCACCAATCTCGGCAGTTTCTCCTATTACTATTCCCATTCCATGGTCAATAAAAAGATTACTGCCTATTTTAGCTCCGGGGTGGACTTCTATACCAGTAAAGAATCTGCCGGTTTGAGAGATAAATCTAGCTAAAAAGAATATTCGGTGTTGATAGCACCAATGCGCCATTCTATGCCAAATTAATGCATGAAATCCCGAATAAAGTAATATTACTTCTAAAGTGCTTTTAGCAGCCGGATCCTTACTGGCCATATTGCGGGCGTCGGACAATAAAGACATTCTTGTCACATCCTTTGCTTAATCCTACTAAACTACTATGATATATTATATATTTTTTTTATCATATATGCAACAATATTAAGTGGTATTTTTCGGTATTTAATGAATTAAATATTTGCTAGCTACGTTATTATCTTGCTGCTGTTGGATTGTCCTGAACAACAGACAGCTGTATATAAGTGCCTTTATATAAGTCCTGCATTGATTAACAGTGCAGGACTTATTTTGTTATTCGATTTGTTGTAAAATTTAATGCCACGGTATATAATAAATAATTACAAAGGAGTTATGATTTATGATTATCGATAGTCATTGCCATGTGTTTCCTGAGACAATAGCAGCAAAGGCTGTAGCTAAGCTGGAAAAACTAAGCGGTCTTAAAGCAGTTACCGACGGCAGCATAACCGGCTTATTGCATGGTATGGAACAATGGGGTATTGATTATGCTTGCGTATTGCCCGTAGCCACTAAGCCTGCTCAGCAAAAAACCATCAACATCAATGCTGCAGCGATCAATGGTGGCAAGATCATTGCTTTTGGCTCGGTATTTCCCGGCGCCTCCGATATGATAGAACAGTTACGCAAGATTAAATCATTGGGGTTGCATGGCGTCAAAATTCATCCCCAATATCAGCAAATCAGTATTGATAATGACTGTATTGTGGAGCTGGCAATTGAAGCTGCACGACTTGATTTACCGGTAGTTTTTCATGCCGGGGTTGATCCCGGTATCGCTTCGACGCATTATGCTTCACCGCAGGCTACAGCTCGGCTGTTATCAAAGCTGGTCGGCGTCAATCCTTTCCCACGCTTGATTGCTGCGCACATGGGTGGCAATCTGCTGTGGGATGATGTTGAACGTTATCTGGTGGGTAGCAATATTTATTTTGATACCGGTTATATCGCTTATAATATGCCCAAGCAACAGGCCAAACGGATAATACGCACTCACGGAGCGGATAAGATATTGTTTGCCAGTGATTGCCCGTGGTGTAACGGAGCTGATTCAATAGAATATATTCGCTCTTTAGAGCTGACCGATAAAGAAGAAGCATTAATATTTTATGATAATGCAGCTTCACTGCTCCACATGCAGCCGGAGCGCGGTGTGCATGTGGGACAGATCAGTTTCGGAAGCGGCAATTTTACTGTAATCGCCGGACCTTGCGCTATTGAGTCGGAACAACAAATTAATTCTACGGCTGTAGCCGTTGCTAAATCCGGAGCGGTGATGTTGCGTGGCGGCGCCTTTAAGTCGCGTAGTTCTCCTTATGTATTTCAGGGCCTGCGCAAGCGTGGCATCGAGCTGCTTTTGAAAGCCAAACAATTAAGCGGTCTGCCTATAGTCACAGAGATAACCGATATACGCCAGCTGTCTTTATTTGATCAGGTCGATATGATACAAGTGGGCGCTCGTAATATGCAAAATTATGAGTTACTGCGAGAACTGGGCCGCCAGCCGAAACCGGTACTGCTCAAACGCGGTCAATCGGCAACTATTCGTGAGTTATTGCTGAGTGCCGAATATATCATGGCCGGAGGCAATCAGCAGATAGTGCTTTGTGAGCGTGGCATCAGGACATTTGAGACTGAAACACGAAATACACTTGATATTACGGCAGTTCCGCTTTTAAAACGCTTAAGTCAATTGCCGGTAATTGTTGATCCCAGCCATGCCAGCGGTAATGCTGATCTGGTTAAGCCGCTGGCGTTGGCAGCTGCTGCCGTTGGCGCCGACGGACTGCTGATAGAGGTTCATAATGACCCTACCGAGGCATTATGCGATGGAAATCAGTCCTTATCTCCGGCTGCATTTGCAGACTTGATGATTGATCTTAAATTATTAATGGCCAACAGACGATAATCAAAACAATTAATGTAACTAAGATAAGCAGTAAAGGAGGTTAATCATGATCTGCGGACTTTTAGGAGAAAAACTGGGTCATAGCTATTCGCAAATAATTCACAAACGGTTTGGCAACTATGATTACCAAATGTTTAATGTCAAACCAACCGAATTAGAAGAATTTTTTGCTAAACAGCAGTTTGATGGTATCAATGTCACTATTCCTTATAAAAAAAAGGTGATGAGTTATTGCGATCATCTTTCGCCGTTGGCGCAACGAATAGGCAGCGTCAATGTCATAGTTCGTGATTCTGACGGTCACCTTTACGGCGATAATTGTGATTATCAAGGATTTATTTATTTGCTTAATATCAACAATATTACAGTTGCGGATAAAAAAATACTTATATTAGGAAGCGGCGCTACTTCTGCTACTATTAGTGTAGCTGTCGAAGACTGCGGCGCTCGCAAGATAGTAAAAGTATCACGTACCGGTGAGATAAACTATAAAAATGTTTCGGAACAAAATGATGCACAGATCATCATTAATACTACTCCGGTAGGCATGTATCCGTATAGCAGCGGCAGATTGATTGATATAACCGCTTTTCCGGATCTTGAAGCGGTTATAGATCTGATCTATAATCCGTTATGCAGCCGTCTGTTATTTGATGCTCGGGAAATGGGCATACCATATGCCGGAGGGCTGGCTATGTTGGTAGCCCAAGCTACTAAAACTGCTGAATTGTTTAATGGTTTACCAATGGCCGACGAACAGATAGCACAAATTATTAGAGATCTAAAGTCACAGATCAGTAATATAATACTAATAGGCATGCCAGGCTGCGGTAAAAGCGAAATCGGAGCCGTACTGGCTCAGTTAATGGGTCGGGAATTGGTAGACAGCGATCAGATAATTGCCGAAAGCATGGGTCTTTCAGCAGCGGAATTGATTCTCAACGGTGGAGAAGAAAGCTTCCGCTCATTAGAAATTGCAGCATTGGCTTCGGCAGGTCAAGAACATGGCTTGATTATTGCTACCGGTGGTGGTGCTGTATTAAAAGAACAAAATCATTTTTCATTGGCCTGTAATGGTCGAATTTACTTTATTGAAAGAGAGCGGGGCTTGCTTGACATCAGCGGCCGGCCACTTTCTGCCAATATTGGTATGGAGCAGCTTTATCAACAAAGATTACCGTTATATCGCCATTTTGCTGATGTTACTATTCAGAATGATAGTGATATTGGGACGGCGGCAAAAAAAATAATGGAGGAGTTTTATGAGAATATTAGTAATCAACGGACCTAATCTTAACTTGCTGGGTTTACGTGAACCGGAGATATATGGTAGCGCAACCTATGAAGATTTGGTAAATTATATCGATACTGCCGCAGCTAGACTTGATATTATCGTCGAGTGTTTTCAAAGCAACCATGAGGGAGCAATCATCGATAAGATTCACGAAGCTTATCGCAGAAAAGACGGTATAGTAATCAACCCCGGTGGCTATGCCCATACGAGTATTGCATTAATGGATGCGATTTCATCAATAACTTTACCTACTGTGGAAGTACATATCTCCGATATAATGTCACGGGAGGAGTTTCGTCACTTTTCTTATGTATCTAAAGCTTGCGTTAAGTCAATTTGCGGTCAAGGTATTGCCGGATATGTACAGGCATTAGAATATCTCAAGGATAATTGTTGATCCTTGCCAAAAGTATAACTATACTTTGATGAAGTAGTTTGACCAATGTTAATTATAAGAATCCGAAAGTGGGACAAATATAAATGTAAGGGCATATATTGTAGTGATGACAATCTATTTATGATTGCAAAACGAAGGAGATGATATTGTGCCCAAACAAAAAAACCTAGTTGAAACGCATACTGATGCGCAACCTTGCTCCAAATCAAGTACAAAACACAAACACAAACCGGGGCCTTGTCCACCGGAGCATTTTCCGCCGCGGCCTCATAATTGTATCTGTACTTGCCTTTGCCAAACCTTGGATATTACCGGGATTGCCCAAATTATCGAAGCAAAATTTTGTGTTATAGAAGTTAAACATGTACAGATGGACTGTATGAAATGTGTTAAATTGATCTATAAAGTTACTGTTGAATATATCAATTGTGCCGGTCAAACGAAGGTGTTTTGTGAACACTTTACCAGATTGTTCTGTGATTTTGCCAACCATTGCGGTAAAAAACCGCCGATTGCGATATTTTGCAATCCGCCGGCAATTGATATTAATTGCGATAATACTTTTGTTTTAAAAACTATTGCAAAAGTTTGTTGCTAAATTAAAAAAAATACATTAAAAACAAAAAATAGGACGATAAGCTCTGCTTACCGTCAACTTTTTTTATTAATTATAGGTAGCTTTCATTATTTAATTTATTGGTAATAAGAGCTTAAATATACTGCCTTGGCCAAGTTTGCTGCTGATCTTAATATCTCCCCCATGGTCTCTGGCTATTTGGAGGGACATAGGAAGACCAATGCCATTACCATTTTCTTTGGTAGTAAAAAACGGTTTGAATAGTTTGTCGATATTTTCCGGGGCAACGCCACAGCCATTGTCTTGTACAGATAGTTCGGCCCAGTTCTCGGCTTGATTTACTGATATAATAATTTTTCCATTATCGTGGCTGGCTTCGATAGCATTTGAAAGAAGATTTAATACTATTTGACGGATTTGCTGACCATCACAAAAACAATAAACACCCTGCTTGTAATTTTCAATAATCTCTACATTTTGCAATATAGCAACGCTCCGCAGCAACATCGACATATCCGTACCGATTTGCGCCAACTCAATTCTTTGTCGATATTCTTTGCGTTCGGCCGCCATTAACATAAACTGTGATAGCAGAGAATTAATTCTGCCGATCTCTTCGTATAGCAAAGCAAACCTCTGCTGTTGTTGAAGAGTATCACAATTCGTTTTAGATAATTGTATTTCCAGTAGTTGTAAATGCGCCCTGATACTTTGCAATGGTTGCTTAGCCTCGTGGATAATTGCTGCTGCATTAACACCTAATGTAGCCAAAACACTATCACGAAGTTCTTCTTTCGTAAATACAATATTTGATTCTGGTGACGATAGCAGACTGCATGCTTTACCAGACTGCGTCACTACTGGCGCTTCTTTAACCGCATTGCCCATAACAGCTTCTCTCTCCGTAGTTTTTATTGTCAAAGATTTCGGTACAATAAGCTTTTAACCTTTAAGTTTGACATAAGTATTTATCATCAATTGTCGTTGATATGCGACAAAAATTTATTGATGAAGTTAGCTATTTTTGTCACGGGTGAAGATATTTATTGCTGTATGCTAATCAAATATTTTTTACTCACAGAAAAAAACCCATTTAAAAGTAGTTATTAACATTGTTATCCACAATATCCACAGGGTGATTTCCACTTATTTTGTCAATTTACATGCTATACCTCCAAAATATTTACTGTATAAAAATTATATTGTCAAAATAACTCGTTTTTTATAATTATTATAACAAATAAAGTATTGATTTAATATATTAACAATTATTAGATAATTTTTTATTTAGTGAACAAAATAGCAGATTCATACATTTCTTCAAGTAGTTTTTATTTCCTGCCGGCTAATTATAGTCAAAATGTTTCGAAAATTATAAATTAATTATTGTTATTTATAATAATTAATTATAAATATATTATATATTAAATGCATAAAAAGTCGAAAAAACGAGTATTTGAATTATAATACAAGAAATTTTAATATTATCAGGTTTTTATTAATATAACTTTAATATTTAATATTCATTAAAAACATTTATTTATGTATATTATTTTTTTGTGTTATAATTAATTTATGAATAAAATTATTTATTTTAATAAAGAATTGATTATTGATAAGAATCAATTTATAAGACAAATGCATCTGGAATACAAAAGTGTCTTGACAGAACGATGTTGTCAATTAATAAATCAGGCGCAGCAATTGGCGCAACCTGCGGCTGCCGTTATGGTTGTTGAGGCGCAAAGAACGTCACAAAAAATATTGCTGCAAAATATATGTTTTAGCGAACAGTTTTTTGCTACAATAAAAGACGAGCAGCAAATATTTGTTTTTTTGGCTACTTGCGGTCATCAAATTGATGAGTTGAAAAAATCCCAAACTTCAATGCTTGAACGTTTTTGGGTAGATAGAATAGCGCAAATGGCGCTGCATAGCGTTTTTGTTGCTGCGGAACAATATCTTATGGAGTGTTATAATTTACCGTTGTTGCGGCATATTTGTCCGGGAGCAACGTTGTCCTGGCAACTTGAGGGGCAAAAAGAGCTGTTTTCTTTGATGGCAGTGGCAGCGGCTAAGTTGCAGATAACACTAACTGATGATTTTTTTATGCAGCCGGACAAAAGCTTATCTGGAATATTTTTTATCAGTAATGATCATGAATTAATTACCGATTGCGGTTATTGTCAACAACAGCGCTGTGATAAGAAACATTGTCCATATAAAGTCGAATGTTTTTGATAGGGGGATTATTATGGCAGACACGATGTATGATTTAATAATTATTGGCGGAGGTCCTGCAGGATTGACTGCATCTCTTTATGCGGCAAGAGGTGGGTTGCAAACGTTGGTTATCGAAAAATCGGAGGTTGGGGGTAATGCGGCGCGAATTGATCATTTAGCAAACTACCCGGGTTTTGCCCCTTCTCAAGACGGAGCCCAACTTATGAGGACAATGTTTGAACAGGCAGAAAAGTTTGGCGCTGTCTTTTCCAACGAGCGGGCCCAAAATATTTTTATAGAGAATGATAAGATTACAATCTTTTGTTCTTCAGACAATTTCTTTCAGAGTAAAACACTGCTGATTGCCTCCGGTAATTCGCCAAAACGGCATCCGATTGCCGGTGAGGAGCGTTTTGTCGGACACGGCATTTCTTATTGCGCAACTTGTGACGGTGCATTTTTCCGTGGCAAGACTGTTGTGGTAGCAGGTGTTGATAATGCAGCATTGGAGGAATCTCTGTTTTTGGCCCAAATGGCCGAAAAAGTTTATCTGATTGCCGACGCTAAAGAAGGCGCGTCAAATCTTGATGCGGATTTGGTAAAGCAAGCAAAATCAAAGGCTAATATCAGTTGGGTATGGCAGCGGCATGTAGTTGAAATTGTTGGCGAAGATAAAGTAGATGGAGTTAAACTTGATAACGGACAAGAGTTATCAACCGATGGAGTATTTTTCATCAAAGCTAATGACGCTGCATCAGCACTATATGCTTCGATAGTAAATACTGATGACAAAGGCTATATAATTACAGATCAAAATATGACGTCTTCTGTCAAAAACATTTTTGCAGCCGGAGATGTCCGCTCCAAAGGCTTACGCCAGGTAATTACTGCTGCAGCTGATGGCGCAATCGCCGCCGATAGTATACGCAAATATTTGCAGCGTAAATAGTTTGAAGCATTGCATGAGGCAGGAGAAGAATGTTTGTTTCGAGAATATTAACCAAAGTAATATATTGGAGGAATAGCAGTGCGAGCACGTGTCATCGGTGAAGAAGAGAAAGCATCTTTTAACAATTTTATCAGCAATCACGCTAAAGGCCATATTTTGCAAACCTGGGAATGGGGAGAACTGAAAGAGCGCAGCCTCTGGCAACCTTTGCGTCTGATTGTCGAAGACCAGGGAACAATTTATGCTGCAATTTCTCTGCTGAAACGTCAATTACCCGCCGGCATGGGATGTCTGTTTTATGCGCCACGAGGTCCTGTGCTTGATATTAATGATAGCTTAGCTTGGGATACTCTTTGGCAAGGATGCCGCGATCTTGCAGCAGAACATAAAGCAGTTTTCTGCAAAATCGATCCGGATGTTGCGGACGATGATAAAGTATGGAATCAGAGGATAAAAGCCGCTGGTTTTGTTGCCGCAGATAAAGGTGAAGGATTCGAAGGCGTTCAGCCACGGTATGTCTTTCGGCTTGACATCAGTCCGGACGAAGAAACGTTAATGGCCAATTTTCATCAAAAGACCCGATACAATTTACGATTGGCGGAGCGTAAGGAGGTAACGGTAACCGCTGCTGCTCCACAGTCCGAGTTGCCGGTATTTTATCAATTGTTACAGGAAACAGCGCAAAGGGATAATTTTCTGATCCGCCCGTTTTCTTATTATAAGGATTTCTATGATTTGTTGATACCGCAAGGATTGGCGGAGATGTTTCTGGTTTATTATCAGGGCAAGGCCATCGCCGGTTCATTGGCTTTTATACTTGGCAATAAAGCTTGGTATATCTACGGTGCCTCGGCTAACCAATACCGTAATGTAATGCCTAATTATCTGATGCAATGGCGAATGATTCAGTGGGCTAAACAACATGGCTGCACTATGTATGATTTCCGTGGCGTTCCCGGTGATGTGGCGGAGGATCATCCGCTTTATGGCCTCGTTAAATTCAAAAAAGGTTTCGGCGGCAATTATATCCGCTTTATTGGAGAATATGATCTTGTATATAAGCCTTTTGTGTATAAAATGTATAATGATTTAGAACCTCTTTACCAAAAAGGTGTACGGAAATTAATTCACGCTAAAAAAAGATTACTAAACAGAGGTTGATTAATGGACAGGAACATAATCGATAGCTTTGAACGTTATATCAAAATAGATCTTGATGCGGTAAGCGCAAATGTAGCAGAAATACGCAATCATTTGCATGATGGTTGCCAACTAATGGTCGTAGTAAAGGCTGATGCTTATGGGCTCGGCGCGATTGCGGTTGCAGGTGTTATCCAAGACGACGTTGATGCATTTGCGGTTACTAATCTAAACGAAGGCATCGAGCTGCGGCAATCAGGCATTGATAAGCCGATCCTGGTTTTTTTGCCGGCACGCGCTCATAACGTAGTTTTACTTCGCCAATACCGGCTGACGGCTACTATTGACAGTATGGAAAGTCTGGAGGCTCTGGCTACCTCGGGAGACAAGCCAACTCCTTGTCAGATCAAAATTAATAGCGGTATGAACCGGTTTGGTTGTTCTCCGGAAACAGCCGCCGCTTTGGGAGCAGCGGTGGTTAACTCATCTTCACTTCAACTGACCGGTATTTATTCTCATTTGGCCGAAGCCGCAGATAAAAACAGCGCCGAGCGACAAATTACCGTATTCCGCCAGGTGATCGAAGCTTTTAAAGAGATGGACATTGATTATGGCACAGCTCATATTGCCAACAGTATTGCTACCATGACTATGGCGAAAGCCGCATTCGATATGGTAAGAGTTGGGACATTACTTTATGGTCAAAGCCCGGTTCAGTTACCGTATGATTGGCATCTGGCTAATCCCTGGCAGGTAGAATGTAAAATCAGTGCAATCCGTAAAGTTAAGAAAGGTGAATTGGTTGGGTATGGCGGCGATAGCAAAGCGGATCATGACTTAACTTTGGCAATGTTACCGATCGGTTATGCCGATGGATTTGCGGTAGAAACTGATGCTCGCAGCGGCACAGCCGCAGTTTTCAAAAAGGCAGCCAAAAATATTGCCGGTCAACTAACCAACAAACCTGCCCACTATGCTCTTTTTGAGGGGAATAGACTGGCAGTAATCGGCCGGGTGGCGATGCAAACCTGTGCCGTTGATATTACCGGATATTCCTTAAATGTTGGCGATAAAATAGAAGTTTCGATGCGGCGTACTACTTCGGATGCGCGCTTGCCCAGGATTTATTATTGTAAAGGAAAATTATTCGCGGTAAGAAATATTGACGGTGCATATATAAAAGAGGATATAAAATGATTGTTTTCCCGGAAACATTGGTAGTAATTCGCTGCCCGTTTTGTCAGCGGCAAATGCTTTATCGTAATATCTCGCGCTTTAGCTTGACTGAAGGCGTAACATTAACTTGCAGTTGCGGAGCAGCGGTTTTGAAGATGCATTCGGCAGCAAAAAATATATATATTTCCTGCTTTTGCCCTTGTTGTCAAGAGGAACATCAATACATAATGTCGATTAAGGAGTTAATGTCCGGTCAGGCAACAATGCTTGAATGCGAGGAAACCGATCTTCATTTGGCCTATATCGGTAACCGCGATGAGGTATTGACTGAGCTCAATGCCGAAGGGGAACAAATTATCTGCTATCAAGATATGTTGCGCGAATATTTCGACCGCCCATCATTGATGGCAAGGATACTGATGCATTTCAATCATTTGTTTGACCAAAGAAAAATTAATTGTGAAGTATGCGGTAGCAGTGACTTTAATATAGAAATCTTTAATGATAGCTTGACCGTAGCCTGTGCTCATTGTCAACAACATACAAGAATTTTTGCTAAAAGGCCTCTTGACTTGCATTTGTTTCGTAAAATTGATAGAATAACTATGCGAGAGCAAGGCGTTGCAATGCATTTTGTTACTAAAAACAAAATGAAAGAGCTTGATGAAACAAATAAATAAAATTATTATTAAAAAGGGGGATTACTATGCCTCTCGTATCAATGAAATCGCTTTTATCTCAAGCGGAAAAAGGTCGTTATGCAATCGGCGCATTTAACTGCAACAATATGGAAATCGTACAGGCGATCATCGCCGCTGCTACTGCCGAAAAATCGCCGGTTATTATCCAGGCCAGTCAAGGAGCAATCAAATATGCCGGTATTGATTACATCGTAGCATTGACAAAGCTGGCAGCAGAACTGGCACCGGTACCGGTAGCACTGCACCTTGACCATGGTACCAGCTTCAACCAAGTAATGCAGTGTATTGCCAAAGGGTTTTCGTCAGTGATGATCGACGGTTCAAAATATAGCCTTGAAGAGAATATCCAAGTTACCAACAAGGTGCTTGATGTGGCAATTCCTTGC
Source organism: Peptococcaceae bacterium UBA5752 (assembly GCA_002419055.1). Taxonomy (GTDB): domain Bacteria; phylum Bacillota; class Dehalobacteriia; order UBA4068; family UBA4068; genus UBA4068. Next base: position 38,555 of record DIFI01000003.1, read on the forward strand.
GGTATCAGCGTTGAGGCAGAACTCGGTAAAATAACCGGTACCGAAGATGATATCTATGTCCATGAGAAAGAATCGATGTATACCGACCCTGCTGAGGCGGCCTATTTTGTTGAGCATACCAATGTTGATGCGTTGGCTATTGCCATCGGTACAGCTCATGGTCAATACAAGGGTGAGCCCAAATTAGACCTTGACCGTCTGGTGCAAATTGATAAACTGGTCGATGTGCCGTTAGTATTGCATGGATCTTCAGGTGTACCCGATGATACAATCAAAGCGGCGATTGAGCGGGGTATCCGCAAAGTCAATATTGATACTAATATCCGTGAAGCTTTTATGAAGGCAGCAAAAGAGGTTATTATTGCTAATCCTAATGAAATAGACCCACGTAAGATGTTGACGCCGGCCAGAGAAGCGGCTATAGAAATAATACGGGAAAAGATCCGGATATTTGGCAGTAACGGTAAAGCAGAATAAAATATATAATATTCTAAGTGTAAGGTTACAGGGAATATGTAAGTATCCTTGTAGAAGGCGGTATAGCAGCGAAGGCTATACCGCCTTTTCATTTCCGTTGTCAGCGTAATCTTGACTTGAAATTGCAGATAGAATCTACCTTTTAAACGTGTATACAGCTTGGCTTGTCCGGCTCATGGAAGCTAAAACTGCTGGGAACAAATTTCTTGTTGTGTCGTCTTAGAAATATGCAAATAAAATATTCGGGAGATGTAATAAATGACCAAAAAAATCTTTGTGGCGGCGGTTACAGTTTTAATGCTTTTGTCGGTTGGAGTAAGTGGATATGCGTCAGAAGTAAATGTTTCTGATATATCGGGTACGCAGGCCGCAATTAATTTGGACGGGACTAAAATTGACATGGGTGCGTATATTCAGGACAGTACCGTTTATTTGCCGGTGCGGGCGGTTTGCCAAGCTCTCGGATATACAGTGCAGTGGTCGCAAGAAAACAATGAGAAAGTTGTAACGACAATCAAGGGTGATAGAAGCGTTGCAATTTATCTGGATAATCAGACCATTATAAACAATGGACATACCTGTTATATGATGGGCACTTATGCCGGGAAAGGCTGCATTATGCATCAAAAAAATACATATCTCGCCTCCGAAGTCTTTTGGGAAAATTTTGGGGTCGACGTCCAATTTGATGATAACAGCAAAACGGTTACAATAAGCCGCTTAAATGAAAACGAGATTTCAATAACTACCATGAAACTGAATTCGGAGGATGAAAACCTCAAAGAAACAATTCAGTATCCTCAAATCGACGGACTCGATGACATCGAAGTGCAAAGCAGCATTAATTGCATTTTAAGTCATGCGGCGACAAACGCTGTTGAAGAGGGTCTTCAAAACGCCTACGAGATCATTAAAGCGAAACAACAATACCCTGATTATACAGCTAAATGCGAAACTTATTTTGATTATCGAATCACATATAATCAAAATAGGCTGCTCAGCGTGGTTCTATATGATTACCAATATGCCGGAGGTGCGCATGGCGGTACGGTACAAACATCGTATACCTTTGATTTGACCACGGGCAATGTCTTGAAGATTTCTGATCTCATGAAAAGTGATTCGTCATATGTGTCATATATGAATTCTACCATTCGCACAGAAATAGACAAAAGAGTTGCCTCCGGCGAGGTTTCGCAATTTGAGGATAACAAGTTTAAAACGATAGAAGATAATCCGGACTACTATCTGGCTAATGGTGCGGTTGTAATTTATTTTCAGCAGTATCAATACTTTCCCTATGCCGCTGGAATACAGGAGTTCTCGATCAAATTTTCCGGATTTGAAAACATGCTGAACAACAAATACAGATTTTTATATACCGAACCCACAACTCTTGAACAAGGAGTTCAAAACGAGATTGCCCTGGGGAATTTGGCTTGCGTTACATTAGCCGGCAATCCTACGACCGGATACGACTGGCATTGCATTATAGGTGACAGCAGTATACTTACGCAGACATCTGAAAATTACACTTCCGATTCCAATTTGATTGGCGCCGGAGGCGTTTATGCCTGGCAATTTAAAGCCCTAAAGGCTGGGCAGACAACAATTACCTTTAAGTATTATCGGGATTGGGAAGGAGAAGCTTCAGCAACTGCGGAAAATATTATCGTCTATAGGGTTATTGTAAAGTAAAGCGCATTTTAAAAAAGCATATAAGCCCATTACACCTGAGTACAGATCCGGTGCAATGGGCTTTTAGTTTATTACATCTGTTATAACGAAAATATGAAAACTATACCCTTTATTAGGGTATTTTTATTTATAAAATTTCCACATAGACCGTTTTATTGGACAGGCTACAGCATATAATGCAAATGTAAAGTAATTTTGTAACGAAATATCAGGAGGCGCTTTAATATGAATAGACTAAAAAACATCCGTCCTATTCGGGTAACCTTATTGATTGCAGCGATATTTATGGTGTTGTTTGCCGGATCAATGCTGACAACCGATAACAGTTTGGCTGCTGCCAGCGAAAACATAAAGATTATGGATCAAAATGGTATTGATGTTAGTTTTTGCGGTTTCAATTATGATGGTTTCGTAGGACCTGAAGCCGGACTTTTGATCGAAAATAACAGCGATCATAGCTATATTATTCAAGCCGAAAACGTACAGGTCAACGGCATAGCCATCTCGCCGATTTTCTCTTGCCAAATTGCCAGCGGTCAGAAACTGACTGACGCAATTATTATCAGTGATTGGAAACTGGATGAGTATGGGATTACTACTATTGATACAATTGAATTTAATTTTGTGGTTTTTGACAGCGACAACTGGTATGATGATTTTTATTCCGACAATATTTGTCTTAATATCTAAAAAAATTACCATCATTTACAAGCAAGATTTACTGATATATAATTTATTTGTTAATTGTTTCTTATTGTTTTGTAACGGAGGTAGCTATGCCCCATCAATTTGCGGATTATTTGGTTGTCGGTATTTCATCGCGGGCGCTCTTTGATGTGGAAGAGGAAAACCGCATTTACAGCGAACAGGGTCTGCCGGCTTACTGTGAATATCAGCGGGCTCATGAGCATGATATTCTGCAGCCCGGCGCCGGTTTCCCGCTTGTGAAGGCGCTGCTGCGGCTTAATCAGCTGATTCCCGGTCAACGCAAAACGGAAATCATTGTCATGTCTAAAAATGCTGCCGATACCAGCTTGAGGATTTTTAATTCAATTGAACATTACGGCCTTGATATATCGCGTTCGGCATTGACTGGAGGTAGTAGTTTATCGGCTTATCTGACTGCCTTTAAAACAGACCTCTTTCTTTCCGCCGATGCCGATGATGTACAGGATGCTATTAACGCTAATATCGCGGCCGGTATTATTTGTACCGGTTCTCACCCCCAAATTGATGCTAATCGAGAAATTACTCAGTTGCGCATTGCTTTTGATGGCGATGCGGTACTTTTTTCGCCGGAATCGGAGCGGATTTATCAAGAGCAAGGGATGGAAGCTTTTCAAAAACACGAACGGGAAAATGCTCATACCCCATTAGCTGCCGGTCCTTTTGCGCTGCTGCTCAAATCGTTGTCGTATTTACAACAGCAATTCGCCTCCCAGGGTGCGCCGATCCGTACCGCGTTGGTTACGGCTCGTAATGCGCCCGCCCATGAACGGGTAGTATTGACTTTAAGAGAATGGAATATCAATGTTGATGAGACTTTTTTCCTCGGCGGTATGGAAAAAAGCGCAGTATTAAAAGCCTTTGGCGCCGATATTTTTTTTGACGATCAATCATTACATACCGATCAGGCAGCACAATATGTCCCTGCTGCGCGTGTGCCCTATAAGCAGGGATAAATATATTTCATTGATAGACAGAAATTTAACAGCTCAGACCAAATATATTTTTCGAGGTGTATTGTGGAACGTCCAATTATTAGCATAGAAAATTATCTGGAAGAACTAGTACGGATATTGAAACAGGAATTTTGCAGCCGTCTGTTGTATGTCGGATTGCAGGGCAGCTATGGCAGAGGCGAGGCCGATGATAACAGTGATATTGACATTATGGTTGTGCTTGACGATATGCAAATTGCAGATATAGATAAATACCGGCAAATCATATTGTCGCTGGAGCATGGAGACAAATCCTGCGGGTTTATCTGCGGGCAAAGCGAGCTTGCCAACTGGAACGCCTGCGAAATCTGTCATCTCGCGCATACAACCGAGGATTATTTCGGTACGCTGACAACGCTCGTTCCTTCATATACGATGGAGGATGTAAGGATGTACATAAAAATCAGCGCCGGAAATTTATATCACGCAATCTGCCACAGCTATATACATTCCCCGAGCCGGAACAATCAGGAATGGTTAAGAGCTTCCTATAAGTCCGTCTTTTTCATTTTACAGAACGTTTTTTACCTGCGTAACGGTGAATTTATCAGGACGCAAAAAGAGTTGCTTTCCCGTTTGGATGAGATAGACCGAGAAGTTTTGGCGACTGCATTATTACTAAAAACCCAGGAAGAACACGATTTTGAGGAGGCATATTCGTTACTGTTTGATTGGTGCAAAATGATTTTGCAGACGATATGATCAAAATTGGCAAGGCAGAAACCAGCAACTTTTGTTACGGCGCGTAACGCGCCCGCCCATGAACGGTGGTATTGACTTTAAGAGTATGGAATATCAATGTTGACGAGATTTTTTTCCTCGGCGGTATGGGAAAAAGTGCGGTATTAAAAGCCGTTGGCGCCGATATATTTTTTGACGATCAATCGCTACATACCGATCAGGCAGCACAATATGTCCCTGCCGCGCGTGTGCCCTATAAGCAGGGGAAGAATTAGTTCCCATGGTAAACCCTGATTTATTTGATTTATAGGTGCAAAGGAGGATGCAATCAATGAGCCTGATAAACAAGTTGTTTGGAAAGAAGAGTGAATATCAACCCTCGACGTCTCCTGCTGCCGATAATTTCGCTTCGCAGCAAACGAGGTCAAGCGGAGTGGATGTAAACAAGCCGGTGGAGAATCCCAAGCTGAAGGCACTGTTTGAGCAGTTACAGCAGCAACAGACAGATGAACTTATAAATCAGGTGTTTGAGGAAATCGCGGTTCGGGCTCATTTCTTATCGGTTATTATGCTTTCTGAGGAACCCCAGCATAACGACGACGGTACCGCAACTTTTCGACAGGGCAGCGTCATGCAATTCCCCATGCTTACCACGCAGGACGGAAAACATTTCTACCCTGCATTTACCGATTGGGGAGAGCTTTTAAAGTGGAGGCAGATAGAAACCCCTAAAACACTGATCTTATCCTTTGACGACTATGCGACTATGGTTCTGCAAAAAGAGGAAACAGATGGTGTTATCATTAATCCGTTCGGTGACAATTTTCTTCTGGATCGTCCGCTGCTGGCTCACCTGAAGACACAAAAGGATCTGAACACAAAGGGCGTATCCCAACAGACCATTACGAAGGAAACGCAGGTTCTACTGGGTGAACCAAAGGAATACCCCACCGCAATGATAGCAGCAATTTTAGATTTTTTAAAGCGAAAAACCGAGGTTCAACGGGCTTGGCTTCGTCTGATGGTACGGGATAACGAGCAAAGTTATCTGCTTGTTGTTGAGTTTTCCGGCGATAAAGATGACTTATTCGGAGGCATTGCTAGCGTGGCCATACCCTACTTAAAAGAAATGTATATTGACATGATTCCGTATAGGGATGGATTTGGTAAAGATGCGGTGGAAGGCGTGCAGCCCTTTTATAATAGAAAGTAAACGCTCAACAAACTTGACATCCACAGGGGGATATGATTCATGAATTCTCCATATTTTCACCCAAGTGCAAAAATAATCGGATACTCGCCTATCAAATTTGGCAATTATTGCAGTGTGGGGTTCCTGCAGGAAGAATATGTTTTAGAAATTCTTGTTGGTATCTGTGACGCACCAGAGTACTATCCAATCTCACAGGAAGAGTTTGATGCTTTTGGTGCATGGAAAGAACAATATAGAGTATATTGTAAAGGAAATTAAGAACATAAAATGCATATACAGCTCATATAAACCTGCTTCAAGCTAGTGCTTTTTGTCCCATACAAATCATAGTAAGTTGGGGGAGCAACATGGTTTTGATATATAATTCTCTCAAAAGAATTATATAGAGGTGATAGCGAAATGAAGCCGAGAAAATTACCGCTGGGAGATATGAATATTATCGGGGCAAACATAACAAGCGTACGATTAGCGGAAGGCATCAAACAAAAAGACTTACTGGCAAAGCTTCAATCTGCCGGTATGGAAATATCGGAATCTTGCCTGTCAAAAATTGAAGGACAAACGCGAATGGTAACTGACAAAGAGCTTGTTTTAATTTCTAATGCGTTAGGGGTTAGTCCAAAAGATTTGCTATAAAGAATTATCAAAGAAATTTTAGATTGATATTAATAAATAAACCGCTGACTAACAATAATTATTAGTCGGCGGTTTTAAGCAATTTTGCGGGTGTAATAAACGGTTTTATAAATTGAACTAAATCAAATCGGATTGGACGAGAGATTTGGCCATTTTTTGCGTGCCGAGTACCCAGATTAGATCATCGGTATTTAGCTGCATATTTGGGTTGGGATTGAGTATCGGATATAAATTTCTTTCCAGCCCCAGCAAATAGCAGTTCCAGCGTTTTTTGATTTGTGAATCTTTGATACTGACTCCGGCTAGCCCGGATTCTTTTTCTACTTTAACCGCATAGCAAAGCAATTGGTCTTCTTCCTCGTATTGATCCTGAGAAGTAATGAACTGATAGAGCGTAGGAAAGATTGCACAGTTATCCTCATTGCACAGATACGGCAATGCTATGCGGATGTTGTTGATATCTCTTTCAGTGCCAACAATGAAAATCTGGTCGCCGCCTAAAAGCTTTTCGTAGCCTTCGGGGATATTGATATGTCTTTTGCCGCGGATAATTTTGATTACCTGTACCTTATAAATGGCGCCCCAGCCTAAATCAGCCAGGGTTTTATTTACACATTCGTAGCTATGATCGCAACGGAAGCTGGCAACCCGCAGTTGTTGGTCAAGCCAATCATGGGCATTTTCACCGTCCCGCTGCTGCAAATGCAGCTCGTTGAGGTTGGCAAGAAATTTGGCTTCGAACTGGAGATAGCGGCCAATCAGCCAGTTGGAACGGTTAATCAGTATCACTATTGCCACCGCAATTGCCAGCAGTAACAGTGATGGCAAAGAAAGAATAGTTAATAACGGCGTCAGTACCAAGCCGATGGTAATCGCAAAACGTATTATTATCAAAACTATCAGAGGCAGATGATTGGACTTGCTCTTGACCCACAAAGAAACAAAATAATAATTGCGGTTATAAAAAAGCATTGGCTTTAAAAAGGGTGACATGGCAATCAATATTACTGCCGTAACAGCAAACTTATCAAATGGCTGCGGCAGGTATTGACCGACCAGCGGCAAGAGCCATGAAATTCCCACGACATTAATACCTAAAACAATTATCACATATACAAACATGCGGGAAAAACATTGTTTGATATAATTTTGCCAGTCGCTGTCCTTTTCTGTTTCGCTTTGCTCCTCGGATGTATAACGATTGAGTTTGTTTAACCAATTTTCCGGCAGTCGTTTTTGCAGCCATTGGTAAAATTTTTCGGAATGACCGATAAAAAACGGTGTGGTAAAAGTGGTAATTACAGAAACCGCTACAACGATCGGATAAAGAAAATCAGCGGTGACTCCTAGTGTTAAACCAAGCGAGGCGATAATAAAGGCAAATTCACCGATCTGCGCTAACGAAAAGCTGCTGCGAATCGCTAAATGTAATGATTGACCGCTCAGCATCAATCCTAATGCTGGGAAAATCAATTTACCGATAATCACAAGAGCTGTAATCAGCAATATCGACGGTAAATAATGGTAGATCAATATTGGATCGACCATCATACCGACGGAGATAAAAAACACCGCTCCAAACAGGTCTTTAACCGGCGTGATTAAACGTTCGACGCGGTTGCCGTGAATGGTGCCGGCCAGCAGAGAGCCTGCCAAAAAAGCGCCCAAGGCGGAGGAAAAGCCAATATAATTGGCTAACAATACCATGCCTAAGCACATGCCCAACGCAACAATCAACAATGTTTCGTCATTCATCAGTCTATGGGTTTTTTTGAGTAAAGTGGGAACCAGATAAATGCCGAGAATCAGCCATAGTGCAAGATAGAATACCATTTTAGCTATATTAAACAGCAATGTGCCGCCGTTGATGTTTTGGCTGACGGCAATTGTGGAAAGGATAATCATTAAAAAGATGGCTAAGATATCTTCCATTACGAGGATACCAAAGACAACTTGAGCAAATTTCTCTCTTTTTAATTTTAAATCTTCAAAGGCTTTAATGATGATGGTAGTGGAGGATATAGCGATAATCCCGCCAAAGAAAAGGCTGTTCATAAATGACCAACCCAGCAATTGACCGGCAAAAAAACCAATTATGCCCATGCCGGTTACTTCGGTGATTGTGGTGATAATAGCTGTGCCACCGACGCGGGCCAGCTTATGGAGGTTAAACTCTAAGCCGAGAGAAAACATCAGTATGATGATACCGATATTGCTCCAGACATTAATATTGGCCATATCGGCGACATTGGGAAACATGCTAAAATAAGGACCGGTAATCATACCTGCCACAATGTAGCCTAAAACCAGCGGCTGTTTGATTTTTTTAAACAGCAATGTGGTAATGCTGGCAACAATTAATATCAATGCTAAATCTGATATTAGTGTTGGTAGGTGCATGGTTACCTCCTTGTCATAACACTGGATCTAATTTTAGTATAATTGATATCGGTAATTAATGCAAATTCAAATAAGCAGCATCTCTTTACTTATGGAAGAGTGTCGGATATAATAATTCTCATACATAATGAAAGAAGTGAAGATTGTGCTAAATTATGATAAAATCTATTCCCGCAAGCTCGATGATATCAAACCCTTGGCTATCGGCAAATTCTTTGCGGTTGGTCCTGATGTAGTGTCACTCGGTATCGGCGAGCCGGACTTTGTTACGCCAATGTCTGCCTGTCAGGGTGGTATTGATTCGCTGTTGGCCGGACATACGGCTTACGCGCCGACTATGGGTGTTACTGAACTGCGGCAAGAAATAGCGATGTATCTAAAGCGACGGTTTGCGCTTGATTATGTGCTGGACGATGTGTTATTGACGGTAGGCGCATCGGAAGGGCTTGATAGCATTATCCGTGCATTTATTGAAAAAGGTGATGAAGTAATCATCCCATCCCCATCTTTTTCCTGCTATATACCGATCGTCAGTTTGGCTGGCGGCGTGCCGGTTAATATTGATACTTATGCTGAGGATGGTTTTAAGCTGCAGGCGGCTGCTCTTAAGGCGGCCATTACTCCAAAAACAAAAATAGTGTTACTATCCTATCCCAATAATCCTACCGGTGCTGATATGACTGCTGATGATTATATTGAAATCGCCGAGGTTTTAAGAGGCACTGATATATTGGTGCTTTGCGATGAGATTTATGCCGAGTTGTGTTATACCGGCAAGCATAGCTGTCTGGCAAATATCGCGGATATGCGCGAGCGGTCAATTTATCTCAGCGGTTTTTCTAAGGCTTACGCGATGACCGGCTGGCGTCTTGGTTATGTAGCAGCGCCGCAGCCTTTGCTTAAACAAATCAGCAAAGTTCATCAGTTTGCAGTGATGAGTGCGCCGACAGTAGCGCAGTATGCAGCGATTGCAGCGCTCAAGCAATGTGATCAAGATGTTAAGGCTATGGTCAGCGAATATGATAAGCGCAGACGTTTTGTTTATCAGCAGTTGAATAACATGGGGCTCGATTGTTATGAGCCGGAAGGCGCGTTTTATATCTTCCCTTCTATTAAGAAAACGGGTTTATCCTCAGAAGAGTTTGCCGATAAATTGTTGGAAGAGGCTAAAGTGGCGGTGGTACCTGGAACCGGTTTTGGACCGGCGGGTGAGGGGTTCGTGCGTATCTCCTATGCTTATAGTATGGAGACTTTAGCGGAAGCAATGCAACGACTGGCTGATTTTGTTGCCAAAGTTAGCTGATTAGAATATAAAAAGGAAGGTGCGAATATTTAATTCGCACCTTCCTTTTTATATTCT